>CAJTLU010000009.1:70685-163428 GCA_910577175.1 uncultured Lachnospiraceae bacterium | reverse complement strand
GGAATCGAACCGCTGTTTTCGCCGTGAGAGGGCGACGTCTTGACCGCTTGACCAACGAGCCATACAAATTATTCTTCTTTTTTACTGTCACCGGATGGTGAGCAGCTCGTAGCGGAATCGAACCGCTGTTTTCGCCGTGAGAGGGCGACGTCTTAACCGCTTGACCAACGAGCCGTAACTTGCAAAAACGATTATACAACACGTATCCCTAAATTGCAAGCTATTTTTTAATTTTCCTTGAAGTCCGACATTAGCTTAAATTGTAATTACAATTTAAAATTCCCGTAGCTTCCCTGTTTCCAAAGAAATCCTTCGGCAGCAAAATACTTTCCCGGCTTTCTTCTAGCGCTTTCCGACTTTTGTCCCTACATGGAAAACAGGTCCATCAGCGACATCTGGTTAGATTCCGGAATATCCCCGAGCAGTCCTAAGTCCCCCATCTGGTCTGTAATCGTCTGGCTGACCTTACACCGCGTCCGGAAATCGTCTCTTGAAAGAAAAGGTCCGTCCTTTGCTGCCTCCTCAATCTGCTCTGCCGCCTTTTCCCCGACGCCTTCAATGCTGTCCAAGGACGCCATCAGCTTTCCGTCAATAATCTGGAATGCGTGCGCCTTTACCTGAAAAATATCAATCGGGGTAAATTTAATTCCTCTGGCGTACATCTCCTGCACAAGCTTCATATTGCCGTAGGTGTCTTCGTCCTTCTGGGTAGCGGTCTTTGTCTCTATCTTCCGCTTTATCTCCTTCATATTACGCTCTAATACCTCCCGGCCAAGACACATCATTTCATAGTTAAACGCCTTGGCACGGATACCAAAAAACGCCGCATAGTAGGCAAGCGGATAATAAATCTTAAAGTAACCAACCCGGAACGCCATCATAACGTATGCACAGGCATGTGCTTTCGGGAACATGTACTTAATCTGTTTGCAGGACCAGATATACCAGTCCGGAATCCCCTTTTCTATCATGGCATCTTCCATCTCCGGCGTCAGACCCTTTCCTTTCCGCACGCTTTCCATGATTTTAAAGGCAAGACCGTTTTCAATCCCCTGGTAAATCAGAAAGGTCATAATGTCGTCTCTGGTACAAATCGCATTGGAAAGCGTACACTTTCCCTCCTGGATGAGTACCTGCGTATTATTCGACCACACGTCCGTACCGTGGGAAAGCCCGGAGATTCTTATCATATCCGTAAAGTTCTTCGGCTTAGTGTCACGTAACATCTGCATAACAAAATCGGTTCCGAGCTCCGGAAGCCCGAGCGACCCAAGGTCGCACCCGCCGATATCTTCCGGCTTGATTCCTAACGCCTCGGTCGAGGAAAACAGGGAAACTACCTTCTTATCATCTAACGGTATCGTCTTTACATCGATTCCGGTCAGGTCCTCCAGACGCCGTATCATCGTCGGGTCATCGTGTCCAAGAATGTCCAGCTTGAGCAGGTTGTGATCGATGGAATGATAGTCAAAATGGGTCGTTACCGTCTTGGTCGTCATGTCGTTTGCCGGGCGCTGTACCGGCGTAAACTTATAAATCTCATGCCCGATTGGCAGTACGATAATACCGCCCGGATGCTGGCCGGTGGAACGTCTTACGCCGACGCAGCCGGAGGAAATCCGTTCTATCTCCGCCTTCCGCATCGTGATTCCGTGCTCCTCATTGTATTTCAATACATAACCGTACGCCGTTTTTTCCGCAAGGGTTGCAATGGTTCCTGCCCGGAACGTCTGCCCCTTCCCGAAAATAACCTCGGTATAGTCGTGTGCCTTTGCCTGATATTCCCCGGAGAAGTTTAAATCGATATCCGGCTCCTTATCCCCGTAAAACCCTAAGAAGGTTTCAAACGGGATGTCGTGTCCGTCTTTCACTAACGGCCTGCCGCACTTCGGGCAGACGCGGTCCGGCATATCACAGCCCGAGAGACCGTTTCGCTGGCATTCCAGCACCTCCTCGGAATCAAAGTCTGAGAAAAAGCAGCCGGTGCAGTAATAATGTGCCGGAAGCGGATTGACCTCGGTAATTCCGGACATTGTGGCAACAAAGGAGGAACCGACCGAGCCTCTGGAGCCTACCAGATACCCGTCCTCGTTTGACTTCCAGACAAGCTTTTGCGCAATAATATACATCACCGCAAAGCCGTTCTTGATAATAGAGTTAAGCTCATGCTCCAGACGGCTCTCCACAATCTCCGGAAGCGGCTCGCCGTACATGGAATGCGCCTTATCGTAACAAATCTTACGAAGGGTCTTGTCCGAATCCTCAATGACCGGCGGACACTTGTCCGGATGAACCGGCGACACCCGCTCAATCATTGCCGCAATCCGTTCCGGATTGTCCAATACGACTTCTTTTGCCTTTTCCTCCCCGAGATAGGAAAACTCCGCAAGCATCTCCTCCGTAGTACGGAAATACAGCGGCGCCTGATTGTCCGCGTCCGCAAAGCCCTTACAGGACATAATAATCCGCCGGTACACCTCGTCCTCCGGATTTAAGAAATGCACGTCGCAGGTGGCCGCCACCGGCTTGTGATACTGCTCCCCGAGCGCAATGATTTTTTTATTGATGGCAATCAAATCCTCATCCGACTTAATGTTTTCGTGCTTCTCATCTGCAATCATAAACTGGTTGTTGCCAAGCGGCTGGATTTCATAGTAATCATAAAACTCACAAAGTCTCTCGATTTCATCCTGCGGGGATTCCCTTAAAATCGCCTGGTACAGCTCTCCCGCCTCACACGCGGAGCCAATCAGCAGCCCGTCCCTGTTTTCTAAAAACAGGCTTTTCGGAATGCGCGGCCTTCTTGCAAAGTAATCGATATGGGACAGGGAAACCAGACGGTACAGATTGACCCGCCCTGCCTCGTTCTGACAGAGAATAATGGCATGGTAGGTCGGCATCTTCTTAATCATTTCCGGCGTCGGCTTACAGATGTCATTGACTTTATCAAGCGTATCTGCACCCCGTTCCTTTAGCATGGAAAGGAACTTAACAAAAATATCTGCCGTTGCCTTTGCATCGTCTACGGCACGGTGATGATTTTCCAACGATACCCCGAGCTCCCTCGCTACCACGTCCAGCTTAAAGCGGCCAAGCGCCGGCAAAAGTGCTCTTGCAAGTCCGACCGTATCGATGACCGTATAGTCAAAGAGAATCCCCTGCCGCTCCGCATTCGTACGGATAAAGCCCGTATCAAAGGACGCATTATGGGCAACGAGCGTACAGCCGTTGCAGAATTCCAGAAACTGCGGCAGAATCTCCTCAATTTCCGGAGAATCCATAACCATGGCATCCTTGATTCCGGTCAGCTCTTCAATCCGCGGCGGAATCGGTACCTTCGGGTTGACAAATGTGGAATAACGCTCTGTAATTACGCCGTTTTCTACCTTTACCGCACCAATTTCAATAATCTTATCCCGCTTTGCACCAAACCCGGTCGTCTCAATATCAAATACGACAAAGCCGCTGTCAAGGGACTGTCCTTTGCTGTCCCGCACCGGCTCTAACACATCATCCACCAGATAAGCCTCCACGCCGTAAATAATCTTAAAGTCCTTGGCACGCTGCATCTTCTCTTCATCGTCTTTATAATCCTTCGGATTGATGGCATGATTTGCCTCCGGGAACGCCTGCACTACACCATGGTCTGTAATCGCCACCGCAGGCATTCCCCATTCAAAGGCAGTCTTTACTAAAACCGCAGGGTCTACTACGGCGTCCATGTCGCTCATTTTCGTATGGGCATGCAGCTCAATCCGCTTGCGCTCAGCGGTATCCATACGCTTCTTTGTGAAGTCCTTAATATTCTTCATGCCGTAAATGACACCGACAGAAACTTCCTTTTCATAGGTGTCAAATAAAGCCTGTCCCTTTAATAAGACAAACTTTCCGGTCTTTAAATGCCCCCGCAGCTCGTCAGCTTCCTCCTTGCGCACAAATATCTTAGCGCCGATGGAGTCGGTAAAGTCCGTAATCTGGAACAAAAATAAAAGCTTTTCATTCCGCAGCTCCTTCTCCTCGAACTTGATAATCTTACCGCGGATTACACAGTCGCCAAAGCCGTCCTCGATTTCGGAAATCGGAATCAGCTCGCCGTCAAACGGCTTTCCATAGAAAATATCCGGATCGTCCGGCAGTCTTTTCTTCGGGGTATAATTGCTGCGCTCAAACTTCTTAAAATCGGCCTTTCCGCCTCTTTCCTCTCCCTTTTTCGCCTGTTCCTTTGCTCCCTCATTGCCTGCTGCAGCCGTGTCTCCCTTGCCGCTCCCTCCGGATGGGATGCCTCCGTCTGCCACAACGCCTTTGCCTGCACCGTCCGGCGTCTCCTTCCCGGAAGCCTCCTCACCGGAAAACTCCTCTGTTTTCTTCGCCGGCATCACGCCCATGCTGCGGAGCTTTTCCTCGGAAAAGAACTCATATACGGGCTGTTCCGGTATTACCTCCTGTTCCGCCTGCTTCTCATACTCAAGTGTCACACGGAAAGGCAGTTCGAAGCGTGCCGAAAAAAGCTCCTCGATATAACTCTTTATTTCCTCTCCGATATGTCTGTTGATAAACGTATCTTCCGTTTTGATATGAAGCACATTTCCCGTTACAGAAATCTCTGCATGCTGCAAAAAGCCGGAATAAAGCCGGCTTTTTGCAGAAAGTTCTTCATAAAGGGATTCCCTGTAATGCTCCCAGACGGACTCTGCGGTATACTGGGCAGACAGGCGGTAATGCTCTGCAATCACAGCATGCTTGTCCATACCGGAAAAAAACTGCTGGTTCAGTACCCCGGCTAACTGCTTCAGGTGCCCGAAGGCAAGCAGCCGTTCGCTCAGAATATGTACCGCTACCTCTCCCGAACAACGGGATGCGGTCAGCTTTAATACTTCCGTTTCCGCAAACATCCGCTGAAGCTCCTGCGGCGCTTTCACCGCATCAAATACTTCAAATAGCTTCATATGCCTCAATCTCCTCTTTCAATGCCGAAAGCAGCTCGCTCTCCGGCACCTTACGGACAATTTCACCCTTCCGGAACACAAGACCTTCTCCTGCTCCTCCTGCAATTCCTAAATCGGCTTCCCTTGCCTCGCCCGGACCATTTACCGCACAGCCCATCACCGCCACTTTAATCGGCAGGTCATACCCGGCTGCCATGGCCTCTACCTGCTCTGCCAGCCCGATTAAATCAATCTTCGTTCTACCGCAGGTCGGACAGGATACCACTTCAATTCCGCCCTTCCGCAGACCAAGTGTGCGCAGAATCAGCTTTGCCGAGACAATCTCCTCCACCGGGGACGCCGTAAGGGAAACACGGATTGTATCGCCGATTCCCTCTGAAAGAATCAGGCCAAGGCCAATGGAGGACTTGATATTGCCGGAACGAAGCGTCCCTGCCTCCGTAATCCCGACATGAAGCGGATAAGAGGTACGCTCTGCAATCAAATGGTGCGCTTTTACGCACATCAGTACATCGGAAGACTTGATGCTGATGACAATATCAGAAACCCCGAACTGCTCCAGCATTGCCACCTTATCGAGAGCGCTCTCCACAAGCCCCTCTGCCGTAACGCCGCCGTATTTTTCAATCAGGGACTTTTCTAAGGAGCCACTATTGACGCCGACACGAATCGGGATATGGCGGCTCTTCGCTGCCTCAGCAACTGCGCGTACCCGCTCCGGCGCCCCGATATTTCCCGGATTGATGCGGATTTTATCGGCGCCGCATTCAATTGCCGCAAGCGCCAGACGGTAATCAAAATGAATGTCTGCTACAAGAGGTATTGCAATCTGCTTTTTTATTTCCTCTAACGCCTTTGCCGCTTCCATATCCGGTACGGCACAGCGCACAATTTCACAGCCTGCCGCGGTAAGCTCATGGATTTGTGCTACCGTCGCCTGAACATCCCCGGTTCTTGTGTTTGTCATGGACTGAATCGCCACAGGCGCACCGCCGCCAATCGTAACGTCTCCAATCCGTACCTGTCTCGTTTGTTTCCGCTCCATTCCCGCACACCTCCTACGAGAAGAATACATTTTTAATATCGTTAAACAGCAGAAATACCATTAAAAGCATCAGCAATATCATGCCAATAAAATGCACCATGCCCTCTTTTTCACGATCCACCGGCTTTCCGCGCACAATTTCAATCACGCAGAACAGAAGCTTCCCGCCGTCTAACGCAGGAATCGGGAGCAGGTTCATCACGCCTAAATTAGCACTGAGCAGCACCGTAATATAAAGCAGGTTTAATATCGTATCCTTAATACCGTACTCTACAGAGGCTTCGTAGGTCTCTCCTATGGCGTCCACAATCGCTACGGCGCTTCCGATTTCGTTTGATTTAAGCCGTCCGGTTACCAGACGTCCCAGTCCTCTTGCCGTTTCCACAATCCAGTATTTCACCTCGGAAAAAGAATAACGGAGCGTCTGGAATACCGTAGCATCCTCTCTTGCCAGATTATAGGCAAAGCCCAGCGAATATCCTGTCGAAACAAACTGCGGAGTAACCGAAAGCGTAGCTTCCTCACCATTTCTTACATAAGTGACTGCAATTTCCGCTCCGCTAAGCGGCGTACGGTCAAAATATGCCATCAATTCGCCGCCGGTGTTGATTTTAGTCCCCTCGATTGCCGTAATGATATCCCCGGCAAGCAGCCCTGCCTGCGCCATCGGATATCCCTCCGACACCTCTAATACTTCTGCCCTGCCGGTATCTGCACCGGAATAGGTAAAACCGAGCAGATACTTGTCATACTTCTCCGGTACAACAGTAATCTTAACCTTCTCCCCGTTCCGCTTCACCGTAAGCACGACCGGCTTTTCGGAAAGGGTGTGGTAATCCAGATATCCCTGCACTTCTCTTCCTAACGAAATGCCGGAATGATTGATTTTCGTAATAATATCGCCCGGAAGCAGCCCTGCTTCTGCCGCAGGCCCCTCCGCAGTGACGCCGGTCACCTTTGCCGGGTCATAGCCCGCCATGCCGATA
Organism: uncultured Lachnospiraceae bacterium; assembly: GCA_910577175.1. GTDB lineage: Bacteria > Bacillota > Clostridia > Lachnospirales > Lachnospiraceae > SIG307. The sequence continues at coordinate 156,451 of CAJTLU010000009.1, read as the reverse complement.
ATAATCACGGAAAACAAAAAGGCAAGAATGAAGTTAAAGCCCGGCCCCGCAAACAACACCGAAATACGCTGCCATACATTTTTCGCATAAAATGACTTTTCACTCTCCGTTTTCTGGTCCTCATTTTCGCCAAGCATCATACAGGCGCCGCCGATTGGCAGAAGCCGCACGGAAAACTTTGTCCCGAATGCACGGAATCCACAGAGTCTCGGTCCCATACCAATGGAAAAGTCCAGTACCTCTATCCCGTTGATACGGGCAAAAATAAAATGTCCGAGCTCATGTATCAAAATAATAATTCCGAAAATTAAAATTGCAACAACAATTTTCATACTGCCTCTTTTCTGCGCTTATCACGCGAATGCTCCCTGATATAGGAATACGTTTCCCCCTCTGTAGAAAGAACCTCTTCCAGCGTCGGATTTTTGATTTTTGTATGTGCATCCATAGCGCGCTCCAAAATCTCCGTAATCTGAAGATACCCGATTTTACGTTCCAGAAAAAGCGAAACCGCCATCTCATTCGCCGCATTATAAACAGTCGGAAGGCTTCCTCCCTCCCGGAAGGCATCGTATGCCAGCGCAAGCGCACGGAAGGTTTCCGTATCCGGCCGGTAAAACTCGATTTTCTGCAGCTCAAAGAAATCCAGACGCTTCCCGGAAAGCGCCAGCCGGTCCGGATAAGTCATGGCGTACTGTATCGGAAGCTTCATATCCGGTACGCCGAGCTGTGCTAACACCGCGCCGTCATTAAACTGAATCATCGAATGAATAATGCTCTTTGGCTGTACAAGCACTTCAATCTGCTCCGGCGTAAGGGAAAAGAGCCATCCGGCTTCCATAACTTCCAAACCCTTGTTGACTAACGTAGAGGAATCGACCGTAATCTTTTTCCCCATGCTCCAGTTCGGGTGCTGCAGTGCCTGTTCTACTGTGATAGAGCCAAGTTCTTCCTTTGTTTTTCCGAAAAAAGGACCTCCCGAGGCTGTCAGTAAAAGCTTCTCAACCGTCTGCTCTCCGGCTCCCTGCAAACACTGGAATACTGCGGAATGCTCGCTGTCGACCGGAAGCAGCTTTACATTATACTCTTTCACTAATGGCATAATAATATGCCCCGCCGTCACAAGAGTTTCTTTATTTGCCAGTGCGATGTCCTTTCCCGCCCGGATGGCTGCAACAGTCGGCAGAATCCCGACCATACCGACAACCGCGTTTACCGTCATGTCCGCACTTTCTTCACACGCACAGGCAGTCAGTCCTTCGATGCCGTATACTACCTCCGTAGTATTTATATTCCGCAGGTGTAGACGTTCCTGTAATTCCCTGGCATCCTTCTCTTCCGTCAGACTGACTAACTTCGGCCGGAACTCTGCGACCTGTTCCTCTAACAAAAGCACATTGCTTCCTGCCGCCAGAGCCGTAATCTGAAACTCCTCCGGCCGTTCTCTTACAATATCTAACGTCTGTGTCCCGATGGAGCCCGTGGAACCTAAGACTGCTAATTTCTTCATAGCAACGTCCTCCTTTACCTAAAAAGTCCATACCGTAAAAAGCCGTACCAGATAGTAGACTAACGGCGCCGTAAAAATAATACTGTCAAAGCGGTCTAAAATACCGCCATGCCCCGGAATCAGCTTCCCGTAATCCTTAATATCACAGTTCCGCTTCATAGCAGAAGCAGCCAAGTCCCCCACCTGTGAAATAATTGAGGCAGACATTCCGATGAGTCCGAACTGAACTATTGATACGGAAGCATCTGCCCATTGCCTGATACATGCCGCATAAATCCCTGCAATCAATGCAGTTCCTACTACACCGCCGATGCACCCCTCCAACGTCTTTTTCGGGCTCAGCTCCGGAAATGCCTTATGCTTCCCGAAAAGCCTTCCCGCACAATAAGCACAGGTGTCTGAACCCCATGCCCCGATAAACACAAGCCAAAGTAACACCTCACCGCCCTCTGCCATACGGACACGGTATAAAAAGGAAAGCAGAACCGCCGTATACACCCAGCCCGTGTAAGAGGCAAATACCTCCTTTGCTGTAAGCTTCGGATAGGTAACAACATAAAGTGTCATAAAAATCAACAGCACAAGCACAGGCAGAGCGTCTGCCCCCCCTGTTTTTCCGAAAAACAACAACGTATCCAGTACAAGGCACATTCCTAAGCCCGTATAAAACAGAATGCTTTTCTGCAGATGGAGCATACGATAGAACTCATATACGCCAAGCAGGGAAATCAGCGCGACCAACGACAAAAAGACCGGCCCCCCAAGGATTCCGGTTGAAATCACAATCGCCAGCAACACAATTCCGCTTATCAGTCTTGTAATAAACATGCTTCCTCCATCAAACAGCGCGCTTTATCAGCCAGCCTATTTTTCATTCCCCAGCCCGCCAAATCGTCTGTTTCTGCTTCCGTAATATAAAATTGCCTCCTCCAGAGCCCTTTTATCAAAATCCGGCCATAAAATATCCGTAAAATAAAGCTCTGCATAAGCTGACTGCCACAAAAGAAAATTGGAAAGCCTCTGCTCTCCGCTCGTGCGGATAATCAAGTCCGGGTCCGGAATCCCTGCCGTATCTAAAGCGCCGCCAAGCGCCTCTACCGTCATATCCTCGACGGACTTCCCTTCCGCCAAAAGCTTCGCCGCCGCCTTTTTTACGGCACGGAGTACCTCATCCCTTCCCCCGTAATTTAATGCTATCTGAAACTGAAGTCCGGTATTTCCCGAAGATACCTCCTCCAGATGTTGAATCGATGTTATCATATCCTCCGGCAATACTGAATAATCGCCGATAATCCGTACACGCATATTATTTTCTGCGCTCTGTTTTACCGCATCCTTTAAATAGCTCCGTAGAATCTTCATCAGAGCGTCTATTTCTTCCTTCGGGCGGGACCAGTTTTCGGTAGAAAACGCATAAATCGTTAAATACTTTACCCCGCACTTCCACGCCGCTTCACAAATCTTCCGGACCGCCTTGCTTCCCTGGGTATGCCCTACATTCCGCGGCAGTCCGCGCTTCTTTGCCCATCTGCCGTTTCCGTCCATAATAATCGCAATATGCTGCGGTACCTGTTCCATTTCCTGTCCTCCGGTCCTTACACTTTCTTTCCCGCTGTCTCTGTCAGAACAAAATCTCCTTCCGACATAAATTCAGGGGTGTGTCACAACCTTCTTTTGAAAGCCTATCCGGGACACCCCCTGTTTTGTATAGTTTACTTTACTAAATGGTAAGAATCTCTGCAGACTTATCCTCTGAAATCTTATCCACTTCTGCAATAAACTTATCGGTCATCTTCTGGATTTCATCCTTAATGTCCTGCTGCTCATCCTCCGACATTTCATTTGCCTTTCCTGCCTTCTTAATTACATCATTGGCATCGTGGCGTACATTACGGATAGCAACCTTGGCATTTTCCGCTTTTTTCTTTACGTCCTTTACGAGCTCCTTACGTCTGTCCTCGGTCAGCTCCGGAAATACCAGACGAATCAGCTTGCCGTCGTTGCTTGGTGTCAGCCCCAGGTCGGACGCTAAAATTGCTTTCTCGATTTCTTTAATCATCTTTGCTTCCCATGGCTGAATCTGAATTACTCTTGCCTCTGGTACGGATACATTGGCAACCGCCTGGATGGAAGACGGAGTACCATAATAGTCTACCCGTAACTTATCCAGAACATGCGGATTTGCACGTCCGGCACGGATGGTTGCATACTCCTCCTGCAATGCCTCCAGGGACTTCTGCATCTTTGCCTCGAACGGCTTTACTCTTTCATTCATTGCTCTTCTCTCCTCCTGCTTTATGGTGTAACAATGGTACCAATCGGCTCACCTTGTCCTGCCTTTACAATTCCGTTTTCCTCCCCTAACGAAAAGATAAATAACGGAACCTTGTGCTCCATACACATAACGGTTGCGGTCATATCCAGAATCTTTAACCTGCGCGAAAGCACCTCCTCAAAGGAAATTGTATCAAAGCGCTTTGCCGCCGGATTCTCCTTCGGGTCGCTGTCATACACGCCGTCCACCGCACGCGCCATCAGAATGACATCGGTCTCCAGCTCGATTGCCCGAAGCGCTGTTGCCGTATCGGTAGAAAACAGCGGATGCCCCGTCCCGCCTGCAAGGAACACTACCTTTCCCGCCTGTAACGCCTCCATTGCCTTATCCTTTGTAAACAGCTCCGTAAAGCTTCCGCACGCAAAAGGCGTATATACTGCAGTCTCCATTCCGCAGAAACGGAATATTTCGGAAACATAGATACAGTTCATTACCGTTGCAAGGGTTCCGATATGGTCCGCCTTAATGCGGTCAATCGTCTCAGAGCTTCTGCCGCGCCAGAAATTGCCGCCTCCGATTACAACCGCAACCTGGACCCCGGCATCCGTCAATTCTTTTACCTGTCTGCCTACCTTAACGCAGGTGGCCTCATCAAAGCCGGTTTTCTTCTCTCCGGCAAGTGCTTCGCCGCTTAACTTTAACAATACTCTTTTATATCTCATAGCATCCTCATATCTTACTCAAAAATATCATCAATATCAACTGCTGCATAAGACAGGGAACAGAAGCCCTCCAATACGGCGCCATTGTTCATCTGTACTGCCTTTGCCTTGACATTTCCTTTAATAATTGCAGTTGAATCAATCACAACCGGTCCCTTCACATCGATTTCACCCTTGACCGCTCCGGCAATCACTCCGGAGGAAGCCGAAATATCGCCAATAATCACTGTGCCGATACCAATCTTTACGCTGCCCTCACTCGTAATATTCCCTTCCAGGCGGTCCGTATTAACATAAACCTCTACTGCCGTCGCATTGCCCTTTACCTTACCTGAAACCGTAAGCTTTCCGAGACACTCAATATCGCCGTTAATCGTTCCCATAACATCTAAGGAGCAGTCTGAAATAATGCTTCCGTTGATGGTCGTTCCCTTTGTAATTACAGTAACCCCATCGGTGTCCGGATTTGTGCGGTCAAGCCCGTGCGGCTTTTCCTCATTCTTTTCCGTCTCTTCTGCCAAGTCCTCCGATTCCGCTTCTAATTCCGGCGCTTCCTCTACAGACTCATCCTCCGGTTCTTCTTCCGCAAACTCTTCCTCTGTCTCCGTCAGGGAATCATCCTCCATTAAGCTGTTCAGAAGCTCCATATCTACATCGTCCTGTTCTTCTCCGGAAACGACGGTAAATAAATCCTCCTTTGCCTCTCTCTCCTCGTTTTTCGCCTCATTTTCCTTTACATCCTTAAAAATACTCATGCGAACTCCTTTCTTTCTTTCCATATACTAAGAACGCCGGCGGCATTCTTTTTTGCTTTTGCTGTTATACCGCTAGCGGTATAAATATTTCTTTAAGGTATCCCTGACTGCGCCCTTTCCTGCAATCATCTCGCAAAACATCGTTTCAATCCGTTCAGAAAGCCCTGCCTGACACAAATCAACGGCAAACAGCGCCGTATTGGAAAGCACGCCCTTTAACTGGCCGGTATAACTAGCCGGATTGCCAAACTCTACAGTCTTTAACGCCTCCTGTACTCCTGCGGCAGTCGGGTCAGGACTGATTTCCATGACCTCCCCGTTATCATAACGTCCCATAAGATAACGCAGCCAGCCTGCAATTGCAAGCGGAATATAGACCAAATCCGTAATCTTTAACGTATCGCTTGCCAGATATGCCTTCATTGTCTCACCAAAACGAATCGGCACCTTCAGACCGGTATCCGTTGCAATACGCTGCGGCATATCCGGAATAAACGGATTCGGAAGACGCTCCTCAATTACCTCTTTAATAAAAGCACGCGGGGAAAGAATCTTCGGGTCAACCACAACCGGCATCCCCTCATCGTATCCGATTTTTTCAATCAGAAGCTTTAACTCTTTATCATCCATCTCGTCCGCAATCTTCGTATAGCCAAGCATACAGCCATAAACGGCAAGCGCGGTATGAAGCGGATTCAGACAGGTCGTCACCTTCATGCGCTCTGTGTTGTTTACGGTATCGCGGTCGGTCATATAAACACCTGCCAGCTCTAACTGCGGTCTTCCGTTCGGGAACTTGTCCTCAATGACAAGATACTGCGGAATCTCCGCATTTACAAACGGCGCAATATAAGTGTTCCTTGAAGTAACTACCGGAGCCATATCTGCAACGCCAAGCCCGCTTAAACATGCTTCTACGCTCTCCGACGGACGCGGCGTAATTTTATCAATCATGGACCAAGGGAAAGATACCTTCTCTTCGTCAGAAAGATATGCCGTAAACTCTGCCGGGACAAAGCCCCGCTTCTCCCATTCCTTTACAATCGTAAGCACTGAGCTTCGCAGCTTCTCACCATTATGGCTGCAGTTATCCATGCTGACCAACGCAAGCTTATATGCGCCCGCCTGATAACGCTTCCACAAAAGCGACGCCACAACGCCCATCGCATGAACCGCCTCATCCGGCCCTTTCTCCATATCGGCACTGACTACCGGCAGCAGCGCCCCGTTCATATCGGTCAGCGCATATCCCTTTTCCGTAATCGTAAAGCTTACCATCTGCAAGCCCGGGTGTTCAAATGCCGCCGTAAGCTTTGCAAACTCCTCCGGGCGCTTCCTGTCTGCACAATATGCCCCGGCAATGCTTGCAACAACAGAATTAACCATGCCGCCATCCGGCTTTAACCCGACTAAAAGCGCCAGATTATCAAACGGACGGTAAATCTTGTCCACAATGTCAAAATCAAATGTTTCGGCGGCAATGATACCACTCTTTTGCAGCCCCTTATCCAAAAGGGTCTGCTGCAATACCGCAATAAACCCACGGAAAATGTTCCCGGCACCGAAATGTACCCAGACCGGATTCTCGGCTGTATATGCAGCTACTTCTGCCGCGTCATATTCCGGCAGTGAAATTCCTGCTTTCTCGTAGCCGTCACGGTTGTGTAAACCTTCCATTGTTAAATTTAACATGATTCCTCCATAAATTAGGAAATTTATTAGCCCTAAGCATTAGTATAACTTAGAGCTTCAAAAAAAGCAAGACCTTTCCTGCCTGAGTTTCCGCATTTTGCATACTGCCTTATGTCCCGGAGACTACGCACCATCGGAATTTTGCATGCGCGGGCGCTCCGCCAGACTTCCTCATAAGAGCTGTTAAGCCGCTCGGTGGCGTCCTCGCGCCTAAACATCTCTAAGAGGTGATTCCGGCTACACTAAAAGCCGCGGTCCTTCGGACAAATGCAAAATTCCGATGGTGCGCATTCCCCGGGACTTCCAAGGTTACTAAAAATTGCGGGAACTCAGGTTTTCCTTCATAAACACGTAGCTTCCGATTCCGACCGCAATTGTTAAGTTTAACGAATCTACTGCCTCTGTCTGCGGAATAAGAATACTCTGTCCATAGGATGCAAACTCTGCCGGAAGTCCCGATGCCTCATTGCCGAATACCAACGAAAAAAGCTCCGGCTTTGCCACATCGGAAAGCGCAAGCTCATGCTCTCCGGTCAGCATAAAGCAGAAAATCTCATGCGCCGGGAAGTCCCTCCGGTAGTCTTCAAAGCTGCTATAGTACCGGTGACGCAGCCGGAACAGCGCGCCCATAGAAGCCCGGACCGCTTTCGGATGAAATGAATCCACTCCCGGCGAGATAATGGCAATATCATAAATCCCCATTGCCGCCGCGGTCCGGAGAATCGTACCGAGATTCCCCATATTACCCGGATTCACCAGCACAATGTGCGGCACGTCCCCTTTCAGGCTCTCTGTATATTTTTCAAACACGCCAACGACAAAGCAGTTTTCCTTATCCGAAAGCCTTGCTATTGTCTTATCAGAAACCGTCACCGGAATCCCAGCCTTCTTACACAGGACATCTACGGCTTCCCGGTCAGTAAAGGAAGAATGCACAAACACCTCTTTCACTAAAGACGGCCGGCAGTTTAGCAGTTCAATCGTCGGAAACGCGCCCAGGGTATAAGAATACCCTGCGTCCTTTTTATAAGGTTTTATTGGTTCCATCCTGCAATCCTCCGTTTTATTCCTACGGCTGCTCTGCCCTGCAGCTCTTTACCATACACTCGAAATCGTCCAAAATCTTCTTTTGCAGTTCTTTTTCTGCCAGGTCTGCCTTTAACAGCAGCTCACAGGCGAACAACTCGAACTCGTCGATTCTCTTCCAATAGACGATACGGTGCATCTTAGCATTCCGGAACTCTGCCCGCCGTTCAAACACCGGATGTCCTGCTTCTGCCACCGAAAACTCCGTGGCTGCGCCGTGATACTTTTCATACGCCCTACGGATATTCTCCGGCGAGTCGTTACAGTCAAGCTCCGCGGCAATCCCGAAGTAAAGGTCTGCGACGTGCACGCCTGTCTCCTTGCAATAAGAATATCCCTGATAGATTTCCCCTACATGATAATCTCCTTCATCCCTGTACCCTTCGCCCTGCGGCACCGCAAAGGAAAATCTGTCGCCGGACAAGGCTTCTATCATAACTTCCATCATACAGTATCCTCTCTCAGCCTGTCTGCCATTCCTCTAAGGAAGCGCTGATTAAATCATCGCTTCCTCAGAGCCTCCGGCGGATGCGCACGGATTTGCAGGGGTGAATGTTGCTTCGCAACGCAAATCCGGCGCGGGAAACGCTTTCATCAGCGTTTCCCTGAAAAAGCATGACAGGCTCTTTCTTTTTAATTTTAAATTATTTTGTCACATTATTTTACCATCTCGACTTCGTCTCGATGAGGGTATTCGCACAAAGAGGCATTTTGTGCAGGCACAATGCCTCTTTGTACTCATTTTACCACAAATTCCAGAAAGTAACAAGGAGGGCTCAATGGGAAATTTTATTGCAATACAAAAGCGGTTATGATATTCTATATTGACAATACAGAACAAAAATAATATGGAGGCTCAGATATCCATGCATACAATAAGAATAAGAACAGAACGTCTTTTGCTCCGCCCCCTGACGATGGCGGATGCCGGAGCAGTTTTCGAATGGGTCAGCGATGAAAGGGTTGCACGCTATATGGTTTATACAACCTATACAGACATCGCACAGGTCAGGGAATGGCTTGCATCTGTTGAAAAGGATTCCGGCACCTATCTCTTCGGATTTGAACGGCTTTCAGACGGAAAGCTCATCGGCAGCGGGGATATCGGGCCTGACAGCAAAACCGGCTTCTGGGGATTTGGCTATAATCTGCGCTATGATTGCTGGGGGAACGGCTATGCGACAGAAGCCACGAAAGCCATGATAGACTATGCACGCAGAAATTTTGGAGCAACGCATTTTGCCTCATCCCACGCCGAGCCTAATCTTGCTTCGGGCAGGGTTATGGAAAAGTGCGGTTTAAAGTTCGTGCAATATGGAGAATTTCAAAAACTAGACGGAAGCTGTAAAATGAAATCCATGCGATATGAGATGTAAAAGGAGGCTGCCCTTTGGCAGCCCCCTTAAAACTTAATTATTCAATTATTCCATTCATTTATACCGGATATGCCTGGTTCTTCGTGTCTGCGACATTCACATCGACTTTCGTCTGCTGTGCCTGACGGTGCTTGAAGAACTCAATTGCTACCTGCGGGAACAGCGCATAGGAAAGAACATCCTCGTCCTGCTGCTTCCATTCCTTGATTTCCTCCTCGAACTTTGCAAGCTGCGGGGCAATCTTATCCGCCGGACGGCAGGTAATCGGCTCGGTAGCCCCGATTGCCTTCTTCTGTACCTCCGGATTGAACGGCTTGATGGTCTGGCCGAACTCGCCGCCAAGCACCTTCTTCGACTCCTTCGTTATCATCTTATAGCGCTCGCCCTGCAGCACGTTCAATACAGCCTGCGTGCCGACAATCTGGGAAGACGGGGTAACAAGCGGCGGCTCGCCAAAGTCCTTACGCACTCTCGGGATTTCCTCCAGTACCTGGTAATACTTATCCTCCGCATGCGCCTCCTTTAACTGGGAAACAAGGTTGGAAAGCATACCGCCCGGCACCTGATAAAGCAGGGTCTTAATATTTACGCCCATTACCTTCGGATTCAGAAGACCGCTCTTTAACGCCTCCTCCTGCATCGGGCGGAAGTAATCTGCGATTTCCGCAAGAAGCGTCTGGTCCAGACCGGTATCGTATTCGGTTCCCTTAAAGGTCTCAACCATCACCTCGGTTGCCGGCTGGCTGGTTCCCATGGAGAACGGGGACATTGCGGTATCGATGATATCACAGCCTGCTTCTACTGCCTTTAAGTACGTCATGGACGCAACACCGGACGTATAATGAGTATGCAGCTGAATCGGAAGCTTCGTGCCCTCCTTCAGTGCCTTAACCAGACGGTCCGCCTCGTATGGTACTAAAAGTCCTGCCATATCCTTAATACACAGGGAATCCGCGCCCATTTCCTCAATACGTCTTGCAGTATCTTTCCAATAATCAAGCGTATACGCATCTCCGAGGGTATAGGAAAGTGCAATCTGTGCATGACCCTTTTCCTTATTTGCCGCCTTCACTGCGGTTCCAAGATTACGCAGGTCGTTAAAGCAGTCAAAAATACGGATAATATCGATTCCGTTTGCAATGGACTTCTGTACGAAATACTCTACGACATCATCGGAATAATGATTGTATCCCAGGATATTCTGTCCACGGAACAACATCTGCAGCTTTGTATTCTTAAAGCCTGCACGCAGCTTTCTTAAACGCTCCCACGGGTCTTCCTTCAGGAAACGAAGGGAAGCGTCGAAGGTAGCGCCGCCCCAGCATTCTACGGAATGGTAGCCTACCTTATCCATCTTATCAATAATCGGAAGCATCTGCTCCGTTGTCATACGCGTTGCAATCAGGGACTGATGTGCGTCACGTAAAATGGTCTCTGTAATCTTTACTGCCATCATAAACCTCCTTTATTCCGCTCCCGTCCATGCCGGAATACGGCACGGGCAGCAGCCTGTTCTTGTCATTCTCTTTATACACCGAAAATTGCCATAAACACGCCGGCTGCTACTGCAGTACCGATTACACCGGCAACGTTCGGTCCCATAGCATGCATCAGAAGGAAGTTGGTCGGGTCTGCCTCCGAACCCACCTTCTGGGACACACGGGCCGCCATCGGCACCGCCGACACACCGGCAGAACCAATCAACGGATTTACCTTGCCCTTCGTTGCCTTACACATCAGCTTGCCGAACAGTACGCCTGCCGCCGTTCCGACAACAAAGGCTACAAGACCGAGACCGACAATCTTTAACGTATCCAGACGAAGGAATGCCTGTGCGCTTGTCGTTGCACCTACGGAAGTACCGAGTAAGATTACAACGATATACATCATTGCATTGGAGGCGGTCTCCTGGAGCTGCTTTACCACGCCCGATTCACGGAACAGGTTACCGAGCATTAAGCTGCCGATTAAGGCTGCAGTATCCGGAAGCAGCAATACTACTACAATCGTTAAAATAACCGGGAACAGAATCTTCTCTAACTTCGATACCGGACGGAGCTGCTCCATCTTAATCTTCCGCTCCTTCTCCGTTGTGAGCAGACGCATTACCGGAGGCTGGATAATCGGAACAAGCGACATGTAGGAATATGCCGCTACCGCAATCGGCCCCATTAACTGTGTCTGCCCGAGCTTCATGGCAAGGAAAATCGAGGTCGGACCATCCGCACCGCCGATAATGGAAATCGCCGCTGCGCCTTTGCCGTTAAAGCCCATAAGAATCGCAAACAGATAAGCTCCGAAAATACCAATCTGGGCTGCCGCACCAAGCAAAAAGCTCTTCGGATTCGCAATCAGCGGACCAAAGTCAGTCGTTGCGCCGACGCCCATGAAAATCAGACACGGAAGAATTGCCAACTCATCCAGCTTGAAGAAATAGTGCAGCAGACCCCCCGCGCTCTCAACCGTCCTTGACGGATCCACCGTTGCCAGAATCTCTGCAATCGGCTGGGTTAAAATCTCGCCTGCTACATTTGTATATTCGTGTCCTGTCAGATAACAAACCACTTCACCGGACGCATTATAATATGTTGTCACCGGCTCTGCCATAATCCCCGGGCAAAGATTCACCAACAGCATACCAAACGAAATCGGAACTAGTAAAAGCGGTTCATATCCCTTTGCAATCGCCAAATAAAGGAAGAAAAGAGCAACTAAAATCATAATGTAGTTTCCCCAGTATAACTTAAAGAAACCTGTGCTCTCTAACAATCCCATCAGCGTTTCACCAATATTGCCCATGTGATATCCTCCTCTTAAGCTAGTTCAGCGTTACCATGACCTCACCGGATTCAACACTCGCACCTACTGAAACATTAATACTTGCAACCGTACCGTCCTGCGGGGCAACGATTTCATTTTCCATCTTCATTGCCTCAAGAATCAGGAGAACCTCTCCCCTCTTTACTGCTGCGCCGATATTTGCCTTAATTGCAAGAATCTTACCCGGCATCGGCGCATTCACTTTAACCGCGCCTGCTGCACCTGCCGCCGGGGCTGCTGCCTTCGGAGCCGGAGCCGCTGCTGCTTTCGGAGCCGGGGCTGCCGCACGTACCGGAGCCGCTGCTGCTGCGCCTGTACCCTCTTCTACTGTTACATCATAAGCAGTTCCATTTACTGTAATCGTATAACTCTTCATAATTAACCTCCAGGATATTGTAAAATTTATGCGTTCTGCCAGCCGTTTTTCTTTGCCCTGCGGATGGAACGTACGACCAGACCGTTTGCTACTGCCGCCGCATTTCCGTTTGCTTCCTCGTAAGCGTAGATTGCCGCGGTGATGACCGCTGCTAAAGCAAGGTCATCCGAAAGCTCTTCCTCTGCCTCTGCAATCTGTGCAACCGTATTCTCGATTGCCTGTCCCGGAAGAGCCTTAGCTTCTTCCTTTTTCTCCTGCTTCGGTGCCCGCTTCCCCTCAATGATAGAAATAAACTTAAGCATCGAGATAATGAAACAGATAAAAAGCAAGGCGGAGAACACGACCAGAATGCCGATTACGGTATTACCGAGAGCGCCAGGCAACGCTTCCTTTACCCCGTCCCAGTAACCGCTTAAAAATACAGATGTCATTTTCATCGCATCACCTCACTAAACAGTCCCGTGCTTTTTCGACGGACGTGCCTCTCTCTTTGTATAAAGCATTTCAAATGCATATACCAGCTGCTGTCTTACTGCATCTGCAGAAATGATGCTGTCCACATAGCCGCGCTTTGCTGCAGAAACTGCGCTGCCCTGAAGGCTCTCATACTCTGCCGACTTTTCCTTTCTGACTGCTTCACTCTCTCCTGCATACATAATCTGCGCTGCCAAAGAAGCGTCCATCATACCGATTTTTGCATCCTCAAGCGCAAATACAAGGTCTGCACCGATATGCTTGGAGTTCATTGTAATATAAGCGCTTCCCATTGCAGCCCCGCAAATCAGGTTTACCTTCGGCACCGTTGCAGATGCAAACGCATTGGTAAGTCCTGCCGCTGCTGCTGCCACGGTCTTTTCCTCCTGCATCGCCGCTGCATAACCGGTTACATTCGTAAACGTCACTACCGGAATTTCGAACGCATCACAGAACGATACAAAGGACGCCGCCTTCTTACATCCGTCTGCGGTAAGAGCCGTATCAAACGAAGCTGTCTTCTTGCCGTTTTCGTCCAATACCGCGCTGCGGTTTGCTACTGCGCCTACCGTAGTACCGTTCAGACGAAGAAAGCCTGTTACCATTTCCTTTGCGTATTCCGCCTTAAGCTCAAAGAAATTATTATCATCGGCAATGTCAGCCAACGCAACAGCCGGGTCGCAGATTTCCTCGGCAAATGCTGCCGTTGCCCTGTTCAGGTTATCCGTACAGTCGGTTACGCAATCTGTCTCGTTATTGCTTGGCAGAAAGGATACCAGGGTGCGGATGGACGCAAGCACCTGTGCCTCATCTTCCTTTACTACGTCTACCGTGCCTGCGGCTGCCTGGAACTTCGCTGCGGACGTATCGCACTTACCGGTAAAATTGCCCTCTACGGCATTCGGGGAATTGACAAACAGTCTTGCCCCCTCTTCCGGCATAAACGTAAAGTCGCTCATCGCCGCGGAAACTGCACAGCCGCCGCCACAAGTGCCGAATACAGCCGTAATCTGCGGAACTACGCCGGACGCCATACTCTGCTTTAAGTAAACCTTTCCAAAACCTGCCAGTGCATCAGTTGCTTCCTGCAGACGCATTCCTGCACAATCCACAAGTCCGATGACCGGAGCTCCGACTTTTAACGCCAGGTCATATATATTTACAATCTTGTTTGCATGCATTTCACCCATGGTGCCGTTCAGCACTTCCGCATCCTGACTGTAAACATAAACAAGGCTTCCGTCAATCAGACCGTACCCGGTAATTACACCATCGGACGGAGCTTCTGTCTGCGCCAGATTGAAATCCGTATTTCTCTTTGTTACAAGAGCACCGATTTCAACAAAGCTGCTCTCATCAAGCAAGCCCGCAATGCGGTCTCTTGCCGACAATTTTGCTGTACTACTCATCTTGCTGCCTCCATTTTATAGTATTTCTGTAGAATAAAACATAGGAAGGAGTACCAACTTTTCTTCCAAATTACGCCGATTATATTATAGCTCTAATGATGTCAAATTGCAAGCCTGTATTTATAAATTATTTCCAAGAATGCCAGAAATAAGACAAAAACAAAAGGGGCTTCCGCAATAACTGCATTGGCCCCTTTTTTCCCGCAGAGTCCGGCTCTGCTAAAGGTTTCCTTTTTAAATTTCTAATGGATTAATATCCAACTTCCTGCAGATTCGTATCACGACATCGAACGATGCCCCGCCAATCCCTCTGGAAAGAATTGTCATTAACGTGCTGTACGGAATATCTGCCTCTTCCGAAAACCGGCGGAAACTTGTGTATTTGTCAAGAATCCGGTTTCTCAGGTTCTGCTCCCGGCTCATTCAGGCTCTCCCACAGCCGTGACCGCAACGCCTCTTTCTTCCAGTGCCGTAATCTGGTCTGCCATACAGTCCCAATCCGTAATGACAGAATCAAAAACCTCTGCGTCACAGACCTTGACAAACGAATTGACGCCGACTTTTACACCTGGAATAAGCAGACACCGCTTCCGGCAGTTTTTAATCACGGTCCGCTGGAACGCTGCCGTTTCATCCGTGCCGTTGCTCAGACCGAAGTCTGCTGTCAGCCCGCTCCCGGTAATAAAACAAAGGTCAAAATGTAACCGGCTGACAAATTCATTTGCCAGACTATCCACAAAAGAGCCGCTTTGACGCATTTTCCCTCCCGTAAGGTAGACTTCGATATTATCAAAGTCCCTGAGTTCCTTTCCAATATCTGCTGAATTTACGACTAACGTATAACGGATATCCCGTGGCAAAAAGGAAAGCATAATATAGCCGATAGAACCGCTGGTCAGATAGACCGTGTCATTCTCCTGAATCATGGACGCAGCGGCACGTGAAATCTCCCTGTAATTTGCATAAGCAGGCATACTATCAAATTCCCGGTCCACCGGCGGTCTTACATTGACCTGCGAAACCAGAATGGCGCCGCCGTGGGTTCTCTTACATACCCCTCTCTGTTCTAACAGCCGCAAATCCCTGCGGGCAGACTCGTCAGATATACGGTATCTGTCCGTAATTTCTGCAATCGTAATCTTACCGTTTGTTTTAATGATTCCGGCGATTTCCTGATGGCGTTCTTCCATAAACATAACTGCACCTCCGATTAAAATATCATGAATAAAATTTGGGTTATCGTTGCAAATCCGGATTTGATATCCTTATTATACAACATAACCAAAAGCAAAACAACATATTCGGTAATCGGATTTGCGTATATTTTCAAATAACCGCTTTTCAGCCACCCCCTACGGCCGGAAAACCTCCTTCTCCGTCACAAGGTAAATATCCCTGCCCATCCGTTCCTCAAAATACCGTTTCAGTTCTAAATTCCTGTCCCATTTCTTCTGTGGATAGCTTCCATATCTGCGCTTTACATCTGCCATCCGCTCCTCAATGTCCAGCACGCCTTCCGCACCTGCAAGAGAATCACACAGCTGGATCAGCCTGTCATACTCATCCGGTACAATCGCTCCCAGCGCATCCTGAATCATTTGCAATTCTTCCCCGGTTGTATCAAACTTTCCGATATATTCATCAGTTGTCAGATTATTAAATGAATGGGTCAGACACACTCTGGCTACCTCGTCATACCCAAGGGAGCGCATATACGAATAACCGTCCGACACATGCCCCAGATGCCTTACACCAAATTTCCTCCCGATATCATGTAACAAGCCGAGGATGTATACCTTGTCCGCATCCAAATCCCCGCAGCCCTGTGCAATCTTTTCTGCGCAGTGGGCAGCGACCCGGCTATGATTTCCCCAGGGTCCCGGATTGTACTCTTCTGCCTCTCTTAAGATCTCCTCTGCTTTTTCTCTTGTTGGCAACATAGTTTTTCTCCTTTATTTCTTGAGTTTCCGCACTTTTTGCATAAGCCCGGGCACGTCCCGGCCGCCTGTTGTTCTGATTTTGCATTTGTCCGAAGGACCGCGGCTTTTAGCGGAACTGGAATCACCTCTTAGAGATGTTTAGGCGCGAGGACGCCACCGAGCGGCTTAACAGCTCTTAGAGGAAGTCCGGTGAAGCGTTCGCGCTTGCAAAATCAGGATAACAGACGGCGACCGGGACATAACATGACATACAAAATGCGGAAACTCAAGCTTTATTTTTTTTGACATTTTTACGGAATACTGTTATAATAGCACTATTATTTTACAGATGCAAGATGCAGGAGGTCATTATGGCTCAAAATCCGATTGTTACATTTACTATGGAAAACGGGGAGCAGATCCGTGCGGAGCTCTACCCGGAAATCGCACCGAACACAGTGAAAAATTTCCTTTCCCTTGTCAATAAGGGATTTTATAACGGACTGATTTTCCACCGTGTCATTAACGGCTTTATGATTCAGGGCGGCTGTCCTGACGGCACCGGGATGGGCGGTCCGGGCTACTCGGTTCCGGGCGAATTTTCCGCCAACGGCTTTTCGAACGACTTACGCCATACAGAAGGAGTTCTTTCCATGGCACGCGCACAGCACCCGGACTCCGCAGGCTCCCAGTTTTTCATTATGCACAAGACAAGCCCTCATCTGGACGGCTCTTATGCGGCGTTTGGAAAAGTAATCGAAGGTATGGATGTGGTGAACCGCATTGCTGAAACACCTACCGATTATTCCGACAGACCGCTGGAAAATCAAATGATGCAGAGCGTTACTGCCGATACTTTCGGTGTAGAATACCCGGAACCGGAGAAGCTCTAAGCAGTTTCCCAAATAAGATAAAGAATCTCCCTTGAGGATGGCATACCAGTATCATGCCATCCTCTTTCCACTATATTGGTACCCGGCATATACTCCCCGCCAGACAAATCCTTCTTTTTCACGGACAAGTGAAACGTATCTATGGTTTCCCTCTGTTCCTTAAAATCCTCGTATAGAGCCACTCTGTCATCAAAAACCCGGCATGCTGACACCTTCCATTCCATATCCGGAAACATTACCTGCAATACATCCCCGTTACAGGTGGTATTGTCGCAGATGACACAAGCTGGGCAGCGCTTCTTGAGACGAGATTTGTCAAGGGGGCTTTCCGTAAAAAAGAACATGGTTACAAAAAGGATACAAATTATTTGAAATCGAAAAGAGAGAGGATTGGAAGAATTTTCATATATATTCCTTCAAACCGGAACCCACTTTCCATATTTTCCTTTTCGAGAATAAATTGCGACAGGTCTCCCTCAAGACAATCCCAGACTTTTTCCGGAGATACCCCGGACTTATCGCTGATTTGTGCAATGGTTGCATAAGCATCCTGGGACTGGATGGTCAACTGGTAAAGAGCTGTGGCAATCTTCAAATTCTTCTCATCACTAAAAGGCTTGATCATTGAAACGATGCGAAGAACATCCGTGCTCATAAGCGTCAGGTTTTTATTGTTAGTAAAGAATACGGCCCCGTGCCGCATTGTTGTTGTGATTTCCGGAATACTACAATTGGAATATCCCCATTCAGCAGTTCTGGCATGTTCAATGGCATCATCTGTATCCCATCCGGGATTATTATCGTCGGCGGTCATTACTTTGGAGAAAATAATCGTGTGAAGAGCCGCAGCCATTCTGAACGTAAAGTCGAAATCTTCGCCCTTAGGCAAAGACTCTATACGCTTGCGAACAGCAAGAATAATATCTTCAGTTGGAGAAACGGGAGTATACCCCAATAGTTCATCTACCGAAACGTCAAAAAGTTTCGCGATGTCAGGCAGGAGCTGGATATCCGGACAACATTGTGCTGATTCCCATTTTGAAATGGCTTGGTTGGTTACACCGAGAGCATTTGCAAGTTCTTCTTGCGTAAGACCCTTCTGCTTTCTGAGAAAGGCAATTTGTTCATTGATTTTAATTGTAGTCATATTAATATACCTCCATTCGCTTTTTGTAGCTACAATTATATTTTACCGACAAACAGCCTCAAAAACAATGACGCATTAGTTTGATGAATTTGTGTTTTATCCAACTTCCGGTTGGATGCCTTGCTATAAAAATGCCGCCTGTCTCGTGCAGGCGGCATAGATGCTTCAAGTCAAATACCCCGCAGCAGAGCTACGGGGCATGGCTTAGCTTCTCTTCAGCTTTTAATCTGTCAATTACTTTTTCTCTACTTTCTCTACCTTAGCATCAGGAGCATTCTTCTTGATGCTTTCAATCCCGTTTAAGCAGGAAGCCTTTGCCTTATATCCTTCACCTGTTGCAATAATCTGTCCGTTGGTTGCCTTTAAGCGGAAACGGTACTCGCCTGCCTTGTCCTGATATACTTCAAACTTCGGATTCTTTACCGGAACTACTTCTTCTGCGGTCTGATCCTCTACCTCTGCAACCGGAGCGTTCTTTTTTACGCTTTCGATTCCGTTCTTGCAAGCAGTCTCTGTCGTGTAAACCTCACTGGTCGCAATCACTTCACCATTCCCGGCTTTCAAATCAAACTTGATTCCGCTCGGAACTTCTTTGATTACAAACTTACCCATAACACATAATCCTCCTTAGCATAAAATAGCAGTTCTATATATTTCTTATCTTAGCATATTGTAACTCTACCGTCAAGTAATATCCGTTCCCCCTCTTTACGAACGAAACGGAAGTACAGACCATGGGCGGGCCTGCACCTCCGTTCAGTTCGTAAGAAGCTACCTTTGTCGTAGCAAAGAAAATAATAAAATTTTTC
Source organism: uncultured Lachnospiraceae bacterium (assembly GCA_910577175.1). GTDB lineage: Bacteria > Bacillota > Clostridia > Lachnospirales > Lachnospiraceae > SIG307. The sequence continues at coordinate 137,188 of CAJTLU010000009.1, read as the reverse complement.
ATACATAAGCATTGCAATAGATTCTAAAAAACGATATAATATTTATCAGATAGTAAAATAACAGAAAAAGGAGGACAACAGAATGGATTTAAACTACTTCAAAGATAAACTTTTTGATTTACTGAACGATAGCGACGGGCTGAAACTTGCCGACCTTAATGCAGACGAACAAAATAATCTTTTTACCGTCAAAACAGAGGACGGGGATGTATTTGAAATTTTATTCCGACAGGTCGAACCAAATGAAATCTGAAAATCCTGATTTCAAGGTTTACTTTATACAGCGTCCTTTTTATTCCATTTCTTCCGTTTCCCCGATTACCCTACGGATGTCCGAAAGGGAAAATCCTCTCCGGTAAAGGGCTGCCATAACCTTTTTTTTCTTCTCCTGTGTCGCCTGTTCCGGCTGATACCCCTTTTTTCTTAAATAGGTGCGGATAGCAGACAACTCCGGCGGCTCACTTTCTGCTTCATCACTTCCATTTTCCAGAGAATACTCTCTTTGTGCCTCTTTTATTGCCGCTGTAACCAGCTCCTTCTCAAATCCCCTTTGCAGCATCTTCTGATATATCTCACGTTCACTGCACTGCGGCAACAGAAACAAAGCATACCCTTGCGCATAAGACACATCCTCAATATAACGAAGCTCCTTCAGATACAAAAGCGTCTCCTCTACGATTTCTTTGGGATAACCGTCAGCAGTCAGCTTCTTTCTCATCTCCTGTGCAGTATACCGCTTTTTATTCAGTAAAAACAGGGAACGTCTTTTGGCGCGCGGCAGCAGTACCTCCCGGATGAAACGGTCGAGTACGGTTTCGTCTATCTCTTCTCCTTCTGCAATACCTATACTTCGCAGGTCCTTCCGGTAACAGCGGCAGTAGACCTCTCCGTCCAAAAGAAGCGTAATCTTATTTCCCTTTTCTTCCTGCAACTCCAATAACATATGTACCGCCTTATCTGTTCCCGGATACAGCTGCCGCCGCCTGTACCGCCTACTTATTCCTTATCTTCCTTATTTGTCTTAGCCTCCGGCTTGCCCTCGTCTGCTTTTATCCCGCCAGGAAGCTCGTTTACCTCACGTACCCTCCGGTCTACCTCTGCAAGAATTTCCGGATGCTCTCTCAAGTACTGCTTTGCATTCTCCCTGCCCTGTCCGATTTTCTCATCATTGTAAGCAAACCATGCGCCGCTCTTCTGGATGATATTTTCTTCTACCGCAAGGTCTAACACATCGCCCTCCTTGGAGATGCCCTGTCCGAACATAATATCAAACTCTGCCTCACGGAACGGCGGCGCCACCTTGTTCTTTACTACTTTTACTCTGGTCCGGCTGCCGACTACCTCTCCGCTTGCTTTCAAGGACTCGATACGTCTGACATCCAGACGGACGGAGGCATAAAACTTAAGCGCGCGTCCGCCGGTCGTCGTTTCCGGATTACCGAACATAACGCCTACCTTTTCACGCAGCTGGTTAATAAAAATAACGATACAGTTAGACTTACTGATGACCGCAGTCAGTTTACGAAGTGCCTGGGACATTAAACGCGCCTGCAGACCCACATGGGAATCCCCCATATCTCCTTCAATCTCCGCCTTTGGAACAAGCGCTGCAACCGAGTCTACAATCACGATATCCACCGCACCGGAACGCACCATCGTCTCGGTAATCTCCAGCGCCTGCTCCCCGTTATCCGGCTGGGAAATATAAAGATTATTGATGTCAACGCCGATGTTCGCCGCATAGACCGGGTCAAGGGCATGCTCTGCGTCTATAAAGCCTGCAATGCCGCCTCTCTTCTGCACCTCTGCCACCGCATGAAGGGCAACTGTCGTCTTACCGCTGGACTCCGGCCCGTAAATCTCAATAATACGTCCTTTCGGGAAACCGCCCAGACCAAGCGCCACATCAAGGCTGAGCGCCCCGGTCGGAACCGTTTCGATATTCATATTCGCCTTCGTGTCGCCAAGCTTCATCACGGAGCCCTTCCCGTACTGCTTCTCTATCTGCTGCAGTGCAGACTCCAGTGCCTTTATCTTTTCTGTATTTGCCATAAAAAAATACCTCCTCTGCTTTCACTTTTGCTTTCATCTTTCATTTCTGTTCCCGTTCATATGTTCGTGAACAAATGTTCTTTCTTAGATTATAATACAACGATATTGCGGTTTTGTCAACCGCTTTTCATAAAAATTTTGCATAAATATGATTGACTAAAATAAGTGGAAAAAATGTTCTGAACAGAACAAAAAGACAAATTCATTATAGCATGGCAGCTGCTATTTGTAAATGAAAAAATGAACTTTTTCAAACTCTTTTCGTTTCATCTGTATGCGGTTGCCGTTCATCAACACCCAGCCCGCATTTAGATTTTCTTCTGCGGGGACAGTTCGGTATATTTTTCCCCTTTCGGCTACCTTCCACGGCATACCCGTCAAAAATACCAAAGGAAAAGCAACATTTCTTAAAAATATTTTTTGTCGCTCTCCTTTTTAGGTGCCGCTTTTTCTTATGTTATCCGTTCGATTATTCGACATCGTTATAAACTTCAATACCAAGGACTTTTACAATCGTTCCCTCAAGGTAATCAACTTCCTCGGTAAATTCAGTATCCAATCTATGCACTTTCTCAACCCGATACAGAATAGCATTATATACCACTGTACCTCCGTCTTTCAAACGCATAGGAATAGGTATCAGAAGAACGATTACTAACAATGTACAAATACCAATAATCACTTTCTTTTTCATATTCTTCTTCATACAATTACACTCCTTTACTCTGTAAATTTAGATTTATCAGTAAGTTCGATATTCTCGATGGTAATAAAAATTTGTTCGTTTTCCTTTTTCAAATGAGCAGAGTCATAAGCAATAACTATAGTATTTCCTACGATTAAATCCTCGCTGTATATTTCAGAATTGTAAACAATTTTCTCATATACAATATAAGCGGTTACGCCTTCAGGAAAATTTTGATCTCCAACAGTAACTTCAACAATACATTGATTATTATCAACTATTGCTATTACTTCTCCCTCAAAAATACTAACTAATGGTTTTTCGCTTTTATGATGAATATTATTATTTATTGTTAATGCACAAAAAAATGCAAGGCAAAAACAAGCTGCGAGCGAAGCCCATTTTATCCACGTTTTTTTGCGGGTTTGTTCTACATCGGGTGCGGCGTCTGTGATCAGCTTGGGGTCAATGCGTCCCATAGCGTGCAGTAAATTCGTATTTGTCATAGGTCAAACCCTTCCCTTTTCAAAAATTGTTCTAATTTTTTTCGGGTGCGGAGTAAGTGCATAGTTACGTTGCTTTCTTTCATAGAAAAGTCTTTTGCAATCTCTGCAACGGTACTCATATAGAAATAACGACGTACAAAGATGTTCCGCGTCCGTTGCGGCAAAGCCAGCAAAAAGCGGGACAGTGCGTCGGAGAGCGCAATACTCTCGCCAATATCCGCGCCGTTGTCATTATCGGGAATACACTCCGATAATTCATCAAGAACAAGCAGTACTTGCCCGCCGCGCTTTTGTGTGTGCTGTGCCTCATAGGTATCAAGTGCGAGTTGTCTGCTTATCATTCCTACATACGGCTTTAACGGGTCGGGACGTTGCGGGGGTACGGTATTCCACGTTTTCAAATATGTATCGTTTAAAACTTCTTTTACGTCCTCGTCGTTGTATAATATTTGATACGCGATATAATGACAATACCGCCCGTATTTCTTTTCGGTTTCTTCAATAGCAGTTTCGGAGCGTGCCCAATACAAATCTACTATCTGCTTATCATCCATAGCCAATACTCCTTTCTCGTTTACTTCAAGACCTTTCACCCTAATAAACGGGAAAAACAGCACTTGCACCACTCAATATCTAAAAAAATTTCTAATTTTACAAAAATTTTTTGTAGTTATATTATGGCACGCTTCTTTGACCTTTTCGTAAAAAATGAACTAAAAAAAGTGAAGGATAATTTAATACTTTTCGTAAGTTGACAGATTTAGCACAATATGTATATATGTATAAATGTAATCAGGCAGACGGAAATGTCACGAAACAGACATAGCTACCGTAATCCCGGAGCAATTCTGCTTCAGGCTGCTCCGTTCCATCTGCCGTATCGCCCCGTACCTACCGGTTCTTTACCTCTTCCTTATTCACGCTCATGTCCCGGCAGGTCAGCCTTGCCGTCTGACCCTCCTTCTCAAACTCCTGCTGCATCCGGTAGGCAAAAGCAGTCGAACGGTGCTGGCCGCCGGTACAGCCGAACGCTACAACAAGCTGTGCCTTACCTTCCTTTTCATACAGCGGAACGGAGAAATGCAGCATCTCCCGGATACGTATGTATAGCCCCTCCGCCTGTTCCGAGGAAAATACGAAATCCCGCACCTCCTGGTCAAGACCGGTCAGATTCCGCAGTCCCTCCTCATAAAACGGATTCGGCAGGCACCGGACGTCAAACACAAGGTCGGCTTCCGCCGGAATCCCGTATTTATAGCCAAAGGACAGAAAATGCACCGTCATTCCGTTATCCGCATCTGCTTCCACAAGCTCGGCAATCTTTTTCCGCAGCTTCGATGTTGCAAGCGCCGACGTATCGATGATATAATCCGCAGACTCCCGGACAAACGACAGTACCCGGCGCTCCTCCCGGAGTGCAGAGGAAATGTCCGTCTGGTTTTCCAGATTCATCAAAGGATGCAGGCGCCTGCTCTCCTTATACCGCTTAATCAGTACCGTATCCTCACAGTCCAGAAACAGGACGCGTACCGGCACACCGCTCTTTTTCACCGCCTCCAATGCCGAAAAAAAGCTGTCAGAAATATTCCTGCTGCGGATATCCAATGTTACTGCAACCTTACTTGGAAAATCCTTATTATTCTCCATCCAGTCCATAACAGAGGAAAGAAGCTTTACCGGAAGATTATCAAGGCAGTAATACCCGAAATCCTCCAGATAATCCACTGCTTTCGATTTTCCGGCGCCGCTCATCCCCGTCACAATAAATAGCTTCATAGCCCCTCCGATTTACTGATACATTGCCTTCGGCGCCACCACATTCGGATGATACCCGGCATCCTCCAGCGCTTTCAGGATTCTCTTCTTATGTTCTCCCCCGAATGCTTCCAGGGTAATTGTCAGCTCCACTGCGCTGTTGCGGTTGATGCTGACAAACTGGTTATGGTCGAGCCGGATAACATTGCCCTGATTCTGTGCGACAATCGAAGCCACATGTACCAGCTCGCCCGGCTTATCTGGCAGCAGTACGGAAAACGTAAAAATACGCTCCCGCAGAATCAGTCCCTGCTGTACGACGGACGCCATAGTAATTACGTCCATATTTCCGCCGCTCATAATCGCAGCGACCTTCTTTCCCTGGCATTTTAACTGTTTCAATGCGGCAACCGTCAGAAGACCCGAATTTTCCACTACCATCTTATGATTTTCAATCATATCTAAGAAGCAGACAATCAGCTCCTTATCGGAAACCGTCATAATCTCGTCCACATTCTGCTGGATATACGGGAAAATCTTTGTGCCGGGCGTCTTTACCGCCGTACCGTCTGCAATCGTATCAACCAAAGGAAGCGTAACTACCTCCCCTGCCGCAAGGGACGCCTTCATACAGCTTGCTCCTTCCGGCTCCACACCGATTACCTTAATGTTCGGATTCAGCATCTTAGCCAGAGTGGAGACTCCCGCAAGCAGACCGCCGCCACCGACCGGGGCTAAAATAATATCTACCGTAGGAAGTTCCTTAAACAGCTCCATGGCAATGGTGCCCTGTCCGGTTGCGACCGTTTCGTCGTCAAACGGATGAATAAACGTATAGCCCTGCTCCTCGGCAAGCTTTAACGCATACTCGCAGGATTCGTCGTATACATTCCCGTAAAGCACTACCTCAGCGCCATAGCCCTTGGTACGGTTTACTTTAATTAACGGCGTCGTCGTCGGCATTACAATCACTGCCTTACAGCCGTATTCCTGCGCTGCATAAGCAACACCCTGCGCATGGTTCCCTGCAGATGCCGTAATCAGACCGCGGGAACGCTCTTCCTCCGTCAGGGTGCTGATTTTATAGTACGCGCCCCTGATTTTGTAAGCTCCTGTCACCTGCATATTCTCGGGCTTTAAGTATACCTTGTTGCCAGTCTGGTCTGAAAAAAACTTACTGTAAACCAGCTTTGTCGGTGCCGTGACGCGTTTGACTGTCTCCACTGCTTCTTCAAACTGCTCCATTGTCATCATAACTTGTTCTCCTCCGTTTCTTTATTCGCGCGAAAGCAAAGTGAGGATAGTGCAACTATATTTGCACTATCCGGGCGCGCCCGCGGGGTCAAATCCCCCGCCCCTTTAGGGGCGGACAGCTAAAGAAGCGCTGATTAAATCATCGCTTCCTCAGAGCCTCCGGCGGATGCGCACGGATTTGCAGAGGTGAATGTTGCTTCCAACGCAAATCCGGCGTAGGAAACGCTTTAAGCGGCGTTTCCCTAAGTCATGCCTCGTAGCTTTCGCTACGGGGTATTTGACTCCCCGTCAAACAGGGCGTCTGTAAATGCCTTTGCATCAAACCTCTGCAAATCCTCCAGCTGTTCTCCTACACAGATATACTTGACTGGAATGTTCATCTGCGCCTGAATCGCAACCGCAATTCCGCCCTTTGCCGTTCCGTCAAGCTTTGTCAGGATAATCCCGTCAATTTTTGCCGCTTCGTTAAACTCCTTTGCCTGTGCCAGCGCATTCTGCCCGGTTGTACCGTCCAGAACGACTAGCGTCTCCCGGTAAGCGTCCGGATACTCCCTTGTAATTACACGGTCAATCTTTTTCAGCTCCTCCATCAGATTCTTTTTGTTGTGGAGCCTGCCCGCCGTATCGCAGAGCAAAACATCGGTATCCCTTGCCTTTGCCGCTGTCAGCGCGTCAAAGACCACGGCCGCCGGGTCTGCCCCTTCCTTCTGGGAAATGATGTCCACCCCGGCCCGGTGGCTCCATTCCGCCAGCTGCTCTGCCGCCGCCGCGCGGAATGTATCCGCCGCTGCAAGCAGCACCTTTTTTCCTTCCTTTTTCAGCTGCCATGCCAGCTTTCCGATGGAGGTTGTCTTGCCGACGCCGTTTACGCCAATGACAAGTACGACCGATTTGCGCTGTTCAAACTCATATGCATCCTCCGGCACATTCATCTGCCCGCAGATACTCTCCTTTAACAGCTCCCTGCACTCCGCCGGGTCCTTGATGCGGCGCTCCTTTACCTTTTCCTTTAAATCGGTGATGACCGCCTCTGTAGTATTCATCCCGAGATCCGCCATAATCAGGATTTCTTCCAATTCCTCGTAAAACTCATCGTCAATACCGGAAAAACCGGAAAATAATGAATCAAATCCGCTTGCAATCTGCTTCCTTGTCTTAGAAAGCCCTGCTGCAAGTCTGCTGAAAAACCCTTTCTTTTCGCTCATACTGCCCTCCTGCATTTTTATAGGCAAAGTTTTATTTCCTGACCATCCTCTCTGCCTGTCTCTTTCCTTATCGCCTGCCTGTCTGCGCTTATTACTTGCGGAGCTTTACGCATCCAGCTTATCTTCAATCAGACTGACAGAAACTAACGTCGAGACTCCCTTCTCCTGCATTGTTATTCCGTACAGGGTATCTGCCGCCGCCATCGTACCGCGTCTGTGGGTAATAACAATAAACTGCGTATGCTTCGTCAGTTTATGTAAATAGCCTGCATAACGCTTTACGTTGGAATCGTCCAGGGCTGCCTCGATTTCGTCGAGCAGACAGAACGGAGACGGCTTCAGGTTCTGGATGGCAAACAAAAGCGCAATGGCAGTCAATGCCTTTTCACCACCCGAAAGCTGCATCATGTTCTGCAGCTTCTTTCCCGGCGGCTGTGCGTTAATATGGACGCCTGCCGTCAGGATATCTTCGTCCTCCTGCAGCGCAAGGCTTCCCTTTCCGCCGCCGAACAGTTCACGGAACACTTGGTCAAACTGCTCCTGAATCCTTGCAAACTTTTCTTCAAACTGAATCCGCATCTTGCTATCGAGCTCGGCTATCATGGAAACTAAGGTTTCCCCTGCCGCCACAAGGTCATTCCGCTGCGCGTCTAAAAACGTAAACCGTTCCATACAGTCGCGGTATTCCTCGATGGAATTTACGTTTACCGAGCCAAGTCCGCGGATTCTGTTTTTCAGCTCCTGTATCCTTTTCTTCGCCTGTACCAGATTCTCAAAGCCCTCTTCCCTTAATGCGGCAGCCTCTGATAAGGTGATTTCATATTCCTCCCACATATAGGCGCACTGTGTTTCAATCTGTTCCTTTAATTTTTCCTTTTTATCGTTCAGACGGAACAGCTCCTTGTCTAACTCCGCCCTCCGCTCATAAAGAGACTCCCGCTCCGCAAGAAAGTTCTTGTGCTTTCCGCCCGTCTCCTCACGACGTTTTGCCAGCTCCGCGGCCTTTTGCTCCATCGCGGCACAGGCCTCCTGCAGCGCGGCAATCTCCTCGCGCGCCCTTCCAATCTCTGTTTCCTTTTCAGAAACTGCCGTTATGGCGCCTGCGCCGTCGTCCGCTAACTTTGTTTCCTCTCCGGCCAGTTTTTCTATCTCTGCCTCCACACGCGCAATATTTTCCGCAAGGAAGCGGCTGTTTTGCTGTACAGTGCTTAACTCTAAGCGGAGACTTTCGCCCTTTTCCAGTGCATAATGCTCGAGACGGCGTTCCTCCTCCAGATGATGTCCGCACTCCTCGATACACTCTTCACAATGCCTGCTTTCTGCCGTATTCTCCTGCAGCGACTGCTCCATTTTAGAGATATTTTCCGCAAGCTCCTTCTCCTGCGCTTCAATCTCCGCAAGCTCCTTTTGTATCTCCTCATAGGAAGACGTATGCTCCTTTGCCTGTGCCTTTACACGCTCAAGCTCAAGGCTGGCGGTATTCTGCAGCAAAAACTCCTCCTGCAGCCCTGCCTTTGCCTTCTCTATGCGCTCCGTAAGCTCTTCCCTTTGCACGCGCAGCCCGTTCCGGCGTTCCTCTATCGAAGCAAGCGCCTCCTTAAGCTGCCCGGCTGCCTCCTGCGCCTCTTCCACCTCACGCTTTCTCCCAAGCAGATTACCTGCATTTTTGTAAGCGCCGCCCGAAATGGAACCGCCCGGATTTAACTGCTCTCCCTCTAACGTAACGATACGCAGGGTATAGCGGTATTTCTTTGCAAGCTGCAGGGCGTTCTGAACCGTATCCGCCACAACAATGCGTCCGAGCAGGAACGAAATTACACCTGCAAAGCGCTTCTCTGTCCTTACAAGGTCCGCCGCATAGCCGATGACCCCTTGCTCCTTCCGCACGTCCTCCTCCGTCCGGCCGCCTCTTTCCCGGATAGCGTCCAACGGAAGAAACGTCGCGCGCCCTGCCTTGTTGCGTTTTAAAAAGTCAATCAGCCGCTTTGCGGTATCCTCAGTATCGGTGACAATGTTCTGTATGCTGCCGCCAAGCGCGGTCTCAATAGCAGTTTCGTACTTCTTTTCTACCTGGAAAATGTCTGCGACTACACCAAGAATACCCGGTTCCGTTTCCCTCTGCTCCATTACACGGCGGATTCCGTTTCCGTAGCCGTCATACCGCTCTGAAATATTACGCAGGGATTCCGCCCTTGACTGCTCCCTCATGTACTCGCGCTGCTTTGTTTCATACTCCTCCCGGAGCCGGTTCAGCCCGTTGCGTATTTGGGAAAGCTCCTCCTCGTCCGCCTGGCTCTCTGCAAGCTGTGCTGCAATCCTTCCGGAAATCTCTTCCAGACGTTTTGATACCTCCTCTACCGCACCCTCTGCGGCAGATTTATCCGTCTGGTTCTTTAAGATACGCTGTGTCAGCGCAGACTTTTTCAGCTGGTTCTGCTCGTGAATCGTCCGGTAACGCTGTACATTAGTCTTAATCGTACCGCTCTCGCCAAGCAGACGGAAAATATCGGCGTTCCGGTTCTCAATTTCATTGGTATCCCCGTTAATCCGCTCCCTGATTTCCTCCAGCTCACGGTCGCTTTCCTCTTTCGCATCCTCTAAATTAAACAGCCTGCCGTCTACTTCGATTTTCTCTTTCTGATAGCGCTCCAGTTCCCTCTGTTTTTCCTCGCGCTCCTGCCCGACGACGCCTTTCCGCTCCTTATAATGAGACTCGCTTGCACGAATGGAAGAAATCTGCTCCTCCATCAGCTGAATCCCGTTCTCCTTCTGCTGGATCTGCATCAGAAGCGCTGTTTTCTGCTCCGCATTTCTTGCGATTTCCCCGGAAAGCTCCTCGGCATCCCGCTCTGAACGCTCATACGCCGCCTTGCTCGCTTCGCATGCTTCTTCCGTTTCCTTAAAGTCGTTCTGTGCAATCGCTATTTTTTCCTCAATGGCGCGCTCTGCTTCCTCCTGCCTTTCCTGTTCCAGCAAAAAGGAATTTACCTCCAGGTGCTTTAGCTCTTCCTTCAGACGCAAAAACTCCCTTGCGGCAGTCTGTTGCTTCTCCAAGGGGCCAAGCTGCTTTTCTATCTCGGAAAGAATATCCGTAATACGGGACAGATTCAGCTTCTCCTCCTCTAGCTGCCGCTCCGCCGACGCCTTCCGTTTCTTGTATTTTACAATACCGGCCGCCTCGTCAAACAATTCTCTGCGTTCCTCCGGCTTTCCGCTTAGGATTTTATCAATCTGCCCCTGCCCGATAATCGAATATCCTTCCTTGCCGATACCGGTATCAAAAAACAGCTCCTGCACATCACGCAGGCGGCAGGCACTGCCGTTCATCAGATATTCGCTTTCCCCGGAACGGTACACCCTTCTTGCCACGGTAACCTCTTCAAACTCCACCGGCAGCACATGGTCGGCATTATCTAACGTAATTGCAACATAAGCAAACCCTTGCGGCTTTCTTAACTGCGTTCCCGAAAATATGACATCCTCCATACGACTTCCGCGCAGCTGCTTTGCGCTCTGCTCGCCAAGCACCCAGCGCACTGCATCTGCCACGTTACTCTTACCGGAACCGTTCGGCCCGACAATGCCGGTAATTCCGTCGTGGAACTCAAACACGATTTTATTGGCAAAGGACTTAAACCCTTGTACCTCTATGCTCTTTAAATACATAAACCGCTCTCCCGTTCGTTATTCTCTCTCATCCCCGCGAAGCAGCAGTATACTCTGATAGGCCGCCTCCTGCTCCGCCGCTTTCTTCGTTCTCCCGCTTCCTCTGGCAAGCTCTTTTTCGTCCAGACAGGCACACACAGTAAAGCATTTGGAATGCTCCGGTCCTTCCTCCGCTAAAAGCCGGTAGGAAAGCGCCCCCTTATGCCTGCTCTGTATCATCTCCTGTAAGATAGTCTTACTATCGCAAAAGAGCGTCCTGTTCTCTACATCGGAAAGCACGGTCCGCTCCACGAACTCTTTTGCACTAGTAAATCCACCATCCAGATAAACGGCTCCGATGACCGCCTCAAAGGCGTCTGAAAGAATAGAATCCCGTTCCCTGCCTCCGGTTACTTCTTCTCCCTTTCCAAGCAGAAGAAACCTGCCAAGCCCCATCTCCCTCGCGCACTGTGCCAACGCCTGCTCACAGACCAAGGCAGCACGGAGCTTTGTCAGCTCTCCCTCCGGCATCTGCGCATTCTTCCGGTACAGATGCTCACTTGATATCATTTCTAACACGGCGTCGCCTAAAAACTCCAGACGCTCATTGTTGCGCTCCCGCTTCAGACGGTTCTCGTTTGCAAAGGAGCTGTGTGTCACTGCATGGCGCAGAAGCTTTCCGTCATGGAACGAATAGCCCAGCCTTTTTTCCAATTCTTCCAAATTCTGTGTCAGCAACCTGTTTCCTCCTTCCGGAACATTCCTTCGGCTATGGACCCGCTAAAAAGCCCGTCCGCCGATGCCTGATATAAAGTGAAGGGGTGTCTTGCGACACCCCAGTAACTACCGGTGCAAAACCTAGCTTAATGCACTTTTTATCTGTTCAACCGCGTCGGCAACCGTAACAATTCCCTCTGCCGCTTCATTTGCAATCTCAATGTCAAACTCCTCTTCAATTCCCATCAGAATCTGAAATACATCTAACGAATCAGCGCCAAGGTCATCTACGAACGTAGTGTCCATTGTGATTTCCTCCGCGTCCACATTCAACACCTCGCTGATTATTTTCTGTAATTTCTCAAATTCCATGCTACTGTCTCCTTTCATTTATTTTCATTTACTTCAATACTGGTTCTGATTTTTTCGCTAATGTTTTGTTCCTTAAACGCAATGCATTGCAAAATGGCATTTTTCATCTCTGCCTTCTCCGAACTGCCATGCACCTTTACCACCAGACCTTTCAGCCCTAGCATCGGCGCCCCGCCGTACTCTGCAGTATCCATTGACTTTAACGTCTTTTTTAACGCCGGCTTTACAAGAAGCGCCCCGACCTTACTGCGGAACGTACTCATCATACCCTTTTTTACGGTCGAAAGCAAGGTAGACGCAAGCCCTTCATAAAGCTTTAAAATAACATTTCCGACAAATGCCTCACAAACAATAACATCTGCGGCACCGGACGGAATATCCCTTGCCTCGATGCTGCCGGTAAAATTGATTTCATTGCAGTTCTTTAACAGCGGAAAGGTTCCCTTCACTAATGTATTTCCCTTCTCCTCCTCGGCGCCGATATTAACAATCGCAACACGTGGATTCCGAACTCCCAGAACATGTTCCATATACACGGAACCCATTCTGGCAAACTGGACAAGATGGGACGGTCTTGCATCTACGTTCGCGCCACAGTCGATTAACAGCGCTACACCGGTCTCAGTCGGAATCAGCGGCGCAAGCGGAGGTCTCTCCACCCCCGGAAGCCTGCCGATAATCAGCTGTGCACCTACCAGGATAGCACCTGTGCTTCCCGCCGAAACGAACGCATCCGCCTCATTATTCTTTACCAGGTTCATTGCTTTTACTATAGAAGAATCCTTTTTACGCCGTATTGCCATCACCGGAGCTTCATCATTTGTAATGACCTCCCCGGCATCGACAACCGAAATCCGCTCTTTGTCGTAAGTATATTTCTTTAACTCCTCCCGGATGATATCTTCTTTTCCAACCAAAACGGCATGGACGCGGCTATCCTCACAAACTGCCAGAACAGCCCCCTCTACTACCGCAGCCGGAGCATTATCTCCGCCCATGGCATCCACGGCGACCCTGACCATCGTCTGCTGTTCCATCGATTACTCCTTTCACATCCATAACTCACTATACTAAATCTCTCTTTAAAAATCAACTACTATTTTCAAAAATTACTCTTTCCGGTAGAAGAACGAGCGGAACGACTTATATCCAAGAACGGCAGGCTGGATAATCTGCTCTGTGGAACCGACAAACAAAAATCCTCCCGGCACCAGCGCCGCATTAAACTTCTTATAAATCTCCTCTTTTGCTTCCTCTGTAAAATAAATCATAACATTCCGGCAGACAATCATATCACATGCCGTCGGATAAGGGTCCTTTAACAAATTGTGCTCTTTGAACTCCACACACTTCTTTATTTCAGCATTAATCTGATAATTGTGTTCGTTAACCTTTGTAAAATATTTCTTTAAGAAGCCCTCAGGAAGACCTTTGAGGCTCTTGTCGTTATACAGACCCATACGGGCCTTATCCAATACCTGTTTATCAATATCCGTTGCAATAATATGTATCTGGGAAAACGGAAGGAACTGATTTAACAGCATGACCAGCGAATATGGCTCATCGCCGGTGGAACAAGCCGCACTCCAGATTTTCGGGGAGCGTTTCTTTTCCAGCACTACAGGCATAACATCCTTTTCTAATACCCTCCACAGCTCAGGATTCCGGTAAAACTCCGAAACATTGATGGTAAGATAATTGACAAACTCATCAAACATCGCCTTACTTTCTTTTAACATCCGTACATAATCCTTATACGACGAAGCCTTCTGCTTATTGATTAAAGCGTCGATCCGGCGCTTCATCTGACGTTCCTTATACGCATTCAGATCAATCTTTGTCAGTTGGAATACATCCTTCTTAAACTGTTCATAATTATCTTCCATACAAACCTCCTGGGAATGAAAACGCCCTGGCAGTTCCGGATACGAAGCGCACTATGTTCCGTATCCGGTTCCATCCGTGCACTCCGTGACAAACTGCCAGGGCACCTTCTAATTATTTCAGCATACTTTCTGCATTATTCCGCATCGGTAACTTCTTCCTGTACACCGTCGGCAGCCTCTGCCTCTTCGGCAACCGGTGCCAGAAGTGCCTTAATGCTAAGGCTTATCTTTTTATCGTTCAGATTGAAGTCAACAATCTTTGCTTCAATCTCCTGTCCGATTTTTAAGACATCTGCCGGCTTCTCCACATGCTCCCTTGCAATCTGGGAAACATGAAGCAACGCATCAACGCCCGGAACAAGCTCGATAAAGGCGCCGAAATCAGTCATTCTTGCCACCTTACCGGTTACGATAGTACCGACTGCAAACTTCTCATCTGCATCTGCCCACGGATTCTGGTCCGGGAACTTCATGCTGAGGGCAACCTTTTCTCCCTGGATATCCTTAATGAATGCCTTCACGGTATCGCCTACCTTGAATACCTTCTTCGGGCTCTCGATTCTACCCCAGGACATCTCAGAGATATGAAGCAGACCGTCAACACCGCCAAGGTCAATAAACGCACCGAAATCGGTTACATTCTTTACCTTGCCCTCGACTACGTCGCCAATCTGGATTCTCTCAAAAAGCTCCTTCTGAAGCTCCTGCTTCTTTGCCACAAGCAGCTGCTTGCGGTCGCCGATAATTCTTCTTCTGCGCGGATTGAACTCGCTGATGACAAATTCAATCTCCTGGTCCTTATACTTGCTCAGGTCCTTTTCGTAAGTGTCGGATACAAGGCTTGCCGGAATAAAGATTCTGGCTTCGTCGATGACAACGCTCAAGCCGCCTTCCAATACGGCAGAAACCGTCGCCTTCAGAACTTCCTTGTTGTTAAACGCTTCTTCCAGCCTCTTGTTGCCCTTCTCTGCGGCAAGTCTCTTGTACGTGAGAAGAACCTGTCCCTCACCGTCGTTTACCTTCAGGACCTTTGCCTGCATGATGTCCCCTTCCTTAACTAACGTGGTCAGGTCCACATTCGGAGTATTCGTATATTCGCTTCTGGTAATAATACCGTCTGCCTTGTAGCCTATGTTCAAGACGATTTCGTCTTCTTTTACACGAATCACAGCGCCCTCGACTACCTCTCCGTTGTGTATTGTCTTTAAAGACTCCTCCAATAATTGGTCAAAACTCATTTCAGACATGATTTTCTGAACCTCCTTGATAATATTATTTGGGGTGGAAGCCCCCGCTGTAATACCTACGCAACGAAAAGATTTAAACTGACTTAAATCCAGGTCATCGAGTTTCTGTATATAGTAAGTATTTTCACATGCGTCCTTTGCGATTTCATACAACTTTCTGGTGTTGGAACTCTGCTTCCCGCCAATCACGATGACCGCCTCCGACCTGGCTGCCAGCTGTGCTGTTTCGGTCTGCCGTTCCTCTGTTGCATTGCATATCGTATTAAGAACAATTATATCATACCGCTTTTTTTTCAAAATTTCAACTAATTCTTGAAATTTCTTGTAATTAAATGTCGTCTGCGCTACGATACAAAGCTTGTCACCCTCGGAAAACCCTGCATTTACGGCATCTTCAGCAGAATTTAACACATAGGACTCTTTTTTTGCCCAGCTCCGGCTTGCGATGACCTCGGGATGGTTCTCATCTCCGATAATCACAATCTTTCTGCCTGCAAGGCTTTGCTCCTCTGCTATTTTGTGAACCTTTTTCACGAAAGGACAGGTCGCATCCACAATTTCAAACCCGTATGCCGAAAGCTTTTCCTGTTCTTCCTTCGTTATGCCGTGGGAGCGTATCACTATTGTACCCTTTTCCACGGTTTCCCATTCGTCTTCGGGATATAAAATACGCACTCCTCTTTTTTCAAAGTCCTGCACCACCTCTTCATTGTGGATAATCGGACCGTAGGTATACACCTTTTTCCCCTGCCGCAGCTGCTCCTCCACCGTATCGACCGCCCGTTTTGCACCAAAGCAGAACCCGGCAGTCTTTGCAACGCTTACCTCCATCTTTTCCTCCGTCTCTTTCCCGTCTATCCGCGTCCCCCGCGGCACAGCCGGTAAAGCTCTTCTGTTACTTCTTCTATTGTCAGTCCGGAGGTATCCACATAAACGGCGTCCTCCGCCTGCACAAGCGGCGCAAACTCACGGTGGGAGTCGCGGTAATCCCGCTCTCTTATACTCTCTTCGATTTCTGCAAGGCTGCATTCGGTTCCTTTTGCCTTCTGCTCGTCATACCGGCGCTTTGCACGCACCTCGACACTCGCCGTAAGAAAAATCTTTCTATCGGCATCCGGCAGGACATAGGACCCGATATCCCTTCCGTCCATCACCACATTTTCTTTCACAGCAAGACCACGCTGCAGCTCAACCATCTTCAAACGTACCTTTTGATTGACTGAGGATACGCTGGTCATATGGCTTACCTGTTCCGTACGGATAAAGCCGTTTACGTTCTCCCCGTTTAACAGCACCGCCTGTTCTCCGTCCGTGTGGATTATCGTAACCTCTGCAGTATCGCAGGCAGTCTCCATTGCTGCAAAATCATCCTCAGCAATGCCGTTCCGGATAAAGTGTAACGCCATGGCGCGGTACATTGCCCCTGTATCTACATAAATATAACCAAGCCGTTTTGCAAGAGCCCTTGCCACTGTGCTTTTCCCGGCCCCTGCAGGTCCGTCAATCGCTATACTGAACTTTCCCATCTGTTTCCTTTCCCGTGCCCAGCACGTCGGTTTTCTCTGAAAACTACTCCGTAAACTTACTCTGCCGCCGATACTCCGGCAAGATAGCCGGTTGACCATGCAATCTGCAGATTATAACCACCGGTCAGCGCATCCACGTCTAACACCTCGCCCGCGAAATAAAGCCCGGCTGTCTTCTTTGACTGCATCGTGGACGGGGTTACTTCATTTACCACGATTCCGCCCCGTGTAATCACAGCCTCCTGAAACCCGCCTGTCTTTTTTATATGCAGCCGCATGCCCTTTAATACGTCCGCCAGAACGGCACGCTCCTGTTTTGTCACCGCATTTACCTGCTTTTCCTCCGGAATGCCGCACATTGTAATTATAACCCGTATCAGACGCTGTGGCAATAGCTTATCCAGCGCATTTCGAAACTGTTTGTTCTTCGCCTCTTCAAAATCCCTTAAAATTCTTGCATCCAGCTCTTCTTTCGACAAAGCCGGTTTCAAATCAAGCAAAAGAACGACCTCTCCGTAAGACAGCCGGTCTGTTACCGCGCTGCTTGCAGAAAGCACCAGCGGCCCGCTGACGCCGTCCGCAGTAAACAAAAGCTCTCCCATATCATTGTACAGCTCCTTCTTCCCCTGCACGGCACGCAACCGCACATTTTTTAAAGAAAGCCCCTCCAACTCCTTCGCAAACGGCTCCGTAATCTTTAAGGACACAAGCGACGGAAAGCATTCCGTTATCGTATGCCCGCACAGCTTTGCAAACGTATAACCGTCTCCGGTAGAGCCGGTAGACGGATAAGAAAGTCCGCCGGTCGCCACAATACATGCATCACAGGAAAGCACCCCTCCATCCTGTAAGAGAACGCCGGTCACCCTTCCGTTCTCCGTACAGACCTTCGTAACAGCCGTCCGGAGCCTGACGGAAACCCCCGCCTGCTTCAGACGCTTTGCAAGCGTCTGGATGACATCGGAAGACTTATCGGAAACCGGGAACACACGCTCCCCGCGCTCCACCTTTACCGGCAGACCGCATTCTTCAAAAAAGCGGATGGTATCGTCATTGGAAAACGAAGACAGCGCACTGTATAAAAAACGCCGGTTCGTCACAACCTTCCGAAGCAGCTCCTCCGGCGCACAGGCATTTGTAATATTACACCTGCCCTTTCCCGTAATATAAAGCTTCTTTCCAAGCTTTTCGTTTTTTTCCAGCAAAAGCACGTCCGCTCCCTGCTCTGCCGCTGCAATGGCCGCCATCATGCCGGCAGCACCGCCGCCGATTACAATCACCTTCTTCATGTACCGCTCCTGTTTTATGTAAAAAGTTAATTTTCTATTTTTATCGTACAGGAATAAGATTCCCTATACGATAAAAAATAAAGCGGCGGATATCCCTTACGACAAAGAGAGATTCACCGCTTGCAAAAATGGAAGCGCGTTCCGTGCGGCAGCCATTTTCCTTTCCTACGCTTTATCTAACGCCTCATGTAAACAGAACCTTTTTCAAATTCAAAATGCCCGGAGACATATGCCTCTCCGTCCACGGAAAACCCGACGCCGCTGCACTCTTTGACATTATCTAAAATACTCTGTCCGAATGCATCGAGAATCAGTCCCTCAACGCTTGCACTTACCTTTGCAGCCGGCGGTGCGGAGCCGTCAAAGTCTACAATTACTACGGTATCCTCTTTTATAATATCATTTACTTTCACATAAATTGCATTATCCGCCAACGCAGCCACTACCGCTTCTGACACTACCGTTTCCGTGATTTCCTCCTCTGCGGAAACCAGTGCGGTAACCGCTGTAAGCTCGGCAAAATCACCGCTTACGGTGTAAATCGGCACTTCTGCTGTTTTAAAAGCCCCGACGGATGCCGTCGGAGACACTAAGTCGGAACGGACCGAACTAGGTGTAGGTGTTATTGTAGGTACTTTATCTTCCGATGGTTTCTTACAGCCTGCAAACATACAAAGAACAAGAACAGTCGCCAGAATCATTCCGCTCTTTCTTTTCATAACGGCTCCTTTCTGTAATGCTCCCTGCCTCTAAAACACTCCTTTTACCAGATTCGCGTTCATCATAACAGCCAAGTATGTCATTTTCATGGTAAAACCATAAACCAAACATTAAATTACAGTATTATTTTTTCTCAGCAATTACGTTTCTATTCTTCCAAATATATTCGCAAAGTGAAATCACCGTCAAAGCAAGGGCAAGATAGATAAAAATCTGCTCCAGCACGTCTGCCCAGTCAAACGGCAGCTGCACAATCAAAAGAATGCAGGCAATCATTTGTGCCACCGTCTTAAACTTTCCCCAATAGCTTGCCGCAATTACAACCCCGTTGTCAGAAGCAAGCAGACGGAAACCGCTGATAATAAACTCTCTTGCAATAATGATAACTACAACCCACGCCGGCATATAGGCGAGCTCCACAAAGCAAATCAGCGCCGAGCACACCAGAAGCTTATCTGCCAGCGGGTCCATAAACTTGCCGAAATTAGTGACAAGGTTATTCTTTCTTGCCAGATACCCGTCAAGCGCGTCGGAAAGGCAGGCAATGATAAAAACCGCTGCTGCAAAATAGTTCCCGTAAGAAATACCCGGCACAAGCAAAAGCACCAGGAATACCGGAATCATTACAACCCGGAACAAAGTAATCTTATTAGGTAAATTCATAACTGCCTCCTATATCAGCTTCTTTTCTGTATTCACTCCCACAAGGTCGTAACCTCTGGCACCTGTTACCCTGACCCTGACAAACTCTCCCGACTCGTAATGCTCCTCTGACTCCACAAACAAATACCCGTCAATGTTCGGTGCATCCATATAAGTCCGTGCCAGATACACATTATCCTTCTGAAGTTTTCCCTCAATTAACGCCATATAACGTTTGCCGACGCATTTCCCGGCATTTTCAAACGCAATTTTCTGCTGCAGCTCCATAAGCTCCTTCCGGCGGCGGCGTTTTTCCTTTGCCGTCACCTGCCCCTTCATTTTAGCGGCAGGCGTATTCTCTTCTTTGGAATACGGAAATACGCCGAGACGGTCAAAGCGCATCTTTTCCACAAATGCAAGGAGCTCTTCGTGTTCTTCCTGCGTTTCTCCCGGGAACCCCGTAATCAGGGAAGTCCGGAGCACAATCCCTGGCAGCTCTTTCCGCAGCTTCCGGATTAACGCTGTCAGCTCCTTTTTATTGGTACGGCGCCCCATACGCCGAAGCACTGTATCAGAGGCATGCTGGATTGGCAGGTCAAGATAACGGCAGATTTTCGGCTCTTCCTTCATTACCATAATCAGCTCTTCGGTAATTTCCTCCGGATAACAATACAATAAACGAATCCATTCAATTCCTTCTATGGCGCAAAGCTCCCGTAAAAGCTCCGGCAGCATCTTCTTTCCGTACAAATCCACCCCGTACAGGGTCGTTTCCTGCGCAACCAGTATCAGCTCCCTTGCACCGTCTTCCGCCAGCTGTCCGGCCTCTGCCAAAAGCCGTTCCATCGGAACACTGCGGTAGCTTCCACGGATGGACGGAATAATGCAGTACGTGCAATGCTTCTCACAGCCGTCCCCGATTTTCAAATACGCCGTATAGCCGCAGGTCGTATTCACACGCTTTACCACCGGCAGCGGAAGATAGGAAAGCTCCTTATAAACCTCATGTCTTTCCCCCTGCTCTGCCCTTTGCAGGGCTGTTACAATTTCATCAAACGAAGCGGTGCCAAGTACGGCGTCTACCTCCGGAATCTCCGCCATAATCTCACTACGGTAGCGCTCGGCAAGACACCCTGTCACTAAAAGCACACGGCACTTCCCGGCTTCCTTGTACCCGGCTGCTTCCAAAACCGTCTCGATGCTCTCTTCTTTGGCATCGTGAATAAAGCAGCAGGTATTCACAACAATCGCCTCTGCTTCCGCCTCCTCATCAGTAAGTGTATGCCCTGCCTCCTTAAGAAGCCCCAGCATATACTCACTGTCGACCAGATTTTTGTCACAGCCAAGTGAAATAAAATAAACGCGCATACTGTCCCTTCCTATGTCTTTCCTTCTGTGCCTTTACTTCTGCAGCGTAACACTCTCCATACAGTTCTTCATCAGCATGGCAATCGTCATCGGTCCCACGCCGCCCGGCACCGGAGTAATGGCTCCGGCTACCGGCTCCACCTCCGCAAATGCCACATCGCCGCAAAGCTTGCCGTCAGCGCCGCGGTGGATTCCCACGTCGATGACTGCAGCTCCCTCCTTCACATAGTCCGCAGTAACAAAACGCGGCTTGCCGATTGCCACAATCAGAATATCCGCACGCTTTGTAATCTCTTTCAGATTCTTCGTTCTGGAATGGCACACCGTCACCGTCGCATTCTCGCGGAGCATTAACATCGACATCGGCTTCCCTACGATATTGCTTCTGCCAAGAATAACGCACTCTTTTCCTTCTATCGCAATCCCGGTGCGCTTTAACAGCTCGATTACCCCTGCCGGGGTGCAGGAAACAAAGCCCTTTCTCCCAATGCTTAAGTTCCCTACGTTGACCGGGTGGAAGCCGTCTACATCCTTTAACGGGGAAATCGCAAGCAATACCTCCTCCTCGTTGAAATGTGCCGGAAGCGGAAGCTGCACCAGAATCCCGTTTACATCGTTCCGCCCGTTGAGCTCTCCGATTAAATCCAACAGCTCCTTCTGTGTGGTTTCCTCCGGCAGTTCATAGGAAAGCGAACGGATTCCGATATATTCACAAGCCTTTTTCTTATTGCCGACATAAACCGTCGAAGCCGGGTCATTTCCGACCTGGATAACCGCAAGGGTAATTTCGGTTCCCTGCTTTTTGTATGCTTCTGCCTGCTCTTTCAATTCCTCTTTAATCTGTGAGGAAATTACCTTCCCATCAATCCGAATTGCCATAAAATGTTCCTCCGTTTTTCTATTTTCTTTTCCTTTTCTTCTTACGGATGCCGTTCTCTTACAGTAACGGCGCAAACACGCGGAGCACGACCTGCGCCAGACGCACCGGCAGTTTCTTGCGCGCCATCTCCCTGGTCACCAGCCCGCTCTGCCCTATTGTATCAACTGCATCTTCCTTGATTCTTTTAATTTCACTGCAATGGCTTAAAAATACGCCACATTCGAAATGCAGATACAGGCTCCGGTAATCAAGGTTAATCGTTCCTACCGTCGCATAGATATCGTCGCACACAAATACCTTTGCATGGATAAAGCCCGGCAGATACCGGTACACCTTTACCCCGCTTTCAATCAGCTGGGCATAATAGGACTGCGTCAGCCAGAATACCATCTTCTTGTCAGGCTTCCCGGGCGTCACAATCCGGACATCCACCCCCCGCTTTGCAGCCAGACAGAGCGCCGTCATCATCTCATTATCAATAATCAGGTACGGCGTAAAAATATACAGATACTCCCGCGCCGCAGCAATCATATTCAGATACACATTTTCCCCGACGGTTTCCCTGTCAAGCGGGGAATCCCCATACGGCTGGATATAGCCGTCACCTTTAAAAATACCGGCGTGATAGGCATGCGGAAGCAGCTTTGAAACATTCGTATCAGTCGGCCGGATTGCATTCCAGATTGTTAAAAACATCACCGTCAGATTGACTGCCGCCTCTCCCCGCACCATAATACCGGTGTCCTTCCAATACCCGCATTTCTCCTTTTTATTAATATATTCATCTGCCAGATTGATGCCTCCGGTAAATGCAGTATGCCCGTCAACCACCAGAATCTTCCGGTGGTCACGGTTATTCATAACGAGGGAAAAAACCGGGATAAACTTATTAAAGGCTTCGCACTTGATTCCGTACTGTTCCAAGGTACGGTAATACTGATATGGCAGTACAAAAATGGAACCGAGGTCGTCATAAATCATCCGGACATCCACGCCTGCCGCCGCCTTTTCCTTTAATATTTCAAGGATGGTGTCCCACATTTCTCCGGCTTCCACGATAAAATATTCTAAAAAAATGAAATGTTCCGCTTTTCTAAGCTCCTCTAACAGAACCGGGAAATTTTCCTCCCCGCTCCGGAAGTAAGTCGCCGTACTGTCGTTCCAAACCGGAAACTTTGCATAATCTTTAATATACCGGGCTTGTCCTGCCGCCGCCTTGTCTAACTCCTCCAGACGTTCAAATACCTCCGCATCCTGCTTGATTAAAGGAAGAAGCTGCTTCTCCGCACGGCCCAGCTTCTTCCGGAGCGACTTTGACAAAAGCCAGCCGGAAAACAGCAGATACATCGTGCCGCCAAACAGCGGAAACACAAGAATGGCGATGACCCATGCAAGCTTATACGAAGGATTGTCCCTTGCATTGACAACCGCAAGCACCGCCAGAAAACTAAGCACATTCAGGATAATAGACATAATAGGCGAATACTCTGCCATCTGGGTCAGATAAATCGCCAGCCACCCAATCTGCAATGCAAGCAAAAGTCCCACAATTACAACGCGATGCACTACTTTTTTCAAAATCTTTTTCAGTAGCTTTTTTAAAGTATCAAGAATCTTCATCTGGTTCTCCTTGCTTCTCCCCCATGAAAAGCGCAAATCTAAATCTCTCCTTTATACACTATACCTAATTCTTCCTGATTTGTCAAT
This sequence comes from uncultured Lachnospiraceae bacterium, assembly GCA_910577175.1. Taxonomy (GTDB): domain Bacteria; phylum Bacillota; class Clostridia; order Lachnospirales; family Lachnospiraceae; genus SIG307. Next base: position 113,732 of record CAJTLU010000009.1, on the reverse strand, counting down.
GCGGAAAGCGTTCCGGTTTCCGCAGTTTATTTATTTGATTTTTTGCTCCTGCTTCTTGGCGCCTTCCAGTTTTTTCTTCCTTGCAGCGTTCCTTTTGCCCTGACCGTGACATATCCTTTCCAAACTCTCTTTCTATTCCCTTTGCACGGAATAATACTGGCAATTTTTCAAAATGTCAAAATGGGCGCCAAAAAACAGGAAACATTTTCTTGATTTCCTGTTTCGGTGTGCCCTTTCATATGTGCAGCGTTTATTCAATTGCCACATGATTACAATGATACAAACGAAATGACAGACCACTCAGCGCTAAACTTCATTTAGGCTACATACTTTTTTCAGTATATGTTTTACCGGAAGTCCACGCCGGCTTCAAATCAGATAGTTATCCATAGGTCTTTTGGTCTTTGGTTCAGAGATTACATATAATACTGTGCCTGTGCTTCCCACATCTTGTGATACAGTCCGCAAGCATCGGATACCAGTTCTTCATGGGTTCCGTTTTCTACAATTTTACCATCGTCGAATACTACGATTTCATCACAAAACTTACAGCTGCTCATCCGGTGGGAAATGAAAATTGCAGTTTTGCTGGAAACCATATCATTAAACCTCCGGTAGATATCCTGTTCCGCCAAAGGATCCAACGCACTGGTAGGCTCGTCTAGTATGACAAGCGGGGCATCCCGGTACAAAGCACGTGCCAATGCTATCTTCTGCTTCTCGCCTCCGGAAATCTCAATCCCTTCTTCGTCTCCGTCCTGCTGATCCTTTAGCAGTCTGCTTTCTATTCCATGTTTCATCTGACTGACACGCTCATAAATACCTGCCTCCTTAAGACACTCCTTTACCCGTTCACTGTCATACTCTGGTCCCGCCGCCACATTTTCAGCCACGGAAAAAGAAAATATCTTGTAGTCCTGAAATACAATGGAAAACAACCGGATATATTCGTCATAATCATATTTACGGATATCAATGCCGTTTAACAGAATCTCTCCCCCGGTCGGGTCGTAAAGTCTGCACAAAAGCTTGATAAAGGTTGTTTTTCCTGCTCCGTTTGCACCCACAATCGCCAGCTTCTTTCCGGTTTTTAACCGGAAGGAAATATTCTTTAAAATCATTCTGTCACTATTCGGATAGTGAAAAGAAACATTTTTAAACTCCAGCTCGTACTCGTGGTCCAGGCGCTGCTCCACCGGAATAGTTCCTTTATATTTTTCATTTGGAATCTCCATCAATTCCGAATAGCTTTTCAGGTAGGTACTGTGTATCTTAAGTCCAATCCAGATTCTGAACAAATTGCTGATTTCATTCCTAAAAAAAATAATGGCTCCGATGTACATTGCCACATCACCCACACTAATCATGCCATATACTGCTTTCATACCCACAAAAAAGTTCGCGGCAAAAACAAAGATATTCTGTGAAAGAATTTCGCCTAAGGTGATTTTCAGACCGGCCCTGATTGTTTTTTTCTGCACCTGCTCAATCTTGTCTCTTTCCTGTGAGCCCCTTTTCTCAATCATATCCTGCATCTTAAAAATCCGGATATCCTTTCCTAGCGGATAATCACTAATCAAATTGAAAAACAACCAATAAATTCTTCCGCTTAAGATCTGTGCCTGGGAACTTTCATACTGTATTTTCCCCTGCTTTTCCTGGCATTTGCTATTTATTGCTATGCTGGCACATACACACAGCAATAACGTTACATAGCTTATATTTGAGTTCAAAAAGGAATATAACACGCCCTCTCCCGTCGTATCAGAAGGCGTTAGCAAACCGCTCATCGTAACCAGTGCAGCCACACAGGCAAGAAAGGCGCCCAGCAAATTTACTACATTTTGAAGATATCCTCCCATTCCTTCCATGGCATCCGTGTTGCTGTCTGCCTTGGAAATCAACTCCATAGTACTGTTTCTTTCCAGAATTTCATAATCGAGCTGCATCGCCTTGCATCCGATATCCCTGTTTTTCCGGTTAGAAACCAGACCCCATCTGATTTCCATCATATGCTCTAACGCATGTTCGATAAGACTGCTTACAAGAACACTTCCCACCATAAAAAGCATCATCTTATAAATGTCCGTTTTCTCTTTTCCATCCAAAATCATATCTATGATTCTGGCACTGAGAATTATAGTGATAAATATCTCTACTCTCCTTAAAATCATATGTGAAATGCTGATTATAAGATAAGATGGAGAAAGCTTATGAATATAAGCAAGATTCTTTTTTACTTCACGCAAATATTTCTTCATTGTCTGCCCTGCCTCCTTCTTTATAATACTCACTCTGGACTTCAAACATCTCCGCATACTTTCCTTCTTTTGCCAGCAATTCCTCGTGAGTCCCGTCCTCTAAGATACGCCCATGCTCCATAAACAAAATCCTGTCACAGAACTTTGTGCTGGCCAGCCTGTGGGAAATAAACAGTGCGGATTTATTCTTTGTTATCTTGTCATATTCCTGGTACATCCGGCTTTCCGCAATCGGGTCCAGGGCTGCGGTAGGCTCATCTAAAATAAGCACCGGAGCATCTTTATAAATACATCGGGCAAGCATCAGCTTCTGCACCATTCCGCCGGAAAGCTGAATCCCTTCCGGGTCCAACATCTGGGAAATACTTGTTAATTCTTTCTTCTCCAAAGCCTTTATATCGTTCCACAATCCTGCACGTTCCAAACAGCTCCGTACCTTGGGAAAATCCGTCTCTTCGTCTGTCTTCCCTGAAATATTACTGGCAATGGATACCGGAAGCGTAGTTACATCCTGAAAGATAGTTGCCAGTAAATCCTGATATTCATTGAGATTTAATTCCTCCAGAGGACAGCCGCCGATTAAGATTTCTCCGTCCGTGGGATGATAAAAACCGCATAAAAGCTTTACAAGCGTCGTTTTTCCGGCACCGTTATGTCCTACCAGCGCAATCCTCTCTCCCGGTCTTATGGTAAAGCTTACATCTTTTAATATATCATTCTCACAGTCTTCATAACGAAAACTCACATGCCGGAACTCTATTTCAGGAAGCTTTCCTTCCTTCCACTCCTTTGGAACGCATTTCCCGTCTTCTCTCAGAAAGGTATTCGGATAATCAATCATCTTACGGTACTGACACAACATGATATTTCCTTCTAACAGCTGCCCGACCTGATAACGGATGTCGGTTAACCATCCGGATAACCCTGTTACAACACCTAACCCCAGGGTAAATTCGGCAATCGAAAGCCTTCCCTCAATTACCTGCGTAATTAAAATCACATAGGCAAGTATATCCCTTGCCGCTACAAGAATCGTTGACACAGCCTTTGACACATATGCCCTGTTCAATTTTCCGGCAGTCAATTTTCTGTTTTTTCCTACCAGCCGGTCAAATCCGCTTTTAAACCAATTTTCCATATTGTAAATCCGGATATCTTTTCCGTTCGGCACTGATGTAGCCTGCTGCTTTAAATAAAAAAAACGGCCCCAGATACGATACTGCTCATCCATTGTATTCGCGATATATTTCCGGGCATAGGTATCCAACATCGTGCTTACCACAAACATCCCGACAATCATAAACAAAATACGATAGTCAATAAAGGAAATGGTCAACGCATACAGCACAATCCCGAGAATATTGGAAATCACATATGGCGCATGGGCATACATCTGATTCACTCCCTTACGGTACATATGTACGGCGTGAGTTGCCTTTAACAGCATTCTCTGCTTGGATGGAGATTCTACATTCTCATAATCTGCCTTCAGGCTTTTTCTCACCAGACGCATTAAAAATTCCCTGTTCTGGGTATTTTCATAATAGTACGAACTCCATTCTTCAATAAATCTGCTCAGATAATAAAATACCAGATTTAATAGCAATATTCCGCTGATTACCATCAGAAAATGCCTTTCTGTTCCTTGCTCCGTAATACTTGCTATAATCGCGGAAAGCGTTACGGTCTGCAAAACTTTTCCTCCCAGATGGGTCGCTATCGTTCCGAGTACGCCTAAGCGCATCCAGCCGCATTTTTTAAATAAAGTCTGATACAAATATCTGATATTTCCAAACAAGGAATATCTCTTCATAATTTTCTCCTTTCAACACTTTGTTCCTTGTCAAATTCTTTCCTCTACATCTTAGCACAAAACAAATAAAATATAAAAAAAAGTGCACGAATTGAAATTTTTCGTGCACAAACGTAATCTATCCCATGAAACCTTACAGCGGAAGCATAATTTCTGTTGCAAACACGCCCGGTTCATTGGCTCTTTTAATAAAACCACCATATTTATCCACCACAATATTAATTCGCTTTAACCCGTGGCCATGGTTCCCTCGTTTCTTTGAAACATACTCGTCATCCAGCTTCCGAACGCTTTCATTCGTTGCATTGGTCACAAAAATGTAAATCTGCTGCTTCCGGATACACATATAAATTCTCAAAAAGCGTTCTTCCTTTGCGCGAATCTTCTGACAGGACTCCACTGCATTATCAATCAGATTTCCCAGTAAAATACATAAATCAATATCGGAAACCGTCAGACATTCTCCTAGTTCAACCTTACAATGAATCTCAATCTGTTCCCGTTCTGCAAGTGACAGCTTACTGTTTAATATCGCATCCAGACTGACATTCCCCGTCTGATACTTTATTTTGATGTCATCCAGACTTTCTCCCAATTCCCTGATATATTTTCTGGCTTCCTCAATCTGGCCTTCCTGTAGGTGCGCACTCAACTTCTGCAGATGATTATGATAGTCGTGCCGCCATCCCCGCATGGTCATATAGATTTCATTGACCTCTGCCACCTGCTTTTCCATAGCCTTCGTCTGATATTCCAATATTCTTTTCTCGTACCGCCCAAACATTCGCGCCTTCTCCTTTATTTACAGTTTCATATTGCACACGAGCCGACATAAAACTTCAGAAAGGCTTCATTTAAGCCCTTATACGCTCCTTTGCTGACATGGATATGTGTTTCATTTTCCAGAATACATTCTTCTCTTGTAATTTTATTTACATATTCCAAGTTCACAATCGTAGAACGGTTCGCTTCCACAAAACGTCTTGCGTCCAGCTTCTTCCTCATGCTTTGCAGGCTGTCCTTCCACTCAAAAATATCCGTTTTCGTCACCATATGAAGATAATGCCCATATACCTCAACATATAAGATATCCGACCGGAGCAGCCGGATGATTTCCCCCTGATATTTAAAAGAAACATAATCCTCGCTTCTGAGCTTTAACTTTTCTAAGCAAACTGCCATTGCTTCTTCCAGTTTATTTTGTTCCACCGGCTTCATAAGATACCGTACCGCTCCGATTTCATACCCTTCAAATACATAATCGGAAATCCCGGTAAGAAACAAAATCTGCACTTCCCTGTCGTATTTTCGTATTTTCTTTGCCAGTTCCATACCATTCATCTGCTTCATACAAACATCAAGAAACAAAATATCAAAGGTATCCGGCTGATTATATTTGATTAAATACTCTTCCGCACAGGTGACATGAGTCACAGAAACAGACACGCCTCTCTGCCCGGACCAGCGCTCCAGCATTTTCCTTACATATTCCTGCTGCTCTGCTTCATCTTCCACCACTGCAATTCGTATCCGCATGACTTATAACTCCTCGCATTATTTTAAAAATAGAACGTCCGAAAGAGAGCAAGCTCTCCCCCGGACGTTAATTTTGTTCTTCTGCGCTACTTACAGCCTATATTACATGCCCATCTGCTTTGCAACCTCTGCTGCAAAGTCTTCCTGCTTCTTCTCAAGGCCTTCGCCGGTCTCAAAACGGACAATGCTCTTAACGGCAAGGGTAATGCCGTTGTCCTTGGCTACCTGTGCCACATACTGACCTACAGACTGCTTTCCGTCCTCTGCCCTTACATAAACCTGGTCTAAAAGACAGATTTCCTTTAACTCCTTCTTGATACGCCCCTGAATCATGCCCTCGATTACCTTCTCCGGCTTCTGGGACTCCTTCGGGTCATTCATAATCTGCGCTTTGATGATTTCTTTCTCATGTGCAAGATACTCCGCATCAACATCTGCCTCGCAGATATACTTCGGATTCATGGCAGCAATCTGCATTGCTACATTCTTTGCACACTCCTTTGCCGCAGCAACAGCCTCGGAAGCCTCCATCTCAATCAAAACGCCGATTTTTCCGCCGCTGTGGATATAGGTCTCAATAAAACCGTTCTCTGCCTTTACCTTTGCAAAACGGCGGATTTTCATATTCTCGCCGATTACTGCAATCTGAGCTGCAAGCTCCTCTGCAACGGTCTTCGAGGTATCCTTTGCCCAGATTTCAGCAAGGAATGCATCGATATCCCCTGCCTCTGAAGTAAGCACCTGTGCAACCACATCCTGAACATAACCGCGGAACTTCTCATTCTTTGCTACAAAGTCGGTCTCGGAATTGACTTCTACGATTGCAGCGGTCTTTCCGTCCTCGCTGATTATTGTCTCACAGATACCCTCGGCTGCAATTCTGCCTGCCTTCTTCGCTGCCTTTGCAAGACCCTTTTCTCTCAGATATTCTACTGCTTTATCCATATCGCCGTTTGTTTCAGAAAGAGCCTTCTTACAATCCATCATACCGGCGCTGGTCATTTCTCTTAATTCTTTTACCATAGATGCGGTAACTTCTGCCATTTTAGTCTGCCTCCTGTTGATTGAACTATACCTTATACTGTCTCGGCTGCCTCTTCCGCAGCTTCCTCTGCCTCGGCTGCCGGCGCATCCGTAAACTGCTCGCCCTGGTTTGCTTCGATAACGGCGTCTGCCATCTTTGCCACAATCAGCTTCACCGCTCTGATTGCATCGTCGTTACCCGGGATAACATAATCTAACTCTTCCGGATCACAGTTCGTATCTGCAATACCAATCAACGGAATCGAAAGCGCATGTGCTTCCTGTACACAGATTCTTTCCTTCTTCGGGTCTACAATAAAGATTGCATCCGGAATCTGCTTCATTTCCTTAATGCCGCCTAAGTTCTTCTCAAGCTTTGCCCATTCCTTCTTTAACTCGATAACTTCCTTCTTCGGAAGAACCTCGAACGTTCCGTCCTCGCTCATCTTCTCAATTGCCTTTAATCTTGCGATTCTGGACTGAATGGTCTTAAAGTTGGTCAGCATGCCGCCGAGCCATCTTTCGTTTACATAGTACATACCGCAGCGCTCTGCCTCCGTCTTTACGGAATCCTGCGCCTGCTTTTTCGTGCCGACAAACAGAATCTTACCGCCATTTGCAACAATGTCCTTAATTGCAAAATAAGCCTCGTCTACCTTGCCTACCGACTTCTGCAGGTCAATAATGTAGATGCCGTTTCTCTCAGTGTAGATGTACTCTGCCATCTTCGGGTTCCATCTTCTGGTCTGGTGTCCGAAATGAACACCTGCCTCCAGCAGCTGCTTCATAGAAATAACGCTCATAATACTACCTCCATTTGGTTTTTTCTTCTGTGTGTCTCAAAACCGGCAGACCGCAAACTGCGGCACCATGCCGTGAATCCACACACATGCTTATTTCGGCATACGCCGACTGCACCGTCTGATAGTTTACCATAAGAAAAGGAAAAAAGCAAGCACTTTTTTCCTTGAGTTTCTGTATCTTTTATTAAGCTCTTTCCTTTTATCTCGTCAAAATCCCTGCGATTTCAGCATAACCTGCTCCCCGCGGTATCGTAAAGCTTCCGACGTTAATGGAATCCGTCAGATTTTTCTGCCTCAGATAACCTACAAATTCCTCTGCATCCGCAATCGCCCCGGCAGATTTCAAAGCTCTCGCTACCTGCGTCGCTGTCATTCCCCGCTCTACCCGGACGGTATAAGAGGATTCCGGCGGCTTTACCGGCTGTGAGGTCGGCTTTTCTGTCGGCGTTGGTGCCTTTGTTGGTTCCGGCGTTGGCTTCTCTGTCGGCGCTTTTGTTGGTGTTGGCTCCTTTGTTGGTTCCGGCGTTGGCTTCTCTGTCGGCGCTTTTGTTAGTGTTGGCTCCTTCGTTGGTTCCGGAGTCGGCTTCTCTGTCGGTGCCTTCGTCGGCTGGCCGCCCTCTGTAACCGGGGTCGGCTGGCCTGGAGGAGTCGGCTGCCCCGGAGGCTCTTTCGTCGGTTCCGGCGTTATCTCCGGCGTTGCTTCCGGCGTCAGGGACGGCGTTTTTGTCAGCTGTTCGTTTTCTTTTAACTTATTAATATCCTCCGCGGTTACGCCGCTCTCTTTTGTATAACCAAGCTCCTGCGCCCTGGCAATAATCTCAGCGTCCGTCATTGCGGCCGGTTCATTTTTCGAAAACGTAAATGCGCATAAAAGCGCCGTCACTACAATTCCGGTTCCCATGCCGCGCATATAGTATTTTCTTTTCATTCAAATCCATCCTTTATCTGCTATGCCCCATACAAATCAATAACCAGCTTTACTTCGCCCTGTCCCATGCCAAGTTCTCTGGAAATCTCCCGCACCGTTTTTCCTTTTTTATGGAGCTCCAATATCTTTCCCTTTGGCAAATCAGCATCCGGCCCGTTCTCCTGCTCTGGCGCTACAGTAAGCTCCGGAAGCACTGTAATATTCGCCGGCGGTGTGGTCTTCCGTGCCGGCTTCTTTTCCACAGGGGCCTTTTCTGCAGGCTCCTTTTCTGCCGGAGCTTTTCCTGCAGACTTCTTTGCAGCGGTCTGCTTCTTCGTCTGGCGTGCTACAGGCAAAGGCTCTGCGGCAGCTACGGCTTCCATACTCTTTACAGCCTTCTCCGTCTCTGCCTGCAGTGACTCCCGTACCTTTCCTGCATCGGCAATCACCGTCTTTACTTCCTCCTTTGTCTCTGCCAGCATATTATACAAAAACACCACGTCAGAATTGTTTTTATCCAGCCGCTCAAATATCTGTTTGGAAAATTCATCGACCGACATAATCTTTTCATTGGCAACCTGGCTTAAATAATCATCGGTCTTTTCTATCACTTCTTCGGTTTTTTCGGAGATAATCCGGTCTACCGTCTGACGCAGACGCTCCACTTCCTCCTGCGTAAGCTCTCTCTTTGCCATACGCCTGAACAGCTCATCATAATCCGTCTCCGGCGCGGTCTTCCCCGGCAGGAAACAACTGCCAACCAGCAGCAATACTCCTATCACGCTCATAATAACGGTAATCGGTTCCATGCTCTTCCTCTTTTCTATAACTACACGGTAATATCAAATGTACTTCCGCGCATTTTCATCCGCTGTTTCTCTTCCTTTTTTTCCTGCTCCTTCTTCTTTCCGGCAGACCCCCCATAAGCTCCCTTTCCCCGCTCTCGTGCGTCATATTTCTGTTCTTCGTTTTCCGTTTTATTCGAACGTACTGTCTGGGTTTCGTTTTGTCTTGCCTGCTGCTGCACCATACCTGCTATTGTCTGCTGCTGGTTTGTCGGATGCTGCATTTCCTGCTGTTTATACGTTCCTGCTTCCTGTGTCTTAGGAGCCATGGACACCATATCCAGTCTTGTAATCGGCATAACCTCTCCTCCTTTTCGCACACGCAGAATAATCCGGGAAAGAACCAGGGCTGTCTAGTATGCTTCAATCCTGATTTCCCCGCGGTCTTTGACAAACCTTGCACGTGCCAGTTCCGTCTTTACATAGTAAACTGCACCGGAAATCGTAATCTTGCATCCGGAATATGCGGTCTGCGATACCTTAATCACACCGTTGCTCTCCATTCCGATATCATCCATCAGCTCATCCAGACGTTTGGTAATCTCCTCCGTTTCAGCATCAATCTTCTCGACCCGCTTCTGCGACTGCTTTAACAAAAGCAGTTTATCCACCGGAAGCTGCTCTCCCTGCTTCAGCTTTTTCGCAAGCATTACAATCGTCTGTCCTGCTCTTTCCTTTTCCGTTTTCAGCTCCGCAAACTGCTTTTCTAACTTGCGGTACTCCTCTGTAATCGCCGGGTCGACGCCGACTTCGAGCAGCGTAGTCGTACCCATATTGGAGCCTACCGTCTTTGCCTCAATTAACTGGCTGCATCTCGTGCTCCCGCCGGTAATAAAGCCTTTCTTTCCGTGCGCGATTACATCGGTCTTTGCAGATACCTGGCTGTGCATAATCGCCTCTGACTGCACATAGCCGTATCTTGAAATAACTTCTGCACTCTCAATAAACTTTGAGATTATGTTTCCTCCCGCAATCAGCTTGCCCCGGGACATTCCCTGGATACCACGAATCAGGACAATCTGCCCGCCCGCTATAATCTCGGCTCCCTCTACTACGCCATGTATGATGATATCGCCCTTTGCCTCTACGCGGTAGCCGGTGCGCACATTTCCCCTGACCTCTACGTTACCCTCACATGCAATATCCCCGGTCGAGGAATCGACATCTCCTGCCACTTCATAGGTGTCCGATACAAACACCTTGCCATCCACGAGGCTGACGTGGCCGCTCACCTCGGAATACATCTTTAGCCCGTCTTCGGAAAGATGAATCCGGTTTGCATGATGCAGCACCATATTATTTACCTTGGCAGGCTTTATCGGCTTTCCGCATACATCGATTCCCGGTCTTCCCTGTACCGCCGGCGTCAGCTCCGCCAGCAGGTCTCCTGCCCTTACCGGACAGATTGTATCCAGCTTATGAAAATCCACCGAACCGTCTTCAAACGTCTTTGGCTTCATCGTTAAATCTGTATTGAAAAAATAGGTGATTTTCGCACTGGTTCCTTCTAACGGAAGCGTTGCCCTGGCAATTTCAATCGGCGTGCAATATTCTCTTTCTTTATCTAACTTTTCCAGCATCTCCTGGTCCACACCGTATTTTATGCCGGCATATACCAAATCCGCAACCAGCTTTTCCTTCGTTATCATACCGCCTCCGTCTGACGGCGGATATAGTATAATCTCTGCACTCAGCCGGTCCGGGCTTACCGTAACGGAAGAAGATTCATTAATCGGATATATCTTTTCCATTGTCAGCCGGATTTCTTCCTTTTTTGTCGTTTTCAGAAGCGCCTCTGAAAGCTGTTTTTTATCGTAATCAATATGCCACTTGGTCAAATAAGCATCTACCATGGTAAATCGTACCGGAGTCCCGCCCTCGTCAGGTGGATACAGTACAAGCCACGTTCCGCTGTCTCTTATGCTGATTTGAAAATACCCGTTCACCTGTGCCATTTCTTGCTCCTTTGCTAAGTCCTTTCCTAAAAAAATAATTCTATTTGATTTCCAAGCTTTAAACGCAGCCTTTGGATTGCCTTTGTGTGCAGCTGTGAAATCCTGGACTCGGAAACCTCCAGCACCTCACTGATTTCTTTTAATGTCAGTTCCTCATAATAATACAACAGGATTACCTTTTTCTCTTTCTCGGTCAAAGCCTCCAGCGACTGTACCAGAAGCTCCTTCATTTCCTTCTGCTCCAGCTGCTTTTCCGGCTGTGCATACTCTGCGCTGTCCGAAGTCCCCACAATCCCGTTCTCACTCCCCTGTTCCAGATACTCGTCCAAGGAAACAATTCCTGCCGCCTTGGTCTGTGCCTGCCACTGGCCAAGCTCCTCGACGGAAATCTCAAGCTCTGCGGCAATCTCTTCATCCGAAGCAAACTGCCCGTTTGCCGCCTCCAGCTTCTGGTAGGCAGCATCCATCCGCTTCTGCTTCTGCCTGACGGTGCGCGGCAGCCAATCCATACGGCGCACCTGGTCCAGTACCGCTCCGCGGATTCGCAGGGACGCGTAAGTTTCAAACTTAACTCCCTTGTCAAAATCATATTTGTCAATCGCATCAATTAGTCCGAACATTCCATAGCCCACCAAATCATCGTACTCAACATTATAGCCCAGATAAATACTGAGCTTTCCTGCTACGATTTTAACAAGACCCGCATATTCAATTATAATCTGTTCGCGCAGTTCCGGAGTTTTATTCTTACTATACTCTTCCCATAACCTAAGCTTTTCCTCTGCACTCATAGGCGTCTCCTGTCTTCCTCTCCTTTATACCGTTCCCTGTTACTAAGAAATCCGGTTACTGCCTCTCTGCCGCCTCTTCCGGCACAGCATCCTCTGCCTCCTGTATTTCTTCCTGCCCCTCTGGAGATTCCTCTTCCGTTCCTGCAAGCTCTTCCGCCTCCAGTTCCCTGGCCGCAAGCTCCCTGCTTTCCTTCTGTCTCTGCTCTGCCGCTTCTTCTGCATCACGATTTATTTTTACAACTACCTTTTGTACGATTCTGCCGATAATATAAAACAAAATCATCACAAGTAATACGATCTTTAACGTAGAAAACAGCGTTGCACGATGGAAAAGACAGAAGACACAAGCAATCATTGCCGCCGTCAACGTAATCAACGGCGGAATATTCTTTCCCTCCATAACAGCCTCCTAAATCTTATAAACCGCCTTACCGACTGCCTTAATCAGTAATTCATCCGTTTCCGGATAAAACTCTATGGTACGCCCGTAAGATTTTCCGGTATCTTCTGCAACAATCGGAATACGGAGCGAAAAAAGCTTCGCCTTTACGGCTTCGACATTCCGCGCTCCCACGCGCAGCATTTCATTTTCACAGTTAAATGCAAACATCTGGGCCCCGCCTGCAATTTTTGCCTTCAGGCTCATACGGGAAGCCCCTGCCGCTACCACCTGACGAATCATCTCGTCGATACCGGTATCGGCAAACTTTGCTTTATTCTCATTATTATTGATTTTTTTACTGTCAGGCAGCATAACATGTACCAGCCCGGCAATTTTTTTATTTGAATCATACAAAACAACCCCGACACAAGATCCAAGCCCTAATGTTGTAATTGCATCCGGTGCATGACAGCAGTTCATATCTGCCATACCTACCTTTACCATATTTCCCATGCTACCACCACCTATAATCCCAATGAAGTTAAAATTGAATTATAAGACTTTAGTGTTGGTATTAAAATGAAGAACCCGTTTACCTGCGTTGCCTTCTCGCCAAACTCAGTCTGTATCAACAGTGCCTTATCACCGATTTTTCCAAACTCAATTGCCGGTACGCTCAAAATCGCCCCTGCCATATCAATGGCAATATACGGTATGCTCGAATTGATGTACATCTTTGTAAGATCCGACAAAGAAGAAAGGTAAGCACCGGTAATAATATTCCCGATTTCCTGTAGCGCGGACGCCTCCATTTCGGAAAACTCCGCGTCTAACGGAACATCCTGCCCCATTAACATATTGACCATGGAATGCGCCGCATCCCTCTCCATGACAAACATCATCATGCCATCGATACTTCCGCTTAAGGTCAGCAGAATACCTACAATAATATTCTCTGCGCCGCCTAAGATTTCGGGGAGCGCCTGGAAATCCAGTAAAGCTACTTTCGGAACCTTCATATCGACCTTGACCTGAAGCATCGAGGCAAGGGCGGTTGTCGCATTTCCTGCGCCGATATTTCCGATTTCCCTTAACACATCATATTGTACCCCATCCATAGAATCTAATTTCAGCTCTGCCATATCGTCCTCCCGGTTCAAACACACTAAGGAAGAAGCCTCCCGGGCCTCTTCCTTGGATACTTCTTCTAAGCTTCCTTTTCTTTTTCCTTCTCGACGATGATTTCCGAAATATTTAACAGGGAAATCAAATTGTCATTATGCTTTCCGATTCCGGCAAGATACTGTGACTTTTCATCATTCGCATCATAACTCGACTTTTCAACGGAGTCCTCGTCAAGGTTGACAACCTCCTTTACCTCGTCTACGATAACGCCGACCAGCGACTGCTGCTCCAGCTTCAAAATCAGAATACGGGTCTTTCCGGTAAACTCATCCGGTTCAAGCTCAAACTTCATCCGTAAGCTCATTACCGGAACAATCTCACCGCGCAGGTTAATCACGCCCTTGAAATACTCCTGTGCCTTCGGTACACGGGTAATCCTCTGCATACGGACAATATTCTCAACATACTGGATGTCGATGCCGTATTGTTCGTTTCCAAGCTTTACTACAATATACTGCTTTATTTCCGTTGAAACATTTTCCACCATACCGGCACCTCCTAGACTATTGCATTTGCATCAAGAATCAGTGCGACCTCACCGTCACCGAGAATCGTTGCGCCGCCAATCATCTTATTATCATTTATGTATTTCCCGATGGACTTAATTACAATTTCCTGCTGGCCGATTAAATTATCCACTACAAGTCCCGCCAGTTTGTCTCCCTTCGCTACAATAACCACGGTCAGGCTCTCCGGAGCAAAATCATCCTCCGGGACATCCAGCACGCTCCGCAGACGGATTAACGGAATGACATTCCCGCGCAGATGGATAACCTCCTTGGTCTGCACATACTTGATATCGGACAGGAGTACATCCTCAATCGTCTGAATACTGCCTAACGGAATTGCATACTTCTCATTTCCAAGCTCAACCATGAGCGCCTGAATAATCGCAAGTGTCAGCGGCAGCCGCACAATAAAGGTAGTTCCTGCGCCCAGTATGGTCTTTGCCTCCACATCGCCGCCCAACGCTTCAATCTTGGACTTTACTACATCAAGACCAACGCCTCTGCCGGATAAATCAGAAATCTGCTCGGCCGTAGAAAAGCTCGGCCGGAACAACAAATCGATGGCTTCCTTTTCTGTCATCACGGCAGACTGCTCCGCTGTAATCGTTCCCTTCTCGACCGCTTTCTTTTTTACCTTTTCGACATCAATGCCCTTACCGTCGTCCCGAACCTCGATGACTACGTTGTTTCCGTCCTGGTATGCTTTCAGGAAAATCGAACCGACCTCCGGCTTTCCTGCCTGGATACGCTCCTGATTGGACTCAAGTCCGTGGTCAGCCGCATTTCTTAACATATGCATTAACGGGTCGCCGATTTCGTCGATTACGGTACGGTCAAGCTCCGTCTCCTCACCGGACATATACAGTTCCATTTTCTTATCTAACTTCTTACTGATATCACGAATCATACGCGGGAAACGGCTCACAACATTTTCAATCGGCACCATTCGGGTCTTCATTACCGACTGGTGGAGGTTGGTCGTAATCCGCTCCAGATATTCAATCTGCTCGTTGAACCCGCTTTCGCGCAGCCCTTCTATATCAGCGGTATTGATGGACACCAGCCCGTTCTTTGCAATAATCAGCTCGCTGACAAGATTCATCAAATCGTCTAACTTATCAATATCCACACGGACAGAACGGTTTACCACCGGCTTACTTGTCGTCTTCGGCTGTGCCGTTTCGGTGCCTGCCGGTGCGGCAGTTACCTTCTGCGCTGCACTGTTTTGTGCTGCCACAGGAGCAGCTGCGCTGCTCTCCTCGGCTTCTGCCTGTTCTACCGTTTCCGGACGAATTGCTTCTACGCAGACGTTCTTGATTTCGAATACATCCTCTACTCTCTTCTTTACGGCTTCCGCATCTGACTCCGTAATCAACACTACCGTAAAATCAAAGTCAAAATGCTCATCTTCAATCTCCTGTACCTGCGGCTCGGAACGAATTATCGTTCCTAACTCCTCCAATGCCTTGAATACCAGAAAGGCACGCGCCGCTTTCAAAATACAGCTCTCCTGGATATATACTGTCAGCATATAGGCGTTCAGTTTTTCAGCAAACGCCTTTGAAACCGCACTCTTTTCATGGTCCGCCAGCTTGATTTCCTTTACGCCGTTCTCAGAAACCTGCACGGCAGCGGCTGCGGCTGCCGGTGCGGCCGACGCCTTCGGCGCCGCCGGTTCTCCCGCACTGCCGACGCCCTCGTTTAAGATATCGTTTAAGGCCTTAACAATGTCCTCATTATCCTCTGTTCCCTCGTCGCCCGAGTTTATAATGACATCCAGGTACTGCTCCAGCGCATCCAGACCCTTGAACAGCACATCCACAAGCTTTGCCGATGCCTTCATCTTCCCGTTGCGGATTTCGGAAAATACATTTTCCATGTCATGTGTAAGACGCTGCATTCTCTTATAGCCCATGGTTCCTGCCATGCCCTTCAGGGAATGTGCCGCACGGAAAATCTCGTTAATGGTATCTACATTTTCCGGCTCCCGCTCCAAAACAAGAATCTGCTCGTTTAAGCTCTGCAAATGCTCTTTTGTCTCGTCAATAAATATTTCCAGATACTGGCTAACATCCATAATTATCGCACTCCTACGTTTTTGATAATCTCGCCGGCCACTTCCTCTAACGGCAGCATCACATCCGCAAGGCCCTCTTCATACAACACCCGCG
The DNA here is from genome assembly GCA_910577175.1 of uncultured Lachnospiraceae bacterium. Taxonomy (GTDB): domain Bacteria; phylum Bacillota; class Clostridia; order Lachnospirales; family Lachnospiraceae; genus SIG307. Next base: position 97,551 of record CAJTLU010000009.1, on the reverse strand, counting down.
GCATTCCGTATACCGTACATGTGGAAGCATCCTGTCCGATTACATAAATATTATGCTTGTCATTAAGTTGCTTGATTCCCGCAGTTCCGTCGCCGCCCATACCCGTCAGTACAACACAGGTAATATCCTCGTAATCCGAGTCTAACAAAGACTCATACGTAATATCCGCGCAGGGCTTTAATCCGTTTCTGGCAGGCTCGTTTGTCACAGACAGTACATACGAGGATGCCGCTCCCTTCTTAATTCTTAACTGCGAACCTCCTTTTGCGATATAGACCGTCCCTTTTTTCAGGCATTCCCCGTCAGCAGCCTCCTTTACGGTAATCTCGCTCAGGTCATCCAGACGTGAGGCAAGCGTTTCCGTAAATCCTGACGGCATATGCTGCACAATCACCATCGGCGCATCCAGATTGCCCGGAAGCTTCGGAACAACCTGCTGCAGTGCCTTTGGTCCGCCGGTAGAGCAGGCAAGCACAATCAGCTTGGAAGCGTCTTTCCGTACCGTCTTATGCGGTTTTCTGACTAACGGAGCCCTCGCAGAAATTACAGGCTTTATTTCATTTCGCTCAAGCTTCGGCGGTACGACCGCACTACTTTTCCTTCCTCCGCTTCCTTCAAGACCTGCGGCATAACTCAGGCATTTCAGCACTTTATCATGGAATACATTGGTCTTTGCCTCGACAAAGCTGTTCGGCTTCGTTACAAAATCAAAGGCTCCGAGCTCCAGAAGACGAATTGTCTCCGTGGCGCCCTCCACAGCAATCGTGCTGACAATCACTACTGTCAGCTTCAGCTTCAGACGGTTAATCCCTTCCATAAACTCAATCCCGTTCATTTTCGGCATATTGATATCCAAAAGCACGATATCATATTGCCCCGGATTCTGGCTGATTTTGTCGTAGGCCTCCAGCCCGTTGCTTGCCATATCGCAAACGATGAATCTATCATCTGAACTAATTATATCAGACAAAACTCTTCTCATAAGTGCAGAGTCATCAATAATTAAAATTTTTTTCTGTTTCATGTCACTCTCCTTTTTCCTCCGCCAGCCTCTGTCTCCGTTTCCGTTCCTCAAGAAAAATATAACGGATAATGCTTTCCCGTTCTGCATTTGTAATGGACACAAACTGCACCCTGTGTTCATACACACCGGTATGATTCGGCACCGGAAGTACCGTCAGGACCTTTGCAAATAAAAACTGCACCTGCGGCGCCGACGGCGCCGGAAACGCAATTTTCATCACAATGGTGCTTCCCTCCTCCGTCCGGTGCTCCGAATTAAACCGCACGCCGCCTCCGCTAAGGTCAAGCGTCACGCCGGCAAAAAACTGTATCGGCGCGCTTTCTCCTTCCTCTTCCTCTTCTGTCTGTGCCGGAGGCTCCTGCACATGATTCTTTTCCCGGAGCAGCTGCTCCAGCGCAGCCTTCTCCGGCACATAAAATTCCATATCCAAAAGGCACTCCATACGGTAATGCTGCCGTCTTTGCAGCCTTTCAAACTCCGACTGGAATTTAATTACCACCATAGGCAACTTATCCTCATAATGTCTTGATACGACCTGCACCTGACACCGGTACAAGCCCTTATTCGTATAAAAGCAGACCTGGAACGCTTCTCCCGGTTCCATGACCACCAGACGTCCTTCCTTCACCGGCATTTCGATGATTGCTTCATCTTCCGACTGCTGGTACAGGAAACGGCTGACATAGACTGCTTCCTCAGAGGCCCCGATACGCCTGATTTTCTGCAGTTCCAGTCTGTTTCCCGTTTCAATCAGGTGATTCTTTCCCATTAATTTTCCTCTTTTCTGCTGCGCGCCTTTTTTATCTTCGTCCGAATCAATTCAGAAAAAAGTCCGGTAATTCCTCTCTTTACCTCCGGTTCCGGGTCGTCACACAGCTTCGCCGCGATTGCCTGCATTGCCTTTGCCGCAGGCGACTGCGGGTACGCAAGCGTTACCGGCCTTTGCTGCATCACTGCTTTGGATACGGTATCATCCTGCGGTATCATCCCCATAAACTCCGGCTGGATATTTAAAAACTTATTTACAATCAGGCTCATCTTATCATAAAGATTCCTGCCCTCTGCTTCGTTCCTGATCCGGTTCGAAATCATTTTGATACTCGTACTTTCCCTGGAAAAATCGGCGCGTCGGTTCAGCGTTTTTAATAAAGCATATGCATCGGTAATCGATGTCGGTTCCGGCGTTGCCACTAAAAGTACCTCGGAGCTTGCTGCAACAAACTCAAGTACGGTATCCGCAATTCCTGCTCCGGTATCAATCAGAATAATATCTGCCACGGAATCCAGCTCCGCCAACTTCTGTGTCAGATAAATTACCTGCTCCCTTGTCATACGCGCGAGCTCATGAATTCCTGAGCCGCCTGAAATAAAACCGATTCCCTCCGGTCCTTCGGTAATGGTCTCCGCTAATGTTTTCCCACGGAACATTAAGTCCGCCAGATTGAACTGCGGCCTTACGCCTAACATAACTTCCACATTTGCAAGACCGAAATCTGCGTCAAGCACAACGACACGTTTTCCGAGACGCCTCATCTGAACCGCCAGATTTACCGCAATACTTGACTTCCCGACGCCGCCTTTTCCACTCGTTACCGTAATTACACGGGCAAGCTGCTGCGTCTGGTGTTCCTGTTGTCTGATTAGCCTCCTGAGCTGTTCTGCCTGATCCATCATTTTCCACCTCCCAAGAGCTGTCTTGCTACATTCTGCGAATCTATTTTACTGATATCGTCTGGCACATTCTGCCCGTTGGTAGCATAAGAAAGTGGGGCACCGGTCAGCATTTTAATGTTAAAAATGTTTCCGATGGTATCCGTTTCATCCAGCTTTGTAAAAATCAGCCTGTATTCCGAAATTTCCGAATAAGCCTCCGCAATCTTCACCAGGTCACGGTACTTTGTCGTCGCACTCAGCACAAGATATACTTCCCTTGCCTCTGCCGGCACGGACCGGATCAGCCGTTCGATATCGTCCCGCTGCTCCCTGCTGCGGTGGGAACGTCCGGCGGTATCCACAAGAATCACATCATACTTCTGTAACTCCTCCTTCTGCTCGGCAAGCTCCGTTTCGCTGTATATGACATACAGCGGGATATTCATAATCTCTGCGTAGGTGCGCAGCTGGTCCACTGCCGCGATACGGTAGGTATCTGCCGCAAGCAGCGCCACCTTTGCTTTCTTCTGCTCCAAAAGACTGTAGGCAAGCTTTGCAATGGTTGTTGTCTTGCCGACGCCGGTCGGTCCGATAAAGAAAACGTACCGGGTCTTTCCGCTTACCACCTCCAATGTCTTTGTCTGGCCAAGCTTTAACACAATTTTCTGGTAAAAGTTTGCCAGTATTTTGCTGACATCCGTCTCCTTCTTCAAAGAAGCCTCTATCTCGGTAATAATCTGGTTTACATACTGCTCATCTACTTCATTTTCAATGAGCTGATGAAAAATCAGGCGCAGAAAGGCAATATTCTTATCCGGAAGCTCGTTTTCCGGAGCCTCCGCCTTCTCCTTTGCCTCCTCGGACGCCTTTGCCTGCCCGAGCTCCCTGATCTGTTCCTCAAACAGCTTCTTTAAATTATCTAACTTCTGCTCAATTGCGCTGCCGCTCTCTGTCCCCTTCTCTTCAAACAAAAGCTCCTGCTTATACACCTCTTCCTGCCGGGACGGCACAGTACGTACCTCTGGCCGCTCTGCTGCGGATTTCCGCGGAATCGTCCGCTCATATACATCCGGCTCATCTACCGCCGCAGTCACTTCCCATGAAGAGGTTGCAAACATTTTCCTCAGAAACCCTTTCGGCTCTATCTTTCTGGACGCCATTTTTACGGCATTCTCTCCTAATTCCTTCTTTGCGGATGCCATTGCCTCTTCTTCTGTTTTTCCTTTAAATGTTTTAATATTCATATTATTCGGTCACCATCCCAACTGATTGTAATTCAACGTTGGATTCAATCTCATTATAGGAAATGACAATTAAATCCGGATAATAATCCTTGGTCAGACGCTTAAAATACATACGCACAATCGGCGAGGTTACAATAATCGGATTCTTTCCGAGGTTCTCTAGCTTCTCGGCCTCTTCCTTTACCGACTTCATCAGCCGCTGCGTCCTCTCCGGCTCCAATGTTATGTATGCTCCCTGCTCCGTCTGCTTTACCGAATTCATAATCTCCTGCTCTGCCCTCGGGTCTAGCGTTACCACGCTTGTCGTTTCGCCACCTGGGAAGTATTTGTTCGAAATCGCACGCTTTAACGCCTGTCTGACATACTCTGTCAGCACGTCAGTATCTCTTGTCGAAGGCGCATAGTCCGCAAGCGTCTCTAATATCGTTACCATATCGCGGATTGCAATGCCCTCACGCAGCAGATTCTGCAGTACCTTCTGCACCTCGCCGATGCCGAGCAGCTTCGGTATCAGCTCGGTCACAAGCACCTGGTTTGCCTCCTGGATATTGTTAATCAGCTCCTGTACCGCCTGTCTGGTCAGAAGTTCATCCAGATGCGCCTTGATAACCTCGGTCAGATGCGTTGCAATAATCGACGGCGGGTCAACTACCGTATAGCCGTAAGACTCGGCACGCTCTCTCTGACCTTCCGTAATCCAGATTGCCGGAAGGTGATAGGACGGTTCAAACGTCGGAATTCCGGTGATTTCTTCTTCTACATAGCCAGGATTCATCGCCATATAGTGGTCGAACAGGATTTCACCGTCGCTTACCGCTATCCCTTTGATTTTAATTACATACTGGTTCGGGTTCAGCTGTATGTTGTCGCGCAGACGGATAGTCGGCACAACGCAGCCGAACTCGAGGGCAATCTGTCTTCGGATTAACACGACTCGGTCTAACAGGTCGCCGCCCTGGTTCACATCTGCAAGCGGTATGATACCATAGCCGAACTCTAACTCCACCTGATCCGGCAGAATAATCTCCCGGACATTCTCCGGACGCCGGATTGGCAAATCCTCTTCCTCCTCCGCCTTTGCCTCGGCTTCGGTCTTTGCAATCTCAATCCTTGCCTGGATGCTGCGGCCTACAAGAATAAACACGATACCATAGGAAAGAAACACTAACGTCGGCAGCGTCGTGAAAATTCCAAGCACCGTCAGCCCGGCGCCTACCATATACAGCACCTTTGGCGTGGAAAACAGCTCCTTGAGCAGCAAATCGCCGACATCTGCTTCCTTTGACACCTTCGTTACCATAATACCGGTTGACAAGGAAATCAGAAGGGACGGAATCTGGCTTACCAGACCGTCACCAATGGTAATAATTGCGTACTTTTCAAGGGCCGCATTCATCTCCAGCCCTTCTCTCGTCACTCCCATCACAAGACCGCCAATCAGGTTAATTGCAGTAATCAGAAGCCCGACTGCAGCATCTCCCTTTACATACTTCGTAGCACCGTCCATGGAACCAAAGAAAGCGGATTCTGCCTGAATCTTCTCACGGCGCACCTTTGCCTCTGCATCAGTAATCGCACCGGTATTTAAGTCGGCATCAATCGCCATCTGCTTTCCTGGCATCGCGTCCAAGGTAAAACGTGCCTGTACCTCAGATACACGTTCCGAACCTTTGTTGATTACCATAAACTGTACTAATACAAGAATGAAAAACACGATAATGCCGACGACCATATCGCCGCCGCCGACGAAATTACCGAACGCCTCTACCACTTCACCGGCATAGCCCTTCGTCAGGATATTTCTCGTAGAAGAAACGTTCAGACTGATACGAAACACTGTCGTAAACAGCAAAAGCATCGGGAAGGTAGACATATTCAGCACTTCCTGGGAAAACATCGCATTGAACAAAACAATCAGCGCGATGGAAATATTAAGCGCCATTAATACATCCAGAAGCCCTGTTGGCAATGGAATAATCAGAAATACAATTGCCGCAAGGACATAAACTCCCAAAAACATATCCGTTTTTTTCACTGCCGTTCCTCCTCTCTGCATGTTTTTTCTGCTGCTTTGGTTCTACTTTTATGTTATCTCCGCATATTGTCCCGTTTTTCCGGCATCGTCCTTCTACGCGGCGCCTCCGTGCTTTAACCGGTAAACGTACGCCAGCACCTCTGCGGTCATCTGGTATAACTCCTGCGGAATCTCACTGTCCAAATCCACGTTATAATACAGCATTCGCGCCAAAGGCTTATTTTCCACAATCGGAATATCATATTCCTTTGCCGCATCCTTTATCTTTTGCGCCACATAATCCGCACCCTTTGCAATCAGTACCGGTGCCTCTGCTACCTCTTTATCATATTTTATCGCACAGGCAAAATGCGTCGGGTTTGTAATTACGACATCTGCCTCGGGAAGCTTCTGCATCATACGGCGCTGGGATACCTCGCGCATCTTTGACTTGATTCTTCCCTTGACCTGCGGGTCACCTTCCTGTTTCTTGTACTCATCCTTTACTTCCTGCTTTGACATCCGCAAATCTTTTTTGAACTTAAACTTCTGGTAAATATAGTCGGCAAGACCAACCACCAGATAAACCGTACTTATTTTTATCCCCAGGTTAATGACAAAATTCCCGATATACACTACCGCCTGCTCCAGACCGAAATCATACAGGGAAACCACCGCGCCTGCCGCCTCCTCTAAATCGGAATAGGCAAGATAAAAAATCAACGCAATCTTTATAACGGCTTTTACTAACTCAACAACCTTGTCTTTTGAAAAAATCCGTTTAAACCCCTTTAACGGATTAAATTTATCAAACTTCGGCTTTAACGGCTTTGCCGTTACCTCCCACTTCACCTGTGCAATGCTGACGGCAAAGGCCGCGGCTACTGCAACGGCAAACACCGGCAGACAGATGAGAAGAACCTCCACAAGTCCGTTCCGAAGAAACGCTGATGCTATAGAAGGCGTAAAATCCTCGACCGAGTATACATCGATTGCCTGATAGGTATCCAGATAGTACCTTAAAAACCGCGTCCCGATATAACCGACGGCAGCCTTTAGGATAACAAACAACGCTAACAGCATAACTGCGGTAGACAGCTCCTGGCTTTTTGCCACCTGGCCTTCTTTTCTGGCGTCACTTAACTTTTTCGGGGTTGCCTCTTCGGTTTTATCTGCCCCATCCCCCTCGGCAAAGAACTGGAGCTTTATCGGGAACAGGAGCAGGACCTTTTCGGCTTCTTCTCTTCGCATTCCCTTCACGCTCCTTCCACAGCTCTTCCGCTCAGCCTTCGGTTCCTCCAAGATAAAAAAGGCTGTCCTTTAACATCGATATCATTTCCCGGAAAATCAAATCCGCAACGCCTGTAATCATCATTATCATAAGAACTAGTACTGCGAGTCCTACAAATACCTTTAACTGCATTCCGATAACAAACATATTCATCTGCGGCGCAACTCTTGCTAAAATTGCCAGTACCGTATTTACAACCAGCATACTTGCAAAAACCGGCAGTATAATACGGAAGCCGATTACAAAATAATCCCCCATAAAACGCTTCATCAGTTCATAAATCCCTACATTAAGCGAAACTGCCCCGACCGGAAGTACCGTAAAGGAATCCGTAAGGGCACGCACCAGATACTGGTGCAGGTTGGTAGCAAACAGCATCAGCATGACCGCATAGGTATATAAATTACCAGTAATCGTTACCTGCGTACTCGTAATCGGGTCATACTGGTTTACCATGGAAAACCCGATTTCCTGGTCGATAATCTGCCCGGCAAATGCAAGAATGTAATACGCCACATTTGCCATAAAGCCCATGATAATCCCGGCTAACATCTCAGATAAAACAACCAGTGCATAACCTATCGTTGTAGAATAGGTAACTTCCCTGTACGGAACGATATGAAACACCAAAATAGCAAGCGCAACCGCAAGAATCGTCTTTATGCGTACCGGAATATTCCTTAAAGAAAACAGCGGCGCCGCCACCATAAATCCGCTGATTCTCACAAGTATCAGCAGAAAATACTCCAGATGATATAAGGAAACTGTCACTGCTATCCGTTAATATAATATTGAAAATTAATGCACAGTTCCTTCATCAGCTCTACCGCAAGACCAAGAATCCAGTTTCCGGCAATAATCAGTACCAGAAACACTGCTAAAAGCTTTGGAACAAATGTGAGAGTTTGCTCCTGAATCGAAGTTACTGTCTGCAATATACTTATCACAAGACCGACAACTAACGAAACCAACAGTAATGGTGCGGCAGCCTTGATTACCGTCACTATTGCAGAAACCAGAAGGTCAATCAGAACTGCTTCATCCACAGCTTACCGCCTCCTTTCCTTTAACCGCCGAATGTCTTAAAGGTGCGCAGGACATTCTCAACCACAAGGGACCACCCATCCGCCATAATAAACAGCAAAATCTTAAACGGCATTGAAATTGTTGTCGGCGGCAGCATCATCATACCCATTGCCATTAGCGTCGAGGATACTACCATGTCAATCACAATGAACGGAATATAAATCATAAAACCGATAATAAACGCCGCACGCAGCTCACTGATAATAAAGGACGGAACCAGCACCCAGGTCGGAATATCGTCTGTCGTATCTACTGTCTCAATGCCTGCGATATCAATAAAGAGCGCAAGCTCCTGCGGTCTTGTTTCCAGAAGCATAAAATCACGGATTGGCGTAATACCGGCATCCAGTGCCTCCTCCGCACTGATATCTCCCGCAGAAAGAGGTTGTACCGCCTCCGTATTGATTCTGGATATCGTCGGAGACATAACAAACAGGGTCAGAAACAACGCCAAGCCAATCAGTACCTGATTTGGAGGCGTTGTCTGTGTACCGAGCGCGGAACGCACGAAATGCAGTACAATCAATATCCGGGTGAACGAAGTCACCATCATCAGAATCGACGGTACCAGCGAAATCACCGTCAGAATTAGCAGCATCTGAAGCGTTGACACAAGAGAGCCGTCTTCTTCAGCGCCATTTGTCACCGAAAAATCTAACGGTCCGAGATTCCCGGATAAACCAAAGCCGCTTCCTGTTCCGCTCTCTGTCGCATAGGCAATATGAGTTTCTGCACGACAAATAAAGGTCAACACACACACTGCAAGAAAAATTCCGATATACAACGGAATCTTATTTAGCTTTTTACTTTCCTGCATCTTCATGTTTATCAACCTTTGCTTTAAACTCAGATAAAATTTCTTTAAACGGCCTTACAATACCCTTGCCGCTGTCTTCCTTTATAGAGATTTCCTCTTCCTTCATCTCGGCAATCAGACGGATACTATCCTTTGTCACCGAGATTACAAAATAACGCGTACCAATCTGTACAAGCTGTAAATAACGGCCCTGCGCCACCTGATATGTCTCGAGCGGTTTAAAATTACTGTTCCTGCCGCACTGTATCTGACGACCGGCAATAAACCGGGTAGTCACGACACAGGCGACAAGAATCAATGCAAAAATAAGCACCAGTACCACCAACTCGGCAATACTTTTACCAAGTGTGTTTACTTTTGAAATCAATGTCTGATTCCAGAAAGCTTCTGCCATAAAAACTCCTTTTCTGGCTTAGCCTATCGCCTTACGAACAGCTTCTAACACACGATCCTGTTGGAACGGCTTTACGATAAAATCCTTTGCACCTGCCTGGATGGACTCGATTACCATTGCCTGCTGTCCCATAGCGGAACACATAATTACGTTAGCGGACGGGTCCTTCGCCTTAATCTCCTTTAATGCCTGGATTCCGTCTTTCTCCGGCATGGTAATATCCATCATTACCAGATCCGGCTTCACTTCGGAATATTTATCGATTGCTACCTGTCCGTTCTCTGCTTCTCCGGCAATATTGTAACCGTTCTTGGTCAGAATATCCTTAATCATCATACGCATGAAAGCGGCATCATCGCAAATCAGAATGTTTTTAGCCATACTACCTCTCCAATCTTAAAATTTTAGTTCATCAGACTAACTGTGCAGTGCTACTACTTAATTACTTCAGTTACTTTAATACCGAAAGCTTCTTCAATTACAAATACTTCCCCCTTAGCCACATACTTGCCGTTGACTAATATATCAATCGGTTCACCTGCCAACCTGTTCAGTTCAACAATAGTTCCCGGCGCAAAATCCAATATCTCTTTAATGGACTTACTGGTTCTGCCAAGCTCTACCGTAACCTCTAACGGAACATCTAACAACAAATCGATATTCTCCGTCTGTAGCAACGGACTCTGTACCGGCTGGAAAGCCTGGAACTGTGCCGGTGAAATATTCACATCCTGTACCGGCGGCATCGCATACGGCATCATCATCTGAGGCTGCATCATCTGCGGCTGCATCATTCCTTGCATCTGTCCCATTGCCATTGTATTTAAATCCTGCATCGGTGCCGCCGCCTGTTGCGGTGCCGGTGCCGGTTGCGGTGCTGCTGTCTGCGCCGGAGCCGGTTGCGGTGCTGCCGGGGCCGGAGCTGGTGCGGAAGTGTCCATCTCGCCATTAATAAACTTCTTATACAGACTCTTCGCAAACTCAATCGGATATAACTGCATCAATTCACTGTCAATTAAATTGCCGATTTCCATACGGAAGGACACTTTTACAAACTCATGGTTTAAGAATGCTCCAATATCCTTTGCCTCTACTACATCATTCAGATCAATCAGGCTTGCCGATGGCGGGCTGATATCAATCTTCATTTCAAACATGGTAGAAAGGGAAGTCGAGGAAGCTCCCATCATCTGATTCATTGCCTCACTGATGGCACTCAGATGCAGTTCGTTAAGCTCTCCTTCGATATTAGAGCCATCGCCGCCCATCATAAGATCAGCGATGATTTTAACGTCCTTCTCCTGTAATATCAATATGTTTTTTCCATCCAGACCTTCCCTGTAGGAAATCTCAATGAAGACACAAGGTCTGGGGTACTGATTGGACAATTCTTTCCATTCACAGATAGAAACCTTCGGCGTTGAAATATTTACCCGCTGATTTACCAACGCAAACAAGGTTGTTGCAGAGGAGCCGAGACTGATATTGGAAATCTCGCCGATTGCGTCCTTCTCCTCCGGCGTCAGCAAATCATCCTTGTTATCCGGCGCCTGCTCATCTTCCATGCCCATGCCGCCGAACAACGCATTGATTTCTTCTTGTGATAACATTCCGTCCATGTCCATGCCATTATTCCTCCCTCACGATAGTCGAGATTTTTACCGCATATGTGTCCGAGGATGAACCCGGCAAAGCCGTAAACTTCCATATATTTCCGACAAACACATTTAACTCATCTTCCATCTTTGTATCTAATTTAATAATGTCACCCTTTTGCATATTAACAAAATCATTCACTGAAATTGTACTTCTTCCAAGTACCGCCCTTACCGGCACCTTGGCCTTTGCAATCGCAAGTTCAATGAACTCCCTGTAAACCTCATCATCCCGCAGCTTTTCAGAAGAATACCACGACTTCGTATTCAGCTTATTGATTACCGGTTCCAGACAAACATACGGAAGACAGACATTTAACATTCCCTCTACGTTACCGATTTTCACATTCAGCGTGACAAGTGCCACGGTTTCGTTTGGCGCTATCATCTGGGCAAACTGGCTGTTTGTCTCGATTCGAGTCAATCGTGGCATCAACCCTACCACATTCTCCCATGGGTCACGAAAGAGATTTGTGATAATCGTGAAAATCCGTTCGATGATTACCAGCTCGATTTCCGAAAACTCCCTTGCCTTGTCAAGCGGCACCCCCGGACCGCCGAGCATACGGTCTACAATGGAATACCCCAGATTGTTAGCAAGCTCAATAATGATATTGCCTTCCAACGGTTTAAAATCTACAATTCCAAGCAGAACCGGATTGGACAACGCATTCGTAAACTCGGAATAAATCACCGCCTCTGAATTGACTACTTCCACATTCACCGTCTTTCTTAAATAAGCCGGCAGATGGGTAGACAACAGTCTTCCGTAATGTTCAAAGATAATCTCCAATGTACGTAGGTGATCTCTGGAAAACTTCGTAGGACGATTAAAGTCATATTTCTTCATCTGCTTTTCCGTCGTGCCTTTAATTTCTTCGGCATCTATTTCACCGCTTGAAAAAGCCGCAAGCAGGTCGTCTATTTCCTTTTGGGATAAAACGTCACCCATACCGAAACCTCCTACATAACAGACCAAATTCTTTGTCTACTAACATAATAACACATATTGTTCAAAAAATCATCAAAAATTTTAATTTACCGCAATTACACTTAACGTAACTTCGATAATACAGTCGGACTGGAAGATTTCCTGTATCTTTTCAAGCGCATCCTTGTTGATATCCTCTGCGTATGTAGAAACCTCCACTGCAGTATAATCCTTTAACACACTGCCCACAACCGAAATTATCCGGTTTTCCTTGCTTTCAATCGTCGGCTGCACAACCTTGTAGTCATCGTGCTTTTTATTCAAGGTAACGGTAATGCTTACCTGTGCAAGACTCGGCTTGTCATTGTTGGACTTTAAGTTAATCATCTTATCAGTAAACGTATACTCGTCCTGATCCGCCAACGCGACTTCCCCGTAATTCTTTCCGATTCCGGACTCCGTATCCAATTCTACTGCCGCTACGATTTTCTCAATCAGGGCATCCGTCCGCTTCGCTTTTGGAATTACGGTAAAAATGATAACCGCTGACAGCGTCAGGTTAATTAGAGTAACTGCCAGTATCACAATCGCAAGCATATTTCTTTTCATCTTCTTCTCCTCCTTTATAATGCACTCTGCCAGACATTATACTCTATCTTAAGCCTACTGGTCAATCGGCGTGTAAATCCGGAATTCGATTCTACGGTTCCGCTTCCGCCCTTCCTCCGTGGCATTGGTATCCACCGGCTCCCGTTCTCCCTTCCCGGAGAAAAACACCTTTGTAGGATTCAGATTCTTTGCCTCAAGCAGATATTGTGCCGTTTCTATGGCACGTGCCGCGGAAAGATAATCATTGTCGCGGTACGGACCGGACTTAATCGGAACATTGTCCGTATGTCCGATAATCTCTATCCCGAAATCATCGTATTCCTTCAGGATATCCCCGATTTTCAACAAAATCGGCTTTGCCTCCTCACGGAGCTGCGCAGAATTGGAAGGAAACAAAACATTTCCTTTTACATCTATTTTAACATAATTATACGCCTTGTCCATGCCAAATTCTACATCTTCTCCCAGATTGTACTGGTTCACAAGATCCTTTATCTCGTCATACACCGTACCGGCAGCCTCTTCCTTCTGGTCCTGCTTATACTGCTCCGCATTCTCAAGATCTTCTATCTTGTCTTCCAGCTCGGTAAGCTTATTCTTATAATATTCCAAAAGCTCCTCGGTATCTCCCTCATAATCGAAAATGTCGTTCTTATCTTCGGTAGAATCCGACTTTTCTCCCATATTACTCGTGTATTCATTCAGATTGTTCAGCTGGGTGGCGCCGTTTGCTATCAGGTTTCCGTCTCCGACAAAGGCACCGCCCGCCTTGAAAATATTAAACGTATTAGCAAATGACTGCGCGATTGCATCAAACTTTGCGGGGTCTACGGAAGACATCGCAAAAAGCAATACAAAAAAGCAAAGCAGCAGATTCATCAGGTCACTAAACGTCGCCATCCACGCCGGGGCACCAGGTGCCGGAGCGTCTTCCTTTTTCCTTCTCGCCATTACGCTTCACCGCCTCCCGAAGTCAGGTTTTCTCTTTCTGAAGGGTCAATAAAGGACTTTAACTTTTCTTCGATAACACGCGGATTTTCTCCTGCCTGAATAGACAAAAGACCCTCCACGACAATCGTTTTTAACATAACCTCCGCCGCATTTTTTTCCTTTAGCTTTGCTGCGGTCGGAAGGCAGACCCAGTTTGCAAGCAGGGAACCATAGAACGTAGTAATCAGCGCAACCGCCATGTTCGGTCCTACGGAAGCGATATCCTGCAAATCCTTAAGCATAAGTATCAGTCCGATCAGGGTACCAATCATACCCCAGGCAGGACCCATGGAAGCCAGATTCTCCCAGAATGAAATTACTGATTTATGTCTGCTTTCGGTACACTCTAACTCGGTCTCCAGAATCCTTCGTACGAACTCAGGGTCGGTACCATCTACAATCAGCAGAATTCCCTTTTTCATAAACTCGTCTTCAATGCTGCTGTTTGCTGCTTCTTCTAATGCCAGAAGCCCTTCCTTACGCGCCACATTGGACAGCTCGATAATCTGCTTGATTTTTTCTGTTTCGTCATACTCTACCTTCTTTAAGGCAATTCCGAACGACTTCAGACCTTTTACAAAGTCGCCGATACTCGAGGACATAACGAGTGTCGCTGACAGCGCACCGCCGAACGTAATCAGCGCCGATGGTGCATGTAAGAATGACATCAACGCTTCTGCAGGTTTCTCCTGTCCAAATACCATACCGAAGATACAAAGTGCAAGTCCGGCAACTACGCCTATTAATGTAGATAAATCCAATGTTATTCACCTTCCCATCAAAGTTCTCTTTTCTCTATCGCATAAAATGTATCAACTATTTATTCATTTATATTCATAATCTGACGAAAAATATCTCTCTTATATGATTTTACTAGATTTTCTATCTTTTGTCTACTTTCTTTTACAAATATTTTTTTTCCTGTCGTCAAAGTAATGACTGTATCAGGAACCTCTTCCACCATCTCAATTAATTCCGCATTCACAGAAATTTTTACATCGTTTAACTTTGTAATCTCAATCATACCATCCCCCGCAAAAGCCTGCAGGCCAACAAACGCTGCCGCCATGGGCAGCCTTTGCTGACCTTGTTTCAGACTTTATTTTATCTCTTTAAATTAATCAATTCTTCCAGTAATGTATCCGTTGTAGTAATAATACGGGAATTTGCCTGGAAACCTCTCTGGGTAATTACCATATCGGTAAACTCCGTAGCGAGGTCTACGTTGGAGCTTTCCAGTACGCCCGGGTTAAACTTTCCGCCCGTTGTCGTAATATCCTCGCCGATACCGTCGAACTCGCCGGAGTTCTGGGACTCGGCAAACAGGTTATTGCCCACAGCCTCAAGACCGGAATTATTCGGGAACTTTGCTACAACTACCTGTCCTAAAAGCTTCTGGTCACCGTTGTCATACACGCCGTAAATCTTGCCCGCATTGTCAATCGTAACACCGGACATCGCACCTGCAGTACGTCCCTTTCCGAGCTTGTTCGGACTGCTGTCACCTTTGTTTCCCTCAATGGTCGTCTTTCCGCTCTTCGCATACATCGTCAGCTGGGAAAAATCCACATCGATGTCCCGGAACGGATGCTCCCCGGTAATGCCAAGGGAAAAGGTCAGACTCTTTACCGCATCTGCACCGGCAGCACCACCACCGCCACCGCCCGCAGCACCGTCTTCACCGATACTTACCATTTTACCAGTGGCAGCGCTGAAAGTGAGAATCGGCGCATCGCCGGTTACGGTCGGAATACCTGTCTTTTCATCTACACCAGTTGCGGTAAACGTATACGACCCGAGTGATACTTCCGTAATCGGTCCCAGCTCATAGGTCGGCTCTGTTGCGGCATCATCTTCTACCTTTCTTACAAAAATCGACTGACCGTTTGCATCCAGTACATCGGTAATTGCTACTGAATACTCCGACTTAATCAGGGAATCTGCCTGCGTATTCTGCTTTACTAACATCTGCACGGTATAACTCTGTCCAAGGTTATCATAAAAAGTAAAATTGGTAACACGGCCCTTGCCTGAAATTTCCGTATCATTGCTGTCGATATTTCCTTCAAAATGAACCGCCGTAGTAGCCTCCGGCTCGGAATACAGATTCTCTGCACTCATGATATGCAACGGAGATACCGTATCCTGCTTGATTTTAGTCTTGTCGTCCGGACTCACCTGCCAGCCCATGACACTGTAGCCGGTTGCAGTACAAAGCGTGCCGTTTGCATCCAGCGTAAAGGAGCCTGCCTTAGTAAAGTAATTCTGCTTACCGTTATTTACAATAAAGAACCCGTCGCCTTCAATCATTAAGTCAAACGGATTATCGGTTCTCTGGGAACCACCCACGGCATCCATCCTGGTCTTTACCGACGCAAAGTTTGCACCAAGACCAATCTGCTTCGGGTTCACACCCGCGCGTCCAGTCATCTCATCCGGACCGGATGCTGCCGACGATGTCTGATACAATACATCTGAAAACGTTACCTGGCTTGACTTAAAGCCAATCGTATTTACATTGGCAATGTTATTACCGATAACGTCCATTCTTGACTGATGAACTTTCAAACCGGATACTCCGGAATAAAGTGCTCTTACCATATTGTTATGACCTCCTTCTTTGATTCCCCTTCTGTCATTCAGGGGAATACTGCCTCCTACTCAGGTCCGGCAGTGTTACGTAATAATTGCGCCGTCGATGTTGGTAAATACTTTGTCATCGCCTTCTCCTACCGCAGTAATAACCGTCCGGTTCGTTACGTTGACAATGAACGCCATATTGTCCACCATGACAAGCGAATCCCTGATTCCCTTCTGCGAAGCTTTGTCTACTCCGCCTGACAGACGCTCTCTTTGTTCCTCGGATAACTGGATATTTCTGCTGGCAAGCCGTTCATTTGCGTGCTTTGAAAATCGGAGCCCGCCTGTCTGTGCCTGCTTTTCCTCCAAAATCTGCTGGAACGAAAGCCCTGTTTCCCGGGAAACATGCGTCGTTTTACTTTTTCCGGTACCTTCCAGATACTGGCTCGTCATCTGTTCGATAGACGGATACCGGCTGTTTTGTAACTGATTCATAAGCTTCCCTTCTTTTCCTGTGCGCCGCCCTGCGCAATCATCCTTGATTTTACTCCGTTTCTACGTTTTCCTTGTCTCCCTCACTACCTTCCGGCTTCTTATCGCCGTCATCCTCATCCTCGTCCTTCGGCGGCTGTACCGGATTCTCCTCCAGGAACACATCGGTATCCTCTTTCGGATTGGAATTAATGACATCAACCAAAATTACGTTTTCCCTTGTCGTGTAATACGGGGCATTGTTAAACATAATTGAAATCGTATGTCCGCCCGGCTCTAACTGGTGGAATACATCCTGGTTAATGGTGTAATAATCTCCGTACTTTTTGACATACTCCGGATTGACAATCTTCTCTCCGTCGATAATCACCGCAATCTCCGTTGCCTTGCCCTCTTCAATTCCCATGTTTACCTCAAAGGAAAAGTTTTTCGGTATATCGCCGTCATAAGCAAAATAATCCGACTCCACCGTAGGCATCTTCTTCTCCAGAAAATATCCGTCTTTGTATACCTGAACCAGATGTTCCGCATCATATACAGCACCGTCTACCTCCAGATAAGCCTTACCGCCGATTACCGATACGCTGCTTACCGTACCCTCCTTAAGGGATAACGTCTTGTCTGCATTCTCCACCGAAACGCATACTTCCTTTCCGACCAGAGAAAGCAGCTGTGAATTTTCGTTAGTCGAAGCCAGATTCTGCAGCTGCTCAAGCTGTGAAAACTGTGCAAGCTGTGCAATATACTCGGTATCAGACGTCGGATTTAACGGATCCTGATACTTCATCTGAGCCACCAGAAGCTGCAAAAATGCGTCCTTGCCAAGCTCCCCGGTGCCGGTTCTGTCCTTCGAGGTATTCTCTACTGCCTTTTTTTCTACCATTTTCCCGTCTTTTACGGGTTGAACCAATGCCATTGTTTTCCTCCTTTCTACGCTGAATAGTCTACGCTGCTATCGCCCACGCGCAGAAAATCTGCCATCTGCGGCGCTGCTTCGTCAGCCTCTTCCACATGGAATGCATTCCGGCGCCTCTGCCTTCCGGATTCTTCTTCGCTGTTCTGCTTTGCGTTCCCGTCGCGTTCAAATCCGAACTCGGATACGGTAACCTCAATTGCCTCTACCTTAATGCCCTGGTTCTGCAAAGACTCCCGCAAGGATGCCAGCTGGCTTTCGATTGCTTCCCTTGCCGTCTCGGTCTGCGTGGTGAACTGTGCGGTCATCATGCCTTCCTTTTCGGTAATGGTTAAGTGAACCCTTCCCAGATGCTCCGGATTCAGCTGAAGCTCCATGTTGGTCTGCTCCGGCCGGATTACGATTTTAATCTGCTCCATAATCTGGTTTGCAATCTCCCTGATCTGGGATACCGCCTCTGCCACTTCCTCACCGGTTCCTGCCGCAGCTGCATTCGCAAGTGCATCAATGAACACATTTCTTACCTCAGCGTCCGTTCCGGAAGAAATCACTTTCGCAGTTCCCTTTTCCCTGGCGGCTGCCGTATGCTGACCTTCTCCGGCAGTATCGGACTCCGTCTTTTCTCCGGTCTGTACCACTGCTTTCTTCGTGTCTACACCTTCTGTGGAAACTTCAGGCTCAGCCTCTTGTATCTCGTCCGGCTTCTCTTCTACTGCCTCCAGGGTCTTTACTGCCTCCGTCATAACGTCCTCCGGCTCTGTCTCCGGTTCTGTCTCCTGCTGCAAAACTCCTGTCTCTTTCAGGATTTCCCTGCACTCCTCCGGCGTAACTTCTGACGCATCAAACACCTGCTCCACAGCCTTCATCAAATCGGAAAAGTCGTTGAACAATTCCTCGTTGGTCAGGAACTCCGTTGGCTCAGACACCTGGTTTAGTTCCAGAAAAATATCCTGCAGACTACCGCGGTCAAGCAGGTCCGCATCCGTCAGACCAAGCTCCTCCATCGCACCAGTCAGCTGCTCTTCGGTAATTCCAAGCGTTTCACAGATAATCTGCCGGAGCTGCACCATCAATGTCGAAACCACTTCCGCGGCTTCTTCAAAATCCTTTACGGATTCCCCGGTCTGCATTACGGTATCCTTTACCTTACTCTCTCCGGAAAACAGCTCTTTCGCCCGCTCATTGACGTTGCTGGAAGCTGGCTTTGTATCCTTTCTGCCGCGGGATACCGGAGCTATCTCCTTTTCCTTCCCGCCTTTGGAGCTTGCCATAAAGTCTTCAAAGGAATTGCCCCCTGTCTTTACCGGAGCCTCTGGTACGGAAAACCCGGGAAGCACAGACTTCAGAGCCGGAACCGAACCGCTTATTACTCCTTGTGCCGTCATTTTCTTCCTCCTTTCTTTCTTTTTTCTATAGAAACCCCTTAAGGGGATTTCCCGGATTAATCTGCCACTACCCAGTCCTCGAAACGTGCCTCATCCATTTCTTTCATTTTTCTTGTAATCTTTGCTGCAAACAACGGATCCATCTGCGCAAGAATATTGGACACCGACTGCGTCTTCATACAATACAGCATCTTACATACAAAATCCAAATCCGCGGTCATATTTTCAAATACATCCGCGGCAGCGGCAGCCTTCATCTTTTCATAATATGCTGCCTTCTCCCGGACAGTCGCATTATATGCTTCCTTCTGGACTGCCATCTCAAAAATGCGTTCTGCATTTTCCGGGGAAATGGTCTGATACCATTTGACATACTCCTCGATTGACGGCGCATTCTCCCCGAACACAATCTGCTGTTCAAATTCATAGACCCTGTCTTCAAACTCGGTCATCTGCTTCTCCAGCTCCTTCAGCCGGTTGACCTGCGCGGTCAGAAGCGCAATCTCATCATCCTTATCCTCGCCCTCTACGGTTAATTTATCGACCAGAACCTCTAATTCCTTAATACGCCGGTTCGCCTCAACAATGTCCTTGTAAGCCAGATTATTCTCCCATGCCTTTTGTTCGTCCGAAACCTCCGGAAGTATTTTATTCACCACCGGAATGTCTTTTAACATCGGCCGCAACGTCGTACCGATTCCGCCTACATCCAGATTAATCAACAGGGCAAAAATAGCTACCCAGATTACAATAATCAACAGAACAATAAAGATGGTCAGCAGTCCTCCGCCTTTTTTTTCATCATTTCCATCATTTTCCCTGTTTCTCTTTGCCATTATGCTTCCTCCGTATTGCTTCTGCCGTACTGAAAGCTTGTACGCTCATCTACTTCCTTCTGCTCTTCTGCATTCATTTCCTGCTTATACTCCTCAAAAGCATTCTCCCGCAGACGCTCCTGCGTTTTGCGTTCCGTCATGGAATTAATCAGCCGCTCTTCCGCCGCCTTGACCGCAATCTCTGCCTTCCTGACATTCTGCTTCTGCCGCTGTATCCGCTCATCGGCTGTATCCACCGCAATCTGAAGGGCATTCAGCTTTGGAACATAAATGAAGTGGGACATTACCTCCCTTTGCTCTTCTATATACGCCTCTTTCTTTTTCTGAAGTGCCAAAAGACGCTCTTCTTCTTCGCTCAGACGCATTTTTGCCGCCGCATATGCCGCCTTTGCCTGATCCTCCAGCTTTTGTTTGATTACGAAAAGGCTCTCCATGGAATACCGGAATTTTTTCATCGCTTACACTCTCTTCCTGCCGGGCTGCGCCGCCTTACGTGCCTGACTGCAGCACGCCTCTTCGCGGAGCGCTTCCGTTTCCTATGAAACAAATATACTCTTTAACTGCTCCACCGTTTCCTCAAACGTAAACTTTTCATCTGTTTCCTGACACAAAAAACTGTTAATTGCTGCATTTTTCTCGATTGCATCGTCGATTTCCGGATTAGAGCCCGCCTTATAGGCGCCGATGTTGATTAAATCCTCCGCATCGGTATAGGTCGCCAGGGTACTTTTTAACCTGCTGGCAAACTGCTTATGCTCCTTTGCCGCCACCGCGCTCATAACACGGGAAATGCTCTGCAGCACGTCAATTGCCGGATAATGGTTCTTATGTCCCAGCTTTCTGGACAGAATAATATGTCCGTCCAGAATACCGCGGGCCGTATCTGAAATCGGCTCGTTAAAGTCATCGCCGTCTACCAGAACGGTATAAATGCCGGTAATTGAGCCCACCGCACCGTTTCCGGCACGCTCCAGAAGCTTTGGCATCTCCGCGTAAACACTTGGCGGATATCCGCGGGAAACTGGCGGCTCACCTGCGGCAAGCCCGATTTCCCTCTGGGCCATGGAAAAACGCGTCAGATTATCTAACATCAACAGCACATCTCTTCCCTGGTCCCTGAAATATTCCGCAATCGCCGTTGCCGTCTGCGCTGCTTTCTTACGAACCAGTGCAGGCTTATCCGAAGTGGCAATTACTAATACAGAACGCCGCATTCCCTCTTCTCCGAGGTCATGCTCGATAAATTCCTTTACTTCCCGCCCACGCTCTCCGATGAGCGCGATAACATTGATATCTGCCTTGGTATTTCTTGCTATCATACCAAGCAGGGTACTCTTTCCTACGCCGGAACCAGCAAATATACCGATACGCTGTCCCTTTCCTAATGTGAGAAGCCCGTCAATCGCCTTCACGCCAAGCGGAAGCACATCACGAATCAGTACGCGGTCCATTGGGTCAGGCGGCACGGCATTGACCTCGTAATAAGTATCCGTTACTAACTCACTGCCATCTAAGGGCCTGCCAAGACCATCCAGCGCCATACCAAGAAGCTCGTTGCCTACCGGCACCTTCAGCGCCTCCGAACAAAGCCTTACGACATCCCCGATACCAATCCCCGAAACCTCTTCGTAGGGCGTAAGTAAGATGCGGTTGTCACGGAACCCCACGACCTCCGCACGGATTTGTCTTGATTTGTCTGCCGAAGAAATCGTACAGACATCGCCTAGCTTTGCCTCCGGTCCAAGGGATTCCACCGTCAGACCGACTACTTTTACGACCTTGCCGTATTTTTTCACATAAGACCGCTCACGCAGTCCCAGATAGTCTCCGGTTAAAAAAAACATGTCTTATGCCCTCTCCCGTAAACTCAACAGCCGGATGTCCTCTTTCAACCCCTCCAGCTGTGTTCCTAAACTGCAATCTATAATACCGGAATCCGTCTCAATCAGGCATTCTCCCTTTTTCAGAAGAACATCCTGTATGACCTCCAGGGAAACCTCCCGCTCAAACACTCCACGCAGCGTCTCAGCTGACTTCCGGACCTCTTCAAAGTCCTCTTTGGAAACCTTAACTAAAAACGAAGCACTGTGATCCGCTTCTGATAATGCTTTGGAAACAAGATAGGTAACAATCCCTTTTCGTTCCTCCAGAAAAACGCCGGTCAGTCCGTCCAGAAGCTGGATTACAACCTCTGCCGCAAGGGGCTCCAATTCTCTTGTCTTTTGCTCATATGCTGCGGAAAGTTCCTCCTCCTTTGCCGCAAACTCTGCCTGCAGCCTGGAAAACTCCTGCTGCACCTCTGCCTGCCCTGCCTGATACCCTTCTCTTTTTGCTGCTTCAAAAACTTCCTGCTTTGCTTTCTCTGCTGCAAGCCTTGCCTCGGCAATTACCTGCTCCGCCTGGTTTTTTGCCTCTTCTAACATATGGTCGGCTTGTGCCTGCATTTCCTGTTCCATTTCAAGCCGGAGCAGCTGCCGTTCCTGTTCTATCCGTTCCTTCTCCTGTGCGGCCCGTTCCTCCGGAGAAATCATCCCCTCCGGATTTTCTGCTGCTTCCGCGCCTTCTGTCAGACGGATGCGGTCCGCATCCGTCTCCTCTTTAATTTCTCCCAGCACAAACGCATGCAGGCCGCTCACGAACGACGTCTCTTCTTCGCCGGACGCGGTCTGCGCTCCCGCCATGCGGACAACATTAATTGCCTCCGCACGCTTCTCCACATCTACAACTCTCTTCTCCTGACTGTAGCGTACGGAATATGCCTTAATTACATTAGACAACGATCTCGTCACCTCCGCCTCTGGAAATAACAATCTCGCCGGAATCCTCTAACTTTCTTATAATATTTACAATCTTCTGCTGTGCTTCCTCAACATCCTTCAAACGTACCGGTCCCATAAAGTCCATATCATCCTTAATCATAGCAACCAGACGCTTGGACAGGTTGTTGAAAATAACGGTCTGCACTTCTTCGTTTGCACTCTTTAATGCCGTAGCCAGCTCATTATTCTCTACCTCACGCAGCACGCGCTGAATCGAACGGTCGTCGAGCGAGAGAATATCCTCGAATACAAACATCTTTCTGCGAATCTCGTCTGCAAGCTCTGGCTCTTCGATTTCGAGGGTTTCCATAATATGCTTTTCTGTACCACGGTCTACCGTATTCAAAATCTCTACGATTGCGTCCACACCACCGGCAATCGTGTAATCCTGATTAACAAGGGATGCCAGCTTCCGCTCTAACACATGCTCGACATCGCGGATGGTATCCGGTGAAGTACGATCCATCTGCGCAATACGCTTTGCTACATCTGCCTGCTTATCCGGTGACAATGCCCCGACAATCGTAGCTGCCTGCCCTGCGGACAGATAGGACAAAATAAGTGCAATAGTTTGCGGGCTTTCGTCCTGGATAAAGTTCAAGAGCTGGCTCGGGTCGGTCTTCCGCACAAACTCGAACGGACGCACCTGCAGGGAATCGGTAAGCTTTCCGATAATTTCCTTTGCCTTATCCGCACCAAACGACTTCTCCAATAAATCATTCGCATAGCCGACACCGCCCTCGGTAACGTACTGCTGTGCAAGGCAGACCTCGTAAAACTCATCTAAAACTTCGTCCTTTAAAGAAGGCGGGATATTCTTCGTATTTGCAATCTCTAACGTAAGCTGCTCTACTTCATCCTCTTTCAGATATTTAAAGACCTTCGAGGATTTCTCTGGCCCTATAATAATGAACAGAACCGCAGCCTTTTGTATGCCCGATAATTCACTGCTTTTTGCCATATCGTTTCCTCCCGTCTGGTTTAATAGTCGTCATTCAGCCATCCGCGGAGCAGAAGCGCCACGGACTCCGGATTCTCATCGAAAAACTTCTCAATCAGAACCCTCGTCTCTGACTTTTCGCCGAACTCTACGTCATCGAGGGAAGCGTTATTCCCGTGCTCAGCAAGAATCTCCGAGTAATTGAGCTCCGGCTCCACTTCCGAAACTTCCACCGGTGCCATTCCACGGAATACCACATACACAAGAAACGCAAGAATCAGCACTGCTAAAACAATCGTTAAAATAAACTCCCAGTTCACCGGCTCCTTCACCGCGTCCACAAACTGATACTGGTCATAGGTCGTAATATGTATATTCTCCCGCGGAATACCAGTTGCTTTTGCTACCATATCATACAAATCGTCAGAAGGTGTTATCTTTACCGGGTCACTGTTTAACAGCTTAAACTGCTCATAGGTCATCTCTTCTGTTATAAGCCCCTCGGCTTCCAGCTGTTCCTTTGTCCGCTTGATTGTATGCGTTGCAACAACACCAATAGACGAAGTGTCCTTATCTACTACGCCGGTTTCATAAACCTCATTTGTAATCTGCTTATTTAACACATAATCCGCCGAAGTGGAATCGATGGAGGAACTGCCTCCTAACGTCCCTGCCAGCATATAATCCGGCTCGTCATTGGAATCTGTCCCCGGAATATCGCCTTCCCCGCTTACGCCGCTCGCAGAATATGTTTCATAATGGGAATAATACCCTTGCTCCGCATCCGGATTGTCCGGATAAAGCCGCTCGGTATAAATTTCCTTTTTATCCATATTTACGGTAATGGAAGGCATTACCTCTGTCAGCTCATAGCCACAGGCCAGAAACCCGGCATAAACAAGCCTTTTATAAGAATCTGCTATCGTATCCTTATAAGCCATTACTTCATCCTGGGTCTTTTCCTTATCCTCGACCGGTCCGTCAAATAAAAGGACGCCGTACTGGTTTACAATACGAATCTGTTCCGTGGAGGAATTACCGAGCGCATAGGCAACCAGAACCGCAACCGCTTCCGGTGTGTTCTCCTTGTCAAACTCATCGTTTACCGTCAGGAATACACTTGCCGGTGTATCCTTCTTTGAAGATAATATGGTAGTAGAAGAATCCTGTGCAACATAATTGATTGTCACATTCTCGACTCCTACCATCTTTTTGATTTCCTTCTCGAGATTAGAACTCAAATACAGGTGGCTTCTTTGAAGGCGCTCTCCGCTTGTTGTGCTGATGCTCGTGTTCAAAAGGTCATTGATGCCAAAACCTGTCTTTTCCAAATCACTCTGTGTCACTAGTACAAGTGCATCCGTCTGGCGTTTCCGGTCTACCTCAACTGTAAGCTGGTCCTCTAAAAGCCGGTGCTTAATCCCGTTGTCCTTTAACAGCTGCACGACGCCTGTTGCTACATTCTTCGTCTCAAAGGTAGATAATGTTATGTATTTTGTTCTGCCCAAAAGCACAATCAGAATAGCAAGAGCCAGAACTACACCGGAAAAAACACTGATAATAATTGTTTTCTGCCTGCTTGTGTACTTATTCCATAATTCCAATAGCCGTTTCGGAAGCTGTTTTAACCTCTCCTGCATTGTTTCTGCTCCTTTGCAAAAATATCATTCCGAAGCATACTAGAACTGCATCTGCATCAGTTCTTTGTAAGCCTCCAGTACACCGTTGCGAACTGCCACTGTATACTGTAAAGAAAGACTTGCTTTATTCTGTGCAGCCAACAAATCAAGCGGGTTATCATTTAGCCCGAGCATATAGGACATCTGTGCTTCCTGTGCCTCATGTGAATAACGGTTCGTCTCCTCTAAAAGACCGATTGCCGACTGATATAATGCCTCAAATGCACCGCTCTCCTTCTTCTCCGTTACGGCTGCTGCCTGATAACCAGCCTCTAATTTCTGTATTCTGTTAATCGGCGCAACTAAACTCATCCTCTATCGTCCTTTCTATCTTTATTACTTACCGACTTCAAGGCATTTTAATGCCATATTCTTCGTAGCGTTAAATGCTGTGACATTTGCTTCAAATGATCGTGTCGCGTCAATTAAGTTTGTCATCTCCGTCACGGTATTGATGTTCGGCAACGTCACATAACCATCCGCATCCGCATCCGGATGAGCCGGATCGTATACCATTTTCATCGGAGTAACATGATCCTCTGCAATCCCGGTAATCTTAACCCCGTCGCCGAGTGGGTCGGAACGGCGGGAAATCCCCGTCTGCATGGAACGCAGAATCGAATCAAAATTCGAATCGTTCTTTTCAGCAAATACTACAGTCTGACGGCGGTATACCTCTCCGTTCTCGTCTCTTGTCGTATTTACATTAGCAATATTCTGTGAAATAATATCCATCCTCGTCCGCTGTGCCGACATTCCGCTGGCACTTACGTTTAACGAACCCATTAAAGACATAAGTCTCTCCTTTCTGCGCAAATCCTGTTACGCTTCCGCCCTTTTATCGCTGCAGCACAGAACGAATCCGTGAAAACTCCTGTGTCATGGAATCTAACAGGGCATAAAACTTTATCTGGTTATCTGCAAGATATGCCTCTTCTGTATCAACATCTACATTATTTCCGTCTTTCCGGTAATCGAGTGTGGAATGATCCAAATATGTAGTAGCACCCAGCTTAGACAAATCCAGATTCCTTACCTTCTTTGATAAGGTATCTCTTCCAGTCAGTTCCTTTGCCAGATAAGTTTCAAACGTCACATCACTCCGCTTAAAGTCCGGCGTATCCACATTGGCGAGGTTATTATCGATTACCTCATTCCGCTTCCAGGCAGCATTCGCAGCCTTATTAAGTACGTTTACAAAACTAAACGCATCTGAACCTATCATTTGACACACTTCCTTTCAATACTATTATAGCTAAGTTTTTAAAAAACACAAGATACATTTGCGAATTTCATTAAATTTAGTCAAAAAATACTAGCACCCTTGCGCAGGACAGCCCTGCCGGCGTCTCCGACGGCTCGCACCTCGCGCCGTCCCGGCTCTCGGTCGCGGGCTCGTTCGCTTCTCCTCCTCATTTTTGCGTGTACCCGTCTCCGACGGCTCGCACCTCGCGCCGTTCCGGCTCTCGGTCGCGGGCTCGTTCGCTTCTCCTCCTCATTTTTGCGTGTACCCG
>CAJTLU010000009.1:0-70585 GCA_910577175.1 uncultured Lachnospiraceae bacterium | reverse complement strand
TCTCCGACGGCTCGCACCTCGCGCCGTTCCGGCTCTCGGTCGCGGGCTCGTTCGCATACTTCTGACTCTGACACTTCGTGTCGAGTCAGAAGTATGCTCACTTCGCCTTCACGCAAAAATGGATTTCTGAGCAGCTCAAAAATCCATTTTCTTTCTGCCGGAAACTCCGTTTCCGGGTCTGTAGTATTCTTTTAACATAAAATTACAATTTTTTCAGCTCGTCAAATACAACGTCGTTCAGCACCTTGATGTAAGTCCCCTTCATACCGGAAGAACGGGACTCGATAACCCCTGCGCTTTCAAACTTACGCAGTGCGTTTACAATCACGGAACGCGTAATCCCCACCCGGTCCGCAATCTTACTTGCCACAAGAATCCCTTCGTTTCCTTCCAGTTCATTAAAAATATGTGTAATTGCTTCCAGCTCGGAAAAAGAAAGTGTGCTGATTGCAGAACGTACAATCTGCACCTTCCGGTTCTCCTCCGCATTCTCCTCGTTGACCGAACGCATCATCTCAAGACCGACCACTGTATTTCCATACTCACTTAAAATAATATCATCAATGGAATACGACGACCCCTTTTTATAAACAAACAGGGTTCCAAGTCTTTCCCCTGCAATATCAATCGGGATAATAATCGCCTGATATTTCTCCACATCCTGGAACGCAAACCCAAGTGTTTCCAGATTCACATTCTCCTTTGTGGAAAGAATATTCAGCAGACGTTCATTTAACATTGCATCAATGTGCCCGCCCACTGCATCTTTAATTAACTCACCAATGGTCTCTACATCATTCCGGTTTTTGATTCCCAGAACTTTTCCCTTTTTGCTGATTACTAGAATATTGGACTCAAGTACTTCGCCAAGTACCTGACAGATATCATTAAAGACTACTTTGTGCGAACTGTTATTATGCAAGAGCTTATTAATCTTTCTGGTCTTATCTAATAACTGTACACTCATGCTGACTCCTTTCCGGCAGACTTCTCCACCAATCATTATCTATTATTTTTCATTCTATCACATTCTTTTTCGAAAAACAAGTGGAAACTTCCAATTTGACGCACTTCTCATTTTTTATCGTTTCCTTTCAGAAAAACTATGCCTCTTTCTTTTTTTCCTGCTCCTCGACATAACCGCACTCCTCTGCAGCACAGACTAACTTAGCGCCCTTTTCCAGCAAAACGCCTCCGCACTGCGGGCACCGCTTTGCCGACGGCTTCTGCCATGACATAAAATCGCACTCCGGATTTGCCTCACAGCCGAAATAACGTCTTCCTTTTTTGGTCTTGCGGACCACAACCTCCTTGCCGCACTTCGGACATGACACCCCGATTTTTTCCAGATACGGCTTCGTATTGCGGCACTCCGGAAAGCCCGGACATGCAAGAAACTTTCCGTGCGGGCCGTATTTTACTACCATCCGCCTGCCGCAGACGTCACAGACCACATCTGTTACCTCGTCTTCGATTTTAATATTTTCCAGTTCGCTCTCAGCATTCTTCAACGACTCTTCAAGATCCGGGTAAAAATTCCGTAAAATCGTTTTCCAGAACACCTCTCCGTTTTCCACCGCATCCAAAAGCGCCTCCATCGTTGCCGTGAAATTCACATCGACAATCGCCGGAAAGGCCTGCTTCATAATCCGGTTGACGGCTTCTCCGAGCTCTGTCACATACAGATTCTTATTTTCCTTTATGACATACCTTCTGGCAAGAATTGTCGTAATGGTCGGGGCATAGGTACTCGGACGCCCGATTCCAAGCTCCTCTAACGTCTTTACAAGGGAAGCCTCCGTATAATGTGCCGGCGGCGCAGTAAAATGCTTTGCCGGAAACACCTCTTTTAAAGTAATTTCCGAATCCTTCGTCAAATCCTTTAACAATCCGCCGCGGAGTTCTTCCTCTTCCTCCTCTTCCGGACAGTATACTGTCAGAAACCCTTCAAACACCAGCTCCGAAGCCGTGGCGGTAAAACGATAGCCGCCCCCGTCGAGCTTAACCGAAGCCGTCTCGTACCTTGCCGCCTGCATCCTGCTTGCTACAAACCGCTTCCAGATCAGCTGGTAGAGCCTGAACTGGTCTCTGGAAAGGGACTCTTTTACAATAGCAGGCGTAAGCTCCACATAGGTCGGCCGGATTGCCTCGTGGGCGTCCTGGATTTTTTTGCCGTTCGCCTTCTTCTGACCGGACTCTATAATAAACTCCTTACCGTAATTTTCCCCGATAAACTGCTTCGCTGCCGCATCCGCTTCCTCCGAAACACGGATGGAATCCGTACGCAGATAGGAAATCAGACCAATCGTACCATGCCCCTTCACATCGACGCCCTCGTAAAGCTGCTGTGCCAGACGCATCGTCTTCTGGGTTGAAAAATTTAACGCCTTAGCCGCCTCCTGCTGCAGCGTGCTCGTCGTAAATGGCGGTGCCGCCTGTCTCTTACGCTCTCCTGTCTTAATTTCTGCCACCTTAAATTCTGCCTTTTTCACTGCGGCAAGAATTTCCTCTGCCTCTGCCCCGGAGCCTATCGTAATCTTACTCTTCGTATCCCCGTAGAACTTTGCCCGGAACGGCTTCTTCGCCCCCTTTACCGCAAAATCTGCCTCCATTGACCAGTATTCTTTTGGCACAAACGCGCTGATTTCCTCTTCCCTGTCGCAAATTATACGCAAAGCTACCGACTGCACACGACCCGCGCTCAGTCCGCGCTTTACCTTTTCCCAGAGAAGCGGACTGATCCGGTAGCCAATCATACGGTCGAGCATTCTTCTTGTCTGCTGTGCATCCACCAGATTCATATCGATGCCGCGTGCTTCCTTGATGGAATTGCGGATTGCATTTTTTGTGATTTCGTTAAATGTAATACGGTTGACATTGGCATCCTCGATTTTCAACGCCTGGGACAAATGCCAGCTGATTGCCTCGCCCTCACGATCGGGGTCCGTTGCCAGATATACTTTGTCTGCCTTTCTTACTTCCTTCCGCATTTTGGCCAGTACATCGCCCTTTCCGCGAATTGTAATGTACTTCGGCTCATAGTCGTTTTCCACGTCGATGCCCATGCGGCTTTTCGGGATATCTCTTACATGACCGTTGGAAGCAACCACTTCATAACTTGTTCCTAAAAACTTCTTAATGGTCTTTGCTTTTGCCGGCGATTCCACAATCAGTAAATTCTTTGCCATTCTACTTCCTTACCTTTCCAGAAGAAACCCGTTATTTTCTGACAGTCCATACTATGCCTGTCCGTACCTTTTGATGCAACCAATATGTTTCAGCCTCAAACGCAAACTAGCATACACTATTTTTTCCTTTGATGCAAGTGTATTTTCCAAAAATTCATAATTTTCACTTTTTTTGCTATCTTTTTCGTCCCGCCTGAAAGCCTTTAAAATCCCTGGAAATATCCTATGCAGGGCACAGGGATTTTACTACCACACTTTTCTCTGCCATTCTTTTTTATCCCCCGGAATTTTCTATCCGCACAGGGATTTGTACAAATTCAACGGTATAAAAATGGAACTGTTGCTCCGGTAGACGATTATCCTGCTTTTGCAACAGCTCCTTAAACCGTACCCTCTCACATTTGCCAAAACTTAATATCATTATAAACGAAGTCGGCTTTTTTATTTTTGGAAAACTCTTCCGTCGGATCGTCTTTCAAAACCAATTATCGGAGCCTGTTTTTGCCTCTGACAGTCCGTAATATGCCTGCCCGTACCTCCTGATGCAGCCATACTGGCAAAGGCTCTGAAGCACCCGGGGCAGTTCTTCCGGGAGAAGCTTTGTTTCCTCCAGAAGCTCTTCGATATGCTTCGGACCCGGACGCAGGCAGCCAAACACTGTCTTTTCCGCTGCGGTAAACGTATGTTCCAAAGCTTCCTCCTTTTCTTTCCTCCTGCGGCGTTTCCCTTTCTTCCTCTCCGCCAGAAAGCCTGCAAAATCCTCAAGGATATCCTCTGCGGAAAGCACAGGCTTTGCTCCTTCCCGGAGCAGATAATTGCAGCCCTCGCTGACAACATCCGTAATTCTTCCGGGAACGGAATAAATCGTCTTTCCGTATTCAAGCCCGAAGGACACCGTAATCAGCGACCCGCTCTTCTTCTTTGCCTCTGTCACTAAAATCCCATCCGAAAGCCCTGCAATAATCCGGTTTCTTTGCGGAAACAGACAGGCAAGCGGAGAGGTTCCCGGCGGATACTCTGACAAAATCCCGCCGCCCGCAGACAGAATCCGCTCATAGGTCGGACGGCTGCTCTCCGGATAACAGACGTCCACGCCGCAGCCAAGCACCGCATAAGTTTTTCCGCCTCCTGCAAGCGCCCCTTCGTGCGCTTCTGTATCCACCCCGTAGGCCAGCCCCGACAAAATGCCAACGCCATGCGCCGAAAGCGCCTTTGCAATGCTCCGTGCCACAGCGCCTCCGTAGGGCGTACACCGTCTTGCCCCGACGATTGCAAGCTGCGGACACTCCTCCGGCAATGTTCCAAGGTAATACAGCCAGTGCGGGGCATCATACAAGGAGCGCAGACGCTCCGGAAAGTCTTCCTCCTCCTCTGTCACAAAGCGGATGCCTCTGCTTTCAAGAGCCGCAAGCTCCTCTTCGTGGTTTCTCTGCCGCACAGCCCTGACCCGCTCTATCTCCGCAACGGTAAACGAAAGCCTCTGTGTAAGTCCTTGTGCAAGCCCGAAAAAATGCTGCCATTCCTCCTCCCTTGCAAGCACCGCCTCCGCCGCACTCCCAAAATAATCCAGAACCGCCCTCTGCGCTCCTGCACCCAGACGGAATGCTGCAAACGCATTCCAGTAAATACGGTCTGCGTCTGCCCTTACTGCTAGATTTTTCTCTTCCATTTCCTTTTATTCCCCCCAATATTTTCTATCCGGTTCGCGATATAAAAGCGCTTCCGCAAGCTGTGCCTCTTCTATTTTTTCTGTACCGGCAAGGTCGGCAATCGTACGCGCAGTCTTTAAAATCCGGTGATAGGCGCGCGCGCTGAAAGAAAGCCTTTGATAAGCCTTCTCCATCCGTCCCGCCGCCTCCTTATCCAGTCTGCAGTACCGCTGCACCTCTGCGCCCGAAAGCTCTGCATTACAGACTGCCGCAATCTCCAGATAACGCTCCTTCTGCCTGTTTCTTGCCGCCTCCACACGCTTCCTTATCCCTGCGGAGCTCTCCTGCGGTGCCGAGCCTTCTAAGTCGCGGTACCGTACCGGCATAATTTCCAGACACAGGTCAAAGCGCTCTGCAAGCGGTCTGCTGATTTTCCCGATATAACGCTTAATCTGCGCCTGTGAGCACCGGCACCTTGCCCGGTCCGGATAAAACCCACAGGAGCACGGATTCATTGCTGCAATCAGGATACCGCCCGCCGGATAGGTACAAGAGGTCTCGTAACGCGAAACTGTAATCCTGCGTTCCTCTAACGGCTGCCGCAGAATCTCTATCGTCTCCCTGCGAAACTCCGGGAACTCATCCAAAAATAAGACTCCCTTGTGCGCAAGGCTGACAAGCCCCGGCGCGGCCCTCCTTCCTCCTCCGGCAAGCGCAGACGGCGTTACCGTATGGTGCGGCGCCTGAAACGGCGGCTCTGTAATCAGATGTTTTCCGGAAAGCATTCCCGCCACACTGTAAATTTTAGAAATTTCCAGTACCTCCTCAAAGGAAAGAGACGGAAGAATCGTCGGAAGCCTTTTCGCAAGCATCGTCTTTCCGGTTCCCGGCGGCCCTATCATCAGGACATTATGTCCTCCCGCTGCCGCAATCTCTAAGGCGCGCTTTGCCATCCGCTGCCCCTGTACCTCTGAAAAATCCGGCTGCTCCTTCTTTGCCTCCCTTTCCGGAAGTTCTCCGGTACAGGGCAGAATATCGCCGTTTCCGTTTAGCACAGCCGCCGCTTCCCGCAACGTCCTTATGCCGTATACAAAAATTCCCTGCACGGCAGACGCCTCTCCCGCATTTTCTGCAGGAACGAAGCACTGTAAAAAGCCCGCCGCTTTTGCACGGCAGACCGCCGGAAGCACTCCCGGAACCGGATTGATTCCTCCGTCAAGGCAGAGCTCTCCTAAAAATATGCTTTTTTCCGTTGCTTTTTCTGAAATAAGACCGAATGCGGTCAAGACGGCTACCGCTATAGACAAATCGAATGCTGTCCCTTCTTTTCTGATATCTGCCGGTGAAAGATTTACGGTAATTCGTTTCACCGGCAGACGATAGCCGGAATTTTCGAGTGCAATCCGCACCCGTTCTTTTGCTTCCCTGGTTTCACAGGCCAATGCCCCTACCATGGAAAAGCAAGGCAGACCGTCCTTTACATCGGCTTCTGCCAGAATCAGTTCTGCGTCAATCCCTGCGACCGCCGCAGAATATGCCTTTCCAAACATACTATCCTTTCCCTTACGGAAAGCTCATTCTCCACTTTTCCCGGATCCTCCTACCTGGAGTCCAGAATCTTTTTAATCTCCTGCATAAAGGTATGGACATCCTTAAACTCACGGTAAACCGAAGCAAACCGCACATAAGCGACATCATCCAGGTCCTTCAGCTTATCCATTACGACCTCGCCGATTTTGCTGCTTGAAATCTCCTTTTCCTCCAGTCCGAAAATATACGTCTCGACTTCATCAACCAGTGCAGTTATCTGTGAAACAGAAATCGGCCGCTTATGACAGGAACGGAATACACCCGACTCAATCTTTGAACGGTCATATGGTTCTCTGATATTGTCCTTCTTAATGACAACAAGCGGAATGGTCTCTACCTTTTCATAGGTCGTAAAACGCTTGCTACACTCGTCACACTGTCTTCTCCTGCGGATGGCACTTCCCTCATCTGCCGGTCTGGAATCGATTACCCTCGTATTTTCTTTTCCACAAAACGGACACTTCATAGCTTCCCCCTTCTGCCGCATGCAGCGGCACTCCGGACCTTGCGGGACAAACCCCGCTCCCCTTTTCAGGCTCCGGTAAAGTTCTCTTACTGCTATTATAAAAAAAGAAGAAAAAATGTCAAGTATTCTTTCAAATTTCCTGTCGGACAATGTCAGGCTGCTCCGCTTTCCTCCGGTCAGACGATGCCGGATTCCTCCGGCTTTCCCATCTCCGGAACAATATAGCCCTTTTCCTGCAGCATTTTCCCAATCAAATCAAGCAGCTCTTCAGAAGCCGCACGTACCGTATGATAATGATATCCCGATGTAATATGCATCAGCTCTGTGGATTTCCCGCTTTTTATCCCGTCAAGAAACCGGGCGACATCATACAGCGAGGAAATATTTAAGTCTGCTTCGACTTTTCCGTATACCCTGTGCCAGACAAATACATTGACTACCGTTCCGCCCAGACCTACAATGCAGGAGAGCTCCTCCTCCGTCTGCCCGCTTGTATGGTGCAGCTTAAAGACCCGTTCCTTAAACGGGCCTTCCTCTATCCGGTAACCATGGTGCAGGGAACGCACCTCGTACCCCTCCGTCCGCAAAGCGGCAATATCCTTTACAATAATCTGTCTCGATACTCCGAGACGCCCCGCAAGCACCGTGCCGGACACCGGCTTTTGCTCCGCCATAAGAATTGCGGCAAGCTCCCTTCTCCGTTCCTCTGCCTTCATCTGCTTCCCCCTTATTTGTCCATAAATAGCCGCATATTATACGCAGCTTTGGATTCCGGCTACGCTAAAAACCGCGGTCCTTCGGACAAAAGCAAAATAAAACTGCCTGCAGACGCCGGAATTTCTAAAGTCACTAAAATTTGCTATATTCTATATTACTCTATTGCGTGGAGATTCTTCAGGGAAAGGTCCAGAATCGGCGCGGAATGGGTCAGTGCACCGCAGGAAATATAGTCGACCCCGATATTAATAAGCTTTTCCACATTTTCCCTCGTTACATTGCCGCTGCACTCGGTTTCTGCCTTTCCTGCCGCAAGACGCACAGCCTCCTTCATCTCCTCTATGCTCATATTGTCGAGCATAATGATATCTGCGCCTGCCTCCAGGGCCTCCTTCAGCATAGTCAGATTTTCCACCTCGACCTCAATCTTCCTGACAAACGGCGCATATTCCTTTGCCATCCTGACCGCCTCTTTTACACCGCCTGCAGCACCGATATGATTATCCTTTAACAAAATCCCGTCGCTTAGATTATATCTGTGATTGCAGCCGCCTCCTGCCCTGACCGCGTACTTTTCAAACAGGCGCATATTGGGCGTCGTTTTCCTCGTGTCAAGAAGCTTTGTCTTACTTCCCTTTAACAAATCGGCAATGGAACGCGTATAGGTTGCAATCCCGCTCATCCGCTGCAGATAATTCAACGCCGTCCGCTCGCCGGAAAGCAGCACCCGGATATCTCCCCTTACGATGCCGACCTTCTCTCCGCTTTTCACAAAATCGCCGTCCTGAAAAAAGAACTCCGTCTCTGTCGCAGGGTCCAGAAGCTCAAATACACGCCGGAACACGAAAAGTCCGGCAATCACGCCGTCCTGCTTGCAAAGAAGCTCCACCTCTCCAAGACAATACTCTGGCATTACAGAATTGGTCGTAATATCCTCACTAGTGATATCCTCTTTTAACGCGCTTAAAATCAACTCATCCGCATTTAACTTCATACTGATTTTATCCATGACTGTTTTTCTCCTTTTCAATGGCAGCCAGAACCGCCTGCCTATACTCTGCCTCATAACCGGAATATGCTGCTTTGTCCGCCAGAACCTCCGGCATGCTCCCGGCTCGTGAATATTGCTCCGTAATCTGTTCCGCCGCACGCTTTGCAAATACAAGGCTCTCTAAAAGGGAATTGCTTGCAAGACGGTTTCTGCCATGTACGCCGTTGCAGGCAGTCTCTCCCGCCGCATACAATCGCTCCATGGACGTCTTGCTGTATTCGTCCACAGCAATGCCGCCCATGAAATAATGCTGGGACGGTACGACCGGAATACTCTCCTTTGTCACATCATACCCTTCTTCCAGACAATGCCGGTAGATGTTCGGGAAATGCGCCTTGATTTTCTCCTCCGGAATCGGAGCAAGGGAAAGCCACACATGCTTTGTCCCTTCCTTCTCCATTTCCTTATAAATTGCTTCCGTTACGACATCCCGGGGCAGAAGCTCGTCTACAAACCGTTCTCCCTTTGCATTTAACAAAAGCGCACCCTCTCCCCGCACAGACTCGGAAATCAGGAAGCCGCGGCCCCGTTCCTTCTTATAAAGAGTAGTCGGATGAATCTGTATGTAATCGATATTCTGCAGCCGGATACCGTGGCGCAGCGCAACCGCAAGCGCATCCCCGGTCAAATGCCGGTAATTGGTAGAATGCTCGTATAAGCCGCCGATTCCGCCTGTGGCAAGCACCGTATAATCCGCCTGGATACAGGAATACTCCCCCGTGCTGTCGCGGCCGACAATCCCATAACAGGTATTTTCCCTCTCTATAATATCCACCATCGTATAATACTCGCGCATTGTTACATTCGGAAGCTTTCTTACAGCATCCAGCAGATGCGATGTGATTTCCTTTCCTGTCTCATCCTCGTGAAACAGAATCCGCGGCTTAGAATGCGCTCCTTCCCTCGTATAAACAAACCCGTCCACATTCCGTTCAAAGCGGACGCCGTAGCCTACCAGCTCCCTGATTACGTCCTGCGACGAACGAATCATAAGCTCGACGGACCTCGGATTGTTTTCATAGTGTCCTGCACGCATCGTATCTTCATAATAAGCGTCATAGTCGGATTCCTCCTTTAAGACACAGATTCCTCCCTGCGCCAAAAAAGAGTCGCTTCGCTCAAAGCTGTCCTTAGACACCAGAACAATGTTTTTCTCCTTCGGCAGATGCAACGCACAATACAGGCCTGCCACACCACATCCTACAATTAAAATATCTGTTTTCATCGTCATCGTGTCGTTATCCTTTACTATTTTGCAAGCTCCAGCATTCGTTCCAGCGGGCGCACAGCGCGCCTGCACAGTTCCTCGTCAAGCTCCACTGCATTTTCACCGGTCGTCAGCACATGCAGCAGCTTTTCTAACGTATTCCGCTTCATATCCCTGCAGCACGCGCACCCGTCCGGGAAGTAGAACCTTTTCTCCGGGTTATCCTCCCGCAGGCGGAAGGATACTCCCTCCTCAGTACAGATAATGAACTCCGTACCGTCGCTTTCCTTTGCATAACGGATAAGATCCGCCGTACTTCCGACGGCATCCGCAAACACAAGCACGTCCTTCTCACATTCCGGATGGGCAAGCACCAGCGCTCCCGGATGCCTTTTCTTTGTCTCCTGAATAAACTCTGCCGTCATTGCTTTATGTACCGGACAATACCCGTCATTTAAAATCACATTCTTTTCCGGCACCTGTCCGGCAACGTATCCGCCAAGATTCCCATCCGGGATAAAGAAAATATTCCGGTTCGGCAGCGCCTTCACGATTTTTACCGCATTTGAGGAGGTCACGCAGACATCGCTATAGCTTTTTAACTCCGCAGTCGAATTAATATAACATACGACGGCAAGGTCGTCATACTGCTCCCGGTACGCCTTAATTCTTTCAATCTCCGCCATATGCGCCATCGGACAGTCTGCCGCGGCATCCGGCATCAGCACAGTCTTCTCCGGATTTAAGAGCTTGACGCTCTCTCCCATAAAGGAGACGCCGCAGAACACAACCACATCAGCCTTTGTCCCTGTCGCCGCTTTTGCAAGATAAAAGGAATCTCCTACATAATCCGCAATCGCCTGAAGCTCGTCATTCACATAGTAATGAGCAAGAATCACGGCATTCTTTTCCTTTTTCTTCTGCCGGATTTCTTCCAAAATATCCTTTTCCATACGCATCACAATTACACTGCTGTGCAATCTCTCCCTTGTCAAAATCTACTTTCCGTTAGAAAAGTATGCCAAATTATAACACATCTGTTTACATCTGTCAACTTATCTGTAAACCTTATTACAAAAAAGCACCTTCCCGTCTGCGGACTGTAAAACGGTATTGATTCTGCCATAAAAAACCGGCAGCTTTGAAAACTGCCGGTAAAGAGCTTTTATAAAACTTACATCGTTTACTTGACAAGCGGGGGATGCTGACATTTAAGAAAATTTCCCTCTTATGATAAAATCAGTAGACAACGTCCTTATCAAGCTCGAACGCGTAGTCAAATAAAACCGTTTCCTCTATTTTTCTTTTTTCGGTCTCCCCATTCGGAATCCCTTCCCCGAAAAAATGAACCTCTGTCTTCCCATCGACCACACGATACTCTACATCCAACGTATAGTTTTTATCTTCACTATATTCCATCATTATATCAATACACACACTTGTTACTTTTTCGCTCCATTCCCGTAGAATCTCATTCCCTTTTTTTTCTGCTTTTTTTGATGCACCAAAGTAACTATTCGCGCTATAAATCAACGTAGGATGTGCAAGCCTTCCATCATCCGTTCTGGCTATACCGACACGATAACACAATGTGTTATATTTGTATAGTTCTATTCCGCCAAACACCATGAAAACCAGAAGCATTGCCGTCAGGACGATAAAAAATACTCTTTTTTTCTTTTTCATGCCATTCTCCTCTTCCTATAAT
The DNA here is from genome assembly GCA_910577175.1 of uncultured Lachnospiraceae bacterium. Lineage (GTDB taxonomy): Bacteria > Bacillota > Clostridia > Lachnospirales > Lachnospiraceae > SIG307. Next base: position 59,009 of record CAJTLU010000009.1, on the reverse strand, counting down.
TATAATATCCTTTCCAGGAAATACCTTAATAATTTAATAAAATCAGTAGACAACATCCTTATCAAGCTCGAACACATAGTCAAGTAAAACCGTTTCCTCTATTTTTCTTTTTTCAGTCTCCCCATTCGGAATCCCTTCCCCGAAAAAATGAACCTCTGTCTTCCCATCGACCACACGATACTCTACATCCAACGTATGGCTTTTATCTTCATTATAGCCCGAGGTTATCACAATAAGCATACTTCCTACTTTTTCATTCCATTCCTTCTGAATCTCAACACTCTTCTTTACTGCTTTTTCCGATGCACCGAAGTTACTATTTGCTCTCCAGCTTAAGACAGGATGTGCAATCCTTCCATCTGTGCTTCTGGCTATGCCGACGCGATAACATAATGTGTTATATTTGTATAGTTCTATTCCGCCAAACACCATGAAAAGCAGAAGCACTGCCGCCAGGACGATAAAAAATACTCTTTTTTTCTTTTTCATACCATTCCCTCCCTCATTTATATATCCGTACACCAACAGCTTACTTTTGCGCTGTATAGGTCGCTTGATTTTTTCACCCCGAAATAAACATATGGATGTAACTGTCCCGAAACGAGGTCTAACGAAGCTCCGACATCATTGGAACAATTAATATCCTCCACCGTGTATTGATTCCACGTGTCATCATCTACAGAATAATACGCAACTACATAAGAGATTTTCTTTCCCGTAAACAGATGGTTTTTAATCTCCTCACTTGTTTTCATTCTTATTACCCCTTTCGTAGGATCCATCTTCAGTATCCCGGTGTAGGTATAATTATCTGACAAATACATCGTTCTCTCAAAAGTCTCGACTGCAAGGTCATGATAGTCCCCGGGCACATAAGCCAAAGGATTGATTGCCATTGCAGTTTGCATGGCACAGTTCAATTCCGCCAAAAACTCCTCATCGGTCACTCTCAGATGTTCCAGCGGTAATGCCAGATAAATACGCTCTCCGTTGGCTTCATAATACGGCTGCATTTTTTCATCCAGCAGATAGTAAATTTCCCTATCGCCATAATTGTATATGTAGTATTCCTTCTCCTGCTGGACTTCTTCCTCTGCACAGGCAGTAGAAGCAGCGGTCAAAAACGGAGCTAAGAAAACAAAACACAGGGCTGCAATTCCGATAAATAATTTTTTCTTCATAACAATACCTCCTTGTATCTGATAAATTTTACCTAAAGTTCGTTACTCTGACTCCAAATAGTAATCCCTTGCGTCAAATCCTGCGTCAAAATAAGGCAGCTCCCTCATACTCACCCGGGATACCCATGCGTTATTTTCAATGAGCTCCTCAAATTCACTGGCTTTCATCTGCCTTCCATTGACATCAAAGATAAAATCCTCCGGAACTTCCCCCCTCTTCCTCAATAATAGAAAAGTCCAGGTTCTCTTTTAATACTGCGATAAAATCCTCTATGGCGTCCTTACCGACAAAGAAACTTTTCCCGGACATACCGATATTAGTAGAAACGAACCCGCCGCTATAAACGGCAATACTAATGTTTTTATCTTCAAAAAGATTATAATTTACTGAAATACTGACAAGTCTTTTTCCATATTCCTTATCTTTACAGAATTCAGCCACCCTGCCCGGAACTTCCACTGGATTTGGATTATATGGCTTTGTTCCTTTCCCGTTCTGTCCATCAGATATTACTTTTCCTTGAAGAAACTCTGCCGGAAAATCCTCTGTCAAAAACATAGGAAGGTCCTCCCCGGAAAAGAGAGTGTCCATGAGCATCCGGGTAGCAATTCCACCCTCCGATACATATTTTACATCGCCATCCTCATATAGATAGATACGATTCACCTCTAAATACTTTTCTAATTGACAGGCATCCGAAAACGAATCATAGCTGTCAGTCGTATATGACATGTTACAATACGCATAATACTCTCCGGTTTCATCAAATTGCACAGCTACTGCAAAATCCCTGCTTACACCTACTATTTCATAAACGCGAACCATTTTTTCATGTTTCACATAGTGTTCTTCTTGCTCTTGTATTGGTATAATATAATGATTCACCAACATATCTTCTGACCCGGAAAATCCACCGGACGCATCACTCAGCTTTCCACTAGAATTTATGTGTTCGATTGGTTGTGTATTTTCCATTCCTTCCGCTGTGTATACCCCAATCAGCCGACCTGCTTCATTACCACATTCACCTGCTGTCGATGTATACTTTATACCATCCAGATTAAGCCAGACATATTTTTCATATATCTGCATCTCATCCCATCTTTTTATTAGTTCTGTCGTTTTATGCTTCGGCGCACTATCAGGCGATACGATATCGCGTATCTTGACAATACCTAAAATAATTACTACTAGTATAGCTGCAAATAAAGCCATTCTATATATCCGGACTTTTTTTATTGATTTACAATACTCCTCTGACGCCTCTAAAATCAATTTATCGTTCACATCATTAATTGCAGCAAACAGGTCAGATTTATCCAAAAGAATCCCTCCTTCTTTCAAGATAACTTTTGAGCTTCTTTCTTACTATATATAAGTGATTGGTTATGTACTTTTCATTTTTTCACAGCCTTGATTTTATAGGAAATCTGCAATAAAAAGAGCATTGCCTCCATCTTTGATATAATTCCGTGACCAGACTTGAACTAAATCAAAGGAGCAATGCTCGTAGACATTATACTTTATTTGCATGAGACCTGGATGTGGACTATGGCAAAACAAATATAAGCTTCATTACATCTACCGTGGATTTCTTTGCCATGGACTTAGATTTATTTCACTATGTTTTCTCCTGCTACCTTCCCTGTAAAAATTTGCCAAAACCTATTCTACCTCGTACAGTCCGGTTTCTACATCTGTGGAGTTTTCTCTTAATTTTACCCATGCTTTAAAATTAGAAATACCATACTTCGGGGAATCCATACTAAATAATACGGTCCCTTCTGAGTAGCTTCCATCTGTATTCACTATTTGAGGTCTTGCGAAATGTAGTACCAGACCATCCTCATAAGTATAACTTGAGGTGCCTAACGAATATAAATAAACTTTGCCATTCTCATAAAAATGTGCTGTTATATGCAGCTTGACAGCAAATAATGTTATTCTGAATCCGTCCTCCGTATACACATTTACATATCTGATTCTTTCAAACGACTTTTCTTCATAACTGTTCAACGCCATCAGACCATTCCCGGAATCAGGACTACCATATACAACCTCTGTTTCAATCACATCCAATGCGTTCTCAAAATCATCTCTCCCGGACATTTCAATATGTATCTTTCCGCTACTCTGGTTTTCTTTAGCCGCCACCGCAGTCTTTGAATCAAAACAAAGAAAACATCCGATTACAGCAATGAATAACAATATTACCTTTTTCATGGCATACCTCCTCGTATCTGATAAATTTCTCTCAAAGTTTCCTACTCTACCTCTAAATAGTAATCCTGTGCGTCAGTTTCTACGTTAAAAGAAGGCAATTCCCCCAAATAGTAGTCCCTTGCACCAGGTCCTGCATCAAAAGAAGGCAGCTCCCTCATGCTCACCTGGGATACCCATGCATTATTTTCAATGAGCTCTTCGAATTCACGGGATTTCATCTGCCTTCCATTGACATCAAACATAAAATCCTCCGGAATTTCCTCATTCTCTCCCAAGGTAGCCTTGTAATTCTGATACATTTGCACCAGTTGTATGATTTCTAATTCTTCTTCGGTATAAGTTTTACTTCTTTCACCCTGATATGTCTGGTAACCGCACAAAACACCAGTTGCCAAAAGTACCATACTCATAACGATGCTCCATTTTTTCAGCTTTTCCTTCATATCAAATCTCCTTCCTCTACCATTCTTTTTCTCCTATGGAAAATATTATCATCTATGGTTGTCATTAGGAATACTTATGAAATAAAACCGTTAGTAACAAGCCAGTCAAAGACTTCTTTTGTCATACGTCGTCCATTATTTAATGACGATGTTCCCGACACATTTATGCCATATGCAACATTATTTAATGCGTATATAGGCGAACCGCTCTGTCCAGCCACCACATCCATTTTGTAATGAAGCAAATATGTAGAACACTCTTCTATAGAACCCGATTCGCTCCACATTGTACCAGTAGGTTTATCAAGTGGATAGCCTGTAATAACAAAAGTATAATTGTGGAAGAATATGTCAGCCTGATAGTCCAGTCCAAACCAACCAGTTGTATTTCCTACGTTTGAATTTAGAACTACAATAGCGTAGTCGTCCTGGTCATCATCATTAAAATAAGTAAAATTTGCACAAACATAATAAGATGACGCATATGCAACCGTTGGTGTTAAACTGCCATTCTGCCCAAGAGATACTCTCATTGAGCGAACTGGCGCATTGGAAGCATGACTCATACAGACATGCCCGGCAGTGAGCATCACATTACTTGAAACCATAAAGCCTGTAGCATTACCATAAGTTCCATCGGTATATTCCACTTCTAATCTTGCCACTGCATAATATGGATAATTTGTCGTTTCAGTTATTGGCACTCTATCATCATTACCAATTATTGACCTTTCACCATGTTGCACTATTTTATTTTGAACAGGTATATATGGCTGTGTTGACGTTACCTGTTTCCCATTTCGATATACAGATGGTGCGGCTTTAGGAACAAGTGAAACTTCTCCTGTTTCGAGGTCGTATTTGCGATACATACTCGAAATATCAACGGTTTCCAATCCAATGCTACCATTTGTTGCTGCGAGTGCTAGTTCAACCGGACTTACTAATAACGCCAGTGTTAAGCATATGGATAGTGATAATTTGAACTGCTTTCTTGTCTTTTTCGTAATATCTTCCTCCTTCAATCGTACATTTAATAGCTGTATCTAAGTACCCGTTACAGTTTATTGTTCTGTCCTTCCCCCTCTTCCTCAATAATAGAAAAGTCCAGGTTCTCTTTTAATACTGCGATAAAATCCTCTATGGCGTCCTTACCGACAAAGAAACTTTTCCCGGACATACCGATATTAGTAGAAACGAACCCGCCGCTATAAACGGCAATACTAATGTTTTTATCTTCAAAAAGATTATAATTTACTGAAATACTGACAAGTCTTTTTCCATATTCCTTATCTTTACAGAATTCAGCCACCCTGCCCGGAACTTCCACTGGATTTGGATTATATGGCTTTGTTCCTTTCCCGTTCTGTCCATCAGATATTACTTTTCCTTGAAGAAACTCTGCCGGAAAATCCTCTGTCAAAAACATAGGAAGGTCCTCCCCGGAAAAGAGAGTGTCCATGAGCATCCGGGTAGCAATTCCACCCTCCGATACATATTTTACATCGCCATCCTCATATAGATAGATACGATTCACCTCTAAATACTTTTCTAATTGACAGGCATCCGAAAACGAATCATAGCTGTCAGTCGTATATGACATGTTACAATACGCATAATACTCTCCGGTTTCATCAAATTGCACAGCTACTGCAAAATCCCTGCTTACACCTACTATTTCATAAACGCGAACCATTTTTTCATGTTTCACATAGTGTTCTTCTTGCTCTTGTATTGGTATAATATAATGATTCACCAACATATCTTCTGACCCGGAAAATCCACCGGACGCATCACTCAGCTTTCCACTAGAATTTATGTGTTCGATTGGTTGTGTATTTTCCATTCCTTCCGCTGTGTATACCCCAATCAGCCGACCTGCTTCATTACCACATTCACCTGCTGTCGATGTATACTTTATACCATCCAGATTAAGCCAGACATATTTTTCATATATCTGCATCTCATCCCATCTTTTTATTAGTTCTGTCGTTTTATGCTTCGGCGCACTATCAGGCGATACGATATCGCGTATCTTGACAATACCTAAAATAATTACTACTAGTATAGCTGCAAATAAAGCCATTCTATATATCCGGACTTTTTTTATTGATTTATGGTGCTCCTCCGATGACTCTAAAACAAATTTATCCAAATAACCCCCCCCTTCGAGATAACTTTTAAATCACATATCGTTCTACCAACAAACAGCGTCATCTGTTCTATTCTCTACGCTATTTTTCTGACAACCAAAAACGATAAGTAGTTGGTGTAACATAAAATTCTAAACCATATGTCTGGCTTCTTCTCCCATTAGAGAATGTTACCATGTCCCCGGATGTATAGCTAAAGCTTCCGTCTGTATTTATAACTTGACCATGTATAATGTATGAAGGACTGAAATCAGAATCCTCTATATGCAAAGTAAGTGTCCGTAAATACAAATGAACCTTTCCATCCACATAAAGCCATACTGTACAGTTTTCCTCTACCCATGCCACCACTTCTCCATCCACATTTAGTTCATGTACATAAGAAAGCAAAGCTTCAACATATGTGGCTTCTGTTTGAAATCGCGGCTCGCTGGTATCTTCCCTGCATTGAATCTAATTTCCTATGTTACTTAACAAATTCTTTTCCCCTGCAGGAAAACTCCTTACTTCCCACACATCATTATCTTTTTCCATTTTATCGTTCTGCTCTGTCTTTTGCCTTTGCCCTGCCGGGGTCGGCACACATACAAAAATATCGGTTATTTCTTCCCCAGATACTGCCACTATTTCCGTGCCTTCATTTCTAGCTGTAATTTCTCTTCCTGTTATTTCCCAGTTTTCTCCCTTACTAGCATAAGCACTTTGTACACCTAAGAAAGCAACACTCGTAAGTAACAAAATTCCTGACAAAATTCCTAGTTTTCTTTTCATACTAACACTTCTCCCTTCCATTCTTTTCCGCTTACAGAAAGTATTATCATTTATAATTCTAATGATAACTCCTATTTTATTTTATCATAGTTCTTCCGCATTACAATAGCATCAGAAAAAAATCGTCCTGATTTCACATGACTTTTCCTGATATTTTTCGACAAATTTTTCCTCTTATAAATTGGGTATCTTGTAATGAACTCTTCTGTATGCTATAATCTAACCATAATTTAATAAACCATTTTTTCCAAGGAGGATTATCATGGAATGTCCATATTGTAATCAGGAAATGCAGAGAGGAATCATCTCAGGGGACGGAAGAAGTAGGGTCTATTGGAAAGCAGGCAGGAAAAAATCTGGCTTCATAGATAAGCTGTGCGGTAGGGGAAAAATAAAAGCCGCAAACTATCCTCTTGCCACGTTTACAATTGAGGCAGATTATTGCGCCGCCTGCAAAAAAATGATATTTGAAACTGATATTTCGGAATAAGCGAAGCACTCCGTTTACCGAACAGCCGGAACGGACTGCGACTGCTCAGAGTTGCACAACCGTCACTGGATTTCCATGCTCCTTTATGATGCTGATTAAATCATTTGTTTTTATCCATACGGTTGCCGTATTCTCGTTTGGGTGGACACCGACCAGCCCCGGCGGCTCCAGAAAGTCCCTGTCGAAAAATACCCCGCCCTTTCTTTCTGTATCATTGAGTATCCCGAGCGGCGTTACAGAACCCGGCAGCAATCCCAGAATGCCAAGCAGTTCATCTGCCGAAGCAAAACCCAAAGGACGGGTATGATTCTTCTGCCTGAACTCTTTTAAGTCTACTCTTTTATCGCCCTTTATTGTGATAAGGTAATAATTTCTTTTTTTATCATCGCGTACAAAAAGATTTTTAGCTTCTGCTTCCGGATACGGAATATCAATTAGAGAAAGCTCCGCCATATTGTAAACCGCTTCATGCTCCGTAATTTCATGCCAAAGCTTCCTGTCTGCCAGATACTCATAAATTTCCTGCTTCTTCATAACCTGCCCTCCTTGCTCTCTTTCTGTTCTTAATTTCAATTGCTATACCATACCTTCCGTTGACAAGAACTTATATGTCTCAAAGTGAAATAATTTCAGCGTTTTTTCTCACAAAAATCTGCTTTCACACACTGATACAGAATGCGCAGCGGCTCCGGGTGTGGCGGCTTCTTACAAACAGCAGACTATTTCCTGTCCGCCAACGGATTTGCATTAAAGATATTCGCCGCTTGCAAAAAAGGGCTGCGCTTTCTGTCTGCGGCAGCCCCCTTCTCCTATGTCTTTTTTCTTTAAGCAAGCAGAGACTACGTCGCAGAAAATCCTGGAAAATCTCCAGAAATCCTGGTCCTCGAGCCAGCTTGCGCTGCTTCTCTGGTAAACCTCCACCGCAAGACGGTTATTTTTCTCCCTGATGTACGGCGTAACATCAAACTCCGACGGCTCCTCCTTATAAAAGTCCTTCTCTCTTTCCTGCGGGTTTTCCGCATAAGAAAACCTCCAAGCTCCGTTCAAGGACTGCCGCAGCGGACAGCGCTTCCCGTCCTTCACCGCATAAAAATCGTGGTCGGAATGGGCTTTCGCACGGTTTACCTCAAAAACCTCCGGTTCGGAAAGCCATACAGGAGAATATTCCATACAAACTACCCTTGTTTTTTGATTGACAGACAATTTTTTTCCATCTGTGCATATAGTATTATAACAACACTACCTCTATACTAAGGGGGCTGCCTATGCGTCTTTGCGAACTACGCCAAAAGGAAGTTATCAACTGCCGTGACTGCGCAAGACTCGGCTTTGTCGGGGACATTGAATTTAACCTGACCACAGGCTGTCTGGAAAAGCTGATTGTTCCCGGTCCCTGTAAGCTGTTCGGGTTCTGGGGCGCGGAACATGAATATGTCATCCCTTGGTGCTGCATCAAGCAAATCGGCCCTGACATCATTCTGGTGGATATCGACTGCAAGGCATGTCTGAAAGAAAGCCATAAATGCTGACGCCACGCTTCCTTTTTCCGTCAAAGCAGAAGATATGTATTTACTTACTTGTAATCCGGTTCACATTCTTAATCAAGACCGAAATCGTACCGTCCGGATTCGTGATAAACTCCACATGCTGCTTGTTGTGGTACTCCTCCATCGGAATGTTGATTTCAATTCCGCTATCTGTTGTAAGATACTGCTTCTCAAACTTCTTTGTCGTCTTTTCACTTTGGAGCCTGATTTCTTCCTTTGGCAGACGATACTTTTCGAGCTTCTCTACAAACTCTTCCTTTACCTCGGGCGGAGCCTCCTGAAATACCTTTTCTGTAAGCTCCTCCACCCGGATAGCGCCGTCATTTTTTGCGCATTCTTCGTGCAGGACGCTCTTTGCTTTCATTTTCTGCTCAAAATCGCCGTCATAATATTTCTTATGAATCTGCTCTACCGCCTTTGCCACAAGGTCAAGCTTCGTCTTCTGCGACAGCTTCGCATGGCACTGCAAAAACAACTCCGAAAGGTAATTGACCTTTTCGCCGTTGACCGGGAACTTCTTTTCCACAAGACGCACCGAGCGGTCGGATAAGTCAATCAGCACTGCCTCCGCAAGCGTCCCTCCTGCAAGGGGGAGCGCCGCCGTCTGCCGCATCACCTCATTGATATTTTCCTCCTGCTCCCCCAAGGAGGTATAATGCACATAAACCTCTTTGTAATTCATTTTCAGGATAGCAAGGTGGAATCCGGACTGCAGCTGGAAGGTCACAAAAAACACATCTCCCGCCGGTATCTCTATATTGGCATTCAGAATCGTATACAGCCTTCCCGCTAACTCCTTGCTGACCGGAATCAGCGCCTCCTCCTCAAACTCCTTCAACAGCGCATAAACCTCAGAATTTTCCGTATCGAACTCACACTGCTTCAGCTCGTCTCCCGAAAGCAGCCGGTAAATATGCGCCCGCAAAAAGTCGTTCAAATCCGGAGAGGACTCTAACAAACTGTCCGACAGCACCGGCATTCCGACGGAGGAATCCAAAATATGAAGCACCGCGTTCCGGATGATAATATCGTCACGTTCCATTACACTCTCCTTAAAATAATCCGGTAATCCTTCCATCCTCGCCGACATCAATCCGCTCCGCCGCCGGGTTTTTCGGAAGCCCCGGCATCGTCATAATCGTACCGGTAATGGCTACAACAAAGCCCGCGCCCGCGGAAATATATGCCTCCCGGATATTGACGGTAAAGCCCTCCGGACGCCCGAGCTTCGTCTGGTCGTCCGACAGGGAATACTGGTTCTTTGCCATGCAGACAGGGACGTTTCCAAAGCCCATTGCCTCAATTTTCGCAATCGCCTTCTTTGCCGCCGGGTCGTAGGTCACGCTGCCTGCGCCGTAAATTTCCTTTGCAATCGTCTCAATCTTTTCACAGATAGACATTTCATCCGGATATAGCGGTGCAAAACGGCTCTCCTTTGTAGCAAGCGTAGCAAGCACCTTTTCGGCAAGCGCGATACCGCCCTCGCCGCCATGCTCCCAGACATCCGAAAGCGCAAACTCCGCGCCGCGGCTTTCGCAGAACTCACGTACATAGGCAAGCTCTGCCGGGGAATCCGTTACAAAACGGTTCAAGGTCACTACAACCGGCACATGATACTTCTGCAAATTCTCAATGTGCTTTTCCAGATTGACAATTCCCTTTTTTAACGCCTCCAGATTCTCCCCGGCAAGCTCGGTCTTTGCCACGCCGCCGTTGTACTTCAACGCGCGCACGGTCGCCACCAGAACGACCGCATCCGGCTTTAACCCTGCCATGCGGCACTTGATATCAAGGAACTTCTCTGCGCCAAGGTCCGCACCAAAGCCTGCCTCCGTCACGACATAATCCGCAAGCTTTAACGCGGTTCTGGTTGCACGTACACTGTTGCAGCCGTGCGCAATATTTGCAAACGGGCCGCCATGGACAATCGCCGGAGTATGCTCTAACGTCTGGATCAGGTTCGGGCGAAGGGCATCCCTAAGCAGCGCTGCCATTGCGCCTACTGCCTTTAATTGCTCTGCCGTAACCGGATTGCCGTCATAATCGTACGCTACGATAATCCGTCCGAGACGTGCCTTCAAATCATCCATATTTTCCGCCAGACAGAGAATTGCCATAATCTCGGAAGCTACCGTAATAATAAAATGGTCCTCCCGTACTACGCCGTCTGCCTTTTTTCCCATGCCGATAACAATATTGCGGAGGGCGCGGTCGTTCATGTCAAGACAACGCTTCCAGATGACCTGCTTTGTGTCAATCCGGAGGGCATTGCCCTGCTGGATATGGTTATCTAAAAGAGCCGCCAGCAGATTGTTCGCAGACGTAATTGCATGAAAATCTCCGGTAAAGTGAAGGTTTAAATCCTCCATCGGCACTACCTGCGCATAGCCGCCGCCTGCCGCGCCGCCCTTGATGCCGAAGCACGGACCGAGAGAAGGCTCGCGCAGGGCAATGACTGCCTTCTTTCCGAGCCTGCCGAACGCCTGTCCCAGACCTACGGTCGTTGTCGTCTTTCCCTCTCCTGCCGGAGTCGGATTGATTGCAGTCACTAAAATCAGCTTACCGTCCGGGTTCTCCTTTACTCTTTCCCAAAGCTCGTCCGTAAGCTTCGCCTTGTACTTCCCGTAAAAATCAAGCTCGTCCTCTGCGATTCCTAACTGCGCTACAACCTCCTTCACCGGCCACAGCTCTGCCTCCTGTGCGATTTCAATATCTGTCTTCATCCTTTCCCGTCCTCCTTCTTTCTTGAGTTTTCACATTTTATATGCAGCTTTATGTCCCGGCAGCTTTCCTTTGCCGTTTGCGTTTCCGCATTTTATATCTCCTTTTTGTCCCGCAGACCGTGCCGTAGCTTGGTTTTGCATGCGCTGACACTACACCGGACCTCCGCCGGAGGCTGCTAAGCCTGCCACGCGATAAGCTCCGTAAGGCTACGGATTTCCTTTGTCACCGGGATTTTCTGAGGATTTTCCTTTTGCTTCGGATTATACCAGCAGGTCGCAATTCCCGCCTGGTTTCCGCCAAGTATATCCGAAGTCAACGAATCCCCGATAATCATGGCACGCTCCCGCGCCGCTTCTCCTAAAACAGAAAACACCGCGTCAAAAAACTTTTTGTTCGGCTTTTGTGCGCCGATTTCCTCTGAAATAAACAGCCCCTTGAAAAAGCCTTCGATTCCTGCCAGCTTTAAACGCCCCCGCTGCGTTTCAGCAAAGCCGTTTGTCACAATATAGCAGCTTTTTTCCGCTGAAAGAGCAGAAAGAACCTCTCTTGCCTCCGGAAGCAGAAAGGCGCTACCGTTTAACTGCTGCTGGTACAGCTCCTGCATCCTTCCGGCATCCGCCGTAACGCCGATTTCTGCAAAAAACTCCGCCATACGGCGCTTTTTCAGCTCTTCCTTTGTCAGCATACCCTGCTCTAACTGCCGCCAGAGCGCTCCGTTCAGCGTTTCATAGACCGTACAATACTCCGCCCGGAAAGGAATCCCCATAGCCTCCATCGACTTCTGCAGAGACGTCCGCATTGCTTTCCCGAAATCAAACAACGTGTCATCCGCATCAAACAATAAAACATCGTACTCCATCAGACATAATCTCCTATAAACTGCTCGAACTCCTCTGCCGTCATCAGTATCTTACGCGGCTTTGTGCCTCCCTCCGGTCCTACCACGCCTGCCTCCGCAAGCTGGTCCATAATGCGAGCCGCACGGTTAAAGCCGACCTTATAAGCGCGCTGCAGCATCCCGATGGACGCCTTGTCCTTTTCGATAATCAGGCGGCCGGCATCCGCAAAATACTCGTCGTACCCGCTCTGGCTCCCGGAGCCTCCGGCCTGTCCTCCTGCATTTGGCATATTGGCGATTTTCTCCGTAACCTCTTCACTGTAGCCGGTCCCGTTGTTCTGTGCCTTTAAGAAATCGACCACAGCGCTTACCTCGTGGTCAGACACAAATGCGCCCTGCACACGCACCGGTTTGGAATAGCCGGACGGGAAAAAGAGCATATCTCCCTTACCCAAAAGCTTTTCAGCGCCCGCACTGTCCAAAATAGTACGTGAATCAATCGCCGAAGATACTGCAAAGGCAATACGGGACGGAATATTCGCCTTAATCAGGCCTGTAATGACATTGACAGACGGACGCTGCGTTGCAATTACAAGATGCAGACCTGCCGCACGTGCTAACTGCGCCAGACGGCAGATAGAATCCTCCACCTCTCCCGGCGCTACCATCATCAGGTCGGCAAGCTCGTCCACGATAATGACAATCTGCGGAAGACGCTTGTACTTCTCCTCCTCTAACCCCTGTGCCGCCGCATCCGCAACACGTTCATTATATCCTTTCAAATCACGGACACCAAGCTCCGCAAACTTTTGATAACGCTCCGTCATTTCGACAACTGCCCAGTTCAATGCCGCGCTTGCCTTTTTCGGGTCGGTAACGACCGGTATCATCAGATGCGGAATCCCGTTATACACAGAAAGCTCTACGACCTTCGGGTCAACCATAATCAGCTTGACGTCTGCCGGGTCAGCCTTATACAAAATACTCATAATCAACGTATTGATGCAGACTGACTTACCGGAGCCGGTAGCTCCTGCAATCAGAAGGTGCGGCATCTTTGCAATATCCGTCACAACCGTCTGCCCGCCGATATCCTTTCCTACGGCAAATGCCACTCTCGAACCATGAGAAACAAATTCATTCGATTCTAACAGCTCACGCAGCAGTACAGTTGAATTTTCCTTGTTCGGCACCTCGATTCCTACAGCAGCCTTTCCCGGAATCGGCGCCTCAATGCGCACGTCTGCCGCCGCCAGATTCAGCTTGATATCGTCCGCAAGACTTGTAATCCTGCTGACCTTTACCCCCTGCTCCGGCTGCAGCTCATAGCGTGTTACCGAAGGTCCGCAGCTGACATTGGTTACCGTTACACGCACCCCGAAGCTGTCGAGCGTACTTTGCAGCTTCTGTGCCGTCTCCCGTAAATCCTGCTCCGAAACACCCTTTGAGCCCTTCGGCTTCGTCAGCAGGTCAATCGGAGGAATCTCATACTTTTTGACCGGTTCCGTTTCTTCTATGATAAGCGGCTCTCCGGAAGCGTCTTTTGCACTATCCCTTGCCACCGGCGCCTCCTTCGTACTTTCTTTTGCAGACTCTCCGGCTGCTTCCCGTCCTGAGGTATCCTTTCCCGTATCTTCTGCGTGACCGGAACCATACGAGCCGGTTGTCTGCTCTGCGTGTGCTTCCTGCACCTCCTGCCGCGCCTTCTCTGCAGGCTCTGCCACCGAAGGCGCCGGATCGTCACGGAAGACATGCCCGCCTGAGGTCTGCCTGTCCTGCGCGCCGAGCGCGGAAAGCTGCTCCGCAACGGTCGGCTCGCGGCGCACCGGTGCAGTCTGCTCACGGTGTACCGGCACTGCCTGCTCCTGCTGCTGCGGAGCGGCCTGCTCCACAGCCTTTGGCACAAACGGAACCGGGTCTTTTGGTACCGGGGCTTTTTGTGCCGGTTCCTTCTGTAAAGGCTTCTCCTGTGCCGTCCACCATCCAGCATAGGTGGTATCTTTGTATTCTCCCGTCTCCGGGGAAATTTCTATCATCCGGAGCCCTTTGTTCTGTTGTATGCGTTCCTCCTCATAAAGCGTGCTGACCTCGGATACCGTCTGCTTCGGCAGCGTATACTGGGCGTTCAGCTCTGCGGTAAAATCCTTTTCCGGTATCCCATTGATAGAAAAGCTCTTTTTCTCTTTCTCCCTCTCCTTCTTCACAGCAGGGCGCTTCGGCACTACAGGCGCAGGTGTCTCTGGTACCTCCGGTAGTTCTGCCGCTTCCGCCAGCCCGAACTTTCTCTTTTCCTCTTCGGATAAAAGATAGGTCTTTGCGCGGCGCTCTCCGAGCTCCTTCCGTTTCTCTTCAATCAAACGCGCCCTCTCCGCCTGTCTCTGCTCATACGACTCTCTCCGCTCCATCGCATGTGCTTTATGTATCACATACCTCTCGCTGCTCCGCTTTGCAATCCATGCAAACAGCGCCTTTTGGGAAAACAGCATAAAGCAGACAAGAAATACCGCAATTACTACCACAAAGGAACCGGCCCTGCCAAACAGCGGCTCAAACAGATAGCAAATAAAGCCGCCGAAAATACCGCCGCCCTTTTTATAGTCTCTTGCAAGCGTATAGTAACTGCCAAGCGGGAGTCCCGCATCTTCCCCGTCCGGCTTCCACTGCTCCGGGGAATAGGATGTCAAAAGCTGGATAAACGCCGTCAGCATAAGCAGCATCCCAAAAACATACAGCATCTTCAGCGGAAGCGTACGGCTGCCGCGGTTTGCAAGAAAAAATGCCATGCCAAAAAACAAAATCACCGGAAATAAATACGCCAGAATGCCAAACAGCCCGAACATTACGCCGTTAATTGCATTACCGACCGCACCGCCTAAATTAAAATGACTCAGAAACAAAAGCACAGACACCACCAGGGTAATCATCAGCGCAACTTCATTCTGAAGCTCCGTAGATGCCGGAACCTTCTTTCCGTTTCTGCCCCTTGCAGCAGAGGTGCTTTTCTTTCTGGTTCCCGCAGAACTTCTTCCCCCGCTTTTCGTTCCGGTTCCCGTCCGCCTTCCTGCTGTCCCTGTAGACGTAGTCCTTTTCGTTCCTGTTCCCTTGCTTCCGGCTGCCATTTCCTTCCTCTTCCTCCTCAAATCTATGCCAAAAGGCTGAACATTACCGCAAATGCGCCCATGGCAAAGCAGTAATATGCAAAATACTTAAACTTCTTTCCCCTTACAATCACAAGCATCGTTTTGATGCACACATAGCCCACCAGTCCTGCAATCACGGTTCCCGTCAGATAGTTCACTATCTCGGACGCCGAAAGCAGTTCTGGCGAAAAATCCAGAAGCTCTAACACAAGCGCGCCAAGAATTGCCGGGATTGACATAATAAAGGAATACTTTACCGCAAACTCCCTTGAAAACCCACACGCAAGGCACGCCGTAATCGTCGTACCGGAACGGGAAATTCCCGGGAACGTAGCCACGCCCTGTGCCACGCCGACAACCGCCGCCTTCGGATAGGAGGCATCCGCTGCCGTAAGCTTCCCGTCGGCAAGATGGTCCGAAACCAAGAGCTGCACGCCGTTCAAAAGCAGAAGAATCCCCGGCACAAGCAGCGTTGCGGAAGCAGCGCCGATGACATCCTTTAGCAGAACCCCCATAATTCCCGTCGGTATCGTAGAGACAATCACCAGCATAACAAAACGGCGGTACGGCGTCGTAACCACCGGCTGCCACCTCTGCCGCTTTGCCAGACACAGATACACGCTTTTAAAAAACCCGCCGATAATGGAAAAGCCCTCCTTTACCAGCTCAAAAATATCCTTGCGGAACGCTACAAAAACCGCGGCTAACGTCCCTAAATGCAGCAGCACGTCAAACAAAAGCCCTGTCTCCGTATCAAACTGGAGCACATGCTTAAAAATTGCCAGATGCCCCGAACTACTGATGGGCAGAAACTCCGCCAGCCCCTGAATCAGCCCGAGAATAATTGCTTTTATCAGTTCCATTTTACTTCCTCTTTTCATTTCCTATCATTTCATTATATAAGAAATTCCGGAAAAACTCAACCCCCGACTTGAGTTTCCGGTAAAAAAGAAGGGACTGCCGCACAAGATGCTAATCCCTTCTTCCATCCCGGACCCCGTCCTTATCAGGCGTCGTCCCCTTTGTTTTTATTGGCAGGATACCGTTTCATCCGTTCCAGATTCTCACCATTCTGCTGCAATCACTGATTGATAATGAGACGTTATATATCGTGCGGTACAAAATTTGATTTCACGACGATACGGGAGTTCCCGCTGATAATCCATTCATGAATCCCCGTGTCACCCGTCCGGAATACATATTCCGCATCTACGGGCAATCTGAAAAATGCGCGGTAAAGCTGATTAATCATACCGCCGTGGGTAACTACGGCTGCCGTACTGTTTTCATCATTTTCCGAGAGTATCTTTGACAGCATAAACTCGGCTCTATATCTGAATTCAAGCACACTTTCCTGCTCGTAAAGAGCGGAATGTAATGGTACTTCAACCTGCGGATATTTTTCAACGACAACACTATGCTTTAATCCTGCAAGCAGACCATTGTTAAACTCCATCAGGCGTTCGTCGGAGATAAGAGGTGCGCCGGTTTGTGAAGCCAGATGATGTGCTGTCTGCACAGCTCTTTTCAACGTACTGTGATAAATCTTTTCAACCTGATAGTTCTGACTGACATATCTGCCCATAGCTTCCGCTTGACGATGCCCGCGCCCGGTCAGTTCAAAATCGGCTCTGCCTTCATGTACCTTGAGAATATCCGCTTCGCTTTCCCCGTGTCTTATGATTAACAGTTTCATAAAATCATTCCTCCGTCCTGTTTCGAATACTGCTTTTATCAGATAAAAGTATCCAAAACCCTTCCATACTCCGTATGCTCTGCATTCCATGTCCGGATATCATAAACAGGCTCTTTCCCTTCCCATGAAATAAAATTCAATTCTTTTCTCCATCCATTATTTGATTGGGATAAAGCTCCGATATGCTTGTAAATTTCATATCTTTTCATGCGGCATGCCTCTCTCCTGTTCCGATACATCTCTTTCTTCCCACTACACAAGGGCACAGGAGGAAAGACCTGCTCCTGTCCTCCCGTTCCCCTGTGCAGTCCCTTATAAACTCTTTACTTTACTCTGCCTTAAAAATCACCTTACAGAAATTGTAAATCCCGCTAATAATTGCCGGGTCCCCATGGTCTGAGCCCGGAACTATCCACCAGAGGTGATTTACCTCATTCCGGCTTAAAATCGTATGATAGCTCTGCGGGAAGGTTCCGACCACGCTGTCCTTATCGCCGCAGCAGAGCATAAGAACATACGGGCTTTCCACATCCTCCGCAAACCTTAACTCCTCCTCTGCAAACTGCCCCGGATGTGACATTGCCCAGTCCTTTCCCGGTGTCAGTCCCGGCGCCGGCGCAATCGCTCCGACATAGCCGAACAAATCCGGACGCAGAAAACCAATGGCAAGCGACTCCCTGCCTCCCATGGAAAAGCCGATAATCGCCGTATTTTCCCTGCCTTCTGCTACCGAATAATTTTCCTTCAGAAACGGCATCAGGTCAGTGGTAAGGTCATTGATAAAGTTGTCGTATGCCGCAGCGTTTTCCGCGTCGATTGCCGTACATACATCCTGCGTCTTGCTGGCATACATATATGGGAATACCAGTATCATATCTTTCGCTATCCCCTCTGCCATCATATTTCCGACCGCAATACGGATACCGCTGTTTCCATCCCCGATCATGGAAGTCTCGTTGCCAAAAATACCGTGCAGCACATACAGCACCGGGTATTCCTTTTCTTCGGTATACCCCTGCGGCAGCAAAACAATCACATTTCTGTCCTTTTCGCAGGTCGTAGAATAATAGCTGGTTTTTACCATCTTCCCGTACATCACATCAATCCGGTTCGTCTGATACGCAGACGGACAAAAGGTTTCAATCTCGATATTCTCCATATGATTTCCTTTCCCAAAATCAAACCATGCATCAACCGTTGCCGCCTTGGTCGGCTCTGGTGTTGCTTCCTTCGTCGGCTCCGGCATTGCCACCTTTGTCGGTTCCGGCGTTGCTTCCTTCGTCGGCTCCGGTGTCGCTTCCTTTGTCGGTTCCGGCGTCGGTGTCTTTGTCGGCTCCGGCGTCGCTTCCTTTGTCGGTTCCGGCGTCGGCGCAACATCCTTCTTCTTCATACAGCCTGCTGTAATCAGTAACATCGACAATAAAATCACTGCCCCGTAGCCGCTCTTTAGAAACCCCTTCCTTTCTTCATTTTTTCCTCCGCAAAATCGTATTTGGTACTATCATTATAGCCCACACTCTCCCTTCCCGTCAACAAACCCATGGAAAAAACTTGAGTTTCCGCATTTTGTATCCCGCCGTATGTTACACAGTCTCCGGGACTTTACGGGGTTGCTAAAAAATGCAGAAACTCAGGCAGAAAAAAGCATTGAATTTTTCTTTGCAAAACGATATAATCAGAATAACGTATGGGTGTTTTTGCCTATACTAAGAGAATGAAAAAAACGGAGGAACTTACATGACCATTTCTAAGACAGGCATGCTTCCGGCGCTGGGCTGGAACTCATGGAACACATTTACCTGGGATATCAATGAAACCCTGATAAAAGAGGTGGCTGACCTTTTTGTCTCGGAAGGCTATCAGGAAGCAGGCTACGAGTACATCGTTATCGACGACTGCTGGAGTCTGCGTGAACGGGATGAAAACGGAAATCTGGTTGCCGACCCGAAGAAATTTCCGAGCGGCATGAAGGCGCTTGCTGACTATATTCACGAAAAGGGCCTGAAGTTCGGCATGTATTCCTGTGCCGGAACGCACACCTGCGCGGGATATCCGGGCAGCTTTGAGCACGAATTTCAGGACGCCGCACAGTTTGCGGCATGGGGCATCGATTTCCTCAAGTATGACTACTGCTTTAAGCCGCGTCAGATAAACGGCGAGCTTCTTTACAAACGAATGGGAATTGCCTTAAAGAACTGCGGCAGGGACATCCTGTTTTCTGCCTGCAACTGGGGCGAGGATAATGTCTATCAGTGGATTCGGGAGTCTGGTGCCCATATGTACCGCTCTACCGGCGACATCCAGGACAACTGGGATTCTATTAAAAATCTTGCTCTTTCCCAATTGGAAAAGGAATGCTATACCGGAAACTATTGCCATAATGATATCGATATGCTGGTGGTCGGCATGCACGGCGGCAGCAATAATGACTTTATCGGCAGCAAGGTCGGCGGCTGCACCGACACCGAATACAAAACCCATTTTTCCCTCTGGGCTCTGATGGGCTCCCCGCTTATGATTGGCTGCGATATCCGCAAAGCAAGCAAGGAAACAAAGGATATTCTCTTAAACAAGGACCTGATTGCCATTAACCAGGACCCTGAATGCCGCGGCGCTTACCGGATTAAGCCGGAGCCGCAGTGGTTCCACGGCTATGACGCCTTTATGCTGGTCAAGCTCTTAGCCAACGGTGACCTCGCAATCGGCTTCTTCAACCTCGGCGAAGGAAACCGGGAGCTTCCGCTTCTGTTCTGGGATATGGGACTTCCGTATGCCTCCGGCACCGCGCTCTCTTTATATGACTGCTGGGAGCACAAAGAACTCGGCACCTTTACCGAACGCTTTGCGCCGACCGTTGCCGCGCATGACTGTCTCGTTGTCCGTGCAAAGGTCGTAAAGCGATGAATCCTTATTTCCGGGAAATGGAACCACAGACAATGCCGGAAAAACAAGAGAACGGCGCGCCGCAGAATGCTTCTGTCTGTAAAGCCTGCGGCGCCGCTCTTGCGGCAGATGACAAAGCAATTTACATGAAGCTGATTTCCCGGAACGCCTCCTCTTTTCTCTGTATCGACTGCCTCGGAGCACAGCTCGGCTGCGGCAGGGGACCGATTGAAGAACGAATCCGGTATTACAGGGAGTCCGGGAACTGTACATTATTCCGGTAAACCAAAAGATTACAAAATAAGCAGGACCAGCCTTTTTACAAAGTGCTGTCCTGCTTTACTTCACATTATTTTATGAAAGCTTCCCCATCATCTCATAAATCTTCTTCATTGCCGACTGAATGCCGCCCACCTCGTCAATCAGTCCTTCCTTTACCGCATCCTCTCCCACAAGAATGGTCCCAAGGTCCTTTGTGAGTTCCCCTTCCTTTAACATCAGCTCCTCGATGCGCTCCTGCTTGACCTTGCTGTGCGACTCGATAAAGCCGGTGATGCGGTCCTGGATTCTCCGGAAATACTCATACGTCTGCGGCGCCCCGATGACCATACCGCTCATACGGACCGGATGTACAATCATGGTCCCGGTCGGCACGATAAAGGAATAATCGGTCGATACCGCAAGCGGCACACCGATGGAATGTCCGCCGCCAAGCACTAACGACACCGTCGGCTTGCTGAGCGACGCAATCATTTCCGCAATCGCAAGACCGCTTTCCACATCGCCGCCGACCGTGTTCAGTAAAATCAGAAGTCCGCCGATGCTTTTGTCATCTTCAATAACTGCAAGCTGCGGCAGCACATGCTCATACTTTGTCGTCTTTACATTCTGCGCCAGACACTCGTGTCCCTCGATTTCCCCGATAATGGAAAGCAGATGTACCCGCTTTCCAGGCTCCTCGGCATTTAATACCGTCTGCCCGTACTCGGAAATCCTCTCATCCCTTTGCTTTGCGGCCTCGCGCTGCTCCTTTTTCTCCTCACCAGATTTATTTTCCTCATTGTCCATACTGTTCCTGTTCCACCTTCCTTTTTTGGAAACAGTATGCCCGGAACAGGGAACATTTATTTATTCTCCGCTTCTGCGTTGTACTTCAGATTCAAAAAGGAAGCAAGATTGTTTTGAAACATATAGCTATACTCCGGGCTGTTGCCTGCCAGAATCCTCGGGCTTTTTCCATATCTTTCTATCAGCGGCGTAAGGTCCTTTTCCCGTACACGCATCCGCTCAACCTTTCCGCTGACCAGTCCGAAGCAAAGATAGTAGGTTATGTTGTTCTTTACCCGCTCCTTCTCGCTGAACACCCACACAATGCCCTCGTTTTCCAGTAAAACACAGCGCAGCTCATGGCTGAAGGTCCACCGTCTTCCAATCCAGACATTGCCGATTTTCTCCGCCATGCTAAAATCGCTGTCCAGCTGTTCCTCGGTAACATCCGGGCGGCTTTCCAGATAGCGCCTTACTCTCTTTCCGACGGAATCAGAAAGCTTCCTTCCCACAATGAACAGGGCAAGGAGCAGAAAGAACAGCCCCAGGGCAGACATCCCGTAAATATTCGTCATGGACTGCTTCCCTGCAAGCGCAGGAACCGAGCCGCGCAGAGCCGCAAGCGCGGAAGGCCCGAAGTACCAGAGTGCAGGGACTGCGAGTACCAGACACATCAGAAGCCCATAGCCTGTCCCCATCCATTCCTTCATTGTCAGTTTCTTTATCATAGTAATCCCCTTCTCTTTCCAGCAGCGTTCTAAAAGCGCCGCCTGCCTTTTCCTATTTGGAAATAACCTCTATGCTGTTATTCGTCCTCCTCCGGACAAGGGTCATAAAATGCCCGATACCATTACTCGTCTCAAAAGAAATCGCCTTATCACATTTCTTCTTCGGCTCGTCGCTCTGATAGAAGAAATTAGCTGCCCAGGAGTGATATCTGGTACGCACCCCGTTCACGTTGACCGTACCGGAAATTTCCTCTGTCTCAATCCGCTGAAGCTTCTCCGAATCCACAATGGTAACCACTCCGAGTCCGGAAAACGCCGACCAGTAGCGTTCTCCCACTACGCCGTAAAGCATCGTCTCCTTGCACTGCTCGCGGAAGACCCATTCGCTTGACCCTGTATTCAGGAAATCCTCTGCAAAAGCATCCTGCTCGGCAGAAGACGGCAGCTGCTTTTCCAGATTCTTTGCTATTTTCGTAAGAATCTTATCCGGGTTTGAACGCTTCTTCTGGGAAAACCAGAACATCAATGCTGTCAGCTCTCCTAAAAACAGTCCGAGCGGCAGATGAAAGGAAAGAATCCCGCGAACCGGCATCTTTGCCAGAACTCCGATAACTGTCAGAATTACTGCCCCGCCTGCGGCAGACAGATATGCAAGCCTGCGGCCCCTGTTCATACTGTAGTCGCACCAGCCTGCTACCCAGGACCACTGCGCGTTAATTATCTGTCTAAGCCTTCCGTCTGCGGCAGACGCCTTATACGGCTCCGCCTTTCCGCTCTTTATCATCGAAATCAGACGGAACACAAAAATCAGCAGGCTTAAAACTGCAGCCAACATGATAAGAAACAGTTGCCCCCGGGTAAACCCGTTTACACAGCCGTCCTCGATAGCGTACCATTCCATTTCCTTTCCCTGCACTAAGGCAACACACAGGTCCTCTAATACCCTGCCATACTCATCGCAGTCGCCGAAATGCTCCGCATAATCCGAGCGGTTCTTGGTCCCGTCAATCCCTCCGTACCTGTCGTAAAGCTCAAGTATCCGACTCTTTGCCAGCGCGGTAAGAGGTTCCCTTGTCGCCTTTCCCTCGATACGCTTTGGCGTACCTTCCACCAGAACCGGCTCCATATCCTTTTCCGCCCGCAGCTTTGCCCTGAGCTCTAAGTTATCCATCAGCTGTTCCAAGGCTCCCTTATAGTCGACCGGGATTGTCACCGTGAGAAATGCCTCCTGTTCTGCATCATATACTACATAGCCCATCTTCTTTGCCCTGTCCTCGTCGCCGGAATAATACTCCGCCACCCAGGAAGCAATCGGATATGCAGCCTCATAGGATATGTAATCTCCCTCCACCTGGGAAAACGTCTGACCTGCCTCAAGCGGCTTTGCCCCCTGCATTGCCTTTACAAATGAGGGAGCGCCGAACAACAAAAAGCCGACGCCAGCTATCAGCGCACACACTGTTACTAAAATTTCTACTATCTTTTTCATTGGAACTCTCCTTTACATTTATTTATTCGTATTATAACAAAAACAAACGGATTTTTCTACCCTGTTTTCTCTTCTGTATCCATATTTTGTACGCACTTAATACTGTTCCGGCGTGAAGACGCCCCCCGGGCGGCTTAGCGGCACTCAGAAGACATCCGGTAGAACGCAGGCACATGCAAAAATGAAATAACCGTATTCCCTTTTCAGTAAAAAATACTCTCCGCTTGTAAAGCGGACCGTGCGCTTTGTCCGACAGCCTCTTAAGCTACTCTACCGCCTTTAAGGATTCCGCCATATGAATCTTTCCAATCTGGCGTTTCATAAACAGATTGACAATAAACGCGAAAAGTATCGTACAGACAAAAGCGAGCACATAGCTTAACGGCGTTACCTTCCTCTGAAATTCCAGCAATTCAATTACAATCATGTGCATGACAACGCGATGGAACAGAGTGCCAAGCGGCAGCCCGATAATGCCAGCTATTACAGAAAGAACAAGATTTTCCCGCAAAACATAGCTCTCCGTCTCCCTCGGATAGAAGCCAAGCACCTGTACTGTGGCAATTTCGCGGCTCCGCTCCGCCAGATTGATATTCGTCAGGTTAAAAATAACGATAAACGCCAGCGCCCCCGAAAATACCACAATCAGCCAGATAATGTAATTCAGGCAGGAAAGAGCGCTGTCCACATTCTCCTTTGTCACTGCAAGCCTGGAAACTCCCTTGACCTTCTCCATGCCGGTCAGGGTCCTTGCCGTTTCTTCCTCATTTCCATCTATGGAAAGCAGAAGCGTATTAGCTTCCCATGCCCCGAACGTCTCTTCATAGGTCTCCTTCGATATCATAATAAAATTGTAAATATAATTGTCAAAAATGCCGGCTATGGTTACTGTGCAGCTTTGCATCTGCGCGTCGCAGATTGTAACGCGGTCGCCTATGGAAAGCTTCAGCTTTTCCGCCGCCTTGCGGTTCAAAACAGCCTCTCCCTTTTCCGGATAAGCAAGCGTCTTCTTTCCGCTGTGAAGGTCCCAGAAATCAGAAAGTCCTTCGGTCGTTTCATAGCTCATCAGCGTAACTGAATTTAAGACTGCCGTCCCGGACGCTTCCCCTCCTGACAGCTCTACATTGTGCATCGACGCAGGAAAGCTCCCTTTCACCTCCTCCATTGTTGCAATCTCCGCGGAAACATCCGCCAGGTCCCCTTCCGCAAAGGATGCCTCAATATCATAGGTCTGGACTCCTTCAAACTGGAGGGAGCCGACATGAATCATGGAATCCCGCACGCCAAACGCCGTCACCACAAGCCCGGCACAGCAGCTGATTCCGAACAGCATCATAAAAAGCCGGCGCTTATAACGGAACATATTACGCATTGTAATCTTCTGCAGGAACGACAGACGCTTCCAAAGAAGCGTAATCCGCTCTAACAGAATGCGCTTTCCGTTTTTCGCGGCACGGGGACGTATCAGCTTTGCAGGAACACTGCTAAGTTCCTTCCGGCAGGAAAGAAATGCGCTGCCAAGGATTCCGGCAAGCGATACTGCCAGGGTAAGTCCGGCAAGCAGAGGACTAAATAAATAAGAAAGCGGCGCAAAATCATACATGACACGGTATGCATACCAAAATACCTGCGGCAACCCCCAGGTACAGACAAAAAATCCGGCAATCCAGCCAAGGACTGTGGCGCTTCCGGCATACAGCAGATACTTTGCCATAATCGTACCGTTTCCAAAACCCATTGCCTTCAGAACCCCGATCTGGGTACGCTCCTCGTCTACCATTCTTGTCATGGTCGTCATACACACCAGAATTGCAATCAAAATAAAGAAAACCGGAAAAATATTGGCAATTCCGCTGATAATCGAAGTATCGTTTTTAAAGCTTGCATAGCCTGCATTTTCAGAACGGGTCAGCACATAGCTTACCGGCTTCCTTATACCGGCTGCCGCTCCCTGCTCCGGAGTCAGACCGTAGCCGGACAGAAGCGTCTCATACCGTTTCTCCGCACGCTCCTCACACAGCTTTGTAACCTCCCCCTTATGCTGCTCAATTAAGTCCTTATAGGCATTGCTGTAAATCCTCTCCCGTTCGGACAGCACCAGGTCGATTTCCGTATAGAACTCTCCCGTAAAATTCTCCTGCAAAAGATACAGATAGGAATAGACGATACCGCTCCCGATTCCGGTCGTCCCTCTGTCTACGCCGATATAAAGCGGAGAATCCACAAGACCTGTAATGATAAACTCTTCCCTGCCAAGCCCTGAAAATACACTCTCCGTATTTTCTTCGGAAAGACGGATTGTCTTTCCGAGGTCCGCCTCACTAAAACGCCTGTCGTCGGCAAGACACTCGTTTTCCGCCTCCGGCATTCTTCCCGCCGTCAATGCCGGCAGGTTGACCTGCTCTGGCAGCGCGAGCAGCGTAAACGGGTGCTCATTTTCGTCATAATGAAGTATCGCATCCATCGTCTGGGTTCCTTCTGCCAGACGGACACCGGGAAGCTTTGCAAACTGCTCCGCGTCCTCTTTTGTAAACCCGAGGGTGCAATAGATGCGAAAATCATAGAACTCCTGCTCCTTGAGGAACTTATCACAGGTATTCGCCATCGCGTCCTTCGTCACTTTAAGCCCTGCAAAAAAGCCTGCGCTGAGCGCCACAATCAGAAGCAATGCCATGTACCGTCCGAAAAAGGCACGTATGGTACGCCATGTTAATTTCAAAACAGAACCTTTTCCCATAATCACCACTCAATCTCGTCAATCGAAGTGACGTTCTTATTGATTTCATTGGACTGTATCTTTCCGCTCTTAATACGGATAATGCGGTCTGCCATCGGCGCAATCGCCTGGTTATGGGTAATAATGATTACCGTCGTATTCCGCTCATGGCTTAAATCATACAATAGCTTCAGCACTGCCTTACCCGTCACATAATCAAGCGCACCGGTCGGCTCGTCGCAAAGCAGCAGCCGGGGGTTTTTCGCAAGAGCGCGCGCAATTGCCACACGCTGCTGCTCACCGCCTGAAAGCTGTGCTGGAAAATTACTCTCCCGCTCCGAAAGACCAACCATGGCAAGCGCCTCTCCTGCAGGAATCGGATTTTTGCAAAGCTGTGCTGCAATCTCCACATTTTCAAGAGCCGTCAGATTGGGAATGAGATTGTAAAACTGAAAAACAAATCCTACGTCATGGCGGCGGTAGTCAATCAACGCCCGTTTTTTCAGGGAAGAAATTTCCCTGCCGTCAAACAGAATGCTTCCATCCGTAACGGTGTCCATCCCTCCGAGCATATTCAAAAGCGTCGTCTTTCCTGCGCCGGAGGAGCCAAGAAGAACACAAAATTCTCCCTTGTCCACCGAAAAGCTGACCCCGGAAAGGGCATTTACCTGCGCATTTCCACTGCCATAGCTTTTGGTAACATTGTGAAATTCGATATAATGCTCCGACATAATTGTTATCCTTTCATTTCGCTTATTATAACACACGGACGGAACTATTATGTTTGCGCCCGGCTGTTTGCGTTCTGTATTTTTTCCTATGCGACAATCTTCTGTATCCAGATTCCGCTTTTTATCATCACAAACCCGATGATGCACTTTCCGATTTCAACCAGCTGGCAGCACAGATATAACGGCACAATCGGCATTCCGGTAAAACGGCTTAAACAGTACGCAAGTGGAACAACGACAACCCAGGCGTAGCAGCTGTCAAATAAAACTGTTACAAACGTCTTCCCTCCGGAACGTAACGTAAAATAACAGGCATTTGCAAAGGCTCCAAGCGGCATACAAAAAGCCGCAACCCGAATGAATTTTGCCGCCATATCACGGATGGACTGCCCTGCTTCATAAATCCGCGGAAAAAACGGCGCCACGCCCATCAACGCTACACCAAACAAAAGGCAGAACACAATAGAAAAAACCGTAAGCTTACGGTTGGCATCCACGGCCTCCTCTGTCCTTCCGCCTCCGAGCATCTGTCCGATAATAATACCGATTGCACTGCCCATCGCGATAAACGAAACATTAAATACATTCGTAATCGTAGAAGCGATGTTGACCGCAGATACAACGTCATACCCCCGCACCGAATAGCACTGGTTCAATACCGCCATACTGCCTGCCCAGAGCGTTTCATTTAACAGAAGTGGCACGCCCTTCTGCAAAATCCCTGCTACAAGCTCTTTCGGCACCCGGAGGCTCTTGTACGCCCCCTCTATGAACCGGTACTTTTCCTTATTCCGGTGTGTGGCGGCAATTACAATCCCTGCCTCCACAAAACGGGAAATCACGGTTGCAACCGCAGCGCCTGCCGCGCCCATCTTTGGGAAGCCAAGCAGACCAAAAATCAACAGTGCATTAAAACACATATTTACAAACACCGCAGCAATACCGGACTTCATCGGAAGCATTGTCTCGCCGGTTTCCCGGAGAGTCGCAGAATAGCACTGGGAAATGAAAAACGGAACAAAGCCGGCAAGCATAATCTGGAGATACTGCTTTGCATACCCGAAGCTCGCCTCAATCTCCTCCGGAGAGCCTTCCCCCTGTAAATAAAGCCAAATCAGCTTATCGCCAAGAAAAAGAAACACTAAAATCCCGGCAATCGTAAGTACAGCACAACTAATCAGCTTAAATCGGAACGTATCCCGCACGCCCTTGTAGTCTCCGTTTCCAAAAAACTGCGCGCCGAAAATACCGGCGCCAGACACTGCCCCGAAAATCATCAGATTGAATACAAAAATTAACTGGTTGACAATCGCAACGCCGGTCATCTGCTCCGTACCGACCCTGCCCACCATAATATTGTCTAACATGCTTACAAAATTCGAGATGCCGTTCTGTATCATAATCGGCACCGCAATAGCAAGTGCCATCCGGTAAAATGCCTTATCCCCGATATACCTTTTCTTTAACCTGTGTAACATTTCAATTCTCCTGTTATCTTTTTCCTGCCGCACGGCACGCCCTGACATCCCGCGGAGCGTTTTCATTTCATTGGAATATGCTTTTATCTGCCGACAAACAACCGTATTCTTATGAAGTGAAACAAGGCTGCCGAACCCTGTCCGGCAGCCTTGTCTCCCGCTTTTACAGCCTTACTCTTCTTCCTTTGCCGCATTCTTTCTCTTCCGCAGCATGATTCCAAGTAGAACCGCTCCAAAAGCCACTCCTGCCATCACAATAAACTGCATTCCATCCATAAGTAACGCTTTTAAAAACTCCATCTCATTGACCGCCTTTCCATACTCTCAGTACTCTTACTGTCCGGTTCTTTCAAGAGCCCTGTCCTTTACCTCCGGTGCGCAAGCTCCGTCATAACATCATCCCAGTTCAATCCGCATTCCACCATAAGAACAGACAGATGATACAAAAAGTCCGCAATCTCGTACTTTAATTCCTCTGCCTCCGGATTCTTGGCTGCAATGATAATCTCAGACGCCTCTTCCCCGCACTTTTTTAAGATTTTATCGATTCCCTTTTCAAACAGATAGTTCGTATAGGAGCCCTCTTTTGGATGTGCCTTTCTGTCTATAATCGTAGCATACAGCTCCTCTAGTACCTCCTGCGGAGCAGGTCCTTCCTTGCTGTACTCAGTCAGTTCGGTAAAAAAGCAGCTCGTATGCCCTGTATGACATGCAGGCCCGACCGGATAAACCCTTGCCAGAATCGTGTCCCTGTCACAATCTAATGCTAACGACTTCACATACTGGTAATTGCCAGAGGTCTCTCCCTTCAGCCAGAGTTCCTTCCGGCTGCGGGAATAATAAATCATACGCCCATCTTCTATAGTCCTATTATACGACTCTTCATTCATATATGCAAGCATTAAAACTTCATTGCTGCGGTAATCCTGCACTATGACCGGAACCAGCCCGTTTTGATCCTTTTTAAACTCGGAAAACGGCAGCGAGCTTTCCAGATGATACATGTTAATGCCGCTAAATGTTAAATTCTCTTTTACTCTTCGGATATCCTTGTTCTTGTAATAATTGGTCGCGAGCGCTGACACCCCTTCTGTACTGAGCAGCTCCTCCACAGAATTTCTGACCAGACTGTCACGCACCATTACCGGAACCTGCAGCGTCTTCAGATAGGCAGTCATACGCGGTCCGATGGTAACATGCTTGAACAGCAGCCCGCCTGCTCCCATGCCGCATGCCTTTGCCGCCTTTGCAGAAAGCGCTGCAAGCCCTTCCTCCGTATCGGCCTTTGCCGCATTCAGCTCTGCAATTATCTTTTCGCTGCCGAAACGGTGCACGGACTCCCGGATAACTTCCCAGTCCTCCAGACCGTCTATCGGAATCACCACCGCAGAAGCTCCGGTATAAAACGCCTTCTTCACATCCTCAAACCGCGCCACATGGCAGCCGACATAATATGGCAGCGCCAATTCCTGCGTTACGCGCTTTATCATATGAAAAAACTCTTCTTTATACGCATCCCCGGCAATATAGCTGTAAAGGAACAGACCGTCCGCGCCGTTTAAAAAGTAACGGTTGACCGCCTCTGCTACATTCTCTTCAAATTCACTCTCCGTATTGATATACGCAAATAACTTCTTTCGCATGCGCTCTCCTTTCCATATCTTCTTAGGAAGCCATTTTGGATACATGACTTCCTCTTCGGGCATTTCTTTCGTATTCTGGCAGACTAACGCTCAAAACGCGCGACCGCTTCGGCAAGATTCACTTTCTTTTCGTAAATTGCCTTGCCAATAATTGCGCCCGCGGCGCCGATTTCCTCCAGACGGACCAGATCCTCCATCGAAGAAACGCCGCCGGAGGCAATAATCTCCATACCGGTGCTGCAAATCATCTCTTTCGTGCATTCAAAATTCGGGCCGGAAAGCATACCATCTCTTGCAATGTCGGTATAAATTACTGTAGTGGCGCCAAGCTTTTTCATTTCCAGTGCAAAAGAAACCGCTCTATGGTCGCTCACCTTTTCCCAGCCTTCCACCGCCACCATGCCGTCCTTCGCATCAATGCCGATGACAATCCGCTCCGCACCGAAGCGTTTTACTGCCTCTTCGATAAACTGCGGTTCTTTTACCGCCTTTGTACCTATGATAACACGATTCAGCCCTAATTTCAACTTCTGTTCGATATCTTCCATCGTGCGGATGCCGCCGCCGATTTCTGTCCGGATAGAAACATTCGCGACAATTTCGGAAATTGCCGCTGCGTTCGCGGTATGGCCCAGTAGCGCCCCGTCCAGGTCCACAATATGTAAAAACGACGCACCTGCCGCCTCAAACTCCTTTGCCACCGTATACGGCTTTTCCGCATATACATTCACATCGGAAAACACACCCTGGCAGAGCCTTACACACTGCCCGTTTTTTATATCAATTGCCGGATATAGCTTCATTACTTCCTCCTATAACATCCCTTTTGTCGATAATGTCCCTGTCAGGCGCGGTTCTGCCGCCACTGCCGCATCTAACGCCCTCGCAAACGCCTTATATGCCGCCTCGATTAAATGATGATTATTCGTTCCTGCCATCTGTTTTAAATGTAGATTTATTCCGGCACTATAGGAAACAGC
This sequence comes from uncultured Lachnospiraceae bacterium, assembly GCA_910577175.1. Classification (GTDB taxonomy): domain Bacteria; phylum Bacillota; class Clostridia; order Lachnospirales; family Lachnospiraceae; genus SIG307. Next base: position 28,107 of record CAJTLU010000009.1, on the reverse strand, counting down.
ATAGAAAAACTCCCGCACCATCTCTGTATCATAATATCCTACGCGCTCAGACGTAAAAGTTATATCAAAATTTAAGTACGGGCGTCCGGACAAATCTACCGCGCAAAGCACCAGTGTCTCATCCATCGGAAGCAGAGAAGAGCCATACCTTGCAATCCCCTCCTTCTCTCCCAATGCCTCTCTTATCGCCTGTCCGAGTACAATCCCGGTATCCTCTATCGTATGATGGCAGTCCACATACAGGTCTCCTTTGACAGACAGGTTCAGATTAAAAAACCCGTGCCTTGCAAAGCTGTTCAACATATGGTCCAAAAACCCAATACCGGTATCTACCTTTGCCACCCCTGTTCCATCCAGATTCAGCTCACAGACAATCTGCGTTTCCTTTGTATTCCGTTCTACCTTTGCACTCCGCATATTGTCCTCCTTTACCTCACTTCTTTCCCAAAACGCACCGCAATAGAATTGGCATGCGCCGTCAGGCCCTCCGCCTTTGCAAAATCGATGATATCCTCGTGAATCGGCTCCAACGCCTCTCTGGAATAAGAAATAATGCTGGACTTCTTAATAAAGTCATCCACCTCAAGCGGGGAAAAGAACTTCGCCGTCCCGTTGGTCGGCAGCACATGGTTCGGTCCCGCAAAATAGTCTCCGAGCGGCTCACTCGAATACTCCCCGATAAAAATAGCGCCGGCATTCTTAATCTTCGTCATTACTGTAAATGCATCCTTCGTCAGAAGCTCCAGATGCTCGGATGCTATCTCGTTTACGGTATCAATCGCATCCTCCATCGTATCCGCAAGCAGGATATAACCGTAATTCTCCAACGACTTTTCCAGAATCCCTTTCCTGCTAAGCTGTGCCGCAAAGCGTTCCACCTCGGCGTTTACCTTTTCTGCCAGTTCTGCGCTCGTTGTAATCAGAATTGCCGAGGCAAGCTCGTCATGCTCTGCCTGGGACAGTAAATCCGCCGCCGCATAGGTCGGGTTTGCCGTCTCGTCCGCAAGCACAAGGATTTCACTTGGTCCTGCCACTGAGTCAATGCTGACGTGTCCGTATACTGCCTTCTTTGCAAGCGCTACATAAATATTGCCCGGTCCCACAATCTTGTCTACCTTCGGGATGCTGCCGGTGCCGTAGGCAAGCGCGCCGATTGCCTGAGCGCCGCCCACCTTGTAAATCTCCGTCACTCCTGCTTCCTTTGCTGCAACCAGCGTTCCCTCATACACCCTGCCGTCTGCCCCCGGAGGCGTTACCATGACAATCCGCTCTACGCCTGCAACTCTGGCAGGAATTACGTTCATCAGCACAGAGGACGGATATGCAGCCTTTCCGCCCGGCACATACACGCCGACCGACGCAATCGGGGTAATCTTCTGCCCCAGAATCGTACCGTCAGGCTGCGCGTCAAACCAGCTGTTTCTTCTCTGCTTCTCATGGTAGGAACGGATATTGACAATCGCCTTGCGGATTACCTCTATGGTTCTTTCCGGAAGTCTTTTATAAGCCTCTGCAATCTCTTCCGGCGTCACGCGGACAGTTTCCTTTGTCAGCTCCGCCTTATCGTACTCTTTGGTAAACGCAAACACCGCCGCATCGCCACGTTCCCTTACCTCGTTTAAAATTTCTTCCACCCGTTCCGAATACTCCCTGTACTGGTTCGGGCTGCGCTTTAACAGATTCTCCAGAATATTCTTTTTCGTTTCCTGTGTCAGACGAACTATTCTCATACTTTTCCTCTTTCCGCTGCAGGGCGCAGCACTTTATTCCACTATGTTCCGCAGCTTTGAAATCAATTCCGTAATACGTGCCTGTTCCATCTTCATGCTGACGCGGTTAACTACCATCCTCGCCGAAAGCGGGCATACCTCTTCAAGAACAACCAGACCGTTTTCCTTTAAGGTGGAGCCGGTTTCCACGATGTCTACAATCACATCGGAAAGTCCCACAATCGGCGCCAGCTCAATGGAACCGTTCAGCTTGATAATCTCGGCGGTCTGGTGCTTCTGGTTCATAAAATACGATTTTGCAATATTCGGATACTTTGTTGCCACACGAATCAACTCCCCGTTTCCAAGAAGCGCTCCGGCGGACGCCGGCCCCGCTACGCACATCCGGCATTTTCCGATTCCGAGGTCGATGACCTCATAAAGCTCCCTGCCCTCTTCTAAAATCGTATCCTTTCCTACAACACCAATGTCCGCCGCGCCATACTCTACATAGGTCGGCACATCGTTTGCCTTTGCAAGAAAAAACTTAAACTTTAACTCCTCATTGGTAAAAATCAGCTTTCTGGAATCCTTATCCTTGATTTCCTCACAGGTTACCCCGGTCTGCTCTAACAGCTCTAACGCCTTTTTGGCAAGCCTGCCCTTGGCAAGCGCAATCGTAATATACTCCATGCTATTCTCCAATCCCGTCCGTCTGCTCCACGGAGCGCACTCCTTCCGGAGTTACCTCACAAACCCGGACAATACCTCCGGTATTGATGCGTGTTTCATACTCCTTCCAGTCCCTGTCGCTGCACTTTTCTTCTAACATTGCATACCTATCATCTGCACGCAGCTCGCAGACCAGCCGGATGGCCGCTTCCTCCGAACCCTTTTCATAAACCACCAAAGTCCGTTTCTTCTCCTCCGCACAAATCAGCCCCTGTCTTGAAAGGCTGAGCAGCAGCGTATCCACATACAGCGCAATGCCGATTGCCGGCGCCGGCTTTCCGAACTGCCCCGTCAGATGGTCATAACGGCCGCCTGCCGCTACTGATTCACCGGTCTTGTAGGTCAGGGCGCGGAAATTGATTCCGGTATAATACCCGTACTTCCCGAGCATACCGAGGTCGTAAGAAATATAGGGCGCTACGCCGTATGCTTCCAGATAACGGTGCAGCTCCGTCAGATAATCCAATGCTGCGCAAGCCTCTGCATTTTCAGTCATGCCCCGGATTTCTTTGAGCTTTTCCACGCTTCCGAAAAACTCCGGAAGCTTTAACAGAAGCTCCTTTAACTCCGGCTTCAGATGCTTTCCGGCAAGAACCTGCTCCACACTGAACAGGTTTTTATTTTCAATCAGCTCCCTTACCTCTAACGTCTCCTCCTCGGAAAAGCCTGCCTCCTTCGCCAGCGCCGCAAAGAATCCGACATGGCCGATTTCAATCTGGAACTCCTTTAAGCCGCCCGCCTTCAGACATTCTGCCATCAGTGCAACCATCTCTGCATCTGCAGAAACAGAACCGTCGTTAATCAGCTCGGCGCCAATCTGCGTCGTCTCCTTAAGCTTCCCGCGGTACCCGCTGTTGTCTACAAAAGTATTGCCGCGGTAGGAGAGGCGGAGCGGAAAGCGCTCCTCCTTATAATACTTCGCCACGCACCGGGCAATCTGCGGCGTCATATCCGGACGCAGCACTAACGTATTCCCCTCGCGGTCGATAAACTTATACATGTCCTTCGACGGAACAGTTCCCCGTTCCTTCCGGAAAATATCGAAATATTCAAACGTCGGAGTCACCACATCCCGGAAACCGAACCGGTGCAGGCAATGGCGCAATTTTCCCTCCAGCTGCTGCTTTTTCTCGCATTCCGCATCGTGCAGGTCCCGGACTCCTTCCGGGGTATGTAATAATCTCTCCATACGTCCTCCTTTCCTGAAAACTCCACGTTACTTCCATCCGGCGCCTCTGCAGAAACATCCGGCAGCCGCTTTCGTATAGTAACGTGATAGCTCTCTACCAAAATAATGTATCTATTTTACGCCATTTGCAAGGAAATGTCAATAGTTTTCACTCTTCCTTTCTTTGCATTTCCTGCATTTCATTGATACTGAAATCTTCCACACTTGTCCCTCCGCAAATTTTTGTAAAGCTGCCGTTCTTCCAAAAAAGGAAAAGCCGCCGCCGCTTTTCCGGCAACGGCCTTTCGGTCCGGTTCTTATTATCCGCCTGTTTCTAATCGAAATAGGTCTTATACAGCTCTTTCAGCTTCTTCCCGTCAATAAAAGAAAGCGTAAGCTCGTCATCTTCTCTCATGCTCACCAGAATCCGGGAAAAATAACGTATACATTTCGCACCGTCCTCCGAGTCTGCAATCTTCTTCCCCTTGCCTGCCTTCTTGGAATAGAAAAGAGTCTCGTCCTCTACCACATAGTAACACATTGTACCATCCGGGGAAATTGCTGCCGAAGTAACATCATCCGCAATCTTCTTCTCCTTTTTGCCCTTGATGCAATAGAGTTCATCATCTTCATTAATATAATAAACATACTTCAAGCTTCCGTCTGCATAAATGGAATATGCTTCGGTGTCCTCTTTCCCGACCGGGGTCTCCTTTCCACCCTTATCAAAATCCTCTACACGGATTACCTCTCCCAAAATATCTATATAGACCAGTTCTTCCCGGTTCTCCGCTATGATGCACTTATCTACTGCGGAGGCAATCGTATTGCCTTCGTGCTTCTTATCCAGATAAATCAATCTGGTTCCGGCAACAAATACCTGCTCCTCAAAGGTCTCAACACCCGTAAAGGTTACTACTACACTGCCTCTTGCCATACGCTGGGTCGCAGTAACCTGCAGTGCCTCTGCCGGAAGCACGACACCTCCGCTGAACTCATCGTTAGAAACCTTCTTTTTCTCGCCTGCCTTAACTGAAAGATAGGTCTTTCCGTCATTTGTGAACAGAACCTCCGTACAGTCCTCATTCACAAGCACATCTACATAAGATACGTCGCTTGCAAGCTTTTCCGCATCCTTCTTCTTCTTTTTTGCATAAATCCGGTCATCGTCTACATAGTAAAGATAAGCCGCCTTATCCGCAATTGCAAATACGCGCTTTTCCTTTCCTACCTCTGCCGGCTTCTTGCCGTCAATAGAATAATAACCCTTAAAATCATCCTTTGCCTCGTAATCACCGACAAATGCAACCGTTTCCCCGTCCGGAGACAATACAACGCTGTCTATAAGAATTTCTTCCGCAATTTCTTTCTTTTTGCCGTTCTTGGTATAATACAGGTTCAGCGTACCAAAATCTCCTGACACATCTGTGAAATATGCAATCGTATCTCCATATGCAGAAATCTGGAACTTCTTTGCTTCCTCAATACCAGTCTTAACTACCTTGCCCTTCCTAATCACAATCAGGGCATCATCCTCATTTACAAAGCAGGCAACGGTCCTGTCCTGGCTGTAAGTCGCATAATCAGCTCTTTCCATGCCGGTATCCAGCGCTTTCCCGTTTTCCATAATTGCTAATACAAAATCATCGGTCTCGTCAATCGCAATCACAGCGTTCTTTCCGGAAACAATATAGTCCTTACCGCCGGAAAACAACGCTCTGAACAGGAGAATCAGCAGAACTACGGCAGCGATTACACCGACTACCTTGCCAATATTCTTATTCGCCGGCTTCTTTTCCTTTTCTGCCTTTTTCTCTTTGACTTCTGCCGGCGCCTTCTGCTCCGCTTTCTTTTCTTCCTTCTCTTCTACCACTGGAACCTCAGTTGCTTCTACGACTTTCTCTGTCGTCTCCTCTACAGCATCTGCCTCTGCTGCCTCCGGCTCTCCTGCAGTTTCCGCCTCCCCGTCTTCCGTCACTGCTGCTACGGCCTCTTCCACCTCAGCCTGCACACTTTCCACTGAGGTAAGCTCCGTGCCACAGTTCGTACAAAACTTAGCGCCGTCTTCACATTCCTTTCCGCACTTATTACAAACCATATTCTCCTCCATCTGCCGCCCCCACGGCGGCGTTTCGTTCTTTTACTACTATGTTCGACAACAGCATTTTTGCATGCTAATTCTTATTTTATCTTACTTTCCTCTTTATGTCAAGAATTCAATTTTCTTGAGTTTCTGTATTTTTTTAATGACCCGGAAAAATTCTTCAGATTGTGCACAAAAGGGCATATAAAATGCGGCTCCCAAAATCCGGAAGCCGTCCTATTTTTCCCTCAATTCCAAATCCTTCTGCAGCCCGTTCAGATACGGCACAAAAATCCCGTTCACCTTTGGCAGAAAAAACCCTGCTTCCGTTTCGTCAAAACGGAAGCTCTTCCTGCCGCCGTTCAAGGACCTTTCGTAAAACTCCTTCAGCTTTTCAAACCGCAGATAATAGTACAATTCCTTCTGCGTATAGGAGACCAGCAGAAACGCAATTCCCTGCTGCCGTTCAAACTCTTCCATAAAAGCCATCTGGTGCGGATGCACGTTCTGCAGGGAAAACGTATCCCCGGCGCATTCCTTGGCATCGAAGCAGACCGGGACTCCCTGCACCGCGCCGATATAGTCCACGGTACTCTTTTTATCAAAATAGGCAAGCGTAATGTGCCTTGAGCGTTTCTCAATTTCAACCGGCGTAATCGGCGTCGGAATCTTCTGGATTAAGGCAAGTCCCAGCTCCCGGTATCTCTCGTTTGTCAGGTTAATCAGTTCTTCCAATGCCGAGCCGCGCAGCCCTCTCGAATTCCACTCGCCCATGCTTACTCCTTTCCTTGCAGATACTTCCCGCTCCTGCCACAAAGCTCCTCCGTATACAGACCGAGATCTCTTGCAACCCTTGCAAACAGTGCCGGCGCCGGAGCAAAAAACTCCTTTCCTGCAAGCTGCGGACAGGCCTCCATCTTATCCGGAAACGCAAGATATGCCGCATGAAGCAGCTGGCTTGTCAGACCGAAGCGCTCCCGCATGGCACGGTTTGTCTTTGCATCCCCGTATTTCCCGTCGCCAAGCAGCGGGTGTCCCACCGAAGCAAGCTGCGCCCTGATTTGATGCGTCTTGCCTGTAATCAGGTGTACACGGAGCAGGGTATACTGTCCTGTACTGCATACCGGCACATATTCGGTTACCACCGGGGCGGCGTCCTCTGACTCTTTATTCCTCGTCACCATCACCCGGTTCGCCTGCTCATTCTTTGCCAGAAATCCGGTTATCCTGCTGCTTCGTTCCACCCTGCCGCAAACGATACAATAATACTCTTTCCAGAGACTCCGCTCCTTTAAAAGCCGGGAAAGCGTCTGTAGCCCGGCAAGACTCTTTCCGGCGGTCAGAATCCCGCTCGTATTACGGTCCAGACGGTTACATACCGCCGGTCGGAAGGTCTGCAGCTCCTCTGCGGTCAGCGCCCCCTTCTCTAGCAGATAGGAAATCAGCCATTCATTTGCCGAAACGTCCGAAGCCTCTGCCTTCTGCGATAAAACGCCCACCGGTTTATTGAGCAGCAGAATATCTTCATCCTCATAAAGCACCCGGAGAGCAGGCAGCGCTTTTACACGCTCATTTTCATTTTCCTTTTCCTTCTGCCCCATCCTGCTCTGAAAGGAGAGAATTGTTTCCTCCGACAAAAACAGGCAGACCTCGTCCGCTTCCCCCAGCTGCTCCGAGCCATCCGCCTTTTTCCCGTTTAACGTAATATTTTTCTTCCGCAGCATCTTGTGAAGAAACCCCTGCGGCGCTGTATCCAGATACTTGGCAAGCAGCTTAAGGAGCTTCTGCCCAGCTTCGTTTTTTGTTACTGTAATCTTTCTCATGTCCGTTCGTCCCTGCCTCTGCCCTCTATACCGAGAGTGAGCGCAGGAAGTCCAACAGCTCCTGACGCTCTTCTTTTGTCTTTTTCACTTCCGGAACCTTTTTTAGCTTTGCAAGGAACTCCTCTTCTCCCCCGCACAGCACAAGCTTACCTGGAATTGCCCGCTTCTTTAAAGCATCCGAAAGGTACTCCTTCATTTTGGGAAGCTTCTCGTTCTTTCTTGCGGCAAGACCGATATACTCGTTATCCGTCAGTACCAGAAACGCCAGTCCCATCACCCGCTCTCCCGATGTAAAGACATAGTCGGAAAGCAGGACGGCTCCCTCCGGCATCTGCTCCTTTACCCTTTCATACAGCGCCTCTTCCGGCGTCCGAAATGGAAGCAGAACAATCCATGACGTCAGATACCTTGCCATCGGCAGCACAAACAGCACCGCTATAATGGTAAACACATTTGCTTTCTCAAACTTATTCAGTAAAAGCCCCAGTATAAAAATCGCCACACCAATGGCAGTCATAAGAAGCGCCCCGAAAAGCATTCTTTTTTTCTGTGACCTTACATAACCGTATTCGCATTTTTCTTTCCGCTTCATTCCATTCTCCTTTTACCAGACAATCTCCCCGTAGCTTCCGATATAATAGTCCGCAAGCCTCTTCTTTTCCTCCCGGTAACCCTCTGAAAATGCGTCCTCGACGCCGCATACTGTCATTCCTGCCGCCTTCCCTGCGCGGATTCCCTCGGAAATATCCTCAAACACCAGACATTCCGCCGGCGCCGTTTTCAGACATTCCGCCACAAAAAGGTAAATATCCGGCGCAGGCTTTCCATGCTCTACCTCGCACGACGTATGTATCTCGTCAAAATAAGGCAGAAGCCCCCGGCACTCTAATACCGCACCTGCAAGCTCCTTTGAATTGCTTGTTGCGATTCCGGTCCGGATGTTCCGCTCCTTCAGCTTTTTCAGGAACTCCAGCACGCCGGGCTTTAATGTGACCTCCGTGCGGTACTTCTCCATTGCCATCCGGTTCCAATCCGACTTAATCTGTTCTGTACTGTCCGGAAGCAAAAACTCCCGCTTAAAATAATCCGCCGTTTCGGAAAAGCTCATACCGGAAATCTTCTTTTGCAGTCCGGCCGGCAACGCAATCCCGAACTGGCCGAGATACTCGATATCGATTGCCTCCCACATCCACATGGAATCGACCACCGTCCCGTCCAGATCAAAAATAACTGCCTTTTTATTCGTCAACATCGCTTTTATTCTCTCCTTCCGGCATTCTGGTGCACGCCATCAAACAGGAAACCTCCTCTGTGGTCAGCGCCCGGTACTCTCCGGGCGAAAGATTTCCGTCCAATTTCACGCCGCCTACTGCCATACGCTTTAAATACAGCACCTCGTTTCCGGAAGCGGCAAACATCCGTTTCACCTGATGAAACTTCCCCTCCTGCAGCGTAACCGCAGCAGCCGTCCCTCCATCCGGACAAAAATGCTCCGCTTCCCCGGGACTTAATCTTCTTAACACCGCCGGAAGCGCGGTCAGCTCCTCGTCTACCTTCATTCCGGAGGCAAACAGGGCGATGTCTTCCTCAGTAATCTCCCTTGCCAGCTTTGCAAAATAAAGCTTATCTACATGGCTTTTCGGCGACAACATCCGATGTGAAAGCGCCCCGTCATCTGTAATCAGTAAAAGCCCTTCCGTGTCCTTATCGAGCCTTCCTACCGGAAACAGGTTCCTCCGTTTCCGGTCCGTTTCTGACAACAGCCCGACTACGGTTTTATCTGACCGGTCCCGCGTTGCCGAAACCGTTCCGGCAGGCTTATTTAACATATAGTAAACATACTTACGAAACACAAGAGCCTGTCCGTCCATCGTCACACAGGCAGTATCCTCGTTTACCTGCTCCGCAATTACCGTTTTTACCTCACCGTTCACACAGACCCTGCCGCCCTGTATCGTTTCTCTTGCCTTGGAACGTGTCATTCCGGTCAGCTCTGCCAGAAGCTTATCTAACCGCATGCTTTCCTCCTTACATCATCCGCCACCCTGCCAGATATTTATTCTTGATTTCACCGTGGGAAGCCTTCCCCCAGCCAAGCGGATACCCGTCTGCACAAACCAGGACAAAGCCATCCTCAACCGGCGTCTTCGCAGAGATTGTTTCACACTTCAAATAACGGATGATATCCTCTGACGCCCCGGGAAGACTGTAGCAATTCCCATACTCTTCCGCCTTTAAGGCGCAGGCAAGCGCCTGGCTCGGCTCAAACCGGTTCTTTTTCATTTCTCCAAGCAAAAGCCCGGAGCGCAGAATCCGGAGACCGGAAAGATCCGGCAGACCCTCCGGCAGATAGTAGAGCCGCTCCTCCCTTGCAATCATCCGGTGGAACGAAAGCGGAAGCGTTAAGCCGCCAAGAAACTCCTCCGCCTCTTTGGAAAGCTTTGCTGCCCGCACACACGCCGCAGACTGCGGCACTTCCTCCGCCATCTCCGACTTTTGCAGCAACGCCACGAAATGTCCCTCGCCTTCCATCCGGTGCGGCCAGATACGGATTGCTTTCCGGATTTCCTCCGGTCCGCTCCCCCACTCCGGTCTTGCCGGGGCAAAGCCTTCATAAGTAAGCGCCGGTTCCACCATGGACAGCTCCGGATACTCCCGCAGCAAAAACGCGAGCATTCCTTCGTCCTCCTCCGGGGAAAATGTACAGGTCGAATAGAGAAGCATCCCGCCTGGGCGCAGCATCCTTACCGCAAACGGCAGAATCTCCCGCTGCAGCTTCTGGTAATACTCCACACCATATTGCTCCCAGTTTTTCATAATCGCAGGGCTTTTCCGGAACATTCCCTCGCCGGAGCAGGGCGCATCCACCAATATCTTATCAAAATATCCGGCAAACCGCTCTGACAGTTTTGCCGGTGTTTCACTGAGCACCACGGCATTTTTCGTGCCAAACAGCTCCAGATTCTTTAACAGCGCCTTTGCACGGGAATTACTGATATCATTGGAAACCAACACGCCCTCCCCGCAAAGCTTTGCAGCAAGCTCCGTACTCTTCCCGCCCGGCGCGGCACATAAATCCAGCACCCGGTCGCCCGGCTGCACCGGCAGAACTGCCGCCGGTGTCATTGCGCTCGGCTCCTGGATATAATAAAGTCCTGCAAAATAATACGGATGCTTTGCCGGCTGCGCTGCATCCGCATCATAAAAAAATCCGTTGTGAATCCACGGAATCCTCCGCACCGGCACCGGTGCGATTTTTTCAAACTCCTCTACCGGAAGCTTCATCGTGTTGACGCGCAATCCGGCCGCGTGCTCTGCGGCAAACCCCTGTGCAAAGGCTTCATACTCCTCTGCGAGCATCTCCCGCATCCTTTTCTCAAATTTTTCCGGCAACCGTACCGTCATACCGTCCTCCTGTCCGTCTCTCTGGCATTTCTGCGCCAAAAGCTACCGCAGACTTTGCGCGCGGTAGCCTTCGGCTATGACATCCAACTCCTTGCTGAAATGCTCGAGCTTCGACAAATCGGCCTCCTGATACACCCGGAAAAACTCATCCTGTATTTTTACAACTTCCTTTTTATTCGCTATTTTGTAAAGATTCTGGATATTCGTCAAAATATCCGCTACCAGTCCCGCCTTCCGGTGAAACGAATTCTGCGAATCCATGATTTCATCCCGTACTGAGGACATCTCCTTATCTAACACTACAATTGCCTCTGCCGCATTGTGAAGACGCTGCCGCAAATTCTCCGGCATATTCTTTTTATACTTATACTGCAGGGAATGCTCAATCGTAGCCCAGAAATTCATGGCAAGCGTCCGGATTTGCATCTCTATCTGCAGGCGCTTCGGCCCGCGCAGGGTCTCCACCGTATAATAGGCAATCATATGGTAGCTGCGATAGCCGCTGTCCTTTACATTCACCAGATAATCCTTTTCTTCTTTTATCTGCATATCCGCACGATTCCGGATAATCTCCACTACCCTGTAGATATCCTCGGTAAACTGGCAGATAATACGGATTCCCGCAATATCTTCAATATACTGCTCAAACTCACCGAACTCGATTCCCTTCTTCTGGCACTTCTCCAGAATACTGGAAATGGACTTTACCCGTCCCTTTACCTGCTCAATCGGCGAGTAGCTGCCGCTTTTGCGGTATGCGTCAATCAAATGCTCAAACTTGACGACCACCTCATCTACCGCAAGCGCATACGGCTCAAGCAGCTCCCTCCAAAGCTGAATTTCCATTTTCCTTCTCCTCCAAACTCCGCCGTCTATGTTCCTCCGGCCTTCCTTACTCCTCCGGCCCGAAAATAAACTCGTGAAGCACCTCAATATTTTTCGGCCATTTTACCTGAATTACTTCACTGTTTCCAACTCGTGCATCCTCAAAGGTCCCTGCTATCGGAATCCGCAGGGTATCCAGACTTAACATACGGTTCTCTACTACTGTCTTCAGCAAATCCTGCATATCTGCCTTGGATACATCCGTCCGTACCATCGGCAGACAGTCGTTCATAATACTGAGCAGGGTAAAAATATTGCTGTCCTTGTATTTATCAAAAAGCTTCGACAATACCAGCCTCTGACGTTCGGTACGTCCAAAATCGCTGTGTGTGCCGTTCGCTGTCGGAACATAGCGCACACGGCAGTAACCAAGCACCTGATTCCCGTTCATCAGCTGCGTCCCTGCCACTACATTCCGGTAAGCCGGATTGGTAATATATCTTGTCGTTCGCAAATATTCCGCTTCTTCTGCTGTCAGAGTGATTTCCACCCCGCCCAGCCGGTCAATAATCCATTCGAAATCATCAAATCCGACCTTGACATAGCCGTCGATTTTAACCCGGAAGTTCAGCTCGATTGTTTCAATTAGAAGCTTCGTCCCGCCAAAGCTGTATGCAGCGTTTAGCTTATTATCTGCATACCCCGGAATCTGCACATACATATCCCGCATCAGCGAGGTCATGTGCATCTTCTTTTCTTTGGAATTGATTGAAAATATAATCATAGTATCGGAGCGGCTTCCTCCAAAATACTCCAGTGCCTCCTCGCCGATTAAAAGGATATTGTAGCAGTAATCTTCCTGACGCGGCTGGATTGTCGGCGTAGGCCCCTCCGTAGCGCCCGGCGTCAACGGATTCTCTGCGGAGTCTGTCGGCCGCGGAAACTCCGGTGTCAGCGTCGGCTGCGGATAAGGGGTAATCTCCTCTCTTCCGATATTCCTATCGATATACTCTGCAATCAGTCCGTAAATAACATTCCTTCCCGGCTCCGTACCAAGCAACAATCCGCAGACAAGACAGAGGGAACATACCGAAATCAGAGTAATACGGCACCAAAGCGGAATCCTTGTCCACAGGTTCTTCTTTTTCTTCGGCTCGCTTTTACTGTTTGCTTCCTTTTTGTTCTTCGGTTCCTTTTTCTTCTTTCCGTTCCGCGGCTCCTGCACAGGCGCGGCTTCCTCCGGTCCGAGGCTTGCCGCCATCTGTGCCGCAAGGGCTTCGTCGATTCCCTGCAAAACCATGTCTTCCTCTGACGTCTGCGCCGGAGCTGCAAACTCTTCCTCCCCGAAGCTAAAATCAAACTGCAGCACCGGAAGCTCTTCTTCTGCCGCACCTTTCTCTGATGTCTCCTCTTCGACAGCCGGAGCAGAAGAAACCTCGTCTAAATCCGGCGCCACACCTACCGTCGCACGCGGAATCATTACCTCTCCGGTTTCTTCATCGGTTTCAAATTCATCGAATATAGACTGTCCTTCCTCTTTCATGGGTTCTCACCTTTTCTCCTTCTATCCTTACTCCAAAGCTTTCCAAAACAGCTCCCTGTTCGTCTTCCAGTCTACAACCAGCGGACTGGTGACACTCCCGACAGCTTTTGGTTCTTCATATGTTCCCTTTGCCGGCAGCTGATGCTGCTCCATTGTCTTTATTCCGTTATTATATACCGCAAAAATAAGATTCTCAAGCGTCTTTTCGGTAATATCGGTTTCTACATAGCCAAGTGCCTCTTTTAATATCTTTGCCCATTTCGTGACTCCTGCCGACTTATAACGCTCAAACAGATTCTTCAATACCATGCGCTGCCGTTCCGTCCGGCCATAATCGTGCTTTGTCCCGTTACAATTTGCCACATACCTCACACGGCAGTAGCCAAGCGTCTGATTTCCGTTCAGCACCTGCGTCCCGCTTTTCACATTCCGGTATTCCTTTTTGGAAATATAATTGTGCGTATTCAGGTAACGCGCTTCTTCCTCTGTCAATGTAACCTCTGCCCCTCCGAGCAAATCGATGATTTTCTCAAAGCTGTCAAAGCCGACCTTGGCATAGCCGTCCGGCCATACGCCAAGCTTCTCATACAAGATTTCATACAGGCCCTTTACCCCGAGCCTTGCATAGACCGCATTGATTTTGCACGGATTCATCCCGTCCGGCTCTACATACGTATCACGCAGAATCGACGTTACCGAAACTCTTTTGGCGCCGGCGTCCACAGTGACCAGTAAAATAGCGTCGGTCCTTCCCTTTCCTGCCGAAGAACCGATTGCCTCCTCTCCTAACAACAGGATATGATACAGCTCCTTTTGCTCTTTCGGATCCTGCTCCTCTTTTTCTTCTTTTCCACCCTGATTTCCCGTCCCGTTCCACGTTTCTTTTTCTGCAGGAGGCTTCGTAATGTCCCCTGCAACATAATTTACCGCACCGTGCAGATACCCTGCCACTGCTTTCGATGTCAGTCTTTTGCCGGCCGACGTGTATAAAAGGAACAACAGAGCCGCTGCCGTTACTGTCACAAATGCAGCAACTCCCAGCGCCAGGGTCTCCAGTTTTTTCTTCTTTTTTTTCTTCTTCATAAACTCTCTCCAAAGAATATCACGATATTCTGCCATCTGCAAGTATTTTCTCTAACAGCCTGTAAATCCGCAGTGCCGAAGCAATGTTCAGCTTCTCCGCCGGCGTGTGGACGTCCCGCATCTCCGGACCGACTGCTATCATATCCAGCCCCGGGAGCTTTTCCGCAAAAATTCCGCACTCGAGCCCGGCATGAATCACGGCAGTCTCCGGACGCTTCCCGGTCAGGGAAAGATACGCTTCGCAATAAATCTCCCGGAGCCTCGACTCTTCGTTATATTCCCACGCCGGGTATTCCCCGGACACATGCCAGTCTCCGCCCAGAAAGTCAATCAGGTACGCAAGCTTTTCCTGCAAAAAGGACAAATAGCTTTTTTTGCTGCTGCGAAGTGCCCAGCAGAGCGAAATCTCCTGCGCTCCTGTACGGCAGACACCGAGATTTAAAGAGCTTTCTACCAGACCCGGAATCTCCGCGCTCCTTACCTGTACTCCGTCCGGCGCATGCAGAAAAAGACACAGAAGCTTTTCAAAGGACACCGGATGCAGTACCGGCACCTCCTCCGCCGTCTCCTCCTGCACCAAAAAGCGCAGACAGACATCAGGCTCTGCCGCACGAAGTTCCGCCATCAGACCGGCAGCGGTCTCCTCCGCCGTCTTCCTGTCTTCCTCCGACAGCCCCTCCGGGAACAAAAGAAGCGCCTCTGCCTCTCTCGGAATTGCATTATCCTTCTGTCCTCCCGAAAAATCCGCAAGCAAAAACGGAACCTTCTCTCTTAAGGTAAACAGATACCTTGCCAGAAGCAAGATGGCATTCGTCCTGTTTTTGTCGATTTCCACGCCGGAATGCCCGCCCGCAAGGCCGCACACCGTCACATTTACCGTCGTTCCCGCCGCCGGAATCCGCTTTAACGGAAGCTTTCCCGTCATCCGCGCTCCGCCGGCACATCCACAGAGTACCACATTCTCTTCCTCTGAGTCAAGGTTAATCATATATTTTCCGGAAAACGCCGACGCCTCCAATACCTTTGCCCCGTTCATCCCGGTCTCCTCATCGGTCGTAATCACAATTTCCAACGCCGGATGCTGCAGCGTTTCATCGGAAAGCAATGCCATACAATACGCCACTGCAATCCCGTCATCCCCGCCGAGTGTCGTCTTATCTGCAAACAGCCATTCGCCATCGGTCTGCAGTCGTATCCCGTCCTTTAAAAAGTCATGGGCGGAATCCGCTTCCTTTGCACAGACCATATCCATATGCCCCTGCAGAATCACTGTCTGAAACGCCTCATATCCCGGAGTAGCCGCCTGATAGCAGATAATATTATCCGCGGCATCCCGAATATAACGTATGTTCCGCTCCTTTAAAAAATTCTCCAGATAATCCGCAATCCCCTTGGTATTCCCTGAGCCGTGCGGAATTGCTGACAATTCCGAAAAGTAATACAGTACGTTTTTGTAATCGATTGCTTCCAGTTCTGCAAGCATCTGTTCTGCCTCCTAATTCTTAAAGCTGTGAATCGGCGCCGGAATCCTGCCATTCCGTTTGATAAATGCGTCACAGGAAAAAGGATTGACCGGCATAATCGGCGCATAACCAAGTAATCCGCCAAATTCCACCATATCCCCTACCGTCTTTCCGATAACCGGAATCAGACGCACTGCTGTTGTCTTTGCATTCACCATGCCGATTGCCATCTCGTCCGCAATAATGCCGGACACTGTTGCCGCCGTAGTATCCCCCGGAATTGCAATCATATCCAGCCCCACCGAACAGACACAAGTCATCGCCTCCAGCTTTTCCAACGTAAGCGCACCTGCCTGTACGGCATCAATCATCCCCTGGTCCTCGCTGACCGGAATAAATGCGCCGCTCAGACCTCCCACATAAGAGGAAGCCATAACGCCGCCCTTCTTTACCTGGTCATTTAACAGGGCAAGCGCCGCAGTCGTTCCCGGCGCACCCGGAAATTCCAGCCCGATTTCCTGTAAAATCTCCGCAACGGAATCCCCGACAGCCGGCGTCGGCGCAAGCGATAAATCTACGATACCAAACGGGACGCCAAGTGCCTTTGACGCCTCGGAGGCTACAAGCTGGCCCACACGGGTAATCTTAAACGCCGTCTTTTTAATCGTTTCGCAAAGCGTCCCGAAATCTGCCCCACGGACCGCAGAAAGCGCCGTCTTTACAACACCCGGACCGCTGACCCCTACGTTAATAATGGCGTCCGCCTCGGTCACGCCGTGGAAGGCGCCCGCCATAAACGGGTTGTCGTCCGGTGCATTGCAGAATATCACCAATTTAGCACAGCCAAGGGAGTCCCTTTCTTTTGTTGCCTCAGCGGTTTTTACTACGATTTCCCCCATCAGGCGCACGGCATCCATATTGATACCGGTACGCGTGGAGCCGACATTGACGGAAGAGCAGACGCGCTCCGTTTCCGAAAGCGCCTGCGGAATGGACTCGATTAACAGCCTGTCCGCCTCGGTCATACCCTTACAAACCAGCGCCGAGTAGCCGCCGAGAAAATTCACGCCGACCGTCTTTGCAGCACGGTCCAGATTTTTTGCAATTTCTGCAAAGTCCTCCGGTCTTTTGCAGGCAGAAGCGCCTATCAGTGCAATTGGCGTAACGGAAATCCTCTTATTTACAATCGGAATCCCGAACTCTTTTTCCAGACTCTCCCCGACTGCTACGAGATTTTTCGCTTTTGTTGTTATTTTTTCATAAATCTTACGGTTTAATTCCTCTAAATTGCTGTCAATGCAATCTAACAGACTGATTCCGAGCGTAATTGTGCGCACATCCAGATTTTCCTTTTCAATCATCTGGTTGGTCTCTATCACTTCATGGATATTAATCATGCTTCTTCCCTTTCTCCTTTCAACTCTGCCGCCGCTTTCCTCCGGGCATTTTGCTGTGCTCAGATGCGGTGCATCATCGCAAAAATATCCTCATGCTGCGCTTTAATGATAACTCCGATTTCTTTTCCGAGCACCTCAAGCTCCTCTGCAATCTGATGAAATTCCTTTTTCGCACTGTTAGCATCTACTATCATCATCATATTAAAATAATCCTGTACGATTGTCTGGGAAATATCGAGGATATTTACCCCGTTTTCCGCAAGATACGTACATACCTTTGCAATAATCCCGACACAGTCCTTTCCTACTACCGTTATAATTGTTTTCTTCATTGTTGATTCCTCCTGCTGTCTTTTTTATTTACGCGAACAATTTTATTTCTTCTCCGATACTTACCATTCTGGACGGCACATCCCTGTTTGCTACAAACAGCTCCGGCATCAACAGCTCCTTTTCCTTTACCGCGTTCTGCAGTTCAAGCCGGACCGTCTCGTACGCAAGCTCCGGAAGGTTATTTTCCTTGCTTAAATGCGCCAGTATTACATAACGCAGCTGCGGATGCAGCAGCTCGCAGACGAGCTTTGCCGCGGCGTCGTTGGAAAGATGCCCCCGCTCGCCCAGGATACGCTGCTTCAAATAATATGGATAGGTGCCTACCATCAGCATATTGACATCATGGTTTGCCTCCAGGTACAGAATCTGTGCATCTGCAAGCGCCGCAACCGTACGCTCATCATAAGTTCCAAGATCCGTTGCCAGCGCCGCCTTGCAGCCGTCCGCCTCAAACGTATAGCATACCGGCTTTCCTGCGTCATGCGAGATAGGAAATGGCGTCACGGCAATTTCGCCAAACAAAAGCTTCTTTTCCGGAGTTACCTCATGCAGCTGTTTCTCCGGAATCCGTCCTATGTTTGTTCTGCCCTTTAGCATTCCGCATAATGTCTCCGCCGTCGCGTACAGCGGTATCCCGTAACGTCTTGCAAGGACGCCGATTCCCTGGATATGGTCGGAATGCTCATGCGTAATCAGAATCCCGTCTAACGTCTCCGGTGCCGTCCCAAGTGAAAACAACGCCTGCTCAATCTTTTTTCCGCTGATTCCGGCATCCACCAGAAGATGCGTCCCTCCGTGTCCGATATAAACACAATTCCCGCTGCTTCCGCTGGCAATCGCACATACTTTCACAAAAACCCTTCTTTCTTCTGTTCTTTCCCTATAGGAACATTATTCTTTCCAGTATAACTCAATCAAATCTCCCTGTGCAAGCGGCTGCGTGAAATTTGTAGCAGTTCCGTTGACCCGCACCACCGCCTCGCGCCCATTCGACTCTGCCAGGGAAAATGGAACAACATCCAGTACATCTACCAGCAAGTAGGAGCTTTTTCCCTTTAACACTGTCTTCTGGTTATTGACAAGCACGATGAGTTCCGTGGCTGCAGGCGCCTCTGCCGTCCCCGGAGCCTCCGGCTGCGGCACGCTTTCTGCCGATGGCGACTCCCTCCGTTCCTCTGCCGCGGCAGCCTCATCTTCTGCCGCTGAAAGACGCTCCTCCTGATACTGCCCCGGGTGATACACCTGTTCTTCGATATCCATATTGATTACAAAGTTTTCGTATATCTTTTCTTTCGCCCCCGCCGGAACGTGATTGACATAAATCCTGCCCTGCGGCACAATGTCTAAAAACGCAAGTACCTGCTCCAATGTATAATATTCCATCGAAGCAACCGCGTCCCCTTCTTTAATCTCGTAATACTCTGAAACCATTTCCCCGTTTGCCTGCATATAGCGGGGACAGGTCACCTTGCTTCCATTTACCATAAAGCTCAACGTCTGCTTAAACTCCGGAAGCTTCCCGATGGTACAGGAACCCGGCGCCCCTTTGGTGGAATCCTCAATTACAATCTCATCATTCTGTGCAATCGGCGCATTGATGCCCGCCGGCTTCCCGTTCAGGAAAATCACCGCAGCCTCTCCGGGCTCGCCCCTTACCATACGCGTTTCGCCGTTGACCGTAAAAATCAGCTCCTGTCCCCGTTCCGGAAACAGCTTCTCGTTCGGATAGCCGCATTGCACCGCCGCGTCCACAATCGTTAATTTTCCGTTATTATAAAGCTTCACCCTCTCCTCATTGACGCGCACAAAGATAAAGCTGTTTCTCTGTTCATAGTAATTCAGACAAATTCCGATTGGCGTAACTAAAAGCGGGTCCTTTTTGATTCCATCCTGCAAAAACGTAACCAAAGACAAAACCTCTGTCCCGCGCAGCGCCACACGCTCCTTTGGCAGCTTCAGCTCCTCCGCCAGACGCTCCGTAAAGCCGGTAATCTTTCCGCCGCCGCCGACGACAAACACCGCGCTTACCGGCTTTCCGCCGTTTAATGCGGTAATCTGCGCCGCCACCTCTTTCGTAATCTGACGGATGCCATCCGCCACATCGGAAAGAATCTCCTCTCGCTCCGCCTTCTGCTTCAGTCCCATAATATCCTTGTATGTAATGGTCTTCTTTTTGCCAGAGGCCTCAAGCTTGATTTTTTCCGCCTGTTGAAAATCCACAAGATGCTTTCTTGCAATAATTTCTGTCAGCATGTCCCCTGCCATCGGTATCATACCATAGGCAATCACGCTCCCGTCCTTGGTAATGCAGATATCGGACGTTCCTGCTCCGACATCCACCAGCGCAATATTTAACATCCGGAAATTTTCCGGAATCGCCACCTGCATTGCCGCAATCGGCTCAAGCGTAAGATTCTCCACCTGCAGGCCCGCCTTCTGGACCGCGGAATACAACCCGTCAATCACCTCGTCCGGCAGAAAGGTCGCCAGCACCTCGGCGCCTATCCTAAGCGCCTTATGCTCCTCCAGATTTGTAATCATAAAGCCGTTCAGGTAATAATGCATCACCGTATAAGCGACACAGAAAAAATGATGCTCCCCGTTCTTTGTTTCCTCCCGCATCTTTTTATGCGCATTCTCTACCCCGAGCATTTCTAACGAATGAATGAGCTCTGCATCGATGACTGTTTCCTCGTCAAATGTGAGCTCCGCAGAGGCAGACGCCGTGTGCAGCACACGTCCTGCCGCCGCAATACAGACATCGTTCAGCTTCCTGCCGGTCTGCTGCTCTAACTCCTTCCGGACCTTTGTAATTGTCGCCGCCACACTGCCGATGTCATGGATCTGACCGTCTAACATCGCCCTTGTTTCATGCAGCCTCGTACACTGTGCCACCACGGTAAACCCTCCGGTGGTCTTATAGCCCACGGTTCCCACAATGCTTCTGGTCCCGATATCGAGCCCGAATACCATTTTGTCCGGATACGCCTGATTGCTCACTGTACCACCTCCCCGTTCTGATGCTTCCTGACCTGCGCCATAATATGCCGTTCACAGTCCTCCGGCGCCGAATCGTTATACAGTACAAAGTCGCACTGTTCAAAAAACAACGCCTCGGATGCCTGCTGTCCCATAATCGAATCCACTTTTTCGTCGGTATAACCTCTGTTTCTTTTCAGACGTTCGCGCCTGACCTCCTCCGGCGCATATACATACCAGAGCTCGTCACAGATTTCCTTATAGCCTGCCTCAATGAAAAGCGCCGCCTCAATGAAAACAAAGCCGTCAAACCCGGCTGCACGGAGTGCCGCAATCCGCTCCTCCACTGCCTCCCGTACCTTCGGATGTACGCAGGCATTCAGCTCTTTGACCCGCCCGGCACCAAACGAAGCTTCGTACAGCCGTCCGCGGTGAATCGTCCCGTCCGCATTCCTGATTCCTTCGCCAAACAGCCGCAATAACTCCTGGTAAGCGCTTCCGCCCGGCTCCATCAGCTCATGTGCAATCGCATCGCAATGAAGATACTCTGTCCGAACATTTTTTTCAATTATACTGACCACCGTTGATTTTCCGGCCCCCACGCCGCCTGTGATTCCGATTACCTTCATTGTCCTTCCTCGATTCTGCGTGCTCTGCCCGTCTGCGCCAGATCTCTGGCTGTTACTTGGTTTCGTACCAGTCGCTCCCGACGCTGACACTTACCTCCAAAGGCACGGAAAGTTCTGCTGCCGCCATCATTTCTTCCCGCAGTATGCGCATCACATACTCCGTTTCCTCCTGCGGCGTCTCTACCAGCAGCTCGTCGTGCACCTGCAGTACGATTTTTGCCCTGCTGTTATCCCGTTTCAGCCGTCCGGCAACACGAATCATCGCAATTTTCATAATATCCGCCGCCGTTCCCTGTACCGGGGAATTCATCGCAATCCGCTCCCCGAAGGAACGCTGCATGAAATTAGACGAAGCAATTTCCGGTACGGGACGCCTTCTGCCAAAGAAGGTCGCCACATACCCTTTGGTTTTTGCTTCCTCCACTAACGAATCCAGATAATGCTTGATATCCGGATAGGTTTCAAAATAGCGGCTGATATATTCTTCCGCTTCCTTCCTCGAAATGTTCAGGTCCTGCCCCAGACCGAAGGAACTGATGCCGTACACAATACCAAAGTTTACCGCCTTGGCATTGCTCCGCTGCGCGGCGGTCACCTCGTCATACGGCGTATGGAACACCTGGGACGCCGTAAGCCGGTG
Source organism: uncultured Lachnospiraceae bacterium (assembly GCA_910577175.1). Taxonomy (GTDB): domain Bacteria; phylum Bacillota; class Clostridia; order Lachnospirales; family Lachnospiraceae; genus SIG307. The sequence continues at coordinate 6,295 of CAJTLU010000009.1, read as the reverse complement.
AATGTCCTCCGCCTCGTTGTAGGCACGGATTAACTGCTGGTCACCGGACAAATGCGCCAAAATCCTCAGCTCAATCTGGGAATAGTCCGCATCTACAAAAATACAGCCCGCAGACGGCACAAAAGCCTTACGGATTTTCCTGCCGAGTTCCATACGCACCGGAATATTCTGCAGATTCGGCTCTGCGCTGCTTAAACGCCCCGTTGCCGTAATCATCTGGTTAAACTTCGAATGAATCCTGCCGTCGGCGGCAATAAACGCCCCAAGGCCGTCCGCATAGGTGGATTTCAGCTTTGCAAGCTGGCGGTACTCCAGAATCTTTTCTACAATCGGGTCTTCGCTCCGGAGCTTTTCCAGAATATCCGCCGAGGTAGAATACCCTGTTTTTGTTTTCTTTCCAAACGGCAGCTTCAGCTTTTCAAATAAAATCACGCCAAGCTGCTTCGGCGAATTGATATTGAACGACTCGCCTGCCAGCTCATAAATCTCCTGCTCCAGACGGCCGATTCCCTCGCTTAACAGCCCGGAATACTCCACAAGGAACGAAGGATTTACCGTCATACCGGTCTGCTCCATACGGTACAGCACCGGCACCAGCGGAAGCTCCACCGTGCGGTAAAGCTCCTCCATCCCCGTCTCCTTTAATTCCTCCATAAGCACCGGATACGCCAGCTGCGCACAAAGCGCCTCATAGGCCGCTTTCCGCCTGTTTGCCTGGCAAAGAGCGGTCTCATCTGCTCCCGGCTCGCCGAAAAGACTGAGCTGCTCCGGCTCCTTTGGCGATACAAGCGCATCTGCCGAAGGCAGCACTGCCTTTAAATAATCCCTTGCAATATCATCATAGGTATAGCTGTTTTTTAACGGGTTCAGCAGATACGCACAAAGCGCTGCATCTCCGTAACAGGCGGCATCCTCCGGCAGTATCATGCCGCACCGCTCCTTCAGCCCTACCGTAACTAACACCGCCTCTTTCCTGCAAAGTTCATGCAGAAGCCTTACCCTGCCCCGGCCCGCCTTTCCGGCACTCTCCGACGCATCCTCCGGCTCCCCGGACGGCTCGCTCCTGTATTTTTCCTCGAAGCACACAAACACACTCTCCGTCAGACAGTAGCATATTCCCTTGACCGAAAGCAGCAGCTCGGCGCCGCAAGGGGCAAAGCCGACCGGCTCTCCGGACAGGATTCCTGCAAGCACCTGTTCTGTCTCCGGCAATGCAGAAAGCACCTGCGGCTCCTTCTCAAACAACGCATCCTCATTTTTCCGTCCCTGCTCCAAAGAAAAGTGTCTGGACAACAGTGACTTGAACTCCAGCTCCTTGCACAGCCGGTACGCCTCGTCCGTAAAAATGTTTCCAAAGCGCGCCGCCTCGTAAGAAAACTCCGGCTCCCAGTCGGTCTTTATCGTTGCTAACGTCTTACTGAGCCGCGCAAGGTCCGCATGCTCCCACAGGGACTCCCTTGCCTTCTTCGGCTCCACCTCATCGACATGGGCAATCGCTTCCTCCACACTCGGAAAGCTGCTTAAAATCTTTGTTGCCGTCTTTTCCCCGATGCCAGGAACGCCCGGGATATTATCGGAGGCGTCTCCCATCAGTCCTTTTAAATCAATAATCTGCGCCGGCGTCACCCCGTACTTTTCCATAACCTGCTCCGGCGTATAGTCCTCGATTTCCGTACCGGTGCGCTTTGTCTTCGGAATGCGCACAAGAATATCCTCTGCCGCAAGCTGCAGCAAATCCCGGTCTCCGGAAACAAGGGAAACCTTCTTCCCGTCCTTCTTTCCGCGTACCGCTAAGGCGCCCAGAATATCATCCGCCTCAAACCCCGGACACGAAACGGTCAGAACGCCCATCGCGGAAAGCATCTCCTTTAACAAAGGCACCTGCTCCCGCAGCTCCTCCGGCATTCCCTTCCGTGTCCCTTTATATTCCGGATACATCTCATGCCGGAACGTCGGATGCTTTACATCAAACGCTACCGCAAGATAGTCCGGCTTTTCCTCGTCTGCTATCTTAATCAGAATATTTAAAAACCCGAGCACCCCGTTTGTATGTCTCCCGTCTGTCGTCGTCAGGTCGGGAAGACCATAAAACGCCCGGTTGACAATGCTGTTCCCGTCAATCAGCACCAGCTTTTCTTTCATTACGGCGACTCCTTTCCGGTTATTTCTGTCCGCTCCATACTCCGTAAAAAGCGTTCATCTGCCTCGTCCCGCTTTTCCACTGCCGTAGCGCCGTTCATAAACAGCAACAGGAAAATCAACGATACCAGAAGCATCCGTCTGCGCGCGCAGGAACGCTTCCTGCGCAAACCCTCCAGATAGCATTCCTCCATTTTATGATTTAATTCCGCGGTATAGTTATCTGACAAATCCGTCCCGTCATCTAACTGCTTCATTGCCGTCACCAGAGAGTAAAATACCTCCATCTCTTCCCTGCACTCTTTACAGTTCTCCATATGCTCTAAAAAGGCATCCGCTTCTTCTGTATCCAGCTGCCCGTTAATAAACGGCGTAATCAGTTCCTGTGCTCTTTTACAATCCATACCGTTTTCTTCCCCCTGCTGCTCAGAGTATCATCTGCATTCCCTCACCAACCGCCGACACGATATTAACTTAGTATACCATTTTTTCCTCTAAAAAGCAAGAATCCGTGCGCTTGAGTTTCCGCACTGAAAATGTCAACATTAAATGCGAAAATTTTTTTGATTTTTTCGCTTTCAGCAATACGCACAATAAATAGTGTGGTTTGTTGTGCAGTTTTCACATAATAAAAGTTTTGGTTATGGTGCGATGCAGATCCGGATCCGGATCGCTTTCTGCGATGCCTAAAAATGGGCGCACGAAATAAAGGTTACTTGCATAACAAACATTCGTTCTATGCTGCAATCTTTTCCAGTTCCTTATTATATAATTCCTCTGCCGTCTTATACTCATGCAGGCGGCGTGGGTAGTTGTTGATCCATTCCGCTATGTCGTCAATATCCCCCTGCGTCTTATCATCAAAATTTACGCCCTTTGGAATGTGGCGGCGTACTAATTTGTTTTGGTTCTCATTGCTGCCACGCTCCCAACTGCTATAAGGGTGACAGTAATATATTTTTGTCCTTTTCTTCTTGCTGCGCTTGGATCGCTCCATGCCTTCCCAATCTGAAAACTCGGATCCATTATCTACGGTTATACTTTTAAAGATTTCCTTAAATTTCTTTCCTAATTTTCTTTCCAACCGATCTAACGCTGCTACTACTGCCGCCGCTGTATGCTCTTTCAGTAACATTATAATTTCCTTGCGCGTTTTTCTCTCTGTCAGTACCAATAAAGATTTTTTAGAAACTCCTCGCGCCCCTACAACGGTATCCATTTCCCAATGCCCAAATTCTTCCCGCGTGTTTATTTCTTCCGGTCTGTTCTCGATGCTCTCCCCTTTTGTCGCCCTCTTTTGTGTGGTTTTCCGCTTGTGTTTCTTTTCCCCTTTTCTCTTTTCCGGCAGGTGTTTCATTGTCAAATTCAGAAAAACGCCCTTATCAATGTAACTGTATAGAGTGGTTACGCATATTGAAAAATCATATCCTTCAGCTTTCACTTTTGCCAGTGCCGCCGCAGGGCTGTACCCCTCATTTATTATGATTTCCTCTATCCGGTCAGCAAATGCCTGCTCATTCCCGATTTTCAGATCCGCGCCCTTTGCAGCTAAAACTTCCTCTTTATGCTGCTGCGCTATGTCGGGGCTATACCTCATTTCCTTTGTAAGATCCGAATTTAACGCCTCAAACTGTCCTCGGTCTAATTCCCTATAAATCGTGCTTATATGGAAATGTAAAATTTCCGCAATCTCCTTTGGTGTATGCTTTGCCTTAACCAATACCTCCAACCGCAACCGGTCATTATATGTAAATTGTTTAAATGATTTCATTGTATACCCTTTCTGAAATTGTACATAAAAATCGGGCGGCAAGTCCGTTTTTGAACCTGCCGCCCTTTTTCTTGCGTTCAATCTTTTCCAATCTCTAACAACATATCAGCCGATGTTTTTAAGGCTTTGCAGATACCGGAAAACGCTTCTATACTCGGTGTTCGTTCTCCATTTTCCCACCGGCTAATATCTTTCTGATGCACTCCGATCATTTCCGCTAATTCCTTTTGTGTAATACCTGCTGCCTTCCTTGCTTTTTTGATATTCTCGTTAATGTTCATTTTGCGCCTTTCTTTCTGTGCTGCGCTCTTATTACAAGGGCAACACACAATTTTACTGCGCCAACCGCTACTAAAAAAATTCCTAATTTTAAAATCATGCGCTTTACTTGGCTTTGGGTTTGTGATATATTTTATTTAGGCGGCGGGCTTTCGCCCGCCTCGGCTTTTAGCCTAACAACTTATCTATTAAGATTAAGATTGTTCCTATGATTAAGTCTATCAATGCACCGATCGCCAAATCCTGCCATTTGATAGGCTTTTTCTTATGTTTCTTTTTCTTACCCACTGCCTTAACTCCTTTCCAGTGCTTTGCACTTATTTTTCTTTTTCCTCCTTTCCACATTTTAAATTATATACCCATTTGGGTATAATGTCAATACTTTTTCCAAATTTTAGGCACAAAAATAAAGGGGTATAGCCCGCGCCATACCCCAACATTGCAATTACATTTTCTTTACTGCTCGGAAACCTCGGCTTTTACCTTTTTCGCCTCGATTGCCTTTTTTGCCGCCTCTGCCTCTGCTTTCGTCATGCCCTCGGCATAAAGCAGGCTATACTCCGTCTTGCAGATTGTAAGCGATACATGAACGCCCGCCCTGCTTGCCTCTGCTGCCCTCTGCAACGCCTCATTTCTGTCTTTAAATGTGCCGCAGGTAACTTTATATGCCTTTTCCTTTTTGGGCTGCTCCTGCGCCTCTCCTGCCGCCCTGCTTGCCTTGTTTTCTGCCATGTGTGCCTCCTTATCTCAACTTTAAAACCTGCCCCACGTTGATAACATTCACATTTTTAATGTTATTCAGCTTTGCAAGGGCGGCAACCGTTGTATTATGTTTGCTTGCGATCTCGCTCAACGTATCGCCCCGCTTTACGGTGTATGTTGCCGATCCGTATCCGTTCATAAGGGCATTAACCGCCGCCTGCACTTCGGCGTAATTATAGCCCGCCGCCTCTAACCGCTGCTTTCTGTCGGCTCCGTTGCCCCATTTACCGGCTTTTACTTCCCGCGCCACTTCTGCAATGCTCTTTTTCGCCGGTGCTGCCGGTTTCTCCGGTTCTGCTGCCGTTGCCATGCTCTTATAGTCCGGCAATCCGTAACCCCTGATGTACCTGCCATTTACCGGCAAATCGCGGTATTCCACCGCATCATTTTTATTTCCCTCGATCACTTTAATAGTGCTGCCGGAAACGCCGCACACCAAACCAACGTGATCCGGATAGCCGGTATTGTCGCCCTTTCCGGTGTCCTGCCAGTCATAAAAAACCACATCGCCCGCACTCGGTACATAAGCATCGTTTTCCTGCCAACGCCCCGCCGCCTTGTAGAGTTCGATCATTGCGCCGCACCCACATTCACGCAGGATAATCCTTGACAATCCCGCCGCGATGCCTACCGCGCTAACGAATGTCGCGCACCACGCATCATTATACTTTACCGCATACCCGCGCGGCAGGGGCTTTACAGAATTGTAAAGGTCAATGATCTTTTTATGCGTTCCGTTGCTCTCCTTGCAGCCCGCCCACGCTTTCGCGGTATTTACTGCCTTTTCCCTTAACTGTTTTTCCGTCATGGTGTCCTCCTTTTCCTGCATCGCCGCAACCCTTTCATATACCTTTTTGCGGCGTGTCAGATATTTATTTGTGTGTTTTATGGTTGCCTCATACATTGCCCGCACATCGCCCGCGCCCTTTAACGCCTCTGCCGCGATCGTTTTCCATAATGCGGAGGCGGTTCCGTACTGGTTTACGCCGTCCGCGAAATAAATCAGTGCGCCCGCATCGGTCAAGCCGTAACTCTGCCCCTTTTTGATGTAGCTTTCTACATCTGAGATCGCCTGCTCGTCCTGTGCCGCTTTCCCCGCTTTGGTTGTTAAAATCGCTTTCAGCTTTGCCGCCTCTGCTGCGGTAACGATACGCGCCGCCCAATTTGCGCCTCCGGTAATTTCCCCATAAAGCGCACCGCCTAAAATGCTTTTTGCGTCCGGCTCCGCGCTTATGATCTTTTTCAGCAGGGCGGCGGCTCTGCCGCCATGCCATTGCAGCCTGCCGACCGAAACCGCCCCATTGTCATTTTTATTTACGCTGCCATAGCTGCCTTCATTGTCAA
>CAJTLU010000008.1 GCA_910577175.1 uncultured Lachnospiraceae bacterium | reverse complement strand
ATACCGCTTGGGTTTATGACAGTTGGAGAGGTTGCAAAGAAAATAGGAGTTACTGTCCGTACATTGCAATACTATGACAAAGAAGGCTTGTTATCCCCTTCGGCAGAAAGTGAAGGTGGGCGAAGACTTTATACAGATAAAGATTTAGTGATACTTCATCAAATTATATCTTTGAAATCATTGGGCTTTTCTTTGGATGATATAAAGCATCGCTTAATTTCTTTAGAAACACCATCTGATGTTGCAAATGCCCTTACCGAACAGGCAGATAGCATACGAGAGAAAATAGAACAGCTAACAGCTTCTCTGACAGCAATCGAACAGTTAAAGGAAGAAGTGTTACAAATGCAGATAGTCAATTTTAAGAAGTATGCAGATATTATTGTCAATCTGCAAATGAAAAACGACTCTTACTATCTCATTAAGCGTTTTGATGATGATACGCTTGACCATATCCGTAATCGGTTTGATAAGGAAAGTGGTTTAAATTTTATGGATAGATTTAATCGTTTGAGTGATGAAATTATAGAACTTCAAAAGGCAAGTGTGTCCCCTGAAAGTGAGAAATGCCAACAAATTGTAAAAGAATATTGGGGATTGATTACGGAATTTACGAAAGGTGATATGAGTATGCTTCCGAAATTGATGGAGGTCGGCAATATTGATACCGCTACAAATGCTTGGGAAGAAAGACAAAAAATTGTAAACGACTATTTAGAGCCAGCTTTGCAAATCTACTTTTCAAGACTTGGAGAAAATCCGTTTGAGGGGGTGGAATGATGAATAGTGCAATACAAGTTTGTGGATTAAAGAAAAGCTATGACAGCTACATTGTTCTCAATGGACTTGATTTTGAAATTGAAAAGGGAGAAACTTTTGCTCTGCTCGGTGTAAATGGTGTAGGAAAAACGACAGCCCTTGAATGTATTGAGGGTTTGAGAAAATATGATAGCGGTACAATTACGGTAAACGGGAAAATGGGTATTCAGTTGCAATCATCCTCTTTACCTGCCCATATCAAATCGATGGAGGCTGTAAGATTATTTTCAAAATGGAACAGGGCAAAGATTGATTTCACTATGCTTAACGCTCTTGGTATTAAAGAAATTGAGAAGAAACAGTACATCCAACTATCCACAGGACAAAAAAGGAGATTACATCTTGCTCTTGCACTTATCGGTAATCCAGATATTATTTTTCTCGATGAGCCGACTGCGGGGCTTGATGCTCTGGGTAGGGTTTCACTTCACGAGCAAATTCGTAAACTCAAGTCACAAGGGAAAACGATTGTTTTGGCAAGTCACGATATGGCAGAAGTGGAAAGCTTATGTGACCACATTGCAATTTTGAATAATGGAAATATTGCCTTTTGTGGCACAGCAACAGAACTGACAGATAAGATTGGGGAAAAGTATTTTATCCATATCAAAACAAGGCAAGGGAACCGCACTTTTGAAACAGATAATATTGAAGATACTTTGATTTCTCTGCTTAATGATTTGAAGCAAAAAGAAATTCATATATTGGATATTAAAGTTGACCGTGGTACACTTGAAGAACACTTTATCGAAATGGCAAGGAGGGAAACAGAATGAACAGTTTTTTATATGGTGTGGCGTTACAGTGGAAATTGGATATACGAAGTAAGTCCCTCTTAGTTACCTGCTATATCGTTCCGCTTATTTTCTTTCTTCTTATGGGCGGTATTTTTACTTCCGTTATGCCGGAAATGGGAAGTACGCTAATACAATCCATGATTGTAATGAGTGTTTCAATGGGGGCATTTATCGGATTACCGCCGTCGTTGATTGAAACTTACGGAAGTGACATAAAAAAAGTTTATAAAGCAAACGGAGTGCCTGTCTATTTAGGACTTGTTACAATGTTCCTTTCGGCATTTGTTCATTTGATGATTACCTGTATTGTGATAGTGCTGCTTGCCCCTATTTTATTTGAAGCAACTTTGCCGAGACAACTTCCGTTTTTCTTTCTTGCACTTGCTATATACATTACCTCGTCGTTAAGCATTGGAAGTGTTTTAGGGTTGACAGTAAAAAATCAAGCGAAACTGACAATGATAGCACAATTAGTGTTTTTGCCCTCAATTATGCTTTCGGGGATTATGTTCCCTATCGACTTGCTACCCGATTTTCTTGAAGCCATAGGGCGTATTTTCCCTGCTTCTTGGGGATACCGATTGATGTTGGATAATGGAGTTCGCTTTGAAAATCTATGGTATCTGATCTTTATCTTTTTTGCAGCGGTAATTGTATGTGGAATAGTTTTGAAAAAACAAAAAGCAAAATAGTTTGGAGGGGTACCTTGGTTTGCTTGACCTCTAAAATCTTTGCTTCGGAAATACCCGATAATAATGCCATATCGACTGTCCTGCTCCATTCCTGCCTTGCGATGTTATCTGCTTCAATCCCTGCGGCCTTGGGATTGCTCTTTCCGATTTCCTTGGTGGGAAGATAAACGCTGTTTTTATCGAATAAATTTAACTGTTGTTCAGAATCAGAAATATGACGATTGATAAGGTTGGTATAAACCTCTTTCACTTCCCGAAGAAAAGGCTTGCTTAAGCTAATTTGTCAATGGGAGACAGGTCTCGGCTTTGCTTACTTGAATCGTGCATAGTAATATGATACAATGAGTCAGCGGAGGCGATATAGGTTGCCCGTGCAGAGATAGAAAAGGAGTATAGCGATGAAGACACTGATTTTCAACGGTTCCCCACGGGTGAACGGGGACACGGAGAGCCTGATTCATATTGTGACTCAGAATCTGGAAGGAGAATATAAGCTGGTAAATGCCTACCGGTGCAATATATCTCCCTGTATCGATTGCAGATATTGCCGGGAGCATTCCGGCTGTGCTATTTCCGATGAAATGCAGCAGGTCTATGACTATCTCTTAAATTGTGATAATATTCTGATTGCTTCGCCGATTTATTTTTCAGAGCTGACAGGAAAGCTCTTAGACGTGGGAAGCAGGCTGCAGACTTATTTTTCTGCCAGATATTTCAGAAAAGAGGAGAGTAGGCTGAAGCCTAAGAAGGGCGCCGTTATATTAGTGGGTGGCGGCGACGGTAAGGTTAGCAGACCTTATGAAACAGCCTGCGTGCTGCTGCATCATATGAACTGCCATGAGGTACATGAGGTAGTATTCAGCCATAATACGGATAAGGTGCCTGCGGTCCAAGACGAGCAGGCGGTAAGAGGCGCAAAAGAGATTGCCCGCTTTTTTGCTCACAGGGAATCATAAGGAATGCCGCGCCAATCGCGAGAGTCCGTTGGTGGACTCTTTACTTTTTTGTAGGAAATGAAGGAAGCAGAAACTGCAGCTTTGGAAGGAGGGATTGGATGATAAAGACGGTTATTTTTGATTTTGATTATACGCTTGGGGATTCCACAAATGGGATTATCCTGAGTGCGAATTACGCGTTGGAGCGGTTGGGATATTCTTCCTGCAGCGCCGGGACAATAAAGAAAACGATAGGTCTGTCCTTAGAGGAAACCTATTATGCCCTGACGAAGCAGGACAGCCGGACGGAGTCAGGGCGGTTTTCAGAGCTGTTTAAGGAAAAGGCGGATGAGGTGATGGTGGCGCATACAACGCTTTATGACGGGGTAACGGCATGGTTGGAAAGGCTGAAAAAAGAGGGATATCAGACCGGCATCGTAACAACAAAATTCCATTACCGGATTGTGCAGATACTGCGTCAGTTTGCGGCAGAGGAGCTGATTGATGTTATTGTCGGAGCAGAGGATGTAAAGGCGGTAAAGCCGGACCCGGCGGGGTTACTTTTGGCAGTGGAGAAGCTTGGTGCGGCAAAGGAGGCGGTTCTCTATGTGGGAGACAGCTATGTGGATGCCGCGACGGCAGAGCGTGCGGGAATCCGTTTTGCCGGAGTCCTGACCGGTACGACGGCAAAGGAAGCCTTTGAACAATATCCCTGTGCTTTTATAGGGGAAAATGTGTCGGAGGTGTATCATTTTCTGACCGGACAAGATGAAAGCCCGGCACTGTCCGAATAAGGGGCTGTCGCGCAAAGCGCAGTCCCGGCTTACAAGGCAAAGAGTATCTTTTACTGCAAAGGAAAATACCGCATTGCGTCAGTACGCAGGCGGGTTTTTTGTTCTACAGAAAATTTTTGCCTGTGACCCGGACTTGTGTTTTCCGGTCTTTTAGGATGACCGGTCAAAAGATAACAAGGAAGGAGAAGTAGATGGAGGATAAACAAATTATAGATTTGTTCTGGGCGCGCGCCGAAAATGCCATATCCGAAACGGCAGAAAAATACGGAAGATACTGCTATTCCATTGCGTATCATATTTTGTACAACGGGGAAGACAGTGAAGAATGTGTTAACGATACGTACTTAAAGGCGTGGGAGGCAATGCCGCCGAAGTATCCGGAAAGACTTTCTGCCTTTCTTGGTAAAATTACCCGGAACCTTGCGTTGCACCGATATGAGAAGCATATGGCAAAAAAGCGCGGGTCAGGGGAAATGACGCTTTTGTATGATGAGCTTGCGGAGTGCATTCCGTCACCGGCAGAAACGGAACGGACGGTAGAGGATATCCTGCTAGCGGATATTTTCAACCGTTTCCTTGCAAAGCTGCGGCCGGAGGCAAGAAGATTTTTTATGCGCCGTTACTGGTATGTTGCTTCTGTCAAGGAGATTGCGGCAGAGTACGGTGTCAGCGAAAGCAAAGTGAAAATGTCGCTTCTGCGTTCAAGAAACGAATTAAGGAAGCTGTTAGAGAAAGAGGGTGTCAATGTATGACAGAGTTTAGAAAAGAAAAACGGATATTGGAGGTTCTGGGTCAGGTGGATGAACAGTACATTGAGGAGGCGGCGCCAGGACAAAAGACAGAAAAGCGGCAAAAGGCAAAAAGGTACAGCCTGCTGAAATGGGGAGCGGTGGCAGCCTGTGCCTGTACGGCAGTGTGTGGTATCGTTCTGCTTCACAGCCGCGATACCGTGCAGACATGGCCCATTTTGGAGGTTACAGGCACTCCGCTTGCCCCGGGACAGTCCGCTTCAGGAGAGGCGCTTTTTCCTATGCCGCGCTGGGAGGAGCTGCCTGTTTACCAGCAGTATTCCAAGGTGTTGTTTGCGGCTTCTGTCGGCCAGAGCCCGGCAGAATATACTTCAAGAGGAGGGGAGGTTCCTTTGGAGCGTATTGGAGAAGAGCTGGGAGAGGTTATTGCAGAGGGCTGGGACAGCTATGCGGAGATAGCCGGCGAGGCGCCGGAGCGGCAGAGAGCCGCAAAGCTCTGCCGCATAACGAAAATTTCAAGCGAATGTGCGATAGCTGTTCAATACGAGGGGACTGACGAGTGGTACGCCTTTACCAATGCGTATTACCGTCCGCAAACATTAGGACAGTTTATTGAGGATCTGAACCTGCGGGAGGAAGTATCGTTCGGGCCTGTTTTCTATGGTTATCGGAAATCCTCCGGGGAGTATGCGACAGTCCGCTTTGATAAGGTGGATAACGGGGTCATCCGGGAGTCCCTTTTATCGGAGACAGGAGCGGAGAATGAAGCGGATAATCAGCAGCTACATTGGACGGCTCGTGAAATACTAAGCATTTCTGTCGATATCCCGCTGTTAGGATATAAAAACATTAGTCTGGGCGTAATGGAAGAAGGCTATATTACAACAAATATTCTTGATACAGGAAAGTGGTTCTTAATTGGCACGGAAAAGACGCAGGCGTTTGTGGATTATGTTCTGGACGAATGCGAGGGCTATGAGCTTGTTTATGTCGGGAGCGATGGAACGCCGGAAAGCTCCGCAGACAAGGAAAAAGTAGAGCCGACACGGGAACCGGCTCCGGTAGGGCTGGAATAAAATGAGTTACTTACGAACCGGGGCTGCCACGCTTTATGTGGCAGCCCCTTCTGTCTTTTATTTTTCCTTAATCTCGCTGTGGAGCTGCTGTAAGGACTTGATTTCGCGGTTTCCGTGCTTCCTTACGGACTGGATTCCCTTTGCGGTAGCTCTTGCGGCAGCAGCCGTAGTCATATAAGGAATCTTGCCCTTGATGGCTGCCTTACGGATATAGCTGTCGTCGTTTATGCTGTCCTTTCCTGCAGGGGAGTTGATAATCAGGTCCACCTGTCCGTTAGTGATAATGTCGAGGATATTCGGACGTCCCTCTGAGAGCTTCTTTACCAGCTCTGCCTCAATGCCCGCTTCCCAGATGAGCTTACAGGTATTGCCGGTAGCAAGAATCTTAAAGCCGTTATGGGAAAACATCTTTGCTACTTCGATAATGTCCGCTTTGTCCTTGCGGTTTACAGAAATCAGAACCGTACCCTTTAACGGAAGCTTTGACTGGGTAGCCTCCTGTGCCTTGTAGAAGGCTTCGCCGTAGGAAGCTGCCAGACCGAGCACTTCACCGGTGGAACGCATTTCCGGTCCGAGAATCGGGTCAACTTCCGGGAACATATTGAACGGGAAAACTGCTTCCTTTACGCCGTAGTACGGAATCTCCTGCTCCTTTAAGCCGGCAACCGGAGACGGCCGGCCGGTAAGCTCTGAAGTAATGATGTCAGTAGCAAGCGGTACCATATGGATATTGCAGACCTTGGAAACCAACGGTACGGTACGGGAAGCACGCGGGTTAGCCTCCAGAACATACACTTTGCCGTTTTCAATGGCGTACTGCATATTCATTAAGCCCTTTACATGCATTTCCTCTGCAATCTTCTTGGTATACTCCTTAATTGTGCGCACATTCTTTTCACTGATGTGAACAGAAGGAATGATGCAGGCAGAGTCGCCGGAATGGACGCCGGCAAGCTCAATATGCTCCATAACCGCAGGAACAAAGGCATGGGTGCCGTCGCTGATGGCGTCTGCTTCGCATTCCAGCGCGTGGTTCAAGAAACGGTCAATCAGAATCGGGCGGTCAGGAGTTACACCGACAGCTGCGTTCATATAGTTTATCATGCTTTCGTCGTCGTAAACGACTTCCATGCCGCGGCCACCAAGCACATAGGACGGGCGCACCATAGCCGGATAGCCGATTTTCTTTGCAATCGCAAGCGCTTCCTCCGCAGTAGTCGCCATGCCGGATTCCGGCATCGGAATCTCCAGCTTTTCCATCATTGCGCGGAACAGGTCACGGTCTTCTGCCAGGTCGATAACGGAAGGAGAGGTGCCAAGAATCCGGACGCCGTTCTTTTCCAGGTCCGCCGCAAGATTCAGCGGGGTCTGTCCGCCGAACTGTGCAATAACGCCAAGCGGCTGCTCTTTCTTATAGATGCTCAAGACATCCTCTAAGGTCAGCGGCTCAAAGTAGAGCTTGTCAGAGGTATCGTAGTCGGTAGAAACGGTTTCCGGGTTGCAGTTGACGATAATCGTTTCAAAGCCAAGCTTCTTTAAGGCGAGAGAGGCATGCACACAGCAGTAATCGAACTCGATGCCCTGACCGATACGGTTCGGTCCGCCGCCGAGAATCATAATTTTTGGCTTATCGGTATTCACCGGATTCTTGTCCGGTGCATTGTAGGTAGAATAGTAGTAAGCGCTGTTTTCAGTACCGCTGACATGGACGCCCTCCCAGGCCTCCTCAACGCCGAGCGTAATACGGCGGCTGCGGATTTCGTCCTCCGGCACGCTTAAAATCTGGCTCAGATACTTATCAGAAAAGCCGTTTTTCTTTGCGGAAATCAGTGATTCGTCTGCCGGAAGCTGTCCCTTCCCGGCGGCAAGAGACTCTTCCTCCTCCACTAACTCCTTCATCTGCTCGATAAAGTAATGCTTTACCTTGGTAATATTGAAAATCTCATCTACGGAGGCGCCCTTACGCAGTGCTTCATACATAATGAAGTGACGTTCGCTGGACGGGGTAATCAGCATCTGGAGAAGTTCTTCCTTCGTCTTTGTATCGAAATCCTTTGCATGGCCGAGACCATAACGTCCGGTTTCAAGGCTCCGGATTGCCTTCTGGAACGCTTCCTTATAGGTCTTACCGATACTCATAACCTCGCCGACAGCGCGCATCTGGGTGCCAAGCTTGTCCTCGACGCCCTTGAACTTTTCGAAAGCCCAGCGTGCGAACTTAATAACAACATAGTCTCCGCCCGGAACATATTTGTCAAGGGTGCCACACTTGCCGCACGGAATATCCTTTAAGGTAAGACCTGCCGCAAGCATCGCGGAAATCAGAGCAATCGGGAAGCCGGTAGCCTTGGAGGCAAGTGCGGAGGAACGGGAGGTTCTCGGGTTAATTTCTATTACGACGATACGGTCGCTGACCGGGTCGTGTGCAAACTGTACATTAGTTCCGCCGATGACCTGAACGGATTCAACAATCTTATAGGCCTGTTCCTGTAAACGCTTCTGGCATTCCTTTGAGATGGTAAGCATCGGAGCAGAGCAGAACGAGTCGCCGGTATGGATACCAAGAGGGTCGATATTTTCAATAAAGCAGACAGTAATCATGTTGTTGTCGGCGTCACGGACAATCTCAAGCTCAAGCTCTTCCCAGCCGAGAATCGATTCCTCTACAAGCACCTGGCCGACTAAGCTTGCCTGTAAGCCGCGGGTACAGACAGTCCTTAACTCTTCCTTATTATAAACAAGACCGCCGCCTGCTCCTCCCATGGTGTAGGCCGGGCGAAGCACAACCGGATAGCCCAGCTTATCAGCAATCGCGAGTGCCTCGTCTACGCTGTAGGCAACCTCACTTCGTGCCATTTCAATACCAATAGCATCCATGGACTTTTTAAATTCAATGCGGTCTTCCCCACGCTCAATGGCGTCAACCTGAACGCCGATGACCTGAACGTGATATTTGTCCAGAACGCCTGCACTTGCAAGCTCCGCGCAAAGATTCAGACCGGACTGTCCGCCGAGGTTCGGCAGCAATGCGTCTGGACGCTCTTTCGCAATAATCTGCTCCAGACGTGCTACATTCAGTGGTTCTATGTAGGTAACGTCTGCGGTTTCAGGGTCTGTCATAATGGTAGCCGGGTTAGAATTAACAAGTACAATTTCGTAACCGAGCTTTCTGAGCGCTTTGCAGGCCTGTGTCCCGGAATAGTCAAATTCGCAGGCCTGTCCGATAATAATCGGACCAGAGCCGATGATGAGGACCTTATGAATATCTGTTCGCTTTGGCATGGGTGTGCCCTCCTGATGATGTACTTAAATTTCTTTTTCATTCTATTGTATAACAGAATGTAAAAAATGAAAAGGGGGAAAATAAAAAAAGTGCAGTCCGCTTAAAAACGGTGGAGAAATAAGCGGAAAAATAGTTGCGATTTGCTTGAAAATGTGATAAAATAAGCGTCGGGTTATGCTTTGCACCCGGGAACTGATGAAACTATAAGGAAAGAGCAGAGGAAGCGGATGAACGAACAGGAAAAGGAAATTAACTTAAAACGTTTAATATATAAGGCACTAAGAAACTGGCGTGTTGCTGCAGTGGCAGGCATTGTAGGTGCGCTGGCAGTCGGCGGCACAAAGTGCGCCATGGAAATGACAAAGATTTTTGACCCGGGAGTCATTGAGGAGCGCCAGACAGAGTACCTTGGTGAGCTTGCGCTGTACCAGCAGAAGGGCGAACTCATCCGTAAGGATATTGATAAGGCTGAGACCTCGATTGCGCAGCAGGAGGAATACAATGAAAAATCCATTCTGATGAAGATAGACCCATATAATGAGTGGCGTGGTTCGATTGATTTTTATGTAGAGACCGATTACAAGATTATACCGGAGCTTTCTTATCAGAATCAGAATATCGCAAGCCAGATTGTATATGTGTACAATACCTATATTACGAACGGGGAATTGTACCAGTACATTATTGACCGTCTTGAAAACAAAACAGAAATCCGATATCTGCGGGAGGTGCTTGGCGCTTCCATTGACGCGCAGAACTTCCTGATTCATTTTAACGTACGCAATGTTTCTGAGGAGGCCGCCAGGGAGCTGCTTACGCTTGTCGAGGAAGGGATGCGTGCAAAGCAGGCAGAAATTTTACAGAGCATTGGCGAGTATAAGCTTCTGACGACGAACAGCTCTGCGTACTCCCAGATTAATTATGAGTTGGAGCAGGAACAGAAGGATAACCTGCAGGAAGTGGAGGATTTGAAAATATCCCTTACAACAAAGCAGTTTGAGCAGCTGGAATGGAAGCGCGGTGAAAAAAATATTAAAGAACCGATTATCAGTAAGCTGGATGCTGTAAAAGAAGGAATAAAAACGGCAATTCTTACCGGAGTGGTGATTGGATTTCTGATTGTGCTTTTTTATGGTGTGCGCTATCTTTTTTCCAAACTTGTACAGGACAGGGAAGAGTTCGACAGCTGGGGCTGCTTTGTGGCAGAGCTGCCGCGCTCGTACAAAAAGCGTATCTTCCGCTGGGTAGACCGTATTATTTCCAGATGGTTTTTAGGAAATGTAAAGGCAGATGAATATGAGGTAAGGCTTGCCTCTGCAACAAAGCAGATTGGAGAGACAGCAAAGCTTTCCTATACTTCGCCAGAGCCGGTGCTTGCATTGGCGGGCGACCTGCCAAAAGAGGAACTGGAGGCGCTGGCTGCTGCAATGCAGAAGTTTAAGGCAGTAAGCGGTGTGCGCTTTGTAGCAGCGGGGAATCCACTCCTTGAGGTGAGCGCAATCGATACCATTCTCCAGGCAGACGGTATTGTGCTGGCAGCAAAGCAGGAATATACCAGAAAAGAAAGCGTATACCAGATAAAGGAACAGTTACATGAACTTAAGAAGCCTTTGGCAGCAGTGGTGCTGACGGGAGCAGACGCGCTGATGTAAAGGAAAAAGAAGCAGGAGGAATGAGCAGTAATGAAGTTTCTCCTGCAAAAGTTTATAGAGAAAATGAAATTGTCGGGTTTTTACTTGGCTTTTTTTGAAATGCAGACAGCAGAGAATCGGATCATCTGTATAATTCAGGAATTTGCATAGATGAATGCGATAGTTGGAATTATTTTTTGATGAGTTGCCAGAAGTATCCAGCATACTGATTGGGAAGAGAAAAGAGGAAGCTGCTGGAAGAGCTTGAGACAGGAGGGATTGCGTGGAGAAGAGCAAAAGAACGAGAACAATGATACAGGGAGTGATAATACAGGGAGCGATATGTATAGGATTGTTATGTTTGATTTGGGGAGGGTATTTTCTCGCGACGCATTTTGGAACGAATAAGATATTGGAAGTAAAGGAAGATGATTTTTCCTGGGTGTATCAGGTAGATTCTGTAGAAATTGGAGAGAAAGAGTTTATACTGCATGGTTTTGCGTTTGAATTGGATACTGATGCAACAAAGGAAGCATTTGAAATAGTGTTACAAGATGTTGCAACAAAGAAAAGGATTTTTCTGGAGACAGAGTATATAGAGCGGGAAGATGTGAATGCGTATTTCCGTTGCGAATATGACTATTCAAAATCGGGATTTAAAGCAGTTTGTAAGAAAGAGAAACTTGTTCAGAAAGATATTTATGAGGTGCTTTTACGTAAATCAGGGAAACAGACAGCATATCGTACGGGGATATATATTATGGAAGGTCAGGTAATGTATGCTAATCCAACGGAATTTGCGCCGCTTGAAGTTGCAGGAACGGATTTGCAAAAGGTAATCGAAAACGGAATTCTCAGAGTATATAGACCCAAGGATAGAATATATGTATATCAGTATGAGGGAGAACTTTACTGGATT
This sequence comes from uncultured Lachnospiraceae bacterium, assembly GCA_910577175.1. Lineage (GTDB taxonomy): Bacteria > Bacillota > Clostridia > Lachnospirales > Lachnospiraceae > SIG307. Next base: position 155,800 of record CAJTLU010000008.1, on the reverse strand, counting down.
GCAGAACAGGATTATGCATTCAATGAAGACGGAGATGTATATATCCAATACAGATTAGATACAAATCAACCCGGCAGGCTTCCAAAAGAGAGAGTGGAAAGCCAGTTAGATTGGGATGACTGTGGGTTTATGTTTTGTGGAAATGAATTGCTGGACTGGGATACAGGGAAGTATCGTGTGGCAAAGAAGAAGTTGCCTGCAGAATATTCTGTAACAAGAATTTGTTCGGGAAAATATAAAGGAAATTGGCTTTGGATGCAGTATTTTCGACCATATTACCAATTTAATCAATAGAGATAGTGATTGTATTTCATAAAAATAGTGGAAATGGTTCATCAGGGGATGAAAACGAAGTAGTAACAGAAAATGGAGGATGAGTACATGAAATATTTAATAGTGGTAGCACATCCGGATGATGAAGTTCTGGGAGCGGGGGCTACTATACGCAAATTAACCCTTGATAGACATCAGGTTGCAGTATGTACGATGGCAAATCATGCTGCAGCCAGAGCAAATCGTTCCGATACTCTTTCCAAAGATCAGGATAAAGCATTGTCAATGATAGGAGTTTCAAAATTATATGCGGCAGACTTTCCTAATATCAAGATGAATACAGTTCCGCATCTGGACATGGTACAATTTATTGAAAGCTGTATAAAGGATTTTGCTGCAGAGGCCATTATTACGCATCATCCTTCGGATACGAATATTGATCATCAAGAAACAAGTCGTGCAGCGCAGGCGGCATGTAGATTATTTCAGAGAGGAGAGGGTATTCCGGCGCTGAAATGGTTCCTTTTTATGGAGGTACTGTCGTCTACAGAATGGGCAATGGACTCAAGTACAAATAGATTTATACCAAACTATTTTGTTGAGATTGGAAGAGAGGGTGTCGATGCAAAGCTGCAGGCATTATCTGCTTACAGCGGGGTAATGAGAGACTATCCGCATCCCAGAAGCAGAGAGGCAATGGAAGGTCTGGCGGCTTATCGTGGTGCCCAGGCGGGTTGTAATTATGCAGAGGCATTTGAATGTGTATTTGGGAGAATGGAGTAGATATGTATCGAAGATGTTTAAAACGTTTATTAGATATTGTGTTAGCTGTATTTTTGATCATTATTTTATCGCCGGTCTATTTATGCCTATTTGTTTATGTAAGAATATTTATGGGGTCTCCGGTTTTATTTTCGCAAGAGAGAATTGGTAAGAATGAGAAGATTTTTAAATTATATAAGTTTCGTTCTATGACAAATGAAACAGATGAAAACGGTAAGTTATTAGATGAACAAAAGCGGTTAACGAAAGCAGGAATATTACTTCGGTCAAGCTCATTGGATGAACTGCCGGAGTTATTCTGCATTTTAGCCGGTAAGATGTCTTTTGTTGGTCCGCGGCCGTTACCAACGTATTATGCCCCGTTTTTTTTAGATAAGGAGCGAGTCAGACATAGTGTACGCGGTGGCCTGATTCCTCCTGACGGACTTTGCGGAGAAACGACTCCTGAATGGGAAACTCAGTTTGAATATGATGTTTATTATGCTGAAAATGTTTCATTTGCTTTAGACATGAAAGTGATTTTTGCAACCTTTAAGATTTTATTTAAACGTGTGAAGAACAATTATGGCGCGGAGGATAGACCTCATTTGAATGAATATCGTAAGGATATGAATATAGAGCAGGAGAATGAAAATGAATTGTCAATTAAATAAAGAACAAGTGGACGAAGTAATAAAAAAATATGGTTCTCCGTTATACATATTTCATGCGGAGGAATTTGAACAAAACTATTTAGAACTGTTAAATACGTTCAGGTCAATCTATCCAAAGTATAACATTGCTTATTCCTATAAGACAAATTATACTCCAAGAATATGTCATTTGGTAAAAAGGCTAGGCGGCCTTGCCGAAGTGGTTTCAGATATGGAATATCGGTTGGCAAAGAAAATTGGATACGATAACGCTAAGATTGTATATAACGGTCCGATTAAGGGAGAAGGGATGTATGAACACATTCTTTTAGGAGGAGTTGTTAATGTAGATAATCTGGAGGAAATGAAAGCAATTGCTTTATTTGCCGTGGAACATAAAGAAATAACAGTGCATCTTGCATTTCGGGTAAATATTGATATTGGCCAAGGCTTTATTTCCCGCTTTGGACTGGATGCGTATGAAGCACAAACGGGTAGCTCCGAGTTGGATAGTGCTTTTCAAATGGCCAGGAGCGAGCCTAACATTAAAGTGGCAGGATTGCACTGTCATGTTGGCCGTTCGAGGGGAATCGAGGCGTGGAAGAACAGGATTCGCATTATGTTTAAACTGGTGGACAGATATTTTAGTTCTGTTCCAGAGTTTATTGATTTAGGGAGCGGTATGAATTCTGTTATGGAACTTGATTTGGCAAAGCAGTTTAGTGGTCATATTCCTACTTTTAAGGAATATGCCGAAGAGGTAGCTGTCGCTATGAAAGAGAAATACGGTAGTTTGCCTTACGAGGAACAGCCTGTTCTTTATACGGAGCCTGGAACGACGATTATTTCGGGTAATATGAGCTTTTTAGGAACAGTAAAGAGCATTAAAAATGTGAAAGGTAAATCCTATATAACATTTGATTGTAGCGGTGGTAATATGGGAGACATTTGTCATTTGAAGAAGCTCCCGATTACCATTTATCATAATGGCGGTGAAAAAGTAAGGTGCGAAGATGCGGATTTTGTCGGGTACACCTGTCTTGAGCATGATCACATATACGAAGGATTCAATGGTGAAATTGCAGTTGGCGATGTAGTACAGTTTCGGAACGTGGGAAGCTATAGCAATGTGTTTAAGCCTCCGTTTATTCTTCCAAATTGTGCAATGATTCAGATTGATAAAGACGGCAGCACAGAGTGTATTAAGCGCCGTGAGACGATAGATGACATTTTTCAAACCTATATATTTTGAGAGGCATAAAGATGAGAGATTTAACGGTTCTGGTATCTGGCTGTGGGGCGCAGTTCATGCCTGGATTGGCAGACTGTCTTAAGCAGAATGAAGAAAGAAATATTAAAATTATAGGTGTTGATATGGGGACTGACCTGACGGTTCTTCAAATCGTAGATGCTTTTTATCAGGTACCGAGAGCAACAGATCCAGCCTATGTTGACAGCCTGCTTGAAATTTGTAAAAAGGAAAAGGTTGATGTAGTGATGCCGTTTATGTCAGCGGAATTGCTCCCTTTAATAGATCGAAAGACTGAATTCGAGATGATTGGCACGAAAGTATCGGTTTCTGACAGGCATAGTGTTGAGATAACAAATAATAAATATAACTTTTATTCGTTCTTAAAAGAAAGGGGTTTACCGGTGCCTGGATTTGCGCTGGTAAAAAGAGCAGAAGATTTGCTTCCTGCCTGTAAAGCTTGTGGATATCCGGATAATGCGGTTTGTGTAAAAGCCACAGAGCTGAGCGGAAGCCGGGGGATTAGAATTATTCGACCAGGCGTTTCCAGATTTGATGTTTTGTTTGGAGAAAAACCGAATTCATTTTATACAACGATGGAAGAATTGGAGTCTACATTAAAAGAAAGAGATGAGATGCCGGAGATGATGGCGATGGAATATCTGCCAGGCATGGAAGGTTCGGTTGATTTAATTGCGGAAAATGGAAAAATACTTTATATGGCATATCGTGAAAGTACGGTGAATCTTCATAGTATTCCGCAGGCCGGCGAGTTAAAGAAGAATGTGGAAGCATATGAAATAGCGGAAAAGGTGATAGCTGCATTAGGCTTGTCGGGAAATGCGGATCTTGATTTTAAGAACGATGCGGCAGGGCATCCGGTTCTTATGGAGATTAACCCAAGAATTGCAGCAACAATGAAGATTTTTAAAGAAGGAGGATTAAATCTTCCTTATTTGCGGGTGAAGCAATTACTAGGAGAGGAACTGCCAGAGGTTGAGGTCAAATATGGGATAAAAATGCGAAGAAAATATCTGGAAATGTTTACAGGAGAATAACTGTATGAAAAATACTAGAATATTGAAGGTGTAAGAAGTTATGAAAATAATGTATTTGATAGATTTTGGATTTGATGTTCCAAACGGCTCCAATCATTTAGTTATCAAAATGATAGACGAATTTTTGATGGCAGGACATGAGGTTTATCTTGTTCAAAGTCATTCTGTAGGTAAATATAGTAATATACCTGATGTGTTACAGAACAGAGAAAAATTTGTTTGTGATATAGTTGAGAAGCCTGTGATTAGTAAAGGGAATTTTGTAAAGAGATATTTAACCGGTATCGGGTATGAGTTTAAGGCGTATCGCAAATGGAAAAAGAGGATTAAAGACTATGATATTGTGATTCATCAATCCCATTTTACTTCACCGTTCTCGGCATTATTGCTCAAACGGTATAAAAGAAAAGTAATATTTAATATATATGATATTTTCCCGGGTGAGGCATATACAAACGGTTCAATTAAAAGCAAATTTGTGTATAATATTTTATCCTGGTTACAGAAGATAATATATAAAAATAGTGCCAGAATTTTTATCCTGACAGAAGATATGAAACAAACATTGATGATACTTGGCGTTCCGTTTCATAAGATAAATGTTATACCAAATTGGTTTGATGAAAAGGCAGTACACAATGTGGCACAGGGCAGCAATTTTTTTGCCCATGAGTATAATTTAGATGGTACAAAAAAATATATACAATATGCAGGAACGATAGGCGTTTCTTATGACTTTGATTTACTTCTGGATGTTGCAAAAAAACTTGCCTATAGAACAGATCTTGTGTTTCAGGTGGTAGGAGAAGGAATTTTTTTGCAGCATATGAAGAATAGGGCAAAAAAAGAAAAGATATGCAACATTCAATTTATCCCCTGGCAGCCGCTTGAAAAGATATCTGATGTATATTCAGCGTGTACGTTGCAAATAGTACCTTTGCGCAAGGATGTAATTCGAAATGCATATCCGAGTAAAATACTGCCCCTTATGGCTTGTGGAAGAATCCCCGTTTTTTCTGTTGAAGAAGATTCTTGTTTCTACAGGGAGATAAACGATAACAAGGTAGGAATTGCAACACCTCTTGGAGATACAGAAGCTTTGGCTGATAGTATTTTATACTTAGTTGATAATGAAGATGAAAGATACCGCATGCAAGAGAATGCAAAGAAATATGTGTATCAGAGATATACGGCAAAAGACAATATTAATAAAATGATAGAAGTGTTCATGCAGATGCAAGGAGGTAAAAGAAAATGAATAATTTGTTTAAAGATAAGGTGTTATTGATTACTGGTGGAACAGGTTCTTTTGGTAATGCCGTTCTTGAAAGATTTTTGGATTCAGAGGTGAAAGAGATTCGTATTTTTTCCAGAGACGAAAAAAAGCAGGATGACATGCGTCATCTTTATAATAATTCTAAATTGAAATTTTATATTGGTGATGTACGCGATATTAATACAATTCGTCCTGTAATGACAGGCGTGGATTATATTTTTCATGCAGCGGCTCTTAAGCAGGTTCCTTCTTGTGAGTTTTTCCCTCTTGAAGCGGTAAAGACAAATGTGATTGGAACAGATAATGTGCTAACGGCTGCAATTGAAGCTGGTGTTAGTAGAATTGTATGTCTTTCTACAGATAAGGCAGCGTATCCGGTTAACGCAATGGGAACCTCAAAAGCAATGATGGAAAAGATTATTATTGCAAAGGCGAGGACGGTAGACCCGGAAAAGACAAGTATTTGCTGTACCCGATACGGTAATGTCATGTGTTCAAGAGGTTCTGTTATACCGTTATTTGTTGACAAAATTAAAGCGAATCAGCCTCTCACCATTACGAATGGAGAGATGACCAGATTTATTATGGATCTGAATGAAGCGGTGGAATTAGTATTGTATGCATTTGAGCATGGCTCCCAAGGGGATTTGTTTGTTCAAAAATCAAATGCTTGTACTATTGACGTTCTTGCCAAGGCAATTAAGGAACTCTTCCATGTACCGAATCATCCAATCAATGTGATTGGAATCCGGCATGGCGAAAAAATGTATGAAACTTTGTTGACAAATGAAGAATGTGCAAGAGCAATCGATTGCGGTGATTTTTATAGAGTAATTGCGGATAACCGGGACTTGAATTACGAAAAATATCTGTCGACCGGAAATGTGGATAGAAATGGGTTGACGGAATTTAATTCCAATAATACAAAACTTCTTGATGTAGAAGAGGTTAAGGAAAAATTGCTTACGACTGATTTTGTACGTGCCGCCTTGGAAGAATGGGAGGCAAACAAATGAGATTCTTAGTTCTGGGTTGTAATGGCATGGCAGGACACATGATTTCCCTATATTTGAAGGAGCAGGGGCATGATGTCCTGGGCTTTGCCTTGATGAAATCTGCCTATATTGAGACAGTTGTTGGTGATGCACGGGACACGGAAAGTCTTAGAAAACTGATAGGAGAAGGGAATTTTGATACAATTATTAACTGTATTGGGATTTTAAATCAGTTTGCAGAACAGGATAAGGCGCTTGCTACATTTTTGAATGCCTACTTTCCTCATTTTCTTGCAGAGATTACATGCGGAACAGATACTCAGGTAATACATATGAGTACGGATTGTGTGTTTTCTGGCAGGCGTGGACAATATACGGAGGAAGATTTTAGAGATGGGGAAACATTTTATGATCGTTCTAAAGCGCTCGGTGAATTGGAAGATGGCAAGAATTTAACGCTTCGGCAGTCGATTGTCGGACCTGATATTAACCCTGATGGTATCGGGCTGCTTAATTGGTTTATGAAGCAGAACAGTGAGGTAAATGGTTTTACAAAAGCAATGTGGACAGGGCAGACTACGCTTCAGCTTGCAAAAACCATGGAAATGGCTGCAAAAGAAAGGGTACATGGCCTTTACAATACCGTACCGGATACAAGTATTTCCAAATATGAATTATTGAAGCTCTTTAACCGCTATATGCGCAATGATGAATTGAAAATAAATGCTGTCGAGGGGGTAAATGCGGATAAGAGTTTAAAGAGAACAAGATATGAATTTGATTATCTTATTCCGGATTATGAGACTATGATAAGTGAACTTGCCACCTGGATGCATGTGCACAGGAGGATTTATCCGCACTATTCATTAGGAAAATAGCCCGGCGGATGTTTTCATGTAAAAGAGAGGGATAGTTGTAAATGAAAAAAGTTTGCTTTTTAACAATGGGCAATATAGAGTTAGCTCCTTATATCGAGATTTATATGAAGTATGTTGAGGGAGCGTGTCATATTATTTTCTGGGATAGGGAAGGCCGCGGACAACGTTCCGATGGAAATTACTATTATCGATATAATAAGCAGATTAAAGATACAGATAAAGTACAGAAAGCATTTGGCTACGCCGGATATAAGCGTTTTGCCAGAAGGGTACTTTTAGAGAATAAATTTGATTTGGTTATTTGCCTTCAGACATGTGTGGCACTTTTATTATCTGATGTTTTAATGAGTAAGTACGCAGGAAAGTTTATTGTAGATATCCGTGATTATTCAGATGAAAAAATCGGATTGGTATATAAAAGAGAGAAGAGGCTGTTTGCACGAGCAAAGAAATGTGTGATTTCATCGGAAGGATATAAGGAATTTTTACCGGCAGGAGAGTATCTGATTGCTCATAATTTAAGGCAGTTACCGAAGGATGAAGTTGAAAGTATCAGGAACAGGGAGACAAAACGTACCAGATTGCATATTGCATATATTGGTCATTGTGCATACCAGGAGCAGTATAAAAAGCTATTACTTAATTTGAAAAATGACGAACGTTTTATAGTTAGTTTTTTTGGAACACGTGCAGAAGAATTAGAGGAGTTTTGTAGAAACAACGATATTAAGAATGTCAGAATATCTGGTACTTTTGACGCAAAGGATATCTTGCAATTATATAAGGATGTTGATTTTGTTAATAATTTGTATGGAAATCATACGCCGGTGTTGGATTATGCGTTATCGAATAAATTGTATTTTGCAACTGAATTGAGGATACCTATTTTGACATGTCCGGACACATATATGGCGAAGGTGGCGTTACATTACGGTGTTGGAATTGCTGTAAATGCGGATGATTTTAATCTTGGAGATTGTTTGTACGATTATTATATGAAGTTAGACTGGAAGAAGATGTCGGATGGGTGTCAGCGTTTTTTGGACAGGGCATATAAAGAACAGGCATGTTTTGAAAGTTATATCAGATCTGTGGTAAGCAATGAAGGTGATAATAATGAGAATATCATTTGTGATTGATGATTTAAGTCAGGGTGGGGCGCAAAAAATGATGGCATTTGTCATTTCGGCAGTTTCCGAAATTGCAGAAGAAATCGTTGTTGTTTTACGGGATAAAGGCAAGATTGAGTATGAATTGCCCGATAATGTCCGCTTTTTATATATGGTGCAGCCTTCCAAAAAATCAAGGATAAAGAGAATAAATGATATTCGCTGCATGTTATCGTATAGCAAACAGCTTGTTAATATAGTCAAATCAGAGAAAATTAATATAGTGTGCGTGTTTGGATATTATTATGCTACAGTTGCAGCGTTAGCCAAAAAAAGAAGTAAGGTAAAGGTAATTGGTTCGGAACGCCGTTCGCCGATGGATTTAAATATGTTTTGGAGAAATGTGAGCAAAATATCTTATGCAGCATGCGACAAAATGGTATTTCAAGTAGAAGGTGCAAGGGCATATTATAATTTTTCGCAGAAAAAAGCTGTAATTATTCCAAATCCATATATCTCTGCTTATGCATATTCTAAGCCGTGCAATACAGCAGAGAGAAAGAAAACAATTATTCTTGCTGCTGCCCGGCTGGAGTATGAGAAAGGCTTTGATATTGGAATTAGGGCAATGAGGTTGATTGCAAAGAAAAAGCCGGAGTATAAATTGCTGATTTATGGTCATGGTGATTTTGAAAAAATGTACGGAAAACTGATTGATGAGCTGGGTTTAAGAGAATATGTTATTTATAAAGGTCTTTCAAAGCGGATTATAGATGATATATATGACGCGGGTGTTTTTGTGCTGCCATCACGATCGGAGGGGATTCCTAATATGCTTTTAGAGGCAATGGGAGCAGGCTTGCCGTGTGTGGCGGCAGATTGTAATCCGGGAGGACCCAGAATGTTAATCGGAAATAATGAACGTGGAATATTAGTAAAGATGGGGGATTATGAAGAAACCGCGAATATGGTGGTAAAGTTATTGGATGATGAAAAATTAGCAGAAAGATATGCCCAGGCTGCAATGTCTGTAAAAGATATTTATGCAAAAGAAAAGATTGAGAAATGTTGGAGAGAAATATTTTTATCGTTATACTAATTTGTGCACTGAGAAAAGAGGAGTAGTAATATGAAAGCTCAATTAAAAAGGAGTGCCTGTTTAATCCTGATACTTAATATTGCTTTTTTGGCGGTTGAAATTGTCTTTTTTATTCTGATATCAACCGGTTCTATTGTAGCTTCCGTGTGGTCATTGCCGGCAACGGTGTTTTCTTTTATAGCAATTGCGCTAAACGCATTGGCTATGTGGAAGTTTAAAATAGATGTTACGGATTTTAGATTTTTGTTTATGGTGTTTATGTATATATTTATGTGTGGCAGGGTTTGGTTAAACTGTTTTGGATTGGACGGCGATATTTTTTGGGTATTGCATACTTTTTTTCCGCATGATGTAATGGCACGGGCCAGTATGTATTGTCTATGTTGTATTCAGGCGATATTTTTAGGCTTATTATGTACGAAACAGAAGATGCCGCTTGTTTATGAAAGGAACAGTGAGCATACCGATTCAAACAGGCTTTTTTTGACGGGCATTCTGTTATTATTAATTGGGCTTCCGTGTCAGATTTATGTAGATATTCATTCAATTAGAGCAACACTTTCGTCAGGTTCTTACCTATCCATAACAGGAGTCACAGGGCTGATTGATGATTTTGCTTTTTTATTAATTCCCGGTATTCTATGTCTTATGGAGAGCAGACCGAAGCAGCGAAAAGTAATTTTTGGAGCCATTGGTGCTTATTTTTTGCTGGTTATGAGTCTGACCGGTAATCGTAGATATTACGTCACAAGTATTGTCGCGATTGGAGCATACTTACTTTATGTTATTAGAAGAGATAAACCTCAAAAAGAAAAAATCAGCATAAAGCGATATGTGTTCATAGGTATACTTGGCGTATTATTTTTGAGCTTTCTTCAAGTGTTAAGAGAAATTCGTGTCAATGGTCTGGGAAGCTTGTCAGAGTTTTTAGTAAATCATGGGAGTGATATCTTTGTTGTAGACGATTTGCTATATGAGGTGCTGGCTGAATTTGGTATTTCCTTCTTTTCTGTGACTAACATTATTGCTAATGTTCCGACTATGCTTCCTTTTCAGTATGGAATGACATTTGTTGGAATGCTCCCCTTTCTTTTACCGGTCGGTTTCCTGCTGGGTGACTTATTTGTACTGGCTGAACCGTCTGCAGGTATTAATGCGGCAACAGTGAATGGTTTGGGGAGTACTCTTTTAGGGGATTTATATGCAAATTTTGGAAGTGCCGGCATTCTATTTAGCTTTCTTTTTGGTATTATTTTATCCAAAATAGTCAATCTAAGCAAAAGAGAACAAGGTGGAATTAAATTGGTTATGTACTATTCATTATATAGAATTATGATTAATCTGGTTCGATGTACAGTGTTTGAAGTATATCGTCCGAGTATATGGATGTATTGTATTGTATATATCATATACTGGAGTTTCGGTAAAAAAAAGGACGTTAAGTTACTTTGAGATACAGGAGGAACGAATGCAAATAATAGAGTTCTATGGATTGCCAGGCAGCGGGAAGAGTACGGTTTGTGAAAGAGTGATAAAGGAATTGCGTTCCGGCGGAAATCAGGTAGGAGATATTGATGAATATTTAAAGTATTGTAAAGGGATAAAGTGGGTTATGAGGGGGTTAGTATCAAGAAATGGCGTTACTTTTTTTTCGACAGCATTAAGAACGCTGCGAAGAAAAAAATTGTTGTTTTGTCGCGATGTAATAGTGAGAATTTTACGTGTACTGCAATTTTATGCATATTATGATATGTGCGTAAAGCAAAAAAAATACACATATATGCTGATGGATCAGGCAATTATCCAAGGGTACATTTCCACATTTTATGATTATACTGATATGACGGCTGGTGATTACAGGTGTGTTGTTAAAGGGATTTCTTCTTATAATTTTATGAGCTTTTATATGGATATATCTCCTGAAACGGCAAGTGAAAGAATAGATATGCGTGGCGAGGAGGACCATGGGCGATGTGATAAGATAAAGGATATTACTTCCAGAATCAGGATATTGGAGGTACAGGCAAAAAATTTCGATTGTGGACATTCGGTTTTTTCAAATACACATTCTTCTTATAAGGTAGACGCGAATTTAGATATTGATGAGAAGGTTCGGTTTGTTTTACAAAAAATTAATAAGGGATTTAAGAGAGAATTGAAATGAACAGGTTAGGTGGCATGTTTTGGATATGGTAAAGAGATATATGCAAAAGATTAAGAAGCTAGTAAATAATATAATGAATAACGCCTACGTATTTTCTGTTATTTCAAAGGTGATATCGGTTGGATTAGTATTGTTGTATTCAATTGTATATAGCAGATATATGAAAGCAGAGCTTCGCGGTGTGGGAGACGTTATTCATAGCTATGCCGATATGAGTATGCTTATTTTATGTTTTGGGATCTATCAGGCATACCCTTATTTTAAGAAAAAAACGGGTAAGGACATATACAAAGAGTTTATTGATCTGGTAGCAGGACTATTTATATTGTATGCTGCACTGGCAGGAATCGTGCTTGCTATTATCAGACCTAATATAGAAATTTCAATTATAATTATTTTAGTTCCATTGATGTTTGCAATCAGACAATTCAATTATGTGGTCCTGGTAGAAAAACCTAAGATTCGGAACGCGGCGCAGGTATGCCTTGATTTTTTTGATATTGTACTTGTGCTGGCATTTATGTTAATAACAAAAGCGAATTATAAGGTATGTGTATGTTATTTAATAGTTCGGCAATTGATGTATTTTATTGTGGCAGTAATAAACTTGAAGATTAAGCTAAGGGATATCAGGCCATCTGTGAGAAAAGCATGGCCATATATTAAGTTTGGTATGATACCCATGATAACAATTATTATGATGGAAATAAACTATAAAATGGATGTGTTAATGTTAGAAGGCTTTGGGATTTCAAAAGCGGAGATAGGTGTTTATTCATTGGGTATAACATTGGCACAGAAAATATGGTTAATTCCGGATGCGTTAAAGGATATTCTTCTTTCAAAGCTGGCATTTGGAAAAAGTAAAGACGAAGTTGCTAAAATTACCAGAATCAGTCTGACTATTATTTTGACATTTACTTTGGGGGTTGCCGTAGTTGGCCGGCCTGCAATACGGTTATTGTACGGGGAAGAGTATGTAGAGGCATATAAGGTTTTACTGATATTGCTGGTAGGTGTTGTGGGAATGGTATTTTATAAAATGATATATTCGTATAATGTGGTGAATGGATTACGGATGGTAAATCTTTTTTTGTTAGGAATCGCTGCATTTACAAATGTTTGCATTAATGCATTTGTAATACCGGAATATGGAATTAGTGGCGCAGCTTTCGCTTCGACGGTTTCGTATTTTGTATGCGGAATTAGTTTTCTTATTTACTTTTGTAAAAAGAATAATGTCAGATATTCAAGGATGCTGTTTATTTGTAAAGAAGATATAGTTTCATTGAGACAGCTGATTAAGTGATTTTGGAGGATACATTAGATGATGTTTAATACAATTATTCGTAAAGTTCCGTATGCGCGAAAAGGATTGCTAATCGCATTTCTGGGGCAGGATGGAGCGGGAAAAAGTACGGTGACAGATGACATATTAAAATGGTTGACATGGAAAATTGAGGCTAAGAAATTTTATCTTGGAAGCGGGGATCATTATTTCTCCTGGCGAAAAAGGCTTCGTTCCAGAATAACTTCTAAATCAGCTATATGGAAATTATTGGATGCCGCGCTTACGCTCGGGGATACAAAAGCTCTTGCACGCCATACCAGAAAAACTATTTATAAGGCAAAAAGGTATGCGGATGCGGGTGGGATTGCAATCTTTGACCGATACCCGCAAATAGAATATTATGGCATAAATGATGGCCCGAAAATTCGTGAGAATTATCTTCCAAAGGTGAAAAACAAGTTGCTTTATGCATATATACACTATTGCGCTGTTTGGGAAGAATACTATTTGAAAAAGGCGGTAAAGACTTCTCCTGATGTAGTATTCAAATTAATTCTTCCACCTGAGGTGTCAATACAAAGAAAACCGGAGGAAGATATTGAGAATGTCACTAAAAAGCATACTATAATAAAAAGCTTGAATTTTCCTAAGGCAGATGTCTTTACCATTGATGCAACAGAGGAGTATTCTGAAGAGTTATCAAAAATAAAAGAGATAATCTGGAATAAAATACAAGATAAGAACGGAGAATGAAAATGTTAAAGATAGCGGCTTCTTTGATTATGTCATTAAATGAGAAAAATATCAGATGGATGATATGGAAGGGGTGTTATCATTATAAGGACGGCTTAGAAGGGGTAGGGGACATTGACCTGCTGATACATTCGGATGACAGGGCGGGTGTTGTCAGAGAATTAAAACAGAATGGTCTTCTGCATTATAAAACACAGAAGTTTATGGAACGTATGGATGTTGAGGACTGGATTGGTCTGGATGCGGAAACAAAGAAATTTGTGCATGTTCATTTACATTATTCTATGGTGTTCGGGAGACCATATGTATGGGAATATTCATTTAAGGCTTATGAACAGTGTTTTGCTTCGGCATTGACAATGGATGACGGGGTGAAATTACAGAATCCGTGTTGGGAATATGTATTGTTTTTGTGTAGAATGAGAAAAGAAAAGGTTTCAAAGGAAAAGGTAAGAAATCAGTTAGCCTACTTCCGGGAAAAGGTTTCGTCAGATAATATGAGGGAGGTATTTGGAAAGGCTGTCAGTGATAAAAATGCAGAACGGTTATTTTTGCTTTTGCATTCGGGGCAATTTGAAACAGATAGGCTACTTATAGATGATATCATAAATGATTTTATGCGGCTTGATATCACTAATTCAAGGGCACGCAGTATTGGGAGAGACGTACAGGCAAAAATTTTCAGGAGATTGGCAAGGTTGCGCCAGGCATTATAAGCGGAGATAGAGTAAAAGGTTAAAATGTAAAGGAATGAACTATGATGAAAACGGTAATGTTAGTATTTGGGACAAGGCCAGAAGCAATTAAAATGTGTCCTCTTGTAAACGAGCTGAAATCGAGAGAAAATTTAAAGACAATCGTGTGTGTGACAGGACAGCACAGACAAATGCTCGATCAGGTATTGGATGCCTTTCAGGTTGTACCGGATTATGATCTTTCTATTATGAAAGATAAGCAGACCTTGTTTGATATTACAACAAACATTTTGAATGGTATTAAAGAGGTTTTAGAAAAGTCAAAGCCAGATGTAGTTCTTGTACATGGAGATACATCAACTGCATTTGTTACGGCGCTTGCTTGCTTTTATCTGCAAATTCCTGTTGGCCATGTGGAAGCAGGACTTCGCACATACGATATTTACAGCCCTTATCCGGAAGAATTTAATCGTCAGGCAGTATCGATTATTTCTAAGTATAATTTTGCACCGACTGAGCTTTCTAAGAAAAATCTTGTAAAGGAAGGGAAAGACGAACATTATATTTATGTTACGGGAAATACTGCAATTGATGCGTTAAAAACAACAGTAAGGGAGGATTATGTGCATCCTGAACTGGAATGGGCAAAGGGAAGCCGTCTGATTATGATTACAGCTCATCGAAGAGAAAATCTTGGAGAACCAATGCACAATATGTTTCGGGCAATCTGCAGAGTGATGAAGGAACATTCCGATGTCAAGGCGATATACCCGATACATATGAATCCGGCGGTTCGCCAGGCAGCCCGGGAAGAGCTTGGCGAATGTGACAGGATTCATATTATAGAACCGCTTGAGGTACTTGATTTTCATAATTTTCTTTCCCGGAGCTATATGATATTAACCGATTCCGGTGGAATTCAGGAAGAGGCGCCCTCTCTTGGGAAGCCGGTACTTGTAATGCGGGATACTACAGAGCGGCCGGAGGGGGTTGAGGCCGGAACCTTGAAACTTGTCGGGACAAGCGAAGAGATAATTTATGAGAATTTTAAACGTTTACTTGAGAACAGAGAAGCATATGAGACAATGTCAAGAGCAAGTAATCCTTATGGAGATGGTTGTGCAGCCGTGCGTATTGCAGATATTATAGAAAATGTAAAGGGGTCTAAAGGAAGATGACGGCAGTGAATTCTGTATTGAAAAATAAAATTATTTTTGTGACCGGAGCAGCAGGATTTATCGGTTCCAATTTAATCATGTGTTTGCTAAAACGCAAAGAAGGAATTCGTGTGATTGGAATTGACAATATGAATGATTATTATGAGGTTTCCTTAAAGGAGTATCGTTTAAAGGAGATTCAGAAACTGGCAGAAGAGCTTTCCGAAGAATTTATATTTGTCAGGGGAAGCATTGCAGATAAGGCGGCGGTTACAGGGATATTTGAAACATATCGCCCTAATATTGTAGTGAATCTTGCAGCACAGGCAGGAGTGCGCTATAGCATTAAAAATCCTGATGTTTATATGGAGTCTAATGTAATTGGTTTTTATAATTTACTGGAAGCGTGCCGACATAGTTACGATGACGGGAAGAAAGGCGTAGAGCACTTGGTTTATGCCAGTTCTTCCAGTGTGTATGGAAGCAATAAAAAGATTCCGTATTCTACAGAGGATAAAGTGGATAACCCGATATCCTTATATGCAGCAACAAAGAAATCAAATGAACTGATGGCACATGCATATGCGAAACTTTACAATATTCCGTGTACCGGGCTGCGCTTCTTTACTGTATATGGACCTGCTGGACGTCCGGACATGGCATATTTTGGATTTACGGACAAGCTTGTCGGCGGCAGGAAGATTCAGATTTTTAACTATGGGAACTGTAAGCGGGATTTTACCTATATAGATGACATCGTAGAAGGTGTGGTTCATGTGATGCAGAAGGCACCAGCCAGGAGAACCGGCGACGATGGGCTTCCGCTCCCTCCGTATACGATATATAATATCGGCAATAACCAGCCGGAAAATCTTTTGGACTTTGTTCAGATTCTTTCAGAGGAACTTATCCGTTCCGGGGTATTGCCGGCAGATTATGATTTTGAAGCTCATAAGGAGCTTGTTCCGATGCAGCCAGGAGATGTTCCGGTAACATATGCTGACACCTCTGCATTAGAGCGTGACTTTGGATTTAAGCCGTCTACTCCTTTACGGGAGGGGTTACGGAAGTTCGCGGAGTGGTATAGGCAATTTTATCCTGACAGGGTTGCAGGCAAGGAGTTAAAGAATACAGAGGTTTAGAAGAGATGTAGGATAATAGATGGGAGAAGCAGGCGATATTAAGGTGTAGTGGAAATAGCTGAAGCGAATGTAAAGGAGCGAAAGAGGATGTCTGATTATAAAATTGCAGTAGCGGGTACCGGTTATGTTGGTCTTTCTGTCGCAACGCTGCTGGCACAGCATAATGAAGTGGTTGCAGTTGATATAGTACCGGAAAAAATAGAGTTGATTAATCATAAAAAGTCTCCGATTCAGGATGATTATATTGAACAATATCTTTCAAAGAAGAAGTTAAATTTAACGGCAACGCTGGATGCAAAGCAAGCTTATTCGGATGCAGATTTTGTTGTAATTGCAGCGCCTACAAACTATGACAGCAAGAAAAACTATTTTGATACGTCAGCAGTGGAGGCGGTCGTTCAACTGGTAACGGAATGCAATCCCAATGCTGTTATGGTAATCAAATCTACGATTCCGGTAGGTTTTACTTCTGCTATTCAGAAGAAAACCGGAAATAAAAAGATTTTGTTTAGTCCGGAATTTTTAAGAGAGTCTAAGGCTCTTTATGATAACCTTTACCCAAGTCGTATTATTGTAGGTACAGATATGAAGGATTCATACCTGCTTGAAGCAGCGCATATTTTTGCGGAACTTTTGAAGGAAGGTGCAATAAAAGAAGAAATAGATACATTATTTATGGGAGCAACAGAAGCAGAGGCAGTAAAATTGTTTGCGAATACATACCTGGCGTTGCGGGTAGCATACTTTAATGAGCTTGATACTTATGCAGAGATAAAGGGGCTGGATACGCAACAGATAATTCGGGGGGTATGTCTTGACCCACGTATTGGTAACCATTACAATAATCCGTCTTTTGGGTATGGCGGATATTGTCTGCCAAAGGATACGAAGCAGCTGCTGGCGAACTATTCTGATGTACCACAGAATATGATGTCTGCAATTGTAGAGTCCAATCGTACCCGTAAGGATTTTATTGCGGATCGTGTGTTGGAGAAGGCAGGGTATTATGACTATACTGAAAATACGGCATGGGATTTAACACAGGAAAAGCCAGTGATTGTAGGGGTATATCGCCTGACAATGAAATCTAACTCAGACAATTTTCGGCAGAGCTCTATTCAGGGTGTGATGAAGCGTATTAAAGCAAAAGGCGCGACTGTGATTATTTATGAGCCAGTGTTGGAAAATGATACAACATTTTTTGGAAGTCAGGTTGTAAATGATTTGGAAAAGTTTAAGGAGCAAAGCGATGCCATCATTGCAAACCGTTATGATTCCTGCCTGGACGACGTGGCGGAGAAGGTGTATACGAGAGACTTGTTTCGAAGAGATTAGACTGTTGGGCAGCAGAAAGGAGAATATTGCTAAATATGAAAGAACAGGATAAAACGCTTATTCAGGAACAAACAATAGACAGATTACGCTTTCCGTTAGTTATTTTTGTAATCATGTATCACGTTTTAGACAGGATTGTCCCGGACTTGGCAGGTTTTAATCTTTTTGATATAAGACTGGCAAGCTTTACTGGTGATGATTTTTATCATATTTTCCGTGTTTTCTTTGATACAGTCAGAGCAATATGTAATCCTTGTTTTTTCTTTCTGTCGGGGTATTTGTTTTTTCTGAACGTCAAGGTATGGAATAAAGATACATATGTGGCAAAGTTGAAGAAACGCGTATTTACGTTATTGATACCGTATTTGTTATGGAATGTAATAGCAACATTCACAATGCCGATATCATTAATCGCCGGGCGTATATTCAAACAGGACGGTGATTGGGACAGAATAGCCGAATATTTTTTGGAGATACGCGATAAGGGGATTTGGAATATATTTTGGAACTTTAATACCTGGGCTGAAACAAATAAAAATATATTGGGTACTCCTACTCCGTCGTTTGGTCCTATGAGTGTCCCGATGTGGTTTTTACAAACGCTTATTTGTCTATCAATTATTACTCCTCTGATATATTTGCTAGTACGTTATTTAAAAATAGTGGGAGTGATATTAGTAGGAATATTAGCTTATACAGGTATCTGGTTTTCAGTGCCAGGGTTTGGGATAACCCCGATATTCTATTTTACACTTGGGGCATATTTTGGGATAAACAAAAAGAATATGGTATTTGAACTACGCCGTTTGCGTTTTATAATAGTTCCATTTACTATAGTTTCCTTTCTCGCAAAGGTTTATTTTGATTACTCCGGGACGGTTGATTTTAACTATGCAAAAAATTTGTTCATATTGGGTGGAACTTTAAGCATGATTATTTTATGCTCCTATATTGTTGAAATGAAACATGGAAAGCCCAATAAGACTCTTTCAAATGCTGTTTTCTTCATCTATGCGTCTCATTCGCCATTGCTTGTAGTGAGCGGTGTGAGTGTGATATATGAGTATATTACTTTGCATTCTAAGGCATGGTATGTTCTTACCATTGGTTATATAGTCGTTCCGATTGTGACTGCATATTTGTGTTATGCGGGATATCTGATCTTAAAAAAGATTATGCCGCCTGTTGCAAAGCTTCTGGCAGGATGCCGGTAGTCAGTCGAAATTCTGTAATGAGAAATAACAAAAGCAGCCGGGGCTCTGGGAAAAGCTCCGGCTGCCTGGGTACCCCGTCTTACAGTTCGTTATCCCCGTCCGCGTCGTCGCATTCTCCATCGCTGATAAACTCGCGGTTCGATACGCGTTTTTCCATACGTTCTTTTTCAATCAGGTCAGAAAGGACGTTTTTTACTTCAATCGATTTTTTTACGTTGATAATTTCAAAGTCCCCCATGGTTTTGTCACTTGAATGGCAGAGGATGCTGCCGGTGCCGAATATTTTCTGGAGCAGGGTTCTTTTTAAGGAAATGTCCAAAATGCGGTAGAGGCGGACCTCGTCCTCATGTGTTGTAAAGAAGCCGCGGTTGATGAGCAGGCGGTCCTTGGTCAGCCGGTAGACGGTAAAGGTCCAGGGCAGGGCAAACAGCTTGGTCCGTTTCCTGTCTCTCCAGATAAGTTCATTCTGATTTGCAAGCGGTAAAGTTTTTTCTGTCATGTAAGTGCCTCCTTGGAGATTGCGGTGTTTTATAGATTCAGTGTAGCATAACCTGTAATAAAAGGCAAGCAGGCATAATTTCTTGCGTTTTCACATTTTTTGAGCGGTTTTTGAAGAGGCGTTCGGGACATAAAATAGCAAAGAAAATGCAGGAAAACTTTTGGATTTACGTTGCCATAAAGAACCCTTGTGTGTTATACTTCTTATAACGGGAGAAGAATACCTGTTTTTACCTTTCGAAAAGGGGGAATCGTATGGCCGTAAAAAGAAAATTTATCAGCACGCGCCAGTTAAAAGAAGGAATGAGGATTGACCAATCCGTCGTGAATGCTTCTGGTAAGGCTATGATTGAGAAGGGCGCCTATCTGGACGATTTCTATATTGAATACCTTCAGAAAAAGGGTGTTGGCGGCGTGTATATCCAGGAGGGGGAGCCTGATCCGGATGAATTAGAGCTTCAGATTCCCCAGTATACGAAGGACCTTATTGAAAAGAGCCGTGTGGAGGACCGTACGAAGGTAACTCTGACTGAGAGTGTGCGTAAGCGGGTCGGCGAGGGAATCCAGTTTCTTTATAATAATACAGACGCCGGGAATTTTTCGGAGATTACGGACAATGTAGCAAATGAGCTGATGAAGACCATTACGGACAACGATGCGGTGGCGGTGGATATCAATATGCTGAAGGTCAGCGACGAGTATACCTTTAAGCATAGTGTGGATGTCGCGACCATGGCAATGGTTATTGCAAAAAAGTACGGGCTCAGCGACAAGGAAATCCGTGATTTGGGCGTTTCAGGACTGCTCCATGACGTAGGCAAGTCTAAGATTCCCAATGAGGTACTGAATAAGCCGGGCAAGCTTACTGATGAGGAGTTTGCCTTGATGAAGCAGCATACGCTGTTTGGGTTTAATATTTTAAAAAAGCGAAATGAATTTTCTAATGCCATTATGTGCGGAGTGCTGCAGCACCATGAGAAAATTAATGGGAGAGGGTATCCGTTAGGCAACAGTGCAGGGAAGATTCATACCTACGCGAAGATTATTGCCGTGGCGGATATTTATGATGCGCTGGTGACAGAGCGTCCTTATAAGAAGGCATTTGCAAAAAATACGGCGATAGAGATGATTATGACGATGACGGACGAGCTGGATCTGAATATTATGAGAAGCTTTCTTGGCAGCGTGATTCTTTATTCCGTAGACAGCATTGTGCAGCTGTCAAACGGTGAGGCAGCCAAGGTAGTGAAGAACAGTCTGGAAAATTGCCTGCGTCCTACTGTAGTCGGGCTGAAAACCGGCAGGCTTTATGACCTTGCGAACGATATCAGCTGTGCCAGTGTGTTGATTCAGTAGCAGCTCGCAGCCCTTGACTTTCATAAAAGGGAAGCATATACTAAGGCGACATGGAAGAAAAAGTAAATAGCGATTTAATTTGAAAGGAGCAAATAATGGCAGCAGTACCAACCGCACATAATGCGGCAAAAGAGGGAGAAATTGCAAAGACAGTGTTATTACCTGGTGACCCTTTGCGGGCGAAGTTTATTGCTGATACCTATCTCGAGGATGTGACCTGTTTTAATACGGTGCGTAACATGCTTGGCTTTACCGGCACCTATCACGGGAAGAGGGTGTCGGTCATGGGCAGCGGCATGGGAATGCCGTCCATCGGCATTTACTCTTATGAGTTATATCATTTTTATCAGGTAGACCGGATTATCCGTATCGGTTCCGCAGGCGGGATTTCCGATAAGGTAAAGCTGCGGGACCTCGTTATCGGCATGGGAGCTTCAACAAACAGTAACTATGCGGCACAGTATAACCTTCCGGGGACGTTTGCGCCGTTGGCAGATTACGGTCTGTTGCGCCGTGCGGTAGAAGCTGCCGAGGCGGCGGGCATTCCGGTTGCGGTAGGGAATATCCTTTCCTCGGATGTGTTTTATCATGCAGACAAGACGTTCAATGACCGTTGGAAGGAGATGGGCGTTCTCTGTGTGGAAATGGAGGCTGCAGCGCTTTATCTGAATGCGGCCTACGCTGGAAAGCAGGCGCTTTGTATGCTGACGATTTCCGACCATTTGTATACCGGAGAAGCGCTTCCGGCAGAAGAAAGACAGACCAGCTTCCACGACATGATGCGCGTAGCGCTGGAGCTGGCATAAGGATTGGAGTGTTTTTATGGAGACAAAGATTGCAACGTATGTAGACCATACCCTGCTTGCACAGACGGCAGCATGGGAAGAAATCAGGCAGCTCTGCGACGATGCGCTGCTTTATCAGACGGCGTCGGTCTGCATTCCGCCGTCTTATGTAAAGCAGGCAAAGGAGTATCTGGGAGATAGGATACCGGTATGTACCGTAATTGGATTCCCGAACGGGTACAATACGACTGCGGCAAAGGTATTTGAGACGAAGGACGCGGTGCAAAACGGCGCTGATGAAATTGATATGGTAATTAACCTCGGCTGGGTAAAGGAGAGGAATTACACAGCGGTACTTGAGGAGATTAAGGCAGTCAGGGAGGCATGTGGCGGAAAGCTGTTAAAGGTAATTATTGAAACCTGTCTTCTGACAGAGGAGGAAAAGATAAAGCTGTGCCGCGTTGTGACAGAGGCAGAGGCGGATTTTATTAAAACCTCAACCGGTTTTTCCGGAGGCGGCGCTACCTTTCAGGATATTATGCTTTTTGCAGAGCATATCGGTAAAAATGTGAAGATAAAAGCGGCCGGAGGGATTACTTCCCTGGAGGATGCAGAGAAGTTTCTTTCGCTTGGCGCATCGCGCCTTGGGACAAGCCGGATTGTGAAGCTGTTAAAAGAGAACAGTTGAAACGGAGGTGTTTGGATGGACAAGGAAAAGAACACAGAGCTGCAGCCGTATAAAAAAGGAATGCTGGCAGTGAGGGATTCTGCAAGGAAGCTGCCGGATTCCATGAGCGATCTGGTTTGCAGAAAGCTTATCCGGGCGGCTTGTGAGTACCGGAAAAGGGCATATACACCGTATTCCGGATTTCAGGTAGGCGCAGCTCTTTTGACAGCGCAGAATGAGATTATCGGCGGATGTAACATTGAAAACGCGGCGTATACGCCGACAAACTGCGCGGAGCGCACGGCATTTTTTAAGGCGGTCAGCGAAGGAAAAAAGGACTTTCTTGCAATTGCTATTGTGGGCGGCAAAGAAGAGAAGACAGAAGAGTACTGTGCTCCATGCGGTGTCTGCAGGCAGGTGATGGCAGAGTTTTGTGACCCTGCGACCTTTTTAGTAATTCTGGCGCGCTCGGAAGAGGATTATATGGTGTATACACTGGAAGAGTTGTTACCGTTTAGTTTTTCAGGAAAGAATTTGCAGTGAGGTATTTATGGAGAAGCATCAGGATTATATTGTCCGCGGCAGCGCTGCGGACGGGCAGATTCGTGTGTTTGCCGCAACGACAGGCGGTCTGGTCGAGCGCGCCAGGGAGATTCATAACACCAGCCCGGTGGCGACAGCGGCACTGGGACGTCTGCTGACCGGCGCGGCAATGATGGGCAGTATGATGAAGGGGCGAAAGGATTTGCTGACCGTTCAGGTGATGGGGGACGGTCCTGCCGGGACTATAACGGTTACTGCGGATTCGATGGCGCGGGTCAAGGGTTATGTGCAGAATCCGGACGTAATGCTTCCCCCGAGCAGGGAAGGAAAGCTTGATGTCGGTGGTGCGGTCGGCAAGGGAGTGCTCCGGGTGATAAAGGACCTTGGTCTGAGGGAGCCGTACATCGGAGAGACCGAGTTGATTTCCGGAGAGCTTGCCGAGGATTTTACGTATTATTTTGCGGCATCCGAGCAGGTGCCTTCTTCGGTTGCCCTCGGAGTGCTGATGAATCGCAATAATACCGTGGCGCAGGCAGGCGGCTTTATCATCCAGCTTTTGCCGGACGCATCGGAGGAAGTCATTTCCCATCTGGAGCAGAAGCTGACCGAGGTTACGGCGGTGTCCGGTCTGTTGGAGGAAGGCATGACGCCGGAAGAAATATTGGAGTATATTTTTACGGGCTTTGGGTTAAAGCTTCTGGATAAAATACCGGCCTCCTATTACTGTAACTGTTCCAGAGAGCGTGTGGAAAAGGCGTTAATCAGTCTGGGAAGAGCAGAGTTAGATAAGATGATTGCGGATGGTGAGCCGATTACAACAAACTGTCAGTTCTGTGGCGGAAGCTATACGTTTTCCGTAGAAGAGTTATATCGTCTGAAAACGGAGGCTCGGCGGGCATAAATAGTAAAAGGAGATAGGACAGATGAAAAAGCTGTGGAAGTTATTTTTAGTGATGTCCGTGCTGGTGTTTGCGGCCTGCGGCGGTAAGCAGGACGGGACAAAGAAGCCGGAAGGAACTCTGGGACCGGCGGAAGGGGAGCCTACGCCGGAGGTTACGGCAGAGCCGGCACCAGGCGGAAATCCGGTGGACGGGGATTATTTGCAGTATACATTTAATCTGGAGGAAAAGCACCAGAAGATTGACGGATTCGGTGGTGCGTTTACCTGGTATTCGGACCAGGTGTTTACGGCAGGGAATACGAACGGTCTGCTGGATGCGGCGTTTACCGACGCAAAGATGTCAGTGATTCGTTTCAAAAACGAGTATTCCTATCATGGAGAAGGAAATGCGAGCAATGTCGGTTCGATGCTCCGCATTTATGAAGCTGCGGTCGAGCGTGCGGCAAAGTATGGCGAAGAGCCGACCATACTGCTTTCCTGCTGGTCCCCGCCTGCGAGATTGAAGTCCAATCAAAGCATTAACGGCGGCGGTTCTCTGGCAAAGCATGAAGACGGTACTTATATGTATGAGGAATATGCCAGCTGGTGGGTGGACTCAGTGAAGTTTTACCGTGACTGGGGCATTAAAATCGACTACATTTCCATACAGAATGAATGTGACTTTGTAGCAAGCTATGACGGATGCGAGTTTGCGCAGGTGGAAACAAGTACCCAGGCGTCTTATGCAAAGGCGTTTCTGGCAGTGTATGATGCGATGCAGGCAGAGTTCGGAGACGAGGCGCCAAAGATGATTGCGCCGGAGACGATGTCCTGTGCGCCGTTACAGCTGTACGCCTATGTAAAGGATATTATTGAAACAAAGCCGGAGAGCATTTACGGAATCGGATATCACCTGTATGTCGGCGGCGATTCGGACGAGGACAATAATACGGTAAAGTATGACTCGTTTGTATGGAATTTTCTGGATATGGAGAAGTATTTCGGCGAATACGGCTATGCCCGGTGGCAGACTGAGTTTTTCCGCGGCAGGGGACTGCAGACGGCGGCGTTGATTACCAATGCCATGGTACAGGCAGATATGAATGCGTATATTTACTGGAGTGCAGTCTGGCCGAATGAGAGAGCAGACTTTGAGTCGGGAGAGCTGATTGGCTTTGTGAACGGGAAGAGTGACAACGGGGACGGCTGGATGCTTTGTGCGGATTATTATGCACTGCGCCATTTCTCCGAGTTTATCCGTCCGGGCTATACCCGCGTGGAGGCATCGATGCAGGGCGGCATCAATTTCAAGACTTCTGCTTATGTGAGTGAAGATGAAAAGACGCTGGTGCTGGTTGTAGTGAATCTGACAAAGACGGAGCAGACGCTTCAGGTTCCGGCAGAGGGGCAAAAGATTACGGACAGCTCTATCTACCAGTCGGTGCTTGGAATCGAGGATTCTTCGAACAATGTCCTGTATCAGAATATCGGGGCGCTGCAGGCAGACAATACCGTAAAGCTTCCGGGCGAGAGCATTACAACAATTGTACTTTCTTTAGAATAAAAAGTTGCTGCTTTTAGTGGCAGAAAGGCGGATAAAATGGCTGAGGACAGATATGTAAGTCCGTTGTCGGAGCGTTATGCAAGTAAGGAGATGCAGTATCTGTTTTCTCCGGATATGAAATTTAAAACATGGAGGCGGCTCTGGATTGCACTGGCGGAGGCGGAGCATGAGCTGGGGCTTCCTGTGACAAAGGAGCAGATTGCAGAGCTGAAGGCACATGCGGAGGATATCAATTATGATGTAGCGAAGGAGCGGGAAAAGCTGGTGCGCCATGACGTCATGTCCCATGTTTATGCCTATGGGGAGCAATGCCCGAAGGCAAAGGGCATTATCCACCTTGGGGCAACCTCCTGCTATGTCGGGGATAATACGGATATTATTGTAATGACGGAGGGCCTGAAGCTTGTCCGGAAAAAGCTGTTGAACGTAATTCATGTGCTCTCGGACTTTGCAATGAAGTATCGTGCCCTTCCGACACTTGCATTTACCCATTTCCAGCCGGCGCAGCCGACCACCGTCGGGAAGAGGGCGACGCTTTGGATGATGGAGCTTTTGCTTGACTTAGAGGATGTGGAACATATGCTTTCCTCGATGCGTCTGCTTGGCTCCAAAGGAACGACTGGAACGCAGGCAAGCTTTCTGGAGCTGTTTGAAGGCGACCGTGGAAAGATTAAGGAGTTAGAGGAGCGCATTGCGGCAAAGATGGGCTTTGCTGCCTGTTTCCCGGTTTCCGGGCAGACCTATTCCAGAAAAATGGACATCCGCGTCGTAAATGTACTTGCAGGAATCGCGGCAAGCGCGCATAAGTTTTCTAATGATATTCGTCTGTTGCAGCATTTAAAGGAAATTGAGGAGCCTTTTGAGAAAAGCCAGATTGGTTCCTCTGCAATGGCATATAAGAGAAATCCGATGAGAAGTGAGCGTATTGCGGCGCTGTCCCGCTATGTGATGGCGGATGTGCTGAATCCGGCGGTGACTGCGGCATGCCAGTGGTTTGAGCGCACGCTGGACGACTCGGCAAACAAGCGTTTGTCTGTGCCGGAAGCGTTTCTGGCGGTAGACGGTATTCTGGATTTGTACCTGAATGTGGCAGACGGGCTAGTCGTTTATCCGAAGGTAATCGAAAAGCATATCATGGCAGAGCTTCCGTTTATGGCAACGGAAAATATTATGATGGATGCAGTAAAGGCAGGCGGCGACCGTCAGGAGCTGCATGAAAAAATCCGTACCTTGTCGATGGAAGCGGGCAGAAACGTAAAAGAACGCGGACTGGAAAATAATCTGCTCGAGCTGATTGCAGCAGACCCGGCATTTAATCTGAGTCCGGAGGATTTGCAGAAGGCAATGAAGCCTGAGCTTTATACCGGATGCGCGAAAGAGCAGACAGAGGAGTTTATCAACGAAACGGTGCTTCCGCTTTTGGAGGCGAACCGGGAACTGCTCGGAATGACGTCTGTAATTAACGTATAAGGGTCTTACAATAGGAAAGAGAGGTGGGAGACATGAAGAAGTGTCCGCAGTGCGGAGGAAAAGGCATCTCGGTCTGTGTAGTCTGTTTTGGCGAAAAGACAAATCCGTTAAACAAAAATAAAGTCTGCGGGTTTTGTAACGGCTACGGAAAAACCAAGTGTATTGTCTGTATGGGCAAAAAGATGCTTGAGGATGATGATATTTTTGCAGTAGAAGGGAAGCTGCCGAACTATCCGGCAAGACTGAGCAAAGAATAGCACCGTACCTGCAGTGATACTTTTACTTCATAGGAGATGCCGCGCTGCGCCGGCACAAAAGAGTCTGCGAGCGGACTCTTTCTTTCGAGGGACTGTTGCTAAAAGCACAGTCCCTTTTTACAGAGTTATAACGGAATTGTAACCAGACGGTTAATCTGCTGGTATTTGCGGTAGATAACGCCTGCGGAGTCGAACATCCGCTTGGAGGCTTTTACGGAATCGGTTTCTGCGTATTTGTCCGAGTGGTAGATAACTTCGGAAATGCCTGTCTGAATCAGGGCTTTTGTACACTCGTTGCAGGGAAAAAGCGTGGTATATACCTTTGCGCCGCGCATATTGACGCCGGTGTAGTTTAAGATTGCATTCAATTCTGCATGGCAGACATAGAAATACTTGGTTTCGAGGACGTTTCCTTCCCGTTCCCAGGGATACTCGTCGTCAGAGCAGCCTGTCGGCATCCCGTTATAACCGACCGAAAGAATCTTGTTGTCGGTACTGACGATACAGGAGCCGACACTGGTGTTCGGGTCTTTGCTTCTCATTGCCGAAAGCATGGCGATTCCCATAAAATATTCATCCCATTTTAAGTAATCCTGTTTCTTCATAGCTCCTCCGTTCTTCTGCCGAGGCATTTGGCTGAAAGCGAATGATACAATACACCGGTATTGCAGTTTCTTTTGTTAATTTCATTGTAACACAGCAGGAACGACACCGCAACATAGAACTTGAGTTCCTGCATTTTCGGGGGCTTTAGAAGGAATTGCCGCAAGAAGCGCTGAAACTGAGGGCAGCTGGCAGAATAGCCGACAGCATTGGAAAAGTAGAAAAACATAAAAATTGACAAAAAAGGAGTAGACGAAATCGCATTTTTGTGAGAAAATAGAGACAGGGTGTTCGCAGGTCAGGCGGGAATTGGTTTGTTAAAGATATCACATTCTCTGCCGGAAAGTGCGGCGCTAATATTGCAAGAGAAATTGAAAGGAGTCTAGGCATGATTTATTCACATGAAGTAGAGACGATGTGCCCGGTAGCGCAGGGCGTACACCACGGCGCAGCCCCGATCCCGGAGGAAGCAAAGTGGGTACAGGTAAAGGAAGTAAAGGATATTTCCGGTTTAACACACGGTATCGGCTGGTGTGCTCCGCAGCAGGGCGCATGTAAGCTGACCCTGAACGTAAAGGACGGTATTATCCAGGAGGCTCTGGTAGAGACCATCGGCTGCTCCGGTATGACGCATTCCGCAGCAATGGCTTCCGAGATTTTACCGGGTCTTACGGTAATGGAGGCATTGAATACCGACCTTGTCTGCGATGCCATCAATACTGCAATGAGAGAGCTGTTTTTACAGATTGTTTACGGTCGTTCCCAGAGTGCGTTCTCCGAGGACGGTCTTCCGATCGGGGCAGGCTTAGAGGACCTTGGAAAGGGTCTCCGCTCCCAGGTAGGTACCATGTACGGTACGTTAAAGAAGGGACCGCGTTACTTAGAGATGGCAGAAGGCTATGTAACCGGTATCGCTCTTGATGCAGATGACCAGATTATCGGCTATCAGTTTGTAAGCCTCGGCAAGATGACGGATTTCATCAAGAAGGGTGACGACCCGAATACTGCCTACGAGAAGGCAAAGGGCCAGTATGGCCGTGTGGCAGATGCCGTTAAGATTATCGACCCGAGAAAGGAATAGTCGAATCAGAATAAATCAGGAGGATACATATCATGGCTTTGTTTGAATCATATGAGAGAAGAATTGACAAAATCAATGCTGTATTAAACAGCTATGGAATCGCTTCGATTGAAGAAGCGGAAAAGATTACGAAGGATGCCGGTCTGAACGTATACGACCAGATTAAGGGCATCCAGCCAATCTGCTTTGAGAATGCCTGCTGGGCATATACCGTAGGCGCAGCAATCGCAATCAAGAAGGGCTGCAGAAAGGCAGCAGACGCAGCGGCAGCAATCGGCGAAGGCTTACAGGCGTTCTGTATTCCGGGCTCCGTTGCAGATACCCGTAAGGTAGGTCTTGGTCACGGCAACCTTGGCAAGATGCTTCTTGAGGAAGATACCGACTGCTTCTGTTTCCTGGCAGGTCACGAGTCCTTTGCGGCAGCAGAGGGTGCGATTGGTATTGCAGAGAAGGCAAACAAGGTTCGTAAGAAGCCGCTCCGCGTTATCTTAAACGGTCTTGGTAAGGATGCAGCGCAGATTATTTCCCGTATCAACGGCTTTACCTTCGTTGAGACCCAGTACGACCCGTATACCAATGAAGTAAAGGAAGTTTCCCGTAAGGCTTATTCCGAGGGACTCCGCGCAAAGGTAAACTGCTATGGCGCAAACAGCGTTCCGGAAGGCGTTGCCATCATGTGGAAGGAGAACGTAGACGTTTCTATTACCGGTAACTCCACGAACCCGACCAGATTCCAGCATCCGGTAGCAGGCACCTACAAGAAGGAAAGAAACGAAGCAGGCAAGAAGTACTTCTCCGTAGCAAGCGGTGGTGGTACCGGCAGAACGCTTCATCCGGATAACATGGCAGCAGGTCCGGCTTCTTATGGTATGACCGACACTCTCGGACGTATGCACTCTGATGCACAGTTCGCAGGCTCCTCTTCCGTACCGGCTCACGTAGAGATGATGGGCTTAATCGGCGCAGGCAACAACCCGATGGTAGGAATGACCGTGGCAGTAGCCGTTTCGATTCAGGAGGCAGCAGACGCCGGGAAGTTCTAAGGGGACAGACAGGAAAAAATACAGGAAGTGCCGCAATTTCAACGGATTGCGGCACTTTTTTTGCATTGTGTGGAAGGAGGAACAGAGCATAAAAAACAGCGTGAAAATGCGCTGAAAAACGCAGGTAACTAACGGGTAACTAACGAGTAACTAACACGGATAACTAACATGGAAATTTGCTGTTAGTGGTATCATATATTTCTACCGGACGGAAATCCAACGAAGCAACAGCCTGGCATAGTTGCTGTATTTTACGGTGGGTATAGGTCTTTTCTGTAACGTCTTCAATGGCGTGTCCTACAATCAGTTTTAATAAATAATCGTTCATATTTCTTTCCTTCGCGCATGTAATAAATGTATGACGGCAGTCAGCGGGGAAGTGTTTCATATCAAGGGAAGACATAAGACGGTTAAATTTCCCTTTATATGCATCGTAAGTCATGTGCACATATCCCCCCTTGTTATATTCATTATTCATAAAGACGTACTTCCAACCATTTGAAACAGCGACATTGTATTGTTTTGTAAATAAGGCGATTATATCCGGGTGCAGAGGTATAACACGCTCTATGCCTGCTTCGGTTTTTATTCCGCCTACTACATAACCTTCTTTCAGGCACACGTTGTCCACCTCCAGGGAAAATACTTCCGAAGGACGGCAACCGCTATAAATGGCAAACAGGACAGTATCAACATACGGCATATCTATGTTTTCCCATAGCTTTTTGATTTCCGTCCACGTGAACGGTATGCGGTCTATCTTAGGTTTTGCGGCAGCGGTAGAAAAAAGTGCTGCATAGTTTTTGTCTACAATTTCATGTTTCATACAGTAAGCATATATCATGTTAAACATGGACTTGATACGTGCTTTTGTGCTATCGCCGGCGGTACAGCTTCGAATCACTCCTTCTAAATGTTCTACGCGTAAATCACGCATACGCATAGTGTAAATAGACTGGCAATACTTGTAAGCGGCTCTGTAGGTTCGTGTGGAAGAATCATTTTTCAAGGTGGGATAATAGTCTTCGGACCATAATTCGTAAGCCTGGGAAAAGGTTACTGTGTTCTTCTCTATATCGTATGGATTCTTGTTGTATGCCACCAGGGCGGCTATTGCATCTGCCTCGGTGGGAAAATAGCCGATAGACCGCTGTAATTGTTTTGAAGTCATTTTTTCTTCGTTGCTTTCCCATCCAAAGGTTTTGGCGGCAACCCAGGGGTTGGCACGATTGCCGGACAGCTTATACACCGTACCGAAGCCGTTAGGGAACTTACGCCGTTTCCGACGCTGCCTGTCGGTTGCCGGCCGGGCAACAGGTAGAAGGTTTTGCGGAAAACCACAATGGGGACAGACAGGGGCGCGGTCACTTAGTTTCCCGGAACATTCCGGGCATTTAATAAGAGCCATAAAGCACTTCCTTTCTGAGAAAATTGCACTTCCAAGTGTACGAATAAACCGCCCGGTACGCAGACAACGGGGCGGTTTATTCATTATAACACAGGAGACTGCCTCGTTATCTGGGGCTGGGGAATCACCTCGCATGTGCGGGAAAACCGTCCCACATTGTATAAGCGGGACAGTGGATTTATCCGACATGCAGCCTTTCTTTTAAGGCATCCTGCAGTACACGGGAAAGACTTAAGCCGGATTCGGCTACTTTATCATCCATCCACTTTGGTATACTGACAGTGCGCTTTACAGCACGACCGTCCTTGACATCGGCACGGATTAAGTTTACAAATTCCTCTGGTGCGGTTTCGATGTCTTTTAAGGCGCTTGCCGGTGGGATGACCTGGCTTTTGTCTAAAAGATAATCAATCCATTGTGTTAAGGCTGCCTGTGCCATATACATCGCATTTCCCAGCGTTTTTCCTTCGCTGATACAGCCAGGCAAATCAGGATAAGTGATGGTAAAAGAGCCGTCCTCGTTTGGATGGAAGATAGCCGGATATACATATTCTGCCATAAGAAACCTCCTTTGATATTTTAGGGAGCGGGGCTTCATTTCAGCCCTGCAGCTTTAAGAATTGACTTTGCGGTGAGCTCGTTTATCTCCCTGTGCCTTGGAACCTGAACCGGACGGCTGCCATTTTTTTCGTAGATAGTATGACCGCCATCATCCCGGTCTAATTTATATCCGGCAGCTTCCAATTTTTTTATTAAATCCCTCCGTTTCACTTGGTTACCTCCTCTATAATTCTATAGTATTACATAAATTACGTAATGTCAATGGGAAAATAAGTAAGGAACACAGTAAAACGCGAGATTCGGATACAGGAAGATGTATATGAGAAATCCTTTACATAGAAAAAACCAAGCACACAAGGTACTTGGTCGCTTGTTGAAAAGTGGTTACACTGCTCAACTGGCTATAATTCTCTCTAGACAAGTGAATTATAACACAGTGCCCCGCTTTTGGAAACTGCTTATTGCAGTTTGGGAAAATATGTTAGTTTTGCTATTAATTTTTTTGGGATTTTTTTGTAAAATTAAGGCAGAAAATGGCAAAGGGATACGAAAGGAGGCAAAGGATGGAATTGTTTGAAATTATCTGTGGAGTATGCTCCATAGCGGGGTTGCTGGTATCTGTTTTTACGGCGGGTAAGGTGGTTAAGCTTTCGCAGACATTTCATTGCGGCAATCGTGATGACCATTCCAGGGTTATTAATAAAGGCAGAGGAAGGCAGAGGAACTGTATAGAAAGGTCCTGCGGATAAGGGAGAAGGTACTAGGGGAGGAACATCCGGCTACAGCCACGAGTTATAATAATCTGGCAGTGGTGCATAGGGAGCAGGGGGAGTACGGGAAGGCAGAGGAACTGCATAAGAAGGCTCTGCGGATAAGGGAGAAGGTACTAGGGGAGGAACATCCGGATACAGCTACAAGCTATAATAATCTGGCAGTGGTATATGCGGAGCAGGAGAAGTATGAAACTGCAATGATTTATTACTTCAAAGCATACAAAATTTGTCTAGTTAGGTTAGGCATATCACATCCGTACACACAATAAGTTATAAGAGCATGAGAAGAACATATTTAAAAAAGAATCCAGAGGGAAATTTTGACCAATGGCTGGAAGAAAAGATGAAAGAATAGGCTGTTCATCTATTAGGATAGCAGTAGACATGTAGGTTTATAGGTAATGCAAAAAGGCATATGCAGGTGGCACATGCCTTTTATTTTTGGAATCATATAGCTCCATAACGGAGCACCCCCCGCCTACGCGGGGAATATACACATGAAAGTATATTCTTAGAGTATCATTATTGGAGAGCAAAAGCAAGCGGAAACAGTCTATTTTTTAGGATAAATGTTGAAAACCGGTTTTTTATATGGTATAATATGGGAAAATGCATGGAGGATTTAAAAATGAAAAAGAAGTTATTAATGTTTTTTGTTCTACTTGCAATTTCAGCAGGCGTTGTACTAGCTTGCGGAAGTGGCGGAGATAATGAAAAGGGGAATGATTTAAAAAATCAAACTCAGGAAAAAACTCTTGATGATGTAGAACAGTTTCTGAAAGAAAAAAATGTGTTATCCGGAGAAAAGACTAAAACGGCTGCTGAAATGATCGGAGCAATTGATGGATTTAAGTATTTGGAATCTAACACAGAAATATATGTATATGATACGGATTCAGAAGAATATACTAAATTATCTGCTGGAGAAGAGGTTCCGATAAAGGGAATGGAAGGATTTTTTGTGAAAGCCGTTTCCGTAAATGGTAAATTCTTTTTAATGGGAGAGCCGTCCCAAGAAATAATTGATGCTTTCGATTCTTTTCAGTAAAGAGGAAATAAAAAGAGCCATTTTTGGCTCTTTTTATTTATACCATTTCTAGCATTTTACTCAAAGGTTATAGTGATAGGATTACTATCAATTCTTTTACTATCCCATGAATCCGGGTCGAAGAAGTGTAAAACTGTTTCGATTTCTGTAATTTTGGTGATATCATTATCTTCTAAATCAGAGTTCATAAAAGTCATTGTATCCACAGCTTTCTTGCCAGGTCTGACTTCGATTGACATAAGCGAAGAAACCATAAAACCGTTTACAGAAGTGTCTTTTGATTGAACTACAATAGGCTGTTCAGAGTTATTTTCAACGTAGAGCATAAGGGCAGGACCGAGAGCCTTGTCCACAATCCCTTTAGCAATAACTTTGAGATTATTATCGTCGTACATAGTGAATCCGGAATCGTCGTACTGCTGGACATACGATGAAGCAGCACTGGTTTGCAGATGAATCATCTCAGAATTGGTAATTGTTTCCCAGTCGTCTGAACAGAAGATATGCAGTGAAAACTCTATATCGGCTATAGTAGTAATACCGCTATCTTTCATTTCTCCGGACTGAACAGTCAGGGAATCATTACTTTTCTTGCCGGCTGCAACATCACATGAGAAAATGAATGGAATCATGTACCCATTGATGGAACTGTTTTGTGTTTGCACGGTAATGTTTTTGTCACTGTTATTTTCTACAAGAAGCTTGATTTGCGGACCGAAAAGGGATTCTTTATCAAATCCTTTCACGGTAATAACAATCCCGCCTTCATTATAGATAACAGATTCCTCAATGGTGACACCCTTCGGCTCAGACGTTGGTGTTGGAGCTGTAGTAGCAGTAGGTTCTGTCGTAGGAGTAGTTTCCGGTGCTGTCGGAACAGGGGTGTTCTCAGAGTATTTTGGTGGAGTAGGTGTTTTTTCTGAGACAGATGCAGGGACGGTTGGGTCCGGAGACTCAGCAGGGACGACAGTACAACCTGCCAAAGCGAAGATGCTGCATGCAGCGAGTAAGACTGATAGTTTCTTTTTCATTGTTTAAATCCTCCTTCGTTATACGGTAACATATGCCAAATAATACCACTTTTTCCAATTTTTTGCAACATCTTTTCGGAAATACTGGATACGCTACGAAAAAAGGAGAAATGGTATGATAACAGTAACTTACAATTTGGCGGCTGTTGTAGAACAGAAAAATTTGTCCTTGAGCGAGTTAGCAAGGAGAGTGAATGTATCAAAAAGCTATATCTGGTATGTGGCTCACGACCAAGTACACCCAACACTGTATATGCTTGTACAGATGGCGGCAGTGCTCGAAGTTCCAGTGGAAAGCCTTTACACTGTGCGTTCTATAACATGAACGGCAGTTCTATATTTAGAACGGCTTTTTACGTGAGTTTTTGCCTTTGAGATTCGTTATATATATATTAAAAAGTTTACGCGACAGGAGGGGTATGCAAAAAAATAGGCAGAACAAATGTACGAACTTCCTATTTTCTTTTAAGGGAAATGGCAAAGTGACGTGAGGAATCACCTCTGAATTTCGTTATACATATAGGGGGTGGGTTCACAAAAGAAACCAAAGAATACAAACGAGGAGGGTAGCATGGAAAACAAACGGAAGAAAGAACAAAAGGAACAGCAGAAGGGGGTATTACAAGATGAAGTCAGCATCATGCATTGACAATCGAACAAATGTTTGCTAAAATTGGTACATAGAACATGCGTTTACAATTTACAGGGAGATGAGTATATTGAAAAAAGAACAAAAGGAACAAGACTACAAGGCACTTATTAACGAACTTGTAGGAAAGATTGAGAATCAAGAAGTTTTAGTAAAAATCTATACGGTTGTAAAAACACATTTCGAAATTCTCAAAGAGAAGGAGCGGGAGGGTTAATCTCTCGCTCCTTTTAAAAACTTTTCTACGAATTGCCAAAAAAGCTTCTTATCGTCCTCTGACAGCTTCCAGTAGTCAATAATAGCTTGTTTTGCTTTAGGGTCTTTCTCGCCGATTAAAGTGGAGATTTCGGAGTAGTCGTCGGTTTCTGTATGTTGGTACATTTCTCCCACTCCGGTTCGCAACCATGTCTCATTGATATTAAATTTTGTGCATAGCAAAGCAATGACAGCATCACTCGGAGCATTTTTTCCTACCTCATAAGCTGCTATGTTTCCTCTTGCAATCCCCAGCTTATCAGCAAACTTTTGTTGAGAGAGATTTTCTTTTTTTCTTATCTCTTTAATTCTATCGTTCATGGGAGCCTCCTTTTAGATAATAGTAACACGAAAATCAAAGAAAATCAATATGAATGTTGGTAAATTACAAAAAATGCTTGACAAAAGAAATTTACCAACATATAATAGTAATATACCAACAAAGGAGGTGAATGCGATGCAAGTAAGAACAAGAAGAGAAATCGACGAAGGAAAACGAATATCGGAGTTATTCGCCACATTATCCGAAGAGACCAAGACAATGGCAATCGTGTATCTTTCAGCCCTGAGAGATAAAGAAATCGCGGACGGCGGAAAGAAGAAAGAACCACAGGAGGTATAGAAAGGAGGTGAAGAAGGATGTTACCGGAGAAGGTTACTATTTTAGGACTTGAGTACAGGGTAGAGACAGTCCTGTGAAAAAAAGAGGACGGTGATTAGTCCTCTTTTTTTGTCAGATATTTTATGAAAGATGAAACTGCATTAACTTGCTCATCGCTAAGTGTGTCAATGGATTCTAAAACCTGCCTTTTGGCTAGAGAACCTTGTGTAGAGAATATTTCTCCTTCGCCGTTTTCCAACCAATTTTTATTGACATTAAAGATGTTTTCAATAAGCAAGAGGATTCTGCTTGGCGGGTTGACTTTACCCTGCATGATTCTGGAAAAGTAACCGGCATCAAGGTTTATTTTCATTGCAAATTGACGTTGGGATATACCAAGTTCTTTTAAAAGAATTTTTAGTCTTTCATAAATCATAACATCACCTCGAATAGTATCATATCAAAAAAGATTGCTTATGTCAACATTTTTGTTGAAAAAACACTTGACAAATTGCCTATAGCAATATATAGTATTGTTAAAGGCAACAGAAAGGAGGGAAAAACGATGACTAAGGCTCAAGAAGCACAGAAGGAACGGGATTACAAAAAGCGTATTATTGAGAGGGTAGATAAAATCGAGAATGTATGGATTTTGAATCAAGTTTTGCAGTTTATTCAGAACATGACGAGAGAGGACTAAGTCAGTCCTCTCTCAAAAGTTTATTTGCAATCTTTTCTAGGCTTTCCCAGTCCTTTTCATCGAGCTTTTTTAGCGCATTTACAAACCTTTTTTTAAATGCCTTGTCTGGCAATTTCATCACTTCATTTGCAAAAGCACCTATTTCTTGATTTTTGGTAAGAGATTTTTTCATTTCGCCGTTTCCACTTCTAAGCCACACTTCGTTTATTCCAAACTCGCGGCACATAGAAACAATGATATTGTCCATAGGCTCGCTCTTTCCGGTCTCATATGTGGCAACGGTGTTTCTCTTTATTCCTAATCTTTCGGCAAACTTTTCTTGGGTTAATCCCGCTTCTCTCCTTATTTTTTTTATTCTTTCTTTCAACGCAAATACCTCCTTTAAACATACTATATCAAAAAAAAGTCGAGTAGTCAACAAAAAAGTTCTTGACATTGCATGTTACTAGACATATAATGGTCGTATAATCAACAAGAAAGGAAGTGTGATATATGTCCGAAAAAGAAAAGGAGCTTATTAAGAAGATAGCGATTACTGTGCCAAAGCTTAGCAGGGAAAAGCAAAGTTATATCTTGGGGGTTGCAGAGGGAATGGTAATTGCAAAAGAGGAGGCAGTGGGCAACGGAAAGAAAGAAGAACTACAGGAGGTATAGAAAGGAGGTGAAGAAGGATGGAAGATAAGAAGGATAAGGACAAGTTGCAAAGAATCTCACATGAGATGGAGGAGGAAAGAAGAGAAGAGACACGTGCAGATATCATACGAGCATGTATCTCTACCTTAATTTCGCTTATCGTATCACCTATCACAGTTTGCATTGTACGGATGTTATTGAAGAAATAATACCGTAAGCAAGGCAGTAATAAAAGATACGATAATTGGAAGAACAACATTGGTAAGGAGCATGTGGAGAAGAGAACGACGTCTTCCGTCTGCGTAATCGGTCAAGAAGGCTAACCCTTTACCGGTAATCTCGAAATCACCGGCATAGTGGGAATCGGTGCCCTTGAGGTGTCTTTTTACATAGCCGTGGCCTAAGAGCGTTTGTAAACGGGAATCAGCAGAAATGTCAAAGCGTCGGAAGTCTTCAACCTTGCATACTGCACCATTTTCACAGATGATTTTGAGAAGTTCAATATCTTTTTTTGTCACAAGAACTCCCCCTTCCTATGTACTCAGCTGCTGCAACAGCCTGTACATAAAGTATAGAGGGGATAACTGGAAAAGTCAAGAAACGGACAGCGGAAAGAAGAACTATAGGAGGTATAGAGAGGAGGTGAAGGAGGATGAGTCCATATACGTCAATAGTATGTTCAAACGGCTATGTCATGGATGGTCAGGAAATTTTGGACACATGCTCAAAGGCATTGGAAGCGATTGAAAAAGAACTTCCGGAAGAAGCCAGGTTTTACGAAGCATATGTCCAGATACTTGACACTTGCAAAGAAGTATTGCAGACAAAGAAGATAGTTTTATAAGAGAGGTGAGAAAGTGAAGGAAGATAAGATACTGCCTACAGAGGCGGCTGCTATTATGGGTGCATCGCCCCAGTTTGTCCGGATAGGAATGCAGACCGGGAAGTTGGACATAGGAAGCGCTGTAAAAATGTCGTCCATATGGACCTATAACATACAGAAGGACCGGCTGGCGGCACATGTAGGCAGGAATATAGATAAGGAACTGGAAGACCTGCGTAAAGGAAGAGGACTGTTGCACCGGTGCAACGGAGGATGAAAGAGAGGAATGGCATGGAAGCAAAAGAGTTCAGCCTGCGCGAATGTTACATACTTGCCTGCTACGGTCTCAGGGCCAGTATCAGAGCAGGGAAACTGGAAGGGTTTTCAAAGGAGGAAGAGGATGAAATACAGGAGGATGCTGCTGAAGGAGTGCAGGATGTGCGGGAAGGTGTTTGAGACCGGGCGGGCAAACAAGTATTACTGCAGTACGGAGTGCAGCTATGAAAAAAGACAGGAGCTGGTAAGGGAGTACCAGGAAAGGGAAGCGGAGAGGAAGGCGGTACAGGGGAAAATGGAATGTGCCGGACTCTCCGGGCTTGCCAGGCTCAATGAAAGGGCGCGCAGTGCTGGGATGAGCTACGGGAAGTACCGGTTGGAGCAGCAGCTCGGGAGGGCAGCGGATGGACAGGGATGAAATGATGCGGGACGCAAGGAGCCGTATCGGTGTGCCGCCGGAGTCCGTGGTAATCGCGACGGAGGAGCGTGCGGGGAACCTGTACACGTTCTACAGGGATTCCGCCGGTAGGCTGTGGTACACCTCGGCGCGGACGGAAGCGTTTGATGCGTGGATAAAAAAGGCAGCCAGACAGAGAAAAGAAGAAAAAAGAAAAGCCTCCGGTGCTTCCCGCGAAGTCGCACCGGAGGAGCCTGCCATACTGACAGACCAACACAGGTTCAGTATAGCATAACAGGCGGTATCTGTCAAGGTTCCGGAGGGGCGGGCAAGCCCCTTTCATAACAATCTTACTATATTAAAGTTAGGTGGATTCTATGGGATACGAAGTTTACATATACCGCTTTTTGGACTCGACGGAGTATGAGTACAGGTACACAGGGGAGTACGGTGCAAAAGGGGAGCGGCGGGCGCCGAGGGCAAAGCCTACTGCGGAACAGATGAAAAGGCAGAACCAGTATAACCGGGAGAACCGGGTACGGCGTCTGATCAAGGCGAACTTCCGGCCGAATGACTTATGGGTGACATTGAAATATCCGGCAGGGACAGGGAAGACACCGGGGGAAGTGAAAAAGGATGTCGGCGCGTTCCTGTCCGCGATGCGCCGGGCATACAAAAAAAGAGGAGAGGCGTTCCTGTTCATCATCAGGATGGAGGTCGGAAGGAACGGCGGCATCCATATCCACATCCTGCTGAACCGCCCGGACAGTATGCCGGACACGGACAGGCTGGTACAGGCGAAGTGGAAGCACGGCAGGGTGAACTACGAAAGCATTTACGAGACAGGCGGCTACCGGAAGCTTGCCGCCTATATCGTGAAAAAGCCGACGGAGGAAATCGAAGGCCAGCTTGCACTTTTCCCGGAAGGGGAGAGGAAGGCATTCTGCAGTTATTCCTCTTCGCGCAACCTGGTCCGTCCGCAGCCGGAGCGGCGGAGCTACAGCCGGAGGACGGTGCGGAAGCTGGTGGAACAGGTAAGGACGCAGGGCAGGCCGGAGCCGTCCTCGGGGTACTACATAGACATGGAGAGCGTGCGCTGCGGCGTCAACCCGTACACGGGCATGAGCTACCTGCATTACACGGAATGCAGAATAAAGCCGGCAGGACGGAAGAAGGAAGGAGGATAGGCCATGGCTACGATAAGGGAGGTCATTGACCAGTATAAGAACGCACTCGACACAGGGGAACAGGGAAAGCTTCTTTTCGAGAGGGCAAAGAAGATGCTCGGGAGCGGACTGCCTGACAGCATCAAGAGTGACTGCTTTAAAGAGGAGTTTTTCTATATCAGACGTGCCCTCCGGGAATACGACAGGGAGCAGAAGATGAGGGAAGAGCAATGCGCGAAGTAAACCTCTATACGGCATCCGGGATAAAGTCACCGCGCCCGGCATCCGGCGCCGCCGGGTACATCCTCGAGATGAAGACGGGAAAAGGGGCGGTGACACTCACGAAAACCGCAGAAATACCGAATGCGACGGCGAACCAGTCGGAGCTTAAAATACTTATCATGGCACTTAAGAGACTGACGGAAAAGTGCCGTCTGACTATATATACGGAGTCCGCCTATGTGGCGGCGGGACTGGAGGCACTGCCGCAATGGCAGGGGAACGGCTGGAAAACGGGCAGGGGAAAGGATATCGCAAATAAGGAGGACTGGCTGGAAGCGGCGGGACTTCTGGACGGGCATGTGTTTTCAGCCACGACGGAACATCACGAATACAGTACGTGGCTCCGGAGGGAAGTCACGAGGAAGGAGTAAATATGTTATTTGAGAGATTCGGGGAATTTGACTCCGCGGAGGAGATAAACAGGGCGGCAGCGGGGCTGCTGGCCGGGAATGACACGGAGGCGCTCCGTGCGCTTGCCGCGGAAAACGGCATCGATACCGAGGAGGCGGACGACTACGCGGACGGCTGCACGCCGGAACTGGTAAACCCGCTCATGGCGGCTTACGGGAAGCTCCGTGTGGAAGCGGAGGAGCTTAAGCCGTATGAAATCATGGAAGACTGGCTGACGTATATCAGGGCACGGTGCGCCGAGGAGCCGGAAATGGCAGCGGCGGTCCGGAGGAAAGGGAAGTCCCTGCGGGGCTGCATCGCGGAGCTACTGAAATGGAGCTTCGCCAACGCGAAGGACGTCGATAAGGACATCCTGAAGGCAGCGGGCATAAAGGCGCCCCGGGTGACGCTCGGCATACCGGGCATGGGCCGCGCGAAGACGGTAATCACGGAGTATTATCTCGGACAGAAGGAAGGGGTGAAGTGATGCTGGCGTATAAGGGATTCACGAAGGAACTGACGGCGACGATGGGAAAAGGCGTCTTCCGGTTCGAGACGGGGAAGACCTACGAGGAGAAGGAATGCAAGTGCGCGCATAACGGCTTCCACTGTGCGGAGGACCCGCTGGGCGTACTGAGATACTACAGCGGGATGGACACACGCTTCTTCCTCGTCCGGGCGGAAGGGGAGGTCAACCAGGACGGCGAGGGATCACGTATCAGCTGTACCAGGCTGACGCTGGTAAAGGAGATAAGCCGGACAGGACTGGCGGTACATGCATGCAGGTACATGGAGCGCTATCCGGAGCGGAAGCCGGACGGGGACTATGTGAAAAGGGAACGCGGTACCTGTACGCGGAAGGACGATTTCATCATCGTGCGGGGGAAGGACCCGCGCGGGTCGGGGGTGAAAGGCTCCTGGTTCTTCCTGGTACGGGAGGAGGCAGGAAGCCCGCGGATACGCACGG
Organism: uncultured Lachnospiraceae bacterium; assembly: GCA_910577175.1. GTDB lineage: Bacteria > Bacillota > Clostridia > Lachnospirales > Lachnospiraceae > SIG307. The sequence continues at coordinate 113,990 of CAJTLU010000008.1, read as the reverse complement.
TATACCCGGTATATGTGGACGGCGAGGAAATCAGGGAAAAGACATATTACGGACTGCGGGGGGACGGATTATGCAGAAGAAAGAATTAAGACAGATGCGAACGCTCCTTGCGACGCCGGAGATGCTCCGGCTGGCAGAAACCAATAAGCTGAAAAGACCGAGGGTGTATGAAACCAGATGGGATAAGGAAAAGAGGGATACGAGGTACGACATGTTTCTCCGCGGCAGGGTATGCGGGACGGTCGTCGTGGCCGCGCTTTTCTTCCCGGATGAACTGGCAGCGGGAAGAAAAACCCCGTGGTATGAGCTGTACCTGGATACGGGGACGGGTAAGTTCATCACGAGGATACTGCGTAACGGGCAGGAAGAGAAATGGTCTGAGGCAAGGATGGAAAACCTCGGCCGCGTATACGGGGGAACGGAAATAGGGAGATGGCACTGGAAGAAGGAGGACATAACGTCAAGGATATGGCAGTGCCCGGAGGAGGCGGAAGAAATCAGGAGGGCGCTGGGAAGGACGGAAACGGAGGCATGGGAGGCGGTCACGGGATGGCAGAAGGACGCGAGGGAAGAGCAGATAAGGAAAAAGGAGGAGAAGGAGCAGAAGCCCTGGGATGAGGACATGGCGCTGGTACCGCCGGTGCTTCCCGGCTTCATCCGGTGGACGGGGCACGGAGGCGCGGAGGAGCACTTCATCTTCTATGACTATGACAGGAACGTAAAGACCGGGTACTGTAGCTTCTGCCGGAAGCAGGTGCCGGTCAGGAAGCCGGTGCACAATAAAAAGACTGTCTGCACGTGCTGCAGGAAGCAGGTACAGCTGAAAGTAAAAGGAAGGATAAAGACACTCGCCAGGAATCCCTACTATACGGAGTGCATCCAGAAGATAAAAGGCGGCTTCGTAATCCGTACGTTCAGGAACGGCGCATCATGGAGGGACAGGACGCCGGCCAACCCGAAGCTGGTACTGCAGGAACAGGACCGGTACCTGGTCTTTGAAAACGGGCGGCGCAGGCATTATACAATGGGGTTATACAAGAATAAAAAACTGCGCTGGATTCCGGCGGAGAACGACTATTTCTGGAGCATGACGACGCATGCCCTCTATAAGAAAAACCTCGGCAGCCTGAAGAAAAGCGCGTTAAAACACAGTGCAATCGACAGATGGGAAAGGCTTCCGTGCAGTGCGGGCAAGTACTTGTATATCGAAGGAGGGAATCCGGCAATCGAGAAGCTGGCAAAGGCGGGGATGTTCCGGCTGGCACGGGACATGATGAAAGAAAAGTACCATCCGGGGCTGCTGGAGGAGGACGGGACGGAGCTCGCGAAGCTGCTGAAGATAGATAAGGCAAGGATGAGGAGGCTTAAGGAAATGGACGGCGGTATCCCCGAACTCCGCTGGTTCCAAATCGAAAAGCTTGCCGATACGGTATGGCCGGACCAGATGATTAAAGAATTTGCCAATGCAGGGTTCCGGGGGCTGGAAAGCTTCGGCTTCCTGAAACCGCCGTGCCAGCCGGTGAAGATATGGCATTACCTGAAAAAGCAGGAAAAGCTGTCAGGGGACGGCATCGGACAGGTGCGCAGGACATGGGAGGACTACACCGGCATGGCAAAAACCGCGAAATGGAACCTGCAGACGGAGCAGATGAGCCACCCGAAGGACCTGAAGGCGGCGCATGACAGGGTGGTCCTGGCCCTGAAGGGAAAGAATATGGAAAAACAGGCGGCGAAACTGGAAAAGAAATGGCCGGGGGTAAACGGGGTCCTGCAGGGCATAAAGAAGTTCGGGTATGTATCCGGGGAGTACCAGATCGTGGTACCGGACGGGATACTCGACATCGTGAAGGAAGGGACGGCGTTAAACCACTGCGTGCATACGTGTGATTTCTATTTTGACCGGATACAGAAGCACGAGTCGTACCTGTTCTTCCTCCGGAAATCCTCCGCGCCGGATATCCCGTGGTATACGCTGGAGGTGGAACCGTCGGGGAACATCAGGCAGAAGCGGACCACCGGGGATAACCAGAACAGGGATTTCGCGGGTGCGCTGCCGTTCCTAAAGGAGTGGCAGGAGGTATTCCGGAGCCGCCTGACAAAAGAGGAGAAGGAACTGGGAATCCTGGCGGACAAGGCAAGGATAAGGGAATACAAAAAGCTCAGGAAGGACGGGAACCGGGTATGGCACGGGAGGCTCGCGGGACAGCTTCTGGCGGACGTACTGGAAGCGGACTTCATGGCGGCGGAAACGGATTAAAGGAGGAATGACATGGTTACGGAGCTCAGAAGGGCAGGATACAAGGATTACAGGGAATACAAGAGGGCACTGGACGCGGAACTGCAGCAGAGCACGGAGGGCTTCGTGCGCATCGGCTATATGTTAAAGCTCGCGAGGGATACGGATATCCTGCAGGGCAGCGGCTATACGGATGTGCACGGCTTTGCACGTGCGGAGTACAATATCGACAAGACGCTGGTGTCCCGTTTTATTTCCATCAACGACAGGTTCTCGGAAGGAGGGAACTCCGACCGCCTGAAGGAGCAGTACCGCGGCTTCGGCTATGCGAAGCTTGCCATCATGCTCCAGCTCCCGGACGCGGTCAACGAGGAGCTGACCCCGGCATTCAGCAAGGCGGACGTACTTGCGGTAAAGGAGGAGGTGGACGCGGAGCGGGAGCTGACGGACATCGAGGTGCTCCTGGAAGAGGGCGACGCCGCACAGGAGGCAATGGAAAACAGCCTTGACAGGGTGATGTACCAGCTCGGGCATGATTTCCCGGAGATATATGCGGGATTTTACAGGGCTGCCCGGGCAGCGGGGGAGGAAAGGGAGCTTTACAGGGAACTGCAGGAGCTCCTTGCGCCGTCCGGGGAAGGAATCCATTCCGTGCGCATCATAGGTATCGGGAGGCTGCTTCTTTCCGTGAAGGACACCGGCCGGGACGTGACGCTGGTCAGCATCCGCTCCGGGGAAAAGGAAAGCTATACCTGGGAGCAGGTGGCAGCGGCGGTCCGGAACATCACCGGCGCCGGGGAGGAGGTCCGCGCAGCCTACGAAGCAGTGTACGGGGAGAAGTACCCGGCAGGGGAACGGAAGGAAATTGCACCGGTGCAACCGGGGACAGGACAGAAGAAGGAGGAGCCGAAGCCGAAAAAGCAGGGGAAGGTCACGAAAGCACCGAAAAAAATGCTGCCGCTCCCTGTACTGGTAACGGAGGAAAACATTCCTGCGGTACCGGCAGCGGAAGCCCCCGTTCCGGTAATGCCGGAAGCGGAAGAAACTGTTCCCGTAATACCGGTAGCGGGGGAAGGAGCGGGAACCTCTGCACCGGGGGAGGCTAAAACCGCGGAAACCGTTGAAAATACCGTGGCGGGAAGCATTTCCGGGGAAAATGGGACGGTGTTGCCGGAAAATGGAATGATACTGCCGGAAAACGGAACGGGAAACCGGCCGGAAGCCGCAGAAATACCGAATGCGGAGGGAAATCTGGAAGAACTGAAAAACAGGCTGTACGGGATATGGAACGCGGCGGAGGCAGGGGACTTCGGGAAGGCGGAGGAACAGCTGTACGCGTCGAGGGCAGTTATATACAGGATGCGCAGGGAAGCTTATTACTCACAAACAGATTGCAGAGACCCCGAAGCCGTCTGTGAATATACGGAAGGAGCAGGATAATCGAAGTGTACGCTATCAGTCGGTACAGGAAAGGAAGAATGGGGAGCGGAAAAGGGTAAGGAGTATTTTATACTGACGGTGCAGGAGATATTAGAGGGAGGAACCGATGGCAAAGAAGAAAAGCAAACAGGCGAAAGCCCGTGAATTTAGCCCGAAGGCCCGGAAGGAAATCTATTACCGGGACTGTGCGTCCTGTATATTCTGCCGGGCAGGCTACCATACAGATGGGGGGACATGGATGGCAAAGGAGATAAAGGGAGTCATGCATTACATACCGCGGTCGCAGGGCGGGCTCGGCATACCGCAGAACGGCGCCGTCGGCTGCCAGTACCACCATGAGATGATGGATAACGGGAACCGTGGCCGCAGGGAAGAGATGCAGGACATCTTCCGGAGGTATCTGGAAAGACATTATCCGGAATGGAGCGAAGAAGAGCTGGTGTACAGCAAATGGACATAGCACCCCGGCGTGTGCAGCATATCACAAACGCCTTAACTGTAAACAGACTTATTCAATCCCTGCGGCAGTAGCCGCGGGGAGAAGGGAGAAGGACATGGAAAAAGAAAACGAGAACGGGGAAAAGATGTTGGAGCTGACCCGTGTAATCACGGTGGAAATTACGCTGGTATCACATATAACGGAACGCCAGTATGCAGAAGGTGCGCTCATGGAAGGGGAAGCCCGCCAGATAGCAAAGAAGCAGCTCCCGAAGGAATGGAATGTGGATGATGTCACGCTGGTATGCATGCAGGACTTTATGCGTGAGGTATCTCCCGGGACGCAGGGGAAGAACGGGACTACAGACGAAACGCAGGAACGGTAGCAGGATTGAGGAGGAAGGGATATGCTGAAAGATAAGCTAAAGGAATGGGAGCAGGAAATGCCGGAAGGACTGCATGAGCAGTTCGGGGAATGCAGGTACTGCGGGCAGAGCAAGATGCTCCATACAGCAATACCGTGGAGCGAAGAGGAATGTAACGAGGCAGCAACGGAGATGTGTGACTGTACCCAGGCAAAAACGTATACATCAAGAAAGAAAAGGAAAGAAAATATCACCGGGGCAATCACGGAAAACTTCGGGGAAAAGGCAGGGATGCCGTTACCGGATGTGGAGACTATAATGATGGCAGCGGTGGAGGCGATTGCAGAAGAAAGAATTGGCAGTGTGACGATAAGTGCAGGCAACATCAAATGTAAGATTTCCGTCACGGCAAAGGGAGCGGTCAGGGTGACACGGGCGGTAACGGAAAATAATTCGGTGGAAGTATAGCCGAAAGGGTTCTTCAGGTAAAGGATGAGTGTGTAGTGAAAAAGGAAGAGCTGAAGCAGTATTGCAAACTGAAAAAGGAAATCGGATATCTTCAAGGCCGCTTGGACAGGCTGTACAGAAAGGATATCCCGGTAGTAGCAGGGAAGGTGCAGGCATCGGAACGCTCCTATCCGTGTATCAGGAAGCATGTGTCAGTGCAGATGTATGAGCCGGTAGCAAACGATAAACTGAACGAGGCAATTGCCATTTTGGAGGAGCGGCAGCGGCGGTGCAGTGAAAAAATGCTGGAAGTGGAGCGGTACATAGACAGAATCGAGGACAGCGAACTTCGGCAGATATTCGAGATGCGGTATATAGAGGGGATGAAACTCCGGGAGATAGCGGAACAGATGAATTTGGAATTGAGCGGAATCGGAAAGAAAATAACGTCGTATCTGCAAGTTTCCAACAATTCCAAAAAATCCGTGTTATAATTTAAAATGAGAGAAATGTATAAAGTTATCCTCCTGAGATTTAAAAAGAGCCACTGTCGAGAGATAGGGGCTTCTGTTTATTTTGGTTGACAAATCATACCTTTTGGGATATTATGGAAAAAGAGGGGGGCATGGTTTGATATGAAAAAAAGAAAACAGTGGAAAAAGATATTACATGATCGAAGATGCCAAAAGCTTGGAAGAAAGAAAACAAAACGGCATAGCAGGCATAGTAATACTGTGTTAAGAAAAACGCTATCTAAAAATAGAAATGGACAATACCATGGACCAGATGAAAAGAGGTATATTGCGCCTGAGAGGTTTAGTTTAATTGATAATGCCAATGATACAATAGAATATTTTAATAATATATATGATGGGATAAAAAAGAAAAAACTAAAAACAAAATTTCATATTGATTCTTCAAAAGTTAATCATGTCACAGTTGATGCATTGATATATTTAATAGCAATTATGGACAATATGAAATTAAACAGAATTTTGAAGTATGAGTTTTATGGTAATTTACCACAAGGGTATGCTGCGCGAATGGTATACTTAGATTCTGGGTTTATGAATTATGTGCAATCGGCATTAAAGAGGTTACCTAATAATACATTTAAGGTAAGAATTGTATCAGATGATAAAGCAAGACCGACTTTATCAAAAAAAATATGTTTGTTTGCAATGGAAAAGTTCGAAGTGTTGCAAAAAGATGTTTTGTTTATTCAAAAAATATTAGTTGAGTTAATGTCAAATTCATTTTATCATGCATACCCTGAGGATGTAAAGGAAGAGATGATTTCAAAGTGGTATTTGTATGCTGAATGTATAAATGGAACTATGAGAATAATATTTGCTGACACAGGAAAAGGTATAACTGGGACTATAAGGAAACGTTTTTTAGAGAAAGTGTCAAGAATTAACGATTGTGACTTGTTGGAAACAGCATTTCAACCAGGAAATTTTATAAGAACAGAGACAAGGATTCCACATAGGGGGAATGGTTTGCCAGGAATAAAGAAAGTTGTAGAAAATAGCCCGATTACGTCTTTCTGGGCGTTTTCTGGGCGAGGAGCTATAAGGATTGGAGGGCAAAAAGGAAACAAAATCTTGACAAAATACAGATTTGAGCATAAAATACATGGTACAATATACATTTTTGAATTTGGAAAGGAGTCGATGATATGCGAATATTGAAAATATCAGAAGATTTTTCGGATACGCCTGGAGGAAGGTCAAGAAAAGAAGGAGAGTATTCGGGTGAGGAATTTAGAGATGTAGTATTAGCACCAATCTATAAAGAATGTCTCGCCAATGGAGAAATATTATGTATAGATTTTGATGATTGTTTTGGATTTGGTACATCATTTTTGGAAGAGGCTTTTGGTGGTCTTGTAAGAGAATATAAGTACAAAGATGTATGGAATCATATAAAGCTGATTGCGAATGATGATGAGACAATTCTTGAGAATATTCAGAAGTACATTAAAGCAGCTGAAGCAAAGCTTTGATATATGATGTCAGGGGGAATACTGATGAAAAGGCAGAGATATGTATGGATTGGTGTCGGCGGAATTTTGTTGTTAAATATTGTCCTAATATACTTTGGAATAAAGGAAAGCGAGAGATTCTTTAGTATCAATATTATGAGCGTGTTATCGTTAGACGTTAGTGTTATACTTTCAGTCTATGCTGTTCAGAGTTTGGCATCAAAACGCCGGGGGTTTGATTTTGTGGTTAAAATGTTAGATGTTATTGTGGAAGATTTAGGCAAGCCTGAATTACTAGACCATGATAAAAATGCCAAAGCACAGCTGTTACAGAGATATCTTTCTAATAGGTTAAAGTATTTAGAAAAAGCGTGTCCTGCTATAGTAAAAAAAGATTTAAGCTATATAAGAGAGAGCTATGAAGGCATACAGAACTTTTATGGAGACCATGCATCAGCTCAAAACAATGATCCCTATTATGAGAGAGAAAAGACCAATATTATAACAAAGATTGCAAAGATACAATTGTGTTTATATGGATTTGAAGTTTATGACGAAGAAAAGTAAAAATTAGCACTCACACCAGTGGGTGCTTTTCTTATACCCGTTTTCAGAAAGAAGGTGAGTCTATGGCATTAACGCCAAAGCAGAAAAAATTTGCTAATGAATATCTGATAGACCTTAATGCCACTAGAGCATATAGGGCGGCATACCCCGCTGTACAGAAGGATGAAACGGCAGCGCAGGCCGGGAGTAGGATGTTGAGAAATGTCAAGGTATCAGAGTATATCGAAAAGCGCATGAAAGAACGTGAAAAGAGAACGGAGATTACACAGGACAGGGTGCTTAAAGAGATTGCAGGTATAGCATTTTCTAAGGCGTCGGACTATGCAAAGGTAATCGAGCGGCAGGCAACGGTTATGAGAAAAGATGGTACGGAGATTCCGCTATATGACAGCGAAGGTAAGCCGATTCTTGTACAAGATGTGCAGCTGGAACTGACAGAAAACCTTACCGAAGAACAGGTGCGGGCAATTGCCTGCATTAAGAACGGGAAGTATGGTATCGAAGTGGTGCAATGTGATAAGGTACGGGCGCTTGAACTTTTGGGTCGGCATCTTGGTATTTTTAAGGACAAAGTACAGCTGACCGGATTGGAAACGGAGCAGTCGAAGCTAGAAGATATTATCAAGCAGATGCGTGGTGATGGGTAATGAGCGCAGAGCGATTGGTGCTTTCTGATAAGTATAAGGCATTTCTGCGGTGCGATGCTCCCGTGGAGTTCTTGGAGGGGACTACCGCCGCCGGCAAAACCACCGTCGGGCTGTTTAAGTTTATGTTGAAAGTGGCGGAGAGCAAAAAGAAGCTTCACATTATAGCGGCAAAAGATACCGGGACTGCTGAAAAGAATATCATCAATAAAGACCTTGGTATACTGGATGATTTCGGAGTGCTGACAGACTACAACGGAAACGGAACCAAGGACGATAAGATACCGCATATTCTGCTTCATACCTCCAGTGGTGACAAAACAGTATATGTCATGGGCTACGGAGATAAAAAGAAGTGGCAGAAGGCTCTTGGCGGTCAGTACGGGTGTCTATATATTGATGAGATTAACACGGCAGATATTGAGTTTGTCCGTGAAGCAGTTATGCGGTGTGATTACCTGATAGCAACGCTAAACCCGGATGACCCGGACTTACCTGTCTATAAGGAATACATTAATTGTGCAAGAACTCTTCCACAATGGAAGCGGGAAACACCGAAAGAGATATTAGATGAACTAAAGGAAGAACCAAAGCCGGGATGGGTGCATTGGTTCTTTTCTTTTGAGCATAATTTGGGATTACCAAAAGAAAAGTTAGAACAAATCATTACGAATACACCGAAAGGAACAAAGATATGGAAAAATAAAATAGAGGGGTTACGCGGGAAAGCAACGGGGCTTTATACAGAATGGCGCAAATGTATTGAGAAATACTTCCGGCGTATCATATTATGAAAGACTCTTTCCGTGGCAGAACCTTTGTGTCCGCTACGGTTGGTGTGGTAAATCAGGAGGCGCAAAAGTCGGCGGAGGTGGCGCAGAGTGAAAAATGCACCTATTTCTCAGATTTGCGTAAGCCTTTTGAGAATTATACGGCAATAGAATGCTATGCAACCTGCGAGCAGGACTATGCTGCCGTTGATGGCACCATGTTTTTTCTTCCAAGGCAACGGAGGAATGTTGTGCTGAATCAAGGAATTGTGACAGAAGAGCTTTTGGGAAGCATAGAATTATGCTTTCCGAAAGCTTTTGATATCAGAGGACTCACGTTGGAATTTGGAGCTACTTATCCGGTGGACTTTTCTGTTGTGACAGACAGCGGGACGGTGACGGTAACAGGGAATAGTTCAGAACGGTATATTACAGATGAAATCTTTACCGGAGTAACGTATTTGCGAATAGTGCCGGAAAGTATGAGCAACGGACAGGGGCGGCTTCACCTGCACGGAATCATAATGGGAACGGGTATTTATTTTGATAATAAAAGGCTGAAATCCCTTGTAAAACATGAATATATCAGCCCCATTATGGCGGAGCTCCCGGCAATTGATGTTACGGTTACTGTTGAAAATAAAAATCGGGAATTTGACATCGAAAACGTAGAAAGTGCTGTGAATTTTTTGGAAATCGGACAGAGTGTCAGTATCCGGTACGGCCTGGAACTGGAAGATGGTACTACGGAATGGCTCCCTGGTGGAAATTTAGTGCTGCGCGAATGGTCTGCAGATGATGAAGTAATGACATTTACGGCATCAGATAGGTTCGATGATATGAACGGTATTTATCAAAAAGGGCGATTTTATTCAAATGGTATCAGTCTGTATGATTTGGCGCTGGATGTACTTGCCGATGCGGAAATTGATAGTCGCGGTTACTGGATAGACCCATATCTTAAAGGGGTATTAGTGAATAATCCCATGCCGGTTGTTACGCATAAGGAGGCTTTGCAGCTGATTGCAAATGCCGGAAGGTGCGTGTTGTATCAGGACAGCGAGGGAATAATTACGATAAAATCTTCTTTTGTACCAGAGGTCAACGTAAATTCTGCTGATGTCGCTTATTATAGCCGCGTGGAAGACATTTTGGACGGAAGTAAGAAAGCGGAGTATGCAGTAACAGGACAGAATGCGAGTACGGTAGATGGAATGCAGGTTTTCCTTCCAAGAGAAGGTGAGTTTATGAATGTTGGATATGTTTCTGAAAGCTTGGCAGATTCAGAAGGAAACTTCGCTACGGCGCCATTTATTACAATGCTGCCTGAGACGGCATATAAGTGCTTTGGTCTTACGTTGGAGTTTGGAGGAAATCAGCCGAAAGAAGTATGCTTCATGGCTTATCTTTCAGGTGAACTAAAAGAGGAATATCTAGTACAGATATCTGATAAAACGGTTGTAATCAGCCACGAGTTTCCAGAGTTTGACTGTCTTTTGATGAAATTTACCAAAGGAAGTCCGAATAACCGAGTAAATCTACAAAATTTGTTTTTGGGTGAAAGAACGGACTATACGTTGACTTACGGAGCGGAACTTACGAAAACTCCAAAGGGGATACAGCTTTCGAAGGTTAAGGAAATACAGGTGATACGAAATCTGTATACTCCGGAAGCGAATGTCAAAGAACTGGCAAAAGAAATTATAAGCAAGGATGGAACTTATGTATTTACCTTTGGAAGCCCAGTCTATAATTTGTCCTGTAATGCTGCCGGCGCAGAAGTAACGATTATAGAACAGGGCTGCTATTATGCAGCTATTGAAGTTTCCGGTAGCATGGGAGCATTTGAACTAGTAGTGAGTGGTAAGGAATATGCAGTATCTCAGGCAAGGGTAAGTTATGGAATTGGAGATGCGGGACAGATTAAGGAGTGGAATAATCCGTTGATTTCAGACTCGGATCATGCCGTCGATGTTGCAGAATGGCTAGGAATGTATTTTGCATCAGACCGGGAGTATGAATTGCAGTACCGGGGAGAACCGCGACTTGCAGGAAATGATTTGGCGTATCTCGAAAATAGATATGTAACGGACATGGTGATTCAGATTTATGAACATATGCTTAATTTCAATGGTGCACTTAGCGGGACGATAAAGGCAAGGAGGGTTGTAGATGTGGCAAACACCTAAAACGGATTGGAAGCCGACAGATTTTTTTAATGTGGAAGATTATAACCGGATTAAAGGTAATCTGGAAGCAATGTGGAAACAAGCTTTGGTTTTGTGGCCAGAATTTGCATTTGAGAAAATGGGAGAGGATAAGACATATCAGGATTATGGCTTCTATGCAGATGAGATTAACCGTTTTGAGAAAAATATTGACCTTATCTGTGATGGAACTTACCACTTTGCAGTAGGAGAACGGAAGATTTTTTATGATAATCAACCGTTCATTGACTGGAAAGAATTGAACCGTATCGAAACAGCATGCCAAACGATTTACAGTAATCTGATAGGTCAAATTGTTGGACGACAGAGGCTTGTGTTCCAAATTGGAAGAAGGAGGGCTCCCGTATGTTAAGAGAGGACTTTAAAGACGATATTTTTGCAGGTGCGCGGAAGTATCAGATAGTGAAAAATAGTGATGGAACGGTGTCATTTATTGATGTTACTGAGTACACGCAAGAGGGAGACGCCATTGGTGCAGCTGAATTTAATCAAATAGGGCAGGAAGTAAATGGTAAGGTAGAGAAGATTGCCGGTAAGGGCTTGTCTACTAACGACTACACAACGGACGAAAAAAACAAACTTAAGAATATTGCTGCTGGTGCAGAAGTGAATGTGCAGTCCGACTGGAATACAACAGATACCGGCAGTGATGCTTACATAAAAAATAAACCAGCATCCATGAAAAATCCAGCGGCATTAACCTTTACGGGAGGAGCAACCGGAAGCTATGACGGAAGCTCGGCAAAAACTGTAGCCATACCAACAGCCGTTAGGGTAAAAGGTAATGCCGAAACCACATACCGCACGGGAGACATAAATCTGACCCCGGAAAACATCGGGGCAGCACCGAGCAGCCATACACATGCAGCAAGTAATATTTCAGCCGGGACGCTTGGAGGCGCAGTAGTAGCTAACGCATCAGCAGTAGCCACTCTTGGCACAAAGCAGGTGCGTAATATATACGCAGGGACAGCCGCTTTAACCGATGGCTCATCGGCTCTCCCTACAGGCGATATCTATATCCAGTATGAGTGAGGTAACTATTATGGGAAAGAAATTAAGTATTGGTGTAAGTAATATTGCACGAAAAGGGAAGAAGGGATGGATAGGGGTTGACAACAAGGCGCGGAAGATTAAGAAGATGTGGATTGGCGATTCAAGCGGGAAAGCAAGATTGTGTTGGAGCGGTTCCGGTAGATTCTTGAATCAAGTTTGGATGCAAAGAGTCACCTCTTCGTCTTCTCAGAATGTAAAAAATTCTTTTATATCAGATGATGGTTTGACATGGAATCTTACTTCCACTGAAAGACCACACCACGGTTTCAAAGATATAATTTATGCTAAAGGTAAGTTTTGGGCTGTATATCCTGCCAGTTATCAAGTAAATATTTATAGTTCTCCCGATGGAGAAACCTGGACACTTGTAAAATCATTCAGAGAAGACAATTCTTGTTATTTTGATGGCAGGTCAACAATTATAAGATATGAGAACGGTGTATTTATAATACATGATAACTACCAAAATAATTGCAAGTACATGTGTTATAGCACTGACGGAGTTACTTGGACTGGTATGCGGTATAATCATCAATATAGCTCCTATAAAATGTATGTTCCTATAGATATAAGATATGGAACTGTTAATGGGGTTTCCGGATGGTATATACTTGCATCTGATGCATCCAATGTAACTGTGGTATATAGATTTAAAACATTAAATGACCTGACATCAGGCAATGCAGAAGTGCTTACAGCTGTATCTTTCCGGTCAAACAGAGGATTATTAGATATCAGAAATGATACGCTGTATGTTTTGTTTTCCTACAATACCGGGACTATCCAGAGCACAGCACATACTATTTATCTATATTCCTACAGGACATCATGGACTCAGATAGGTAAAGTTACTGGAAACACACTGGGTTCCATGTGGATAACTGATAAAACCCTGGCATTCAGAGGTATTTGGTGGAATGATGCACAATTGGCTTGGTCTGCACATTTTGCTAAGTACACTTATAGTACCGGTGAATTTGTAAGTGGTACAGGTGATTGGTATGGTGGAACTCAAGAAACAAAGAACACTGCTTTTGTTGATGGCAGAATGTGGCAGGTTTCAGGTGATGTTGGGAGATATTCTGATGATTATGGATCCACTGTTACACGATTCACTATACCTACTGGAACCAATGAAACTGTTAATATAAATTATAGGATGCTTGTATATGGTGATGAAGATTACGGGTATTATAGAGCATAAAGAAAGAGGAGATTCTAAATGAAGATTTTAGTTGACGGGCATGCCATTGTGGCATCAGGAGAAGTAATAACTTTCGGTAAATCTGATGAAGATTTTGATAAGTGGAGTGTGTTTGACAAGAATGGAGAATTTAAGTTCTATTGTCTTGACGGAAACTATCAGCTTATTGACGTCAAAGAGCCTGAGGGCTTCAGGGAAGAAATGTATACTTATATTGATGGAAAACTTGCAAAAAATGAGGAGTATGTACCATATGAGTCACCAGAAGAAAGGATTATACATATTGAAACAGAAAATGCCAAACTTACTGGTGTAGTAACAATTTTAGAAGAACAGCTTGCCGCACAGGATGAAGCTATCATCGAGCTATATGAACTTTTGCAAGGAGGTGAGGAAGTATGAAAATCCAAGCAGTAGCAAAAAGTTACTGGAGAAGTATTAAAAGAGGTAATAGAACCTTTGACAGCCTTAGTGATGTCCCTGTGTATGGATTTCCGTCCATGAAGGAACAAATACTGTACTTAGCATCACAGGAGGCAATAAGTAACATTATCACTAAGGATGAGTTTACTGCAATCACAGGCCGCGAGTATGTTTTAGTAACAGAGTAAGCAGGAGGACGGGAACCGCAGGAAGGACATCCTCCTGCGGTTCCGGAAGGGAGAAAATGTAACATGAAACAGTTATTGGATTACATAGCAGGGGCCTGGCCGGGATGGCTGTGCGCTGCGGTCGTGCCAGTGGTCGGCTATCTGTATGCCCAGGTACGGGCAAGCCGCGCCGGGATAAGGGCACTGCTCCGGGCGGAGATTATCCGTGTATATAATAAATACCACGATGACCGGGAATATTGTCCGATTTACGTGAAACAGTCTATCGAAGACATTTATAAGCAGTACCACGCACTGAAAGGAAACGGTGTAGGGACACATCTGTACGAGGAGGTTATGGCGCTGCCGACAGAGCCGCCAGAGAAAGGAGAAGGACATGAGAAAGAAAATAGCAAAGTTGATTGATGTCAAGAGTATCGTCACCATTGTACTGACGCTTGTATTTGCCACACTTGCGCTGACAGGGGGCATTACCGGGCAGGATTTTCTGACAGTGTTTTCAGTGGTAATTGCGTTTTATTTTGGGACACAGACGCAGAAGCTGAAGGAGCAGACGGAAAAAGGAGGACTGGACGATGATTAGCGCAGAGGGTGTAAAAAGATACTGCGATTCCATGCACGCCGCTGGGGTGGTTTACTTGTGGGGGGCGGATGGACAAGTTATTACCGCGAAACTGCTGGAGGACCTAAAAAAGCATTTCGGAGAAATCCACTATAAAGACATTCACCTTACGGATGTAGAAGGGCGTATCGGTGCGGACTGCAGCGGCTTTCTGACGGCGCTGTCCGGCATGGACATGACTGCAGAAGGATACTACAAGAAATGCAAAATTAAAGGCAAGGCAACGGAAGTGCCGGTAGACATGACGTGCCTGCTTTTCCGCCAAGAGGGGAGTAAAATCGTCCATGTGGCGATATATACTGGGGATTGGATGCTCACGGAGATGTGGGACGGCTGCGAGCAGCGTGCGTTCGACCCGTCCGAATGGACATACTATGGCATACCGGACTGGATTGAGCAGCAGACGGCAAAAAAGCCTCTGGCAGCGGGTGACAAGGTTAAGGTAACCAAAGAGCTGACCGGTCATAACACCGCCGCGGACGCGATGGCAAAAAAGAATGTCCGGAACCGCGTGCTGCCGGGGACATACTATGTATATAAAGTGTACGGCAAAGCGCTTAACATAAGCAAAATTAAAAGCAGCCCGGGGAGCTGGGTGGTGCTGTAATTTTTATTCTGTATGAAAAAAGAGCTATAAATAGATTTGTTTTTCTGGCGAGAAGATGATAAAATTCTTCGCGTAGCTACGGGTATAACCTGTAGAAAATAGTATTAGAATTTATAAGTAATTAACACGTAAGTAACAAAAAAGCCCGTAAAGTAAGCATTTTAGGGTTTTACCGTTTCGATTCAGGAGGCAGCAGACGCCGGGAAGTTCTAAGGGGACAGACAGGAAAAAAATACAGGAAGTGCCGCAATTTCAACGGATTGCGGCACTTTTTTTACATTGTGTGGAAGGAGGAACAAGCCCTGTTATCTGAGGTCGAGCTGGGACTTTAAGGTTCCCGCAGTACCTGCGAAAAATTGATGTTCCGTTCCAGAGCGGCGGCGTTAAGCCATGCAGGTAAGGTAACGGTCCTGTTGACTGCACGGTTTACGTTTGCCAGACGGACAGACGGCATATAAACATCAATTAAAACCACCCGTTCATTTTCCTTTGTTTTGATTTCGGATAGGGGGGTAGGGGCAGGGATTTCCTCCCCGTCTTCCTCCAGTCCGTTAAGGACACCGCCGAGAAGCTCCCGTGCGGATAAAAGGGCATCATCATTCGTACCGCTGGTAGCACATTTTAAGTCGGGGAAATCAACGGCGATTTCTTTTCCGGGTTCGTAGATGAAGATATTGACGGAAACTTTTCAGCGCGGCGGGAAACAGACAGGAAGAAAGGGCGCAAAACGTGCCCTGTGGACGGTTAGAAGCCGATTTTTGGGGTAGGCAATATAAAACCCTTACCCTGTGGATTTTAGTGTCTGCAACGCCTTAAAAATCAAGCCTTTTCAAGCCCTATTGTGTAACATTCCATTCTATTGTTTGGGAGAGGTCGGGGGCAGAGCCACCGTAAATCCTGCCGATAGTCGGAACGGATACAGAATAGACACAGAACAGACACAGAACAGACATAAAGCGGGAGTTGTTTTCAGCGAGAAGATATGCTATACTTGGGTCAGTAAACTAACCGACAAATGAGGATTTGACAGGTGATGGAATGGAACTGTATGAAGTGATTTTAATAGAACTAAACACACAAGATGAATTGTCCGTACAGATTGAGGTTGATGAAGGAGAAACAACCGAAAATATTGTCATTAGTGCTACAATCAAAGAACAAGAAATTACAGTATCAAACTATAATTACTTACTAGCATTTCAAGAATTTAGGGATAAATTACTTATTGCAGGCTATGGAATAAAATGCAATGGTTCACGACTTAATGCTGTTCAATCTGGAATGTTAGGGGCAACAGATAAGGTGTATCTCGTTGAAAGAGGAAAGCAGGCTCTTATGAAAGACATTGTGCATATCTGGGATTATGCAGAAATAGATACTTTTCCAGATACAAAACAGCAAAACGCTTTTTTTGAGCAATGGATTAGGTGATAAAGTTCCGATTTATCGGGGAGTTAAACGGAGCGAGGAATCGGAAGTTGATGAGGGAAGCAAATGATTTATTTGAGCTGAATGAAGATTTATTACAGCTTTACAATGAAAAAGCAAAGCTGGTTATTGATTTGGGGCGGTATCCCAGTCAAGACATTAACGGGAAATCTTTGTTGTTGCTTGTCAAGGATTATCAGTGGGATTGTCCTTTAGAGGAAATTACATCTAAATCGAAAAAGGAAATTATCGCTTTTTACAAAATATTGTAAACGCTAATCCATTTTAATATTTATGCAAGAGGAATACTTTTTCGAAAAGGGCGTTAAGATATAATATTGTTGTCTGATTGGAGGAACTTTAGGAATGGGGTTTTAAGGCAATACTATTTCGTTTTAAAGAGTGTAAGTATTATTCCAATGGCATTTGGACTAATTGGACTAACAGGAATTATGCTAATTATTTTTGGAATTATTGATTTTATAGTTGCTGAATATGTTATAGTGAGTGTAGGAATTTAAGTTCTGTTTTCAATATATGAACATTTAGAATCAGGGAGAGACTTCGCTCTGATTGGAAAGAAGATACTGCTATAAATCATTATAATACAGAACGAATTGCGGGTGAATTAGAAGATTTAAACAGAATGGAACGGAAGACAGATAAATATAAGGATAGTATTCCTTGTGAAAACATAATGGTGAAAGAATATAGAGTGATTTTAAAAATTTTATGCTTTATTGCTGTTAAAGCCAGGCCATTCAAAAATGCGGAAACTTAAAAAGGAATATAGTTGGCGTAAACTGCCATAGTATGGTAAATGCAGATACAGGCTAAGTACAACAGAAGGAGTATTTATGAAGATAAAATGTGAATACTGCGGACAAATGATTTCAGAAACAAATCAGACATGTCCATACTGCGGTGCGGAAAACAGCCGGGTCAGCCGGGTGGCAAATGGGGTTCCGACTACGATTGGGGAGCTGAAAGTTTATTGCGGGAAGCATAATCTGCCGTTGCAGAAAATGAGGGTGTTTATCGGGGAGGACTATCGGGGAGCAAGAGCATTCGGCATTTACAAGGATGAATCCACAGGCAATTTTGTCGTATATAAATAAAGCAAACGGCGTCAGGGCAGTGCGCTATGAGGGGGATGATGAAGCCTATGCGGTCAATGAGCTGTATATGAAAATCCGTGAACGGGTGCATGAGCAAAAACGCCATAGGAAACCGCAAAAGAGAAAAGCTCCGACAGATATAGTCAAGAAAAGCATCACTTATAACATCATTATTTTTGCTATAGCTCTGATATTTTTGACACTGTTTTGGCGAATGTCAGGACCTGACAGGGGGTACTATTTTTATGAAAATAGTACATATTATTATGACAGTTCCGGTTGGTATCAATGGGATACTTATGACAATGAGTGGACGCCGTCTTATGTGGATTCAGAGTTAAAGAATAACTACGAAGATTATTATCAATCAAGAAGCTGGGATGATGACTATGGAGTGGAAGACTTCGAGGATTCTGATTATTATAGTGAAGACATAGGGCAGGATGACGATTGGGATAATGACTGGGACGACGATTGGGATAGCGATGACGACTGGGACAGCAGCTATGACGACTGGGATTCAGACTGGTAACAGGAGGTGTGATATGGAGTTAAATATAAATTCTCCCGCCTGGTTCAAAGACCATTATGGTATCAACGATGAGGTATATCATTTTTGCCAAAAGGCATATTTGTTTTTTAAAGACAAAGAATACAGTGATAGTTTGCATACCATAGGCATAGTTCCTGTTGCCGCTCCGCAAGGACTATATGATAGCGGAAATTGGAAAGAGAGTATAAAATTCCTTTGTAATAAAAGTGTTGTAAGCATAGAAATCAGAATGGATTTTGAAAACTACTACAATGCGGATGATTCAGAAAAGGTGGAACAAATCAAAGAAATAATTTTAACGGCAGTAAGGCGGATAAAATCGAAAGGCAGCTTTGATTACGATAGATTCAGGGAAGATTTTTTATTTTTTGCGAAGTAAATCAAAATGGATTTACAGATAAGACAATGTGAGATGATTGATAAATAAAACTGCCACATAGCCGGTAAAATCTTCAGGATGATAAAAAATGCGGAAACTCAAGGATAGACCCCCCTTGCGCCCCGCAGGATTTTATGATATAATCAGATTAATCGCATCAGGGAAGTCCCCCGCTTCTTTCAGCGGGGGAACTTGCCTGTTTTGGCAGGAGTTCAAGCTCCTGCCAAAATGCCGCGAAGCGGCAATGAGGTTATGAGCAAGAAGCGAAGCGGATTGCGAATATCCGCTTGACTTTCAAGAAAGGCGCAGCTTTGCGTAAGGTGGAAAAATGATTAACAGATAGTTTGATTCGGAGAAACAGACAGTAAAGAAAGAAACCTGTAAGGAATAGGTTTGTTTTGCTGTGCCGGATTCGGACTATCGTGCTCATTTGGACGCCTTTTTGTCTTGCCCAGGAGAAGTGTTTTTCCCAGGCAGGCGCAATAGGTTTTTTGGGTATAGGTCTGTTTCCGGATGCGGAAGCAGATTTTTTTATGCACACGCCGCGGAAAGGAAGTTATGCCCTTACGGGCATTCGCGGCGGCGCGGCGAGCAGGGAGAAAATCTTCCCTGCTTGATTGGATATTCCTTTCCGGCTTTCAGAAGGAGGTCTTTATGTTACAAATTAAAAATTTAAGTATTACGCACAAAAAGGATTTACGTGCGATTCTGGAGAATTTTTCGTGTACGCTCAATGATGGGGATAAGGCAGTTATTATCGGGGAAGAGGGAAACGGGAAGTCAACGCTTTTGAAATGGATTTATTCTCCGGAGCTGATAGAAGCGTATGCGGAAGGAAGGGGTGAGAGAATCATAAATAAAGAGCGCCTTGGCCATCTGCCGCAGGAGTTGTCCGCGGAGGACAGGAAAAGAAGCGTATATGAGTTTTTTGCGCAGGAGCCAGCGTTTTTTGAGCTGTCACCAAAGGAACTTGGCAGGCTTGCCGGAGAGTTCCATATCCCGAAGGACTTTTTCTATGAGGAACGGAACATGGGAAGCCTGTCCGGCGGTGAGAAGATAAAAATGCAGCTGCTGCGGCTTCTGATGGCAGAGCCTACTGTGCTTTTGCTGGATGAGCCGTCCAATGACATTGACATTGAAACGCTCGAATGGCTGGAGGAGAGGATTGTAAGCTGGCCGCATATTGTTCTTTTCATTTCGCATGATGAAACGCTGATTGAGAAGACTGCGAACATGATCATCCATTTGGAGCAAATCCGGCGGAAAACGCAGAGCCGTTATACGGTTGTGCATATGCCATATACAAGATATATCCGCGAGCGCAGGGAAGGTCTGGAGCGGCAGGAAAGACTGGCGTTGAACGAGCGGCGGGAAAAGAAAATCCGTGATGAGAAATACCAGAGGATTTATCAGCGTGTGGAACATGAACAGGCAGTGATTACACGGCAGGACCCGCACGGAGCCCAACTCTTAAAGAAGAAAATGCACGCCGTGAAGTCGATGGAAAAGCGGTTTGCAAAAGAGGATGAGAAGATGACCCAGAGACCGGAGGAGGAGAGCGCAATTTTCTTCCAGCTGGGACAAAAGGACGCTAAAGTCCCGGCGGGAAAGACGGTACTTGACTATTTGCTAAAGGAGCTTTACACGCCGGATTATACAAGGCTCCTTGCACGGGATATCAGGCTGTTTCTCCGCGGCTCCGAAAAGATAGGGATTATCGGCAGAAACGGTATCGGCAAGACGACGCTTTTACGCCGGATTGCTGAGGAGCTTCTGGCAAGAACCGACCTGCATGCGGAATATATGCCGCAGAACTATGAGGAACTGCTGGATGCCTTAATGACGCCGGCAGAGTACCTGAGCCGTTCCGGGGATAAGGAGGAGCGTACCAGGATACGGACCTTTCTCGGCTCCTTAAAATATACCCCCGATGAGATGGACCATCCGATTGCGGAGCTGTCCGGCGGACAGAAGGCAAAGGTACTGCTTTTAAAAATGAGCCTGTCCGGCGCAAATGTCCTGGTTCTGGATGAGCCCACGCGTAATTTTTCCCCGCTGTCAGGGGCTGTCATACGGCAGATGTTAGCTGCATTTCCGGGAGCGGTTATCAGCATTTCGCATGACCGGAAATATATCGACGAGGTCTGCGATACGGTGTACCGTTTTACGGAAGAAGGGCTCCGGAAGGAAGAGGGGATGGGGAGGAAAAGGGAGTCTCTTTGGGATTAAGATTCAAAAAGTCAAGAGGTTTCCGGATATTTCTGCTATAGTATACTTAGAAGCGCTTCGAAAAGAACAAGAAAGAAGGGGGAACGCCGTGTGAACAAGCTGGAAATACTTGCAAAGGCTCTGGAATATATGGAACAGCATCTGCAGGAAGAGATTAAGACAGAAGATGTGGCAGCAGCATGCTATTGTTCCAAGGCGGCATTAGAGAAAATGTTCCGCTGTATGAACAAGATCAGCGTACACGATTATTTGCTCCGGCGCAGGATGATGCTCGCGGCAAAGACGATTATTTCCGCACCCGGGGTAAACCTGTTGGATGTGGCGCTCGTCTGCGGTTACAGTACGAACGAATCCTTCAGCAGGGCATTTAAGAGCGTCTGGAACTGCAATCCGTCGGAGTTCCGCGCGAATCCGCAGCAGTCTGAACTGTTTCCACGGCTGTATCCCCCCTATATGGAAGGAGATGCTTATAGTATGCATAAAAACGTAGATATCAGTGAACTGTACGAGCTGTTTCAACAGAGGAGAAATTGTTATTTTATATGCTTTGATGTAAAGAATCTGGGAGCGGTGAATGATATTTCCCATAAGGCGGGAGATCTGGTAATTTTGGAAAGCCTGAAGCGTTTAGAGAGGGAAGCGGGGGAAGAGGATGTCGTGTTCCGTATCGGCGGGGACGAGTTTACGGTACTGACAAACAGTGAAGAGATAGGGTATGCAGAGGAGTTTTGCCGCCGGGTGAAGGCATTTAACGGGACAACGGTGTCCTTCCGGGAGAAGGAAATCCCGATTCATCTGCATACTGCTGTTACAAAGCTGCCATTAGAAAGAGTGCGTTACAATGAATTGTTTGAACAGCTTCATAATGTGATTGAGACGAATAAAAGGTAAGAGCGCACACGCAAGACACTCTCCGTCTTGTAATGCTGCCCCATAAGATGTTATAATATCTGCGAAAAGCAAAACGAACGAGAGGAAACCAGCGGATGCGGAAACAAGTTTTTTGTTTCCGGCAGACGATGTGTTCCTCTTGTCCGAAAGGGAATACGAAAGGGGAAGCGCTATGACGGAGAAGAGACTATGGAATGATGGCTGGTCATTTTTAGAAAGACCGCTTGGCACGCCTGCGGAGGAGGTGTTGCGGGAAAGTGAAGGCTGGAAGGCAGTCGATTTGCCGCATGACTGGCTGATTTACGATGCGGCGGACCTTTACCGTGACGGAGAGGGCTGGTACCGGAAGAGCTTTTCTTATGAGCCGTCCGGGAGGCGTGTGTCAGTGCGCTTTGACGGCGTGTATATGGACTGCACCGTTTATGTCAACCGTGCGGTGGTCTATGAATGGAAGTACGGCTATTCGGCATTTGAGTTTGATATCACTGAGGTGCTTGTGCCGGGGGAAAATGAGATTTTTGTCCAGGTATGTTTCCAGAGTCCGAACTCCCGCTGGTACTCGGGCGCCGGAATCTACCGGAACGTATGGTTCATTGAGCGTCCGCAGGTACATCTTGCCAGCGACGGCATCTATGTGCATATGGAGGAGCAGGATGGGGACTTCCTTGTAACGCTTACTACGGAGGCGGAGTGCGGCGCAGGAACAAATCTTGGCGCACTTCCGGTTGCGGAGACCGCCGGGGCAGGCGGAGTGCTCTCCTTTGTACCGGAAGACGGGCTTTGCGGCGTATGTGTCAGGCAGACGGTGCTTGCGCCTGACGGCAGTGTGGCGGTGGCAGCGACGGGGCAGCCGCTTGATGGCGCGTTTGCAGAGGACAGACAGAGCCTGACGGTAGCAAAGCCGTTTCGCTGGGATATTGACAGCCCGGTACTGTATACGCTTCTCACAGAGCTTGTAAAGGACGGCGAGGTAATCGATGCGTGCAGACAGCGTATCGGTTTCCGCACGCTTTCTTATGATACGGAGCAGGGCTTTTTCTTAAACGGCAGGCATGTAAAGCTTTACGGCGCCTGTGAGCATCACGACCTCGGCTGCCTTGGCGCTGCTTTCAATGTACACGCGCTGCGCAGGCAGTTTGAAAAGCTGCGCGGTATGGGAATCAATGCGCTCCGTACCGCCCACAATATGCCGGCACAGGAGTTTATGGAGCTGGCGGATGAAATGGGCTTTCTGGTGCTTTCCGAAGCCTTTGATATGTGGGAACGCCATAAGACGCCGTACGATTATTCCCGCTTTTTTAAAGAATGGTATACAGCAGATGTGGCAAGCTGGATTCGGCGGGACAGAAACCACCCGTCGGTGATTCTCTGGAGCATCGGAAACGAAATTTATGATACCCATGCGGACGGGCATGGGCAGGAAATCACCCGGTATTTATTGAAGGAGGTGCGGCTTCACGATTCCCTTGCAAACGTGCCGGTGACCATCGGTTCCAATTTTATGCCATGGGAAAATGCGCAGAAGTGTGCGGACATCGTGAAATTTGCAGGCTATAATTATGCAGAGCGCTATTACGAAGAGCATCATAAAAAGCACCCGGACTGGTTTATTTTCGGCAGCGAAACCGCCTCGACAGTGCAGAGCCGCGGCATCTATCATTTTCCGTTGGAGCAGCAGGTACTAAGCGATGACGACGAGCAGTGCTCGGCGCTTGGCAATTCCACGACGAGCTGGGGAGCAAAGTCCACGGAGTATTGCATTTTTATGGACCGGGATGCGGCATACAGCATGGGACAGTTTATCTGGAGCGGGTTTGACTATCTCGGTGAGCCGACGCCCTACAATACAAAAAATTCCTATCTCGGACAGATTGACACGGCGGGCTTTTATAAGGATTCTGCCTATATTTACCGTGCGGAGTGGACGGATTATAAAACTGAGCCGATGGTACATATTTTCCCGTACTGGGATTTTTCTGTAGGACAGACGTTGGATGTGCGGGTCTGCTCCAACGCGCCGCGCGTAGAGCTGTTTGTAAATGGTGTGTCGCAGGGGGATTTTGCTATCGACCATGAAAAAGGAACACAGCTTGTAGGACACTGGAAGGTGCCATATGTGCCGGGAGAGATTACGGCGGCAGCCTATGACGAAAACGGTGTGGAAATCGCGAGGGAGACGGAACATTCCTTCGGGGACCCGGCGCGGATTGTGTTAAAGCCGGAGAGTACGGGGCTGAAGGCAGACGGTACAGACCTGGCTTTTGTCGAAATAGAGCTTGTGGACCGGGATGGGTATCCGGTAAGGAATGCAAGAAACCGCGTGCATATTTCCGTTAAGGGAGCCGGGCGGCTGATTGGCATGGATAACGGGGACAGTACGGATTACGACAATTATAAAGCAACCAGCCGCAGGCTTTTTTCCGGAAAGCTTCTGGCGGTCATTGCCGCAAAGACGGAGCCGGGTGAGATTGTCATAACGGCATCGTCGAAGGGACTGCCGGACGAAACGCTTGTGCTGCAGGCGGAGGCATGTGAGGTAGTGCAGGGTGTCTCTGCGTCGGAGGACAATGTGGCGGCGGAAGCAGAGTGGCTTGCAACAAGAGAGCGCGCACAGGTGCAGGCAGGTGTAAAATGGCAAGAGGGCAGGGAGACGGCAGCGGAATGGAAGAAACGTATGGCGGAGGAGGTGCCGGTACGGCGGATTGATATTTCGGTGGACGGAACGAACCATTTGTCGGCAGAGCGGAAGGAGGCGCTGCTGACCGCAACGGTTTATCCGGAAAATGCAACCTATCAGGAGCTTTTGTGGCGCGTAACCAACGATGGCGGCGTGGATTCTAACATTGCGAAACTCACGGATGCAGAAAGCGGAGCATCGTCGATGAGCCGTCCGGAAGGTCTGCCCTACGGCAGACAGGTGCGCCTGACCGCGCTGGGGGACGGGAGGCTGCGTGTGCGCTGTAATACGAAAAACGGCACCGGAAAAATCTGCCTGATTTCCGATATGGACTTTACTGCAGAGGGACTTGGCGCCGCAAACTTAAATCCGTATGAGTTAGTTTCCGGGAGCCTGTTTACAAGGCACCAGGGAGCCGTGACGAACGGAAATGAGCGCGGCGTGGCGACGGCAAGGGAAGGAACTACGGTCGTAACCTTTGACCACGTGGACTTCGGGACATTTGGTTCGGACGAGATTACCCTTCCGATTTTCGAGCTGGAAAGCAGGGTTTCCCCAATTGAAATCTGGGAGGGAGCGCCGGGGGATGCGGGAAGTGAGCTGGTGGATACGGTCATTTACCACGTGCCGTCCCGCTGGAATACCTATCAGGAGCGTACTTATACGCTGCCCCGCCGTTTTTCGGGCGTCACGACAATCAGCTTTGTGACCGACCATAAAATGCATATTAAGGGCTTTGTATTTGCAAAAAAGGAAAAGGCATTTGCAAAGCTTTTTGCAAAGGAAAATACCGCGGTCTACGGCGATACCTTTACTGTAGCAGAGGATAGCATTACCGGCATCGGCAATAATGTCACGCTGGTTTTTGAGGAGATGGACTTTGGAGAAGGGGGAGTGTCCCGTATTACCATCTGCGGCAGGAGCCGTCTGCCGAAGAATACCATCCATGTGCGGTTCCACGGCGAAAATGGCGATGTAAATGAAATTGCAGAGTTTACAGGCTCCGGGGAGTATACGGAGCAGAGCTTTGCGCTGACGGGAATAACCGGAAAGAATACGGTAAATTTTGTATTTCTTCCGGGCTGTGATTTTGATTTCCGGTGGTTCCGTTTTGAATAGGGCCGCCGGAGCAGCAATGTTTCGTGAGATGTACCATTTTTGGCGTGAAATGGAAGCGCGGACCGGTATAACAAGCCGGTACCGCGCTTTGATTTTTTCCGGGCGTGTGGTATAATAACAATATCTATGAAACTATGGTACAAAATAATGTCCGCCGCAAAGGAGCAGAAGATGTTGATAAATATGTGTTCGGAAATCATAATTTTTGCAGCTTGTAGTTTGATTTGTGCGGCACTGTTGGAGCGTAGGTTTTCGAGAAAGATTACTTTGCTTGTTTCTTTCGGGACAACCGCGCTTATCCTGACGGTGCAGGCACTTATTTTTGTGTCAGGAGGAAGTACGCTCGCGCTTACCCTTCTGCCGGTAACGGCCTATCTGCCGTTCTGGATGGCAGCTGCCTTTCTTTCAAAGCAGGGACTGTTTGAAACGGCAGCCGCTTGTTCAATCAGCCTGCTAGGAGTCAGCGTCTTAAAGATATTGAAAAAGATTCTGTACCATTACATTGTACTTTGGAAGTCTCTTGGCAGAGGAGGCATCGGCTGGCTTATGGTGCCGTGTCTGATGATTGCATCGGCAGTGCTTGTATTTCTTGCCTTCCGGTATGTCGGGAGGGCATTCCGGCTCTGCATGAACGGCAGCCGCCAGAACCGGCTGCTGGTTTCTGTGCCGATGCTGTTAATTTTCCTGCTGCTTTTCTGGTTTTTAAGCAGCACGACAGACGTGCCGGTCCTGCTCATAACGCTCGTGATTGTGCTGTCCGTTTATCTGATGATTGCAAAGCTTTTGTACTCCTCTGCGGAGCTTCTGAAAATGAAGGAAAGTGAAAAGGCGATGGCGGCGCATATGGAGCTGTTCCGTCAGGACTATGAAACGATTCTACGGAAAATGGAGTCAGGAAGAATTTACCGTCACGATATGCGGCACCACCTTTTGGTGCTGGAAGGACTGGCAAAACAGGAAGATGTGCCAAGGATTCTGGAATATGTCAATAAGTTAAACGGCGGACTTTCTGAAGCAGGACAGGAAGTTTTCTGTAAAAATTCTGCAATTAATGCAGTTTTGTCAACCTGTATCCGGCGCGCAAAGAGCGCAGGATGCAAGGTTACGGCGAAAATTGCTGTTCCGGAGGAAATCCCTTTTGAAGAAATGGATGTGTGCATGGTTCTGGCAAATGCCATTGAAAACGCGGTGAATGCCTGCGGGAAGATGCCTGCGGACAGCCGGTATATTGATATTTCCGCGGGGCTTCCGGATGACCGTAAGCTGATTCTGGCAGTCAGAAATCCCTGCCCTGTGCCGGTTGTCTTTGACAGCGCTGGTCTGCCCGTCACGGACGGCGGAGACGGGCATGGAATCGGTCTGCGTTCGGTCAGGGCGGTGACAGAGAAATACAACGGGCTTCTGCACTGTGAATACGTTGACGGCGAGTTCCAGTTTCATGCGGTATTGTTTCATCCGACGGATGCCGAAGAGCCTTCCGGAGAGGAAGACAAGGGTATTTTAAAAAAGCTTGTCGCTGTGCTGTCGTTGTCCTGCCTGCTGTTTTTGGTAATAATCAATTTGATTCCGGCGACCGCACAGGCGCTTTCCTCCCTGCTTTCAATCAATATCCATACGGTCGGCTTTGGCTTCGGAGATACCTCGATAAACGCAGAGTATCCTGAATTTTCGGGAGATAATGCAGAAAAACTGAACCAGAGCATGGAAAGCTTTCTGGAAGAAGCAGGCGAGACTTTCTGGTGGTATGTCATGCGGAAGTATGAGGGCTATGTGGCAGCAGACAGCGGCTACCGGATTCTGCGGGATGACGAGAGCCTGTTCATAGTGCAGTTCTATACTACGTTGAACATGGGAGGCTCGGCGGATTACAGCCGTTATATTACACTGGACAAGCGGACCGGGGAGGTTCTTTCCCTAGGCAGTCTGTTCCGGGAGGATAGTGATTATATCCGCATTATCAGCGAGGAAATTCTGCAGCAGATGGAATACCGGGTTCAAAATGAGGGAGCGTCCTTTTATATTCCGGGCAGAGGCTGGTCGGAGAGCGACTGCTTTAAAGAAATTTCCCCGGAACAGAATTTTTATATCAATGAAGAGAATCAGCTGGTCATTGTTTTTGACGAATACGAGGTTGCGTCCGGAAATATGGGAATGCCGGAGTTTGTTATTCCCGGTGGACTACTGGAAGATATTGCGAGGTGAATAGGTTGATTGAAATTTGTTTCTGCGACGATGAGGAACAGGAGCATATAGTATTAAAGAAGCTTGCCGGAGAGTTTTTGTCGGAGCATACCGGCCTTTTGCTGCGTTTCCACTATTTTGATTCTCCGGCGGTGTTGTTGGATTTTATCGAGAAAAACGGCGGCTTTGATTTGTATATCCTGGATGTTCTGATGCCCGGAATGTCAGGGATTGAGCTTGCCGGGCAAATCCGCAGCCGCTGTAAAGCGGCGGAGATTATCTTTCTGACGGTCTCTCGTGAGTACGCTGTGGAAGCATTCGGGGTAAAGGCATCGGGCTATCTGCTCAAGCCTGTCTGCAAGGCGGATTTTGACGAGGTACTGCTTTCCTGTATCCGGCAAAGGCTTGCCTCGCAGGAAAACGCTGCCCTTACATTGAAGACAAAGGACGGATTACGCAGGATATGTCTGCGGGATCTGGTTTTAGTGGAAAGCTTTGATCATACGCGCGTACTGACGCTCTCGGATGATACAGTTTTAGAAACGGTGGTTACATTGTCAGAGCTGTTTAACCAGCTCCGGGAATATCCGCAGTTTTGTATGCCGCACCGTGCATATATCGTTAATATGGACTATGCCGACGGGTTAAGGAAGAATGAGCTTCTGATGTCTGGCAGCCGGCGGATTCCGATTTCCCGGAAGGAATATGGAAAAATGAAGAAGCTGTTTCTCGACTATTTTTTTTCCCCGTAGGAAACGCCGGGCTACCCCCGGCGTTAATCATATCAATAGTTTCCCAGAAGGCGGAGAACGCTCCGCTCACGCAGAATATAGCACACTTCACGAAAAACTCTTGTAAATCCCCTCTTGAATATGTCAAACTTAAGATATAAAAAAAAGAAACAAAAGATATTTTGTTGCAACAGAGGAAAATGAAGGAGGAGAATTGCGTGTTGCATAATGAAAAGAGGGATTTTCGGGAAATTTTCGGGAGGATGGTTCCGCTGGCAGCGGTACTGTTGGTTTCTGCATTGTTTTTGTTTGCTTTGCCTTCAAAGGCGGAAGCGGAGGTCATTGCAAGCGGCTTCTGCGGCGATGCAACGGTAAACGGTGGAAATGACGTTATCTGGTCGCTTGACGGGAACGGAACGCTTACCATCAGTGGCAGCGGGAGAATGAACAACTATGCGCAGGCGGAGGATGTTCCGTGGCATGAGCAAAGAAGAAGTATTAAAAAAGCAGTCATCAGTGGCGGCGTTACCTCCGTGGGCGGCTATGCGTTTGCAGACTGTCCGAATCTCAGGGCGCTGGAATTGACAGTGGAAGCTATCGGAGACGAGGCGTTCCGGAACTGTACCGCTGCGGAAATCTATTATCCGTCCGGCTGTACGCTCGGAACGAACACCTTTGATAATGCAGTTGCGGCAATAGAGTATACCGTGACGGACGGCAGTACCGCATTGCGGCTTACCGCAAGTAACGGGGTAGGGATTACGATTCCGGAAACGATAGGGGGCGGCACGGTGAAGTCCCTTCAGAACGATTTGCGTCCGGGGCTTTCGATTGCCCATGCCGGTGCGCATCACTATGTTGACGGGACATGTTCCATTTGTGGAAAGCCGCAGGGAGATGTGGTAGAGATATCCCCGGAAAACTTTCCGGATGGAATTTTCAGAAGCTATGTTTCAGATTTTGATACAGACAGAGACGGCGGTCTGAGCCAGGACGAAATAAGAGGAGTTACTCTTATCAAAGTAGATGGGAAAGGCATTTCCAGCCTGCAGGGTATTGAATTTTTTACCGCGCTCGAGGAGCTTTCTTTTGTTGGAAATTCTATTGAAACACTGGATATCAGCAAGAATACAGAGCTTGAGCTTATTTATGGGGACGATAACAGGCTTACGACACTGGATGTGAGTAGGAACACAAAGCTTACGAAGCTGTTTTTACAGGAAAATCCGGTTCAGTCCCTGGATGTTTCAGACTGTTCTCTGTTGGAGGTTTTATGGCTGTCGGACGCACCGATTAAGGAGCTTGACGTAAGCCGGAATCTGTTGCTCAATTATCTGAGTATGTATTACTGTGGATTGGAGGCGATAGACCTCAGCAATAATCAGGAGCTGAAATGGCTTGGCCTGGATGGAAATGCATTAAGCGAGCTGGATGTGACACAGAATAGCGGCCTGCTGTCCTTAAGTTGCGAAGAGAACAGCCTTACGTCGCTTGATGTTTCGCAAAATCCGCTGCTGGAAACCTTATATTGCAGCAAGAATCAGATCACAGAGCTTAATCTGCAGAATAATCCGGAGCTTACCACGCTGTGGTGTTCGGAGAATAAGCTGACAGGTCTTGATGTAACTCCGTGCAAAGAGCTTACGGAGCTCTTTTGCTGGTGGAATGAGCTTGCCACACTGCAGGTAAGCGGACTGGACAAGCTCCTTAGCCTGGACTGTGAAAACAATCTTCTTACCGGGCTTGACCTGAACGGCTGTACGGCGCTGGCGGAACTGAACTTCGGATATAATGAACTCGGGGCGGTTGACCTGACGGGAAATCCAAATCTCAGGATACTGCACTGTTGGTATAACGAGCTTGAAGAGCTGGATTTAAGCGCTAATAAGGAGCTGACCGAGGTACAGTGCAGGAAAAATAATATGAAATCGTTAAACATAAGCGGACTTAGGAAGCTTACAACACTGAAATGCCAGTATAACAGCCTGACGGCTCTTTCAGTAAACGACAATACGGCTCTTACAACGCTCTGGGCATGGAGTAATATGCTTACCTCGATTGATGTATCTCAAAATGTCCTGTTGGACGTAGAAAATTATGAAATTTTTAATCTGAATGATAACATCTACACAATCAACAACAGCGGTACGTTTGATTTAAGTAAGCTGCCTGGCAATTTTGTTTCTGATAAGGCAGGCCGGTGGGAGGGCGCGACCTTTGATAACGGTATGCTTACCGATTTTACTTCTGACACCGTGACTTATTGGTACAACTGCGGAAGGAATGATAAGCTGTGCTACTTTATGCTTAAGGTAGCTCACGGGCACAAGCTTGTAAAGCACGACGCCGTTGCAGCAGACTGCGAGGAGGACGGCACGGGTGAATATTGGAAGTGCGAAGGAGAAGGCGGTTGTAACAAGCTGTTTGGCGATGAAGACGGGACAATAGAGATTGAGGAAATTCCTGTTATTGCCGCAACAGGGCATAAGTGGGACAAGTGGAGCATCACCACAGAACCGACACTTACTACAGGAGGAACGGCAGAGCATATCTGCACAAAGAACAGGGAGCATAAGGAAACAAAGGCGCTGCCAAAGCTAGACGACGAAACTTTCTGGACGCCGGGAGAGACGGTTGCGCCAGGCGAGGAGACGGACGGCTCACAGGAATATACCTCGGAGTGCGGAAGTGTGACAATAGTGCTTCCGGCAACGGGTCATACGCATGTCTGGGGCGAGTGGAGCATCACCACAAAACCGACACTTACTACAGGAGGAACGGCAGAGCGTACCTGCACAAAGAACAGGGAGCATAAGGAAGCAAAGGCGTTGCCAAAGTTAGACGATGAAACTTTCTGGACGCCGGGAAAGACGGTTGCGCCGGGTGAGGAGACAGACGGCTCACAGGAATATACCTCGGAGTACGGAAGTGTGACAGTGGTGCTTCCGGCAACGGGTAAGCCGTCCGTGCCGGACAAGCCAGAAATCACGGATACGCCAGACAGACCGGAGATTACGGATACACCGGACAGACCGGAAATCACGGATACACCGGACAGACCGGAAATCACGGATACGCCGGACAGACCGGAAATCACGGATACACCGGACAGACCGGAGATTACAGATCCACCGGACAGACCGGAAATCACAGATACACCAGATAAGCCGGAAATCACGGATACGCCGGATAAGCCGGATTTGTCTGACAGCGGTAAGATTTCCAAGGCTGCGCAGTCCGGTGAAAATGCGCCGGAAACAGAGCTGATAACGCCTCTTTCGGAGCTGATTGCTGTGGTTTTGACGGACGAAGAGCAGGGTCAGGTCGCACATGGCGTAGATATCCGGATTGTTCTGACGGTTGAGGACGGAGAAGCAACCGTACCCGTAAAGGACAAGGAAGCGGTACAATCGGCGCTTGAGGAGCTTTCTGACTATCAGCTGGGTCAGTACCTGGATATCAATTTATGGAAGATAATCGGGGAGGCACAGGAGAAGATTGCTGAAACGAAAGGTTCTGTTACCGTTACGTTTGAAGTTCCGAAGAACCTTTCCGGCGAGGGCAGACGGTATGCTGTAGTCCGCATTCATGGGGGTGAAAGCACGCTTCTTCCGGATTTGGACGACAATGAAAATACAGTAACCATTCAAAGCGACAGGTTTTCGACCTATGCGCTGATTTACAGTGAAGAGACCGGAAGTTCCCAGCCGGTGGAGCCTGCTACGGGAGAAAGGCGCTCTGTGGCAGACGCTGCAGCTGTCATATTCCCGGCAATTCTCTCTGCCGCAGCGTTGCTGTTGCTTCTGGAGCGAAGGAAAAGATAAAATAAGGACAGGAAATTGATAGAGAGGGCTGTTGCAAAATAGAAACGAAGCGGCTTCGGGCGTGGCGATTTTGCAACAGCCTCTTTTCTATGCAAAAAATCAATAAACGAAAAAAGATATATCGTATCAGAGCAATTTGCATTGGGGAAATTGTCAGGCTGCTGGCTGACCTTGAAATCAATGTGGATAGAATGACAGGTTATTGTTGTCCATATTGATAAGCCACCAGCCCGGACAAAGACCCGGAAGAGCGTCGTGTTTATGCAGCGGTTCCTTTGTAAGAGAGCGGTTATTCTGTATCCTTTTTTCCGCTGCTGAATTTAGTAAGCAGGAATACAACAATCATAATAATAATTGCGGTAACGAAAATGCCAAGCATTCCCTTCCCCATGATGTAAAGGGTAGTTATAAAATTGTCCCAGTTAATATTCATTGTAATCCCTCCTTACAGAACGCTGAGAACCAGCTTAATGACAAGACCGCCCGCAACCGCAGAGGCAATCTGCCCGGCTACATTTGCGCCGGCGGCGTGCATCAGAATAATATTGCCCGGCTCTTCCTTCTGCGCCATCTTCTGGACGACACGGGAAGCCATAGGAAAGGCGGAAATTCCGGCTGCGCCTACCATCGGGTTAATTTTATTCTTGCGGAACAGGTTCATAAGCTTAGCCAGCATGACGCCGCCGACTGTGTCAAAGATAAAAGCGATTAAGCCAATACCCATAATCAGCAAAGTATCTGTTTTTACAAACTCCTCTGCGCGCATACTGAACGAAATTGTTAAGCCGAGCAGCAGGGTAATCAGGTTGACAAGGGTATTCTGCGCGGTGTCGGAAAGGGTTCCGAGAACGCCGCATTCCCGCAGCAGATTGCCGAACATTAAGAAGCCGACAAGGGAAACGGACTGTGGGGAAATAAAGCCTACGACAAAGGTGACGATAACCGGAAATAAAATGCGGGTTGTCTTGGAAACATTTGCCGGGTTGTATTCCATATGGATACGGCGTTCCTTTTTCGTGGTCGTAAGCTTAATCACGGCAGGCTGGATAATCGGTACGAGCGCCATGTAGGAGTAAGCAGCGACGGCAATCGCGCCGATGTAACGGGACTTTAAGACCTGCGACACAAGAATGGAGGTCGGACCATCCGCAGCGCCGATAATACCGATGGCAGCGGCATCCTTTAAGTCAAAGCCAAGCAGCGCTGCAAGCGAGATTGCGAAAAAGATACCGAACTGCGCGGAAGCGCCGAACAGGAACATGGACGGGTTCGACAAAAGCGGGCCGAAATCAATCATGGCACCGATACCGATAAACAGAAGAACCGGCATGGCCTCGGAAGCATGGATACCGACGTCAAACAGCCATTCGATGATACCGGTGGATTCTACCCCTTCAATTCCCTGTGTCAGTACGGAGGTAAACGGGAAATTGACCAGGATGGCGCCGAACCCCATTGGAACCAAAAGAGAGGGTTCATAGCCTTTTTTGATACCGAGCCAGATGAGCAGGGCACCGACTGCGTACATGACACATTGCTGCCAGGTAACAGAGGAAATGCCTTCGATTAAGAAATCCATAGTTTTTCTCCTTTTAAGTAAGATTGCGGAGCAGCTTGCGTACAAGTAGTATTACAAAAAAATAGACCTTTATTACAACGAAAGTTGTAACAAAAGTCTTGCCATTTCAACTCCGTGCGGATTATTGCTAATCGTTCTGACGCAGCGGAATACAACGAGTGCCGGCTACTCCCTTTTGAGTTACTTGATAGCCCTATTATATAACAGGATTGAAGAAATTTCCAGTACTTTTTTCAAAAAACTGAAAAGATTTCCTTTGAGTTTCCAAAAGATTTCCTGTTTGACGAACGGACGGGGAGTGTGTTATGCTGAAAGATAGTTAAAAAATGAGAAAAAAGGAGCGGATGCGTCGATGGAAGGGTGCAGTTACACCGCATTTGCCTACGTCTACGACGAGCTGATGGATAATGTGCCGTATGATGCGTGGGCATGTTATTTAACCGGTCTGCTAAAGGAATACGGCGTGCCGGAGGGGCTGGTCTGTGAGCTTGGCTGCGGCACGGGGCAGATGACAAGAAGGCTTGCTGCGGCAGGATATGATATGATTGGAATTGATTTATCGGAGGATATGTTAGAGGTGGCAAGGGAGCATGGGGATGAGGAGTTTGCGCATTCTATTTTATATTTACAGCAGGATATGCGCTCCTTTGAGCTTTACGGAACAGTTGCGGCGGTTGTCAGTCTCTGTGACAGTATGAACTATATTACCGACAGGGAAGAGCTGCTTGCAGTGTTCCGGCTGGTCAACAATTATCTGGACCAGGGCGGGGTGTTTATTTTCGACCTGAATACAGAATATAAGTACAAGGAGCTTCTCGGGGATACGACGATTGCTGAGAACCGGGAGGAGGTCAGTTTTATCTGGGAGAATCTGTACGATGCGGAAACGCACCTGAACGAATATTGTCTGACGTTGTTTGCAAAGGCGGAGGAGGGAGAAGACGGGGAGGCGCCGCTCTATGAGAAGTATGAAGAGGTACATCTGCAGCGGGCGTATTCCCTCGAGGAAATCAAGGAACTGCTCTCGGAGGCAGGACTAAAGTTCCTGGCAGCCTATGACGTGCTGACGCACAAAGCGCCGGGAGCCGAGTGCGAGCGGATGTATATTGTGGCAGGCGAAGGATACCAGAGCGGGAAAGTCTATGTATCGGAGGTGAAAGCATGAGGAAGGAGTTAGCTCCGGAAACGGGACAGTTTAATGAAATTATTTCCATTATTGACATCGCGCGCCTCCGAGCTTTGAAAGCAGTGAATGCGGAATTGACGGAGCTTGCACTAGAAAGCGGACAATATGCTGAAGAATAAATATGGTAGTCTATGTTTTGTGGGAAGGAGGCTTTGATGGAATTTGAGGAAAAGAAGGCGTTCCGGAAGAAAATGCAGAAGCTGCGGGAGGAACTAACAGCACAGGAAAGGGCGGCAGCGGATAAAAAAAGGAATGCGCAGGTGCTTTCGTGGAAACGCTATCAGGAGGCAGAACTGCTGCTATTTTATGTGAGCTACCGGAGCGAGGCAGATACCAGGGATTTAATTCAGAGCGCGCTGAAGGAAGGGCGCAGGGTGGCAGTGCCAAGAGTAGAGGGAGAAGAGCTTGTCTTTTACCGGATTACTTCTTTTTCGCAGCTTGTAGAGGGCTACCGGGGAATTTTAGAGCCGGATGTGCAGTGCTCCGGGCAGGTATGCTATGAGGATGTTCGGGCGGAGAGGGTTCTGCTGTTTGCGCCGGGCTGCGCCTTTGATAAAACCGGCGGCAGGATGGGCTATGGCGGCGGGTTTTATGACCGTTTTTTGCAGAAGCACCCGGAGTTTTATTGTGCTGCGCTTGCGTTTGCGGTGCAGCTTGTAACAAAGGTGCCGTGTGAGGAATGGGATAAACGGGTAAGCTGTGTTATTACAGAACAGGAAATTACGGAGGTTTGAGAGACCATGGAGGAAGTGAAATACGGAGTGCGTGCCGAAAGGGCAATGGAGCTTTTTAAAGAAGGATATAATTGTACGCAATCGGTGGTGCTTGCGTTTTCGGATTATTATAAGGAAAGCACGGAGGACCTGGCGGCTATGGTCTGTTCCTTCGGCGGCGGCATGGGGCGGCTCCGGGAGGTTTGCGGCGCGGTAAGCGGTATGCTTTTTGTAGCAGGAAGGATTTACGGATATTCCGACCCGAAGGCAAAGGAAAAAAAGGCAGAGCATTATGCAAGAGTGCAGGAGCTTGCAAGAAGGTTCCGGGAAAAAAATGGGGCGATTGTCTGCAGGGAGCTGTTAGGGCTTACAGAAAAGGTCAGTACGCCGGTGCCGGAGGAGCGGACGCAGGAGTATTATAAAAAGCGCCCCTGTATGGCGCTGATTGGAGACGCGGCAGAGATACTGGAGCAGTATATTGCGGAAAACAGTCCGGAGTCAGAAGTGGAAGAAAAAACTGAATGATTTGTAAAAATCGGGACACGCTAATGGAAAGGCGGGGAACAATGGCAGGAGGCTGTCGGTAGGTTCTTTGCGGATAGGAGGCGTGTCTTTTGACTGGTTTAAAAGAGAATTTTGAAGAAAGCGTCGCATATTTTAACCAGACGCTGCGGGTAGATGAGAATTTTGACGTGCTGTATCATGTGTTCGAAATGGGCGGGAAAAAGGCCTGTATGTATTTTATTGACGGAATGGTAAAGGATGAAGTGATACAGAAGCTTCTCCAGTATTTTTTCAGCCTCAAGGCGGAGGATATGCCAGAGAAGATACATGGCGTTTTAAAAAAGTTTATGCCATATGCGGAGGTGGATTTGATAGAATCCGCAGAAGAGGCGGTGCGGAATATTCTGGCAGGTATTCCGTGCCTGATTCTGGAGAGCTATTCCAAGGTTATTTCGATTGATGCAAGGACGTATCCGGCCAGAGGCGTGGAGGAACCGGAAAAGGATAAGGTAATGCGGGGCTCAAGAGATGGTTTTGTAGAAACGCTAGTATTTAATACCGCGTTAATCCGCAGAAGGATTCGTGACCCAAGGCTTACGATGTGCATTATGGAGGCAGGAACGGTGTCCCATACAGACATTGTACTCTGTTACATGGAAGACCGGGTGGAGAAAAAGTTTTTAGAGGAAGTGAAGCGGAGAATTTCAAAGATTACGGTGGAGTCCCTGACGATGAACCAGCAGAGCCTTGCGGAATGTCTGTACCACGGAAAATGGTATAACCCGTTCCCGAAATTTAAGTTTTCAGAGCGGCCGGATACTGCGGCAGCGGCTGCCTTAGAGGGCGACATCATTGTATTGGTGGATAACTCTCCGTCGGCAATGATACTGCCGACGACAATTTTTGATATTGTAGAGGAAGCCGATGACTATTACTTTCCGCCGATTACAGGAACCTATCTGCGGATGACACGGTTTTTGACAAACTTCCTTGCCCTGTTTCTGACACCGGCATTTATGCTTTTCATGCAGCACCCCGAATGGCTGGGTGAGCGCTGGCAGTTTATTGTGGTGAAAGAACCCCTGAATATTCCGCTGCTCTGGCAGTTTCTGATACTGGAATTCGCGCTGGACGGTCTGCGGCTTGCCTCGCTTAATACGCCGAGTATGCTAAGCCTTCCGCTCAGTGTCATCGCGGGTGTCATTATCGGTGACTTTACGGTACAGTCCGGATGGTTTAATTCCGAGGCAATGCTTTATATGAGTTTTGTGGCAATTGCCAATTATACGCAGGTGAGCTTAGAGCTTGGCTATGCGTTAAAATTTATGCGGATTATTCTGCTGTTTCTGACGCATTGTTTTGGTCTCTGGGGTTTTCTTGCCGGTACGCTGTTAGATATTCTCGCTATCTGCTGCAATAAGACAATCGGCGGCAGAAGCTATCTGTACCCTCTGGTGCCGTTAAAGCCGAAGCAGCTCTTGCAGAGAGTGTTCCGTGTGACGCTGCCGCACAGCGAGAATCAGAAGTAGGGTCTGAAAGAGACCCGGGATTCCAGGTTATTTTCAATTGAAAAAGCTGCCTGTTTGTACTATACTGGAATCAAGTTTTCCATGGAGGTGCTTTTTATGCTTGAAAATAAACTTGGGATTGACAGCGCTGACGTTCTTGACCGAGAGGAAGAACGTATCAGTAAGAAAAAAGCGGTGGAGTTATTTGAAAAGGGTATTCCTGAGAAGCTGGAAGCCGGTAAGTTTTCTACACTTCAGGCAATACACAGGTATCTGTTTGAGGATATTTATGAGTTTGCAGGCAAAATCCGTACGGTAAACCTTGCAAAGGGTAATTTCCGTTTTGCACCTCTGCTGTATTTGGAAGCAGCGCTTGAAAATATTGATAAAATGCCCCAGTCAGACTTTGATGAAATTGTTGAAAAGTATGTTGAAATGAATATCGCCCACCCGTTCCGGGAGGGGAACGGGCGCAGTATGCGTATCTGGCTTGACCATATTCTGAAAAATGAAATCGGCAGAGTTGTTGATTGGAGCAAGGTGGATAAAGAAGATTATCTGCTTGCGATGGAGCGTAGTCCATTGAGGGATATTGAGATAAAGTACGTGCTTAAAAATGCCCTGACGGATGAAATCAACAGCCGTGAGGTCTATAGGAAGGGCATCGACCAAAGCTATTATTACGAGGATTATACGGCCTTTAAGGCGGAAGAGCTTTGACTGGTGAAAAATTTTGTATTTCCGCATTTTTTGAATGACCCGGGAAGTTCTGCAGATTCAGTCTGTGGAACTTCCCGGGTCATTCAAAAAATGCGGAAGCCCAGGGTAAAAACAGGTTGTTTCCTCTCCCTGAATATGCTATGATGAAAGCAGATGAAATTTGTCTGCACCGGAGTGCAGGGAGAGGAGACACTATGGGTTTTAAATTAGTTCGCGGCAGCAGTGCGGTGCCGTTTCTTGTAGAAAAAGAGGCATATGAGGGAGTACGTCTGGTTGCGGGCAAGGTGTGCGCGGATGTCCAGATGGTTTCCGGGAAGCTTCCGAAGGTGGAGCAGCCCAAAAAGGTAAAGAAGCCGTCCGGCTGTGTGCTTGCGGCAACAGCAGGGAAGAGCCCGATTCTGGATTTGTATGAGAGCGAGGGGCTGCTGGATTTATCGGATATCAAAGGGAAACGGGAGGTTTATAAAATTGCCGTACTTGGCGAGGGAAGCAAGGCAGTGTTAGTCGTTGCCGGGAGCGATAAGCGGGGAACGATTTACGGACTCTTCCATCTTTCG
The DNA here is from genome assembly GCA_910577175.1 of uncultured Lachnospiraceae bacterium. Lineage (GTDB taxonomy): Bacteria > Bacillota > Clostridia > Lachnospirales > Lachnospiraceae > SIG307. Next base: position 74,871 of record CAJTLU010000008.1, on the reverse strand, counting down.
GAGAGCATCGGGGTTTCGCCGCTTGTCTACTGGGCAGATGTGACGCCGGTACGCTGCAAGGAGCCGGTGATTCCGGAGGAGCAGATGATTACCTCAAAGGAGCCGTCTGTAAAGTACCGGGGCTTTTTCATCAACGACGAATGGCCGTCGTTCGGGAACTGGACGTTTGAGAAGTTTGGTGGTTTTACCGCAAAGATGTACGATAACGTATTTGAGCTGCTGCTTCGTATGAAGGGGAATTATTTATGGCCGGCAATGTGGTCCTCTTCGTTCCCATTGGACGGACCGGGAATTGAGAGTGCGGAGCTGGCAGATACATATGGCGTCGTTATGGGGACGTCCCACCATGAGCCGTGCCTGCGTGCGAGTGAGGAATGGGATAAGGTAAAGGGTGCCGATACGCCTTACGGAACCGAGTGGAACTATTATGTCAACCGCGAGGGGCTTTTAAAATACTGGGAGGGCGGTCTTGCCCGCAGCGGTAAATATGAGAATATCATTACCATTGGTATGCGCGGCGAGCGGGACAGCTCGATGCTCGGACCGGATGCCACGTTAGAGGAGAACATCAATTTATTAAAGGACATTATTTCCGAACAGAGAAAGCTGATTGCAAAGTATGTCAACGAGGATACGGAGCAGGTGCCGCAGATGCTTGCGCTGTATAAGGAAGTGGAAGCGTACTATTACGGCGATGAGACAACCTCCGGACTGAAGGACTGGGACGGTCTGGACGGCGTTACGCTGATGCTTTGCGAAGATAATTTCGGAAATATGCGTACACTGCCGACGGAAAAGCTCCGTGCGCATAAGGGCGGCTACGGGATGTATTATCATTTTGATTACCATGGCGGGCCGGTTTCTTATGAGTGGGTCAATTCTACACCGCTTGCAAAGGTATGGGACCAGATGTCCATGGCGTACGATTACGGAATCCGCGATATCTGGATTGTCAACGTAGGCGATTTAAAGCCGCAGGAGTTCCCGCTTTCCTATTTTATGAGTCTGGCATATGACTTTGACCGCTATGGAACATCTGCGCCGAATACGACGGAGGATTTTACGGATGCCTTTGTGAAGAAGCAGTTCGGCGGCGGTTTTACGGAGAGCGAGCTAGAGGAAATTTCTTATATTTTAAAGGAATACACGAGATTAAACGGTACACGCCGTCCGGAGGTAATGACGGCAAATGTGTATCACCCGGTGCATTACGGTGAAACGGAGCAGGTGCGCGAGCGTGCAAAGAAGCTGGCAGAAACGGCGGCTCGCCTTTACATTTCGTGCCGTAAGGAGTATAAGGCGGCGTTCTGTGAGCTGGTATATTTCCCGGCAGTGGCGTCCGCCAATATCATCCAGATGCAGACAGCGGCAAGCTTAAACAGCTATTATGCAAGGTGGGGAATGACAGTCGCAAACCGCTATGCAAAGGAAATCGAAAGTGCAATCAGCAGGGATACGGAGCTTACGGAGGAGTATCATAAGGCAGCAGGCGGCAAGTGGAATCACATGATGTCTTCCGCACATATCGGATTTTCTGCCTGGAATGACGAGGGCTGGAAGTACCCGGTAGCACAGACCGTCTATGGCGTGAAAGGCGCAAGACCGGCAGTCCGTCTGTCCGGCGAGGAAAGGGTATTCCTTGGCGGAAGCATTACCTTGAAGGCGCCGCGTGCCGGAGGCGCTCTTCTTGTGGAGCTGTTAAACGGCGGCATGGAGCCGGTGGAATATACGGTGACCGCAGAAGGCGGATGCAGTACGGATGTGACACAGGGAACGTATGAAATGAACGCATGGCTTACTGTAACCGTTGCAGGCGGGGAAGCAGGTACGGCAGGAACCGTTGTTATTTCGGCTGCCGGACGGCGGTTCGAGCTGAAGGCAGAGCGTGTGGCGCCGGAGCTTGTCAAGCTGAAAAAGGAAAGCTTTATGGAGGAGTATGCGAAGCAGGTACAGGGAACCGGGGACTATGTTGTCTTTGAAGCGGGAGACTTTGTCGAGAGCCGCGGGACGGCTTCGGCAGCCTACCGGGTGCTGAAAAATTACGGGCGCACAAAGGATTCTGTCAAGGTGTATCCGACGACAGAGAGTTTTACCGAGGAGCAGGTGAAAAAGCATGAAACGCCGGAGCTTACCTATCTGCTTGCGGCAGCGGAGGCAGGAGAGTATGGAATCGTTCTTTCTGTTGCGCCGTCCAATCCGCTGTACCCGGGAGATAAACAGCGCCTTGCATTGACCGTTAATGACGGGGAGACGCAGATATTTTCCACGCTTCCGGAGCGTTTTTCCGCCGGAAACTGCTGGAATAAGGAATGGAATGACAACGTATTGGACAATATCAGACAGTGTAAGCTGACTGTAACCTTAAAGGAAGGGGAAAACCGTCTGGTCGCAGGTGCGGTAGATGCAGGCGTTATTCTGCAGAAAATAGTAGTTTATCCGCTTGCAAAGCCGTTAAAGACCTCCTATCTGGGGCCGTGCGGCGAGTAATAGTATATGGAGATTACCTACGAAGCGGTAAAGGCAAATAAAGCAGTGCGGACGTATATTGAGAGAGCGGATGAGTCCCTGCAGGCATTAGGCTACACAGAGCACAGCTTTGTGCATGTGACAAAGGTAGCGGAGACGGCAGGAGATATTTTGCAGACGCTCGGCTACGGGGCGCGGGAGGTTGAACTTGCAAGAGTGGCAGGGTATCTGCATGACATCGGAAATGTTGTCAACCGTATCGACCACGCACAGAGCGGCGCTGTTATGGTATTTTGCCTTTTAGAAAAAATGGGCGCTGATGATGGGGACATCGCAACGATTGTTACTGCCATCGGAAACCATGACGAGTCCACTGCCTTTCCGGTGAATCCGGTGGCGGCGGCGTTGATTCTTGCGGATAAGACGGATGTGCGGTATACGCGTGTACGCAACCGGGAGATTGCGACATTTGATATCCATGACCGGGTGAATTATTCCGTAAAGGAGTCAAAGGTAACGGTACGCAAGGGAGAATATATTGAACTGGACATTACGATTGATACGAAGGAATGCCCGGTCGTCAGTTATTTTGAAATTTTTCTGGAACGCATGATGCTCTGCAAAAGGGCGGCAGAGCATCTGCACCATGCATTCCGGCTGGTAATTAACGGACAACAGTTAATGTAAGGATAACGGGCGCGTTTTTTGTTTGGGAAGGCAAGCGGGGGAAGCAATGAATACCGATAAATTTTTAAGATTTCGCGACAGCGTGGATTTTTTTGGCTGTCCTGTCTGTAACGCTGAATTAAGACTCTGGGAGCACAGTCTGCGCTGTGCCGGGGGACATTGCTATGATATAGCAAAATACGGTTATGTCAATCTTCTTTTACATGCAAAACGGGAGAAGAATTACAGTAAGGACAGCTTTTTAAAGCGGAAGCAGATTCTGGAGAACGGCTACTATTCCCATATCTTAAAGGAGCTGCTGGCAGTATTGGAGGAGTATGAAACCGGCAGCGTCCTTTTGGATGCGGGCTGTGGCGAAGGGTATTATTCTTCGGAGGTCAGCAAGCGCACAGCAAAAACAGTATTGGCGTTTGATATTGTAAAGGAGTCGGTGCAGCTTGCGGCACAGAGGGATTCCGGCAATTCCATCCGGTGGTTTGTCGGGGACCTTGCGAAAATCCCGCTCCGGGAGCAATGTGTTGACAGTATCCTGAATATTTTTTCTCCTGCCAATTATGCGGAGTTTGACAGGGTATTGAAGCCGGGAGGGTATCTCATCAAGGTAATTCCGGGGGAGAATCATATCAAGGAGCTCCGTGCAGCAGCGAAAGACTCTTTAGTAAACAAGGAATATTCCAATGAGCAGATTACCGGCTATTTTGAGAAGCACTATCCTCTCCTTGAGAAGCGGAAATGCTCTGCAACGTATCAGATGCCCTATGAGCATCTGGAGGCATTTGTGGCTATGACGCCGTTACTGTTTCATGTGGATAAGGAGCGTATCGCTTGGGAGCAGATAAAGGAAGTAACGATTGAGGCTGAGATTCTGGTGGGGAGGCGGTAAAGGATTGAAAGAGGATGGCGAAACGAGAGAGCTTCTTATGGAAAAAGCGAAACGGGAGTTTCTCGAAAAGGGATATATGAAGTCCTCTCTGCGCAGAATCTGTTCGGAGGCGGGCGTTACCACCGGCGCGTTGTATTTCTTTTTTAAGGATAAGGAGGATTTATTCGGCGCGCTTGTTGACAGGTTCATAGCGCAGCTTTCCGGACTGCTGGAGCAGCATTTCGAAGAGGAAAATGCGCTTCTTTCGCAGATACCCGGCTATGAGCATTCCGAAGGCGACCATGACCGCTTTGCGGAGCTTTTGGTGCGGCATCTGTATAATAATTATGATGTTATTATCCTGCTTGTAAAAAAGTCGCAGGGCTCCCGATATGAGAATTTTCCGGACAGGATTACAGAGCTTCTTGAAAAAAGATATTTTTTCTTTTTGTCGGAATACGCAGAGAGACACGGTCTGCCTGCCCCGGAACCCTTTTTTGTCCATTTTATTGTTCATACGGCGGTGGATTCGCTGGTGCAGCTTTTGTTAAGCGAAAAGGATGTGGAGAGGGCGGTTGTAATCCAGAAAAAGCTGTTGGAGTTTGTTGTGGCAGGAAGTGCCAGGTTGATACTTTCAAAGGAGGGGCAGCCGCCCGGCTAGAGAGCTCTGTCAGAGGCTGCCGCAGCAAACGGCAGGAGCTCTGGCGGTAGTCTTATTTTTTTAAAATGCAACATAACAGTGTTATGTAAGACCAATTTTCTATTATGTCTGCGAGGAGGTAGTGGTATGTATTTGGAGATAAACGGGTTAAAAAAGAGCTACGGCAAGGATACAAGCTATGTTGAAGTGCTCAGGGGTGTTTCGGCTTCGGTCGGGAGAGGGCAGATGTGCGCTATCCAGGGCGCCAGCGGCAGCGGGAAATCGACGCTTTTAAACTGTATCGGCGGTCTTGAAACGATAGATTCGGGTTCGGTGAAGGTAGACGGCAGGGAAATATCCGGATTAAAGCCGAAAGAGCTGTCCGAATACCGGCGGGATAATCTGGGCTTTGTTTTCCAGTTTTATAATCTTGTACCGAATCTTACCGTGCAGGAAAATATAGAGGTCTGCGCATATATTTCGCAGGCGCCGGCAGACATTGACGAACTGATAGAGCTGCTCGGTCTTTCCGGGCACCGGAATAAATTTCCTTCCCAGCTTTCCGGGGGACAGCAGCAGCGCTGCGCTATTGCAAGAGCGCTTGTAAAGAACCCGAGGCTGCTTCTGTGTGACGAGCCGACCGGGGCACTCGACTCCAGGACCTCACGGGATATTCTCATTTTGCTGGAAAAAATCAATGAGAAGTACGGCACGACAATGCTTATCGTTACACACAACAATGCCATAAAAAATATGATGCATAAGGTGCTGGTCGTTAAGGACGGTCTTATCATAAGCGACTATGAAAACAAAATCCGCGTACCCGCCGCAGAACTGGAGGAGCTGTAATGAACAGAGTATTTTATAAAAGGATAATCCGTGAGCTTTGTTGTAATTTCTGGCGTTATCTTGCCCTGTTTCTGATGATAGCGTTTGGTATGTATATCATAATTTCAGTGCTGGGCGCGGCAGAAACCATTATCACCGGAACAGAGCAGGCGGAGCGGCAGACAATGCCGGAAGATGGACAGTTTACTACATTTTTACCACTTGCAGAGGAGCAAGAGGCTGCGATAGCAGACCGCGGGGTGATTCTTGAAAGAAGCTTTTATTTTGATATCAGAATGCCGGACGGCTCGGTCCTCCGTGCCTATAAGCTGCGCCAAAAGACGGACCTTGCTGTGGTTGACGCTGGAAGGCTGCCTGTGCAGGGGAACGAGGTATTTCTGGAAAAGCGTTACTGCGCCGAGCATAAAATTTCTGTTGGCAGCCGTGTGGAAATCCAGGGAACGGTATTTACGGTTACAGGCATCGGCAGCGTCCCCGACTATGACCTGCCTGTTGCAAAGTTATCTGACCCTGCTGCAAACAGCTTCCTTTTCGGCATTGCTTTTTTTCCTGATGAGCAGTATGGAATGCTGGAAGAGAAGGGTCATAGCGTAGAATACTGCTATACCTATCGTCTGGACGGAAGGCTTTCCCATGACGGATTAAAGGAGCTTATCCAGGGATTTGAATTTGAACCGGATAATGTTCTGATTTCCTTTGTCCGGGCGGAGGATAATTGCAGGCTCAGGGCAGCGGCAGGGGATATGCGTATGAACAAAAACGTGGGACTCTTTGCAGGCGTCATGGTGATGGCGTTGTTTGCGTATGTGATTTCTGTTTTTGTCGTTCACCGGATACAGCGCGAAGCAGCGGTTATCGGCACGTTTTACGCCTTGGGCGCGAGGAAAAGGGAGATTATCAGCCAATATATCGGGCTGCCTGTGATGGTCAGCCTCTTGGGTAGTCTTTCCGGAACCCTGGCAGGCTTCGGGCGGTTCGGGCTTCCGCTCCAGATGGCAAGTACATATAGCTATTTTTCCGTCCCGGAGTTTGAGCCGGTGTATCCGCTGTACCTGATACTGTATGCGGTCATAATGCCTCCTGTTGTCTCGGCTGCCGTGAATTTTTTTGTAATAAACGGAAAGCTTTCGGGGACGGCGCTTTCCCTTATGAGAAACGGACAGAGGAGCGGCGGGGGAGGACCGGCCTTGAAAAAGGCGGGTTTTCTCCGCCGTTTCCAGATAAGGCAGATGTGGCGCGAGAAAAGAGCTGGTATCACGGTCATTGCCGGGATGCTGGTTTCGCTCCTGCTTTTTATGATGGGACTGGACTGCGCCGTTCTGTGCCGGAATGTTAAAAACGACAGCACTGAAACAACAAGGTTTGCATATATGTATACGTTGAAAGTGCCTTCGGAAGATGTGCCGGAAAACGCGGAGGCGTGTTATGTGGAACTGCTTTCAAAAACCTATTATGGCTATACGATGGATGTAAGCGTCATAGGAATCGGAAGCGGTAATCCGTACTATGGTATCGTGCCGGAACAGGGGGAAAACAGGGTGGTGGCAGGCGCCTCCGTGGCACAGAAGTATGGTCTGAAAAAGGGCAGCAGGCTTATCCTGACCGACCGTGAGAACGATACGGACTATGTCTTTACCATTACGGAAATTGCCGACTATGCTGCAGGGCTTGCAGTGTTTATGGAGATTGACAGTATGCGTGAGCTGTTCGGCAGAAACGACGGCTATTACAATATGCTTTTGTCCGATACCGCTCTTACGATTGACAGCAGGCAGGTAAATTCGGTAACGACAAAGGAGGATATCGTGCGTTCCTCGTCCGTGTTTATCGGGCTGATGAGACCGATGGTGGTTATGCTGACAGGCGCTTCGGTCATCGTGTTCTTTGCGGTCCTGTTCCTTATGCTGAATGTGATGATAGAACGCGCTTCCTTCGGGATATCCCTGATAAAAATTTTCGGTTATCGTACAAAGGAGATAAAAAAGCTTTACCTTGGCGGAATTACGATAACAGTATTAATCGGAGCGCTTATCGCCATACCGGCTTCAAAGCTTGCGATAGACCGGCTTTTTCCATGGCTTATCGCGAATACCTCCTGTGGGATGAATCTGGAATTTCCGCCGTATCTTTATGCGGTTATCTTTCTCGGGGTAATGGCAGGCTGCTTTGCCGTAAACAGAATACTGACCTGCAAGCTGGAGCATATTTCTCCTGTGGAGGTTCTGAAAAACAGGGAATGAGGTGGTTTCAAGCCCGCATAGGAGAGAAGATAACAGTAAATGTAAGTATTTGTGGAGAACATAGCAAGGAAAGTAGCAGGGGACTTTTTTAGGGAATAATTTTGCAATGCATATTTAAATTTTTTTACTGCTGGAACACAATAAGCTAGAATAGGAAAAATAATAGCCTCTATTATAGTTGTTACGGCGGCATACGGATTGTCATATCTTAAAAGTATAAGCATTGACTTTTACGCCATGCGAGATTATAATTATAAGAATGAAAAACAATTAAAGGAAGTGTACTATTGTGGGAGTGACTGAAGAAATTATCAAAATGGCAAAAGAGGAAGTATTGAAAGGTCTGCCAGAGGTATATATATATTTTGCTGGAAGCTTGGGAAGACGAGATGTTTATAATCAGTTGGAGGATACAAAATGGCAAGAGGATTATTATTAGGAAATGGAATAAACGCTTGTATAGGAATAGAAGATTTATCAAGAGAGAGCATTCAGCAAAGATTTTTATACAATGTAGGATTATATTCACCAATTATAGAAAGTCTTTTTAAAGTAAAGACAGATAAAGGATTTTTGGGAAACATAAATGATAAGTCTACAATTTATGGGATTGAAATACTTGCACGGTTTTTATATGATTATATTAAAAGAGAAACAAATATCGGGTGGACAGATAATGATGAGTATAGGATACAAGACATTGTTGAATGTGTTTGCCTTTTGACTATTTTTTATTTAAAAGACGGTAAAATCAGAGAAAATTATGATAGAACAAAAATGCCACCAATTGATAGATATGATTATATATTCACTTTAAATTATGTTGAATTTTGGGATATAGAATTGAAGAGTATATATTTGTATGGACGAGTGGACTTTGCTAAGTTTGTCAATGTGAAAAATGCAGTACTTGTCAGCAAAGACAGAATGAAGCTTAAAGAATATGCGATTGCAGTTAAGGATATAGAAAAATCGAATACTATCATAGAATTTAGTCCCAATGATGTTATTTTTGCACCAGAAGGAATAGATAAGAAAAAACTTATTTGTGTTTCGGGTTTTTTCCCGTCTGATAGATTATATCCTGCTGATGATTTATTCTTGTATCGTGGAAAGGAATTATATACTGAATTAGATAAGGTAGATGAAATAGACATTTTGGCATGTCACCATATGGTGATAATAGTATTATTGATATTATTAACAACAAGAATATGGTTAAAGTTTATATACATAATAAAGAAAAAAGCAAGGAAACGAGCGATTGGACTAAAAAGTTAAATTGTTCATATGAACTTTTGGATTCGACGGAAATATATAGATAAGAATTATTATTCAGAATTTGATCTGGTTTTAGTTTTGGTGGAATATGATGAAGGATTCATATACAGGCATCTGTAACTTGCCATAGAGACAGTTAAAAAGCAGTACAAGCGAATGACTATGAGTGCAAGTGTGAGTGAGTTTGGAGGAGGGGAAGCTAAATGTCATTTTTAAAATTTATAGATAAAGCGGGTGCAGATTCTTTTGTATCCGGAACGATGCAATTTGGACGATTAAAGAAATATTTGGAGACTGAGCAGAAAAAATGTGTTGGAAGATATGATGAGTTTGAAAATAAATTTTGTACAACAAAATATCAGACTCCACAAGGTATTCCGGTAAAACTTATTATTACTCCCAATAGAGAGAATGTAAATTATGCCTTATGTTTATATCACTTAGATGATAAACGCAGTACAGATAGAATAACAGAAATGTTTGAATTTGGAGATTATATTGTAAAAATAGAAAATGAACGGGAATTTGACAGAAGGATAAAAAGCGGAGCGACAAAAAATAAATACATACTTTATGATAGGGATATTGTATATTATCGGGATAAAAGCATCGAAGATGAAAAGGGAGTTATAGATTTAATGACGAAAGGTTTTGATTATACATCATTTGCAAAGAGAGAAGAAATTTTTTCGTATCAAAATGAATATAGGTACTTAATTGCAGACGAATCTGCAAACGACGACAATATTAGATTTAACATAGGAAGTTTAAAGGACATAGCGACCATAATAAGCAAGTCTGAATTTTTGAATACTTTATAAAAGATATTATTACCGGATAATAGTAAAAAGGAGTTGGGTCATTATGGAGAATAAGCCGGTGAACATTGGTCAAAATAGCATTATGAATAATTTTGTTAAAACAGACGATATCTTAAAAGATATGCGTGGGATTATAGAAACCTCACAAAAAGCAGCATATCAGGCGGTAAATACCACCCTTGTGCAGAGAAACTGGCTGATTGGATACCGAATTGCCAGCGAAGAAATGCAGGGTGAAGAACGGGCAAAATATGGGGCGGAAATCATAAAAAAACTTTCTAAGGAATTGTCCGCAGAATATGGAAAAGGATTTACGAAATCCAATTTGTATAGTTTTTATTCATTCTATAAGACTTATCCTGAGATTTTCCAGACACTGTCTGGAAAATCTCAGGGGTTGTTGTCGTGGTCGCATTATGCAGTATTATTGCAGGTAAATGACGAAAAAGCCCGTGCATGGTATGAGAAAGAGGCTACCGAGCAGACTTGGAGTGTCAGAACCTTACAGCGCAATATTTCTTCACAGTATTATTATCGTATGCTTCAGACCCAGAAAAGAGAAATTGTGGAGAATGAAATGAAAGCGATAACTACTGAATATCAAACTGACAAGCTGGAATTTATAAAGAATCCGGTAATTGCCGAATTTTTGGGGCTTGCTTCCAATACTGACTTTACAGAGAGCGACTTTGAGAAAAGTATTCTTTCTAATTTGCAGAAGTTTCTGATGGAACTCGGAAAAGGTTATGCTTTTGTAGCAAGGCAGCAGCATATTCATACAGAAAAGCAGGATTATTTTATAGACCTTGTATTTTACAATTATATTCTAAACGTGCTTTGTTCTGATAGATTTGAAAACACAGAAGATTACACATCAGGATGTGGGTCAGATGGACATGTATATCCGCATGTATGATGAGTTAAAGCGTAGTGAGGGAGATAATCCCACGATTGGAATTCTGCTTTGTGCGGACACGGATGAAGATATAGCAAGGTATTCTGTACTTCACGGCAATGAGCAGCTGTTTGCATCCAAGTATAAGCTTTATTTGCCGACAGAGGAAGAATTGAGAGCGGAAATTGAAACGCAGAAGGCGATGTTTTACTTGCAGCAAAGCGACGGAAAAGACATGGACAGAAAGTAAATAGAAGTTTATATGCTTTTGATAGTCAGGAAAGGACAGCATATATAAAAAAACAGGGTAGCTTACAAAGCTCTCCTGTTTTATTTTTGTTAATAGGGTATTTGACTGTTATAGGCATCTGTGCAGGAACTTAATAGCTCCTATGTGGAAAGAACATCCGCCATGTTGTAAACGCCAGGACAGGAAGTGTAATGAGGTCGACGATACCAAGGACTCTTATTGTCATGTCAGACAACTCGATGCCGATAAAGCGGGCTCCTAAAAGTATTACTGTCGTAATTCCTAAGATAAGCAGGCTGAGTGAGCGCAATACCGTGATTTTCTTTGCTTCCATAAGTATGCCTCCGTTAAATCCCGAATTTTACCTACACTTCATTATCTATGTTATCACATTTCAAAAGAAAAGTCTAGTATTTTTTTTATTTTATGGTATTATGAAAAAGCGCACGAAGGAAGTGCAGTAGTTCCTGGTTTTCCGCATTTTTAAATGACCCGGAAGGATACCTGGGCTGTGCGGCACCGTAATTTTGCAAAGGAAGTCTGGCGGAGTGTTTGCGCATGCAAAATTACAATGCTGCACGGCCTCAGGAATAAAAAGGGTGCACAAAATGCGGGAACCCAGATAGTAGCTATCATAAGTACCGGTGGTTAATACCGGCCGTATGCAGCGCGGATGCGTCTGCAAGACGGATGCGGTTAGCTGTCGGAAGAAGGAGGACATCAGAATGGAAAAAGACACGGAACGGTTACGGGAAGAAGCGCATCTGAAGGAATGTGTGAAGGTAATCCGGGAGAATATTGCGGTATACGAAAAAGACGTTGCTGTAATGGGAGAAGAGATTCAGGATATGTACAAGCGTTACCATGATGACGACCCGGAGATTTTTACCCAGCTATCCAACACAATTACGATGCATAACAACATGCGGCAGGCCTTAGAAAAAAATCTGCGGGCGTTAAAGAAGGCGTATTTTGGCAGGATTGATATTAAAGAACCTGGCCGGGAAGAGGAAACGTTTTATATTGGAAAAGGCGGCGTGATGAAAGATGGGACGACGATTGTTATCATCGACTGGCGTGCCCCGATTGCAAATGTCTATTATGAAAACGGTCTCGGCATGTGTTCCTATGTGGCACCGGAAAAGAAAGAAATTACAATCGAGCTGCAGAAAAAGCGTACCTATGAAGTTTGTGAAGACCAGCTGATAGAGTATTACGATTCCGAGGTCGTGGCAAATGATGAACTCCTGACGAAATATCTTGCGAAAAACAAGGAAGCGGTGCTTGGAGAAATTATTGCAACGATTCAAAAGGAGCAGAATGAAATTATACGGAAATCCCCGTACCGGAATCTTATCGTGCAGGGTGTGGCAGGCAGCGGAAAGACAACCGTGGCAATGCACCGCATTTCCTATATTCTATACAATTACGGGAGGGATTTCCAACCGGATGATTTCTACATTATCGGCAGCAACCGGATCCTGTTAAATTACATTACCGGCGTACTGCCGGAGTTAGATGTGCGCGGCGTGCGCCAGATGACAATGGAACAGCTTTTTGTCCGGCTTTTGTATGAGGACTGGAAAGAAAAAAAGTATAAGATAGTGCCGTGCGGACAGAAAGACTTTTATAAGGGAACGTCCGAATGGTTCCGGGCGCTGGAGGCGTTCTGTCTGCGGTTAGAGGAGAACGTCATCCCGCACAGGGATATTTTATTTGAGGACGATTGCTTGTACAGTGCCGAGCAGGTACGGCAGTACCGGATGGAAAATCCGGCGCTTTCCATCCAGTCCAAAATTGATGCGCTTAATGCAAAGGTGCTGACGCGCTTAAAGAACCTGATTACCGGCATGGATTTGACCTATACGCCGGAGGAAAAGAGACAGCTAATCAAGGACTACAGCTGGAGGTTTGGCGGGAAGAAATGGAGGCAGCCGATTTACGAGCTATATGAGCTGTTTTTGCAGGAACAGGGAGAGGTGCCGCCTGCGAAGCCGCGGAAGGAGTTTGATGTGTATGACCTGGCGGCGCTTGCTTATCTGTATAAGCGCGTTAAGGAGACGGACCCGATTCGTGAGGCACATCATATTGTCATTGATGAGGCACAGGATTTCGGCATGATGGTATACCATGTACTGCATTTTTGTATTCCGCGTTGTACCTATACGGTCATGGGCGATGTGTCGCAGAATATTCATTTCGGTTTCGGACTGAATGACTGGGAGGAACTGCGGCAGATGCTTCTGACGAACGAGCTGGACAGCTTCCGGGTGCTATCAAAAAGCTACCGGAATACAGTGGAGATTTCAGAATTTGCACAGGGCATCCTGGCCAAGGGTTCCTTCCGCGGCTATACGATTGAGCCGATTATCCGGCATGGGAATCCGGTGTCCGTAGGTCAGTGCCAGGGAGAGAAGGAGCTTTTGGCGGAGGCAGAGCGTGTCCTGACCGGATGGCGGGAGGATGGGTATGATACGATAGCGGTTATCTGCCGGAACGAGGCAGAGGCGGCGCAGACGGCAAAGAAGCTGGCGGTACGGATTCCGATTGAGGGAGGCGACCTTGAAACGGCAGAATTTAAAAGCGGAATTATGGTATTTCCGGTGAATTATACAAAAGGACTGGAGTTTGATGCGGTACTGCTTTATAATCCGACCGAAGCGGACTATCCGGCGGACGACGGGCACGCAAAGCTTCTCTATGTTGCGGCAACCAGAGCGCTCCACGAGCTGGCGGTGCTGCATACGGGAGATTTAAGCGGACTGCTCCGGTAACGCCCGGGCGCCCGCCGCGAAAAGCTTATCATTTATCATAAAAGGACAGGGAATGAAATAACAGAATGGAGGAGTCCTGGATGGTGCATATCGAAACATATACAGAAAAGCTTTTGAAGCATTTGAAAGACAGGTTTGGTGAAAGGCTTGTTTACCTTGGCTTGCAGGGCAGCTATCTCAGAAATGAAGCACACGAAAACAGCGATATTGATATTATGGCAGTCATTGATGGTATAACGGTGGAGGATTTAAAGCGATACAGGGAGACGCTGGTCGATGTCGGGGATTATGAAAAGTCCTGCGGCTTTCTCTGCGGGAGGGAGGAGCTGGCAGCCTGGAATCCCTTGGAGGCGTGCCATTTAGTCCATACAACAAAGGATTTGTACGGAACCCTGTCAGAATGTCTCCCGGAATATACGGTGGAGGACGAAAAGAACTTTATCAAGGTCAGCGTAGGAAACCTTTACCATGAGCTCTGTCACCGGTATTTGTATGCGAGCCGGGAAAAAAATGTTGCAAGGCTGCCCGCAGCCTGCAAGCAGGTATTTTACATTCTTCAAAATCTATGCTTTCTTGAAACAGGAGTATTCCATAATTCTAAGGCGGAGCTGCTTTGTCATCTGGAGGGGCAGGACAAGGAGGTATTCGTCCTGCCGCAGCAGCTACAGGAGGCTACGGAATTTGAATTTGATTTTGACGCGGCCTTATCCCTGCTGCTGACATGGTGCCGGGACACGCTCGGGAGATTATAAGGAAAATCCGGGGAATGCCGCACGAAGGGAAGCGGCTCCGGGCGTCTTATTTTGCATTTGTCCGAAGGACCGCGTTTCTAACGGAACCGGAATCACCTCATAGAGCTGGTTAGGCGCGAGGACGTCACCGAGCGGCGTAACAGCTCTTGGAGGAAGTCCGGTGTAGTGTTGCGCATGCAAAAATAGGGCACCTGTATTCCCTTTACAGGAAAAGATACTCTCTGCTTGTAAGCCGGGGCTGCGCTTTGTGCGGCAGCCCCGGCTGTAAAAATCCTTTTTAAAGGGTAAACTGGGCGTTTTCGGTGTGCAGAAGCCCTGTCAGCTGTGCAAGCGGCATACTTCCGAGGTCACCCTCGTCTCTTTTGCGGACCGAGACATGGCCGCTTTCCGCTTCCTTTTCCCCGAGGATAAGGAGATAAGGAACTCGTTCTGTTCTGGCTTCCCGTATTTTGTAGCCGATTTTTTCCGCCCTTGCATCCAGCTCGCAGCGGAAACCTTCTTGTTTCAGTGTTTTTTCTACGGACTTTGCGTAATCGGTAAATTTGTCTGAAATCGGCAGAATTTTTATTTGTACCGGGGAGAGCCACAGCGGGAATTTCCCGGCAAAATGCTCAATTAAGATTCCGATAAAGCGTTCTATGGAGCCGAAGATAACCCGGTGTATCATAATCGGACGGTGCTTTTCCCCGTCCGGCCCGGTGTATTCCGCTTCAAACCGCTGCGGCAGCTGGAAATCCAGCTGGATGGTCCCGCACTGCCATGTTCTCCCGATGGAGTCCTTTAAGTGGAAATCAATCTTCGGACCGTAAAAGGCGCCGTCGCCCTCATTGATAATATAAGGGAGCGACAAATCCTCCAGTGCGCTTTTCAAGCCGTCGGTAGCAAGCTCCCAGTCCTGGTCGCTTCCGATGGAGTTTTCCGGCCGGGTAGAAAGCTCTACATGATACTGGAAGCCGAAAATAGAGTAAAGCTCGTCAATCAGGCGTATCACTCCCTTGATTTCCCTGGGAATCTGTTCCGGCGTCATAAAAATGTGGGCGTCATCCTGGGTAAAGCAGCGGGCACGCATCAGACCGTGCAGAGTGCCGGATTTTTCGTGGCGGTGTACCAGCCCGAGCTCCCCGATACGCAGCGGAAGCTCGCGGTAGGAATGCGGCGCCGCTTTGTATACCAGCATGCCGCCCGGACAGTTCATCGGCTTAATCGCGAAGTCTGTTCCGTCAATGACGGTAGTATACATGTTTTCCCTGTAATGCTCCCAGTGTCCGGAGGTTTCCCAAAGCTCGCGGTTTAACAGCATCGGCGTGGAAATTTCCAGATAGCCTTCTCTCGTATGGAGCTTTCTCCAGTAATCAATCAGCAGGTTTTTCAGAATCATTCCTTTCGGAAGGAAAAACGGAAAGCCAGGTCCCTCGTCGGAAAGCATGAACAGCGAAAGCTCCCTGCCAAGCTTCCTGTGGTCGCGTTTTTTCGCTTCCTCCAGCTTTGCCAGATACTCGTCCAGCATGCCTCGGCTTGGGAAGGAGATACCGTAAATCCTGGTCAGCATCGGCTTTTTTTCGTCTCCCCGCCAATAAGCGCCGGCGGTGGACAAGAGCCGGAGTGCTTTTACCGCGCTCGTATATGCCACATGAGGCCCGGCGCACAGCTCCACATAGTTGCCCTGCTGATAGAAGCTTAATTCCTCCTCCTCCGGGAGGTCACGGATAAGCTCCGCTTTGTACGGCTCGCCCTTTTCCTCCATAAGCGCAAGGGCTTTTTCACGGCTTAAGGTATAGTGCCGCAGCTGCAGGTTTTCCCGGACAATTTTTTTCATCTCGGCTTCAATTTCTCCAAAATACTCTGCGGAAAAATCAAAAGAAAACGAAAAGTCATAGTAAAACCCCTCTGCAATGGCGGGACCGATGGCGCACAGGGTATCCGGCCAGAGGCGTTTTACCGCCTGTGCCAGAATGTGCGCACTTGTGTGCCAGAAGGCCTGCTTCCCTAAAGCTTCTTCAAAGCTTACCTCTTCGACGGAACCGTCTTTCTTAAGAATCTTCATGTTCATCATCCTTTCTTTTTTGAAACTTTGTTCGAGTAACGGTTGATTAACATAAGAAAAAGCACTCTCAAAGACACAAAATACGTATCTTTAAGGGTGCTGTCTGCACGGTTCCACCTTAATTTTTCACTTCGGATTCCATCAAATCCTAACCTTTAACGCAGGTGTACGGCAGCGCTTACTCTCCTTTCG
This sequence comes from uncultured Lachnospiraceae bacterium, assembly GCA_910577175.1. Taxonomy (GTDB): domain Bacteria; phylum Bacillota; class Clostridia; order Lachnospirales; family Lachnospiraceae; genus SIG307. Next base: position 58,118 of record CAJTLU010000008.1, on the reverse strand, counting down.
GCGCTGCAGCTCTGGAGTGGTTTTCGCAGGGGACTTTACATAAGCATCTTCCACCGTACAATGCTCTCTCTGGATGCAGTTCCTGTGCTACTCGTTTCCGTTATCGCTTTTTCTCATGCTAATTGCGGTTATTATAGCACGATGGGTTGCGTGTGTCAAGAGTCCGGAGCTTGAGTTTCCGCATTTTACATGTCATGTTATGTCCCAGTCGCCGCCTGTTATCCTGATTTTGTAAGCACTACGCTTTGCCGGACTTCCTCTAAGAGCTGTTAAGCCGCTCGGTGGCGTCCTCGCGCCTAAACATCTCTAAGGGGTGATTCTGGTTCCGCTAAAAGCCGCGGTTCTTCGGATAAATGCAAAATTAAACTGCCAGACAGCCGTTGGAACTTTCAGGGTCACTAAAAAATGCGGAAATTCAAATCCTGGACGTAAACGGGGGCAATACGGATATCCCTGTCTCACTGGAAAATTTCTTAAAAAAGTGAAAAATTTGTGAGAACGCATTGATTTTAAAAAAATTGTGTGATACACTAACTAATCAGTACATCACGAAAATCCGGGTGGTTGCAGAGACCCGGAAATTACTGCGATGTGCTTTTTGTTTAAAGGAGGCATAAGGTATGTTTAGTATGCTTAAAAAGCTGTCAGGCAGTGTCAGGGAGTATAAGAAGGCTTCCATTCTGACGCCGTTTCTGATGATTGGCGAGGTAGTCATGGAGTGTCTGATTCCTTTTGTGATTGCCGAGCTGGTGAACCAGATTAAGGCGGAATGCGAGTTTCCTGTTATCCTGCGTTATGGCCTGGTTCTTCTTGTGATGGCATGCATATCGCTTATGTTCGGAGCGCTGGCAGGCGTGACCGGTTCCAAGGCATCCTGCGGCTTTGCAAAGAATCTGCGGCATGATATGTATTACCGGATCCAGGAGTATTCTTTTGAAAACATCGACAGGTTTTCTGCGTCGTCCCTTGTGACCCGTCTGACAACGGACGTTGCAAACGTGCAGATGGCCTATATGATGTTAATCCGTATTGCAATCCGTAGCCCGCTCATGTTTGTTTTTGCGATTATCATGTCCTTTATTATGGGCGGCAGGCTTGCGTTGATGTTTGTTGTCGTTGTGCCGATTCTGGGCTTCGGTCTGGCGGTAGTGGTAAAAAAGGCAATGCCGATGTTCCGCCGTGTGTTCCGCAAATACGATAACTTAAACAGTTCGATTCAGGAAAATGTAAAAGGGATGCGCGTGGTAAAATCCTATGTGCGGGAAGAGTATGAGAAGGGGAAGTTTGAAAAGGCTGCAGAGGATGTGTGCAAGGATTTTACAAAGGCAGAGCGTATCGTAGCTTTTAACTCGCCGCTTATGCAGTTCTGTCTGTATATCGATATGATTGCAGTATTGTCCTTTGGCTCCTACCTGATTATCACCTCGCAGGGACTGGCTCTGGATGTGGGACAGTTTTCCGCAATGCTGACGTATGGTTTTATGATTCTGAGTTCCCTGATGATGCTTTCCATGATTTTCGTTATGCTGACGATGGCAAGTGAATCGGCAGAACGTATTGTGGAGGTATTAGAGGAAAACTCCACGCTTACGAATCCGGAGCAGCCGGTTTACGAGGTAAAGGACGGCTCGGTCCGCTTTGAAAACGTCAGCTTTAAGTATTCGCAAAAGGCAGAGCGGTTTGCGCTTTCTGACATCAATCTGCAGATTGCGTCGGGAGAAACCATTGGGATTCTGGGCGGCACCGGCTCGTCCAAAACTTCGTTAATCCAGCTGATTTCCCGGTTATACGATGTAACCGAAGGGACAGTTTTTGTCGGCGGCAGGGATGTAAAGGAGTATGACCTGGAGACGCTGCGGAACCAGGTAGCGGTCGTGCTGCAAAAGAACGTGCTGTTTTCCGGTACGATTAAGGAAAATCTCCGCTGGGGAAATCCGGATGCAACCGACGAGGAGATAAAGGAGGCATGTCGTCTGGCACAGGCAGACGAGTTTATCAGCAGCTTTCCGGACGGCTACGACACCTACATAGAGCAGGGCGGAGCGAATGTATCCGGAGGTCAGAAGCAGCGTCTTTGTATTGCAAGGGCATTGTTAAAGAAGCCGAAGATTCTGATTCTGGACGATTCCACCAGCGCGGTGGATACCCGTACGGATGCGTTAATCCGGAAGGCGTTCCGGGAGTTTATTCCGGAGACGACAAAGATTATTATTGCCCAACGGCTTTCTTCGGTACAGGATGCCGATAAGATTGTCGTGATGGATAAGGGCCGTATTCTGGCGGCAGGCACGCACGAAGAGCTGCTTGCGACCAATGAGATTTACCAAGAGGTATACACTTCGCAGAACAAGGGAGGTGACGACGATGCCGAATAAGGAAACGCAAAACGGCGGGATGTCCGGGAAGATGCCTGGGAAGCGCCCGAAGATGAAAAAAGGAATGTTAAAGCGCCTGCTTTCCATGCTGTTCGGGTTCTATCCGGTGCGGCTGCCCCTTGTGCTGCTGTGTATTGTATTTTCTGCGGTTGTCAGCTCCATTCCGGCGCTCTTTATGCAGAATGTAATTGCGGTTATCGAAAAGTATTACCGTTCCGGCGACTGGGACACGGCTGGCGGTGAGATTATGTCATGGGTACTCCGGCTGGCGTTCTTTTATGTACTGTCCCTGATTTCCGCGTTTGTTTATACACAGATGATGGCAGTGATTACGCAGGGATTCTTAAAGAAGATGCGCTGCAAGATGTTTGACGGGATGCAGAACCTTCCGGTTAAGTATTTTGACCAGAACAATCACGGCGATATTATGAGCTATTATACCAACGACATTGATACGCTGCGGCAGCTCGTATCCCAGTCGATTCCGCAGCTTTTGATTTCCGGGATTGTGGTAATTACGGTGTTTAGTATTATGCTGTATTTCAGCGTATGGATGACGATTCTTGTCGTGCTCGGGGTTGCGGCAATGACGCTTGTGACGAAGAAAATCGGCGGAAATTCCGCGAAGTTCTTTTTGCGCCAGCAGCAGGCAATCGGAAAAACCGAAGGCTTTGTTGAGGAAATGATGAACGGCCAGAAGGTGGTCAAGGTGTTCTGCCACGAGGAAAAGAGCGGACTGGATTTTGACAAAATTAACGAGGCGCTGTATGAGGATTCCAGAAAGGCAAACCAGTATGCCAATATGCTGATGCCGATTCTCAATAACATCGGCAATGTGCTGTATGTGGCAGTGGCGCTTGCAGGAGGACTCTTTCTCCTTACAGATGCGCCGAACCTGAGCATTTCCGGGATGGCGTTCAGCATCAGTATTGTAGTGCCGTTCTTAAATATGACAAAGCAGTTTTCGGGAAATATCAGTCAGGTTTCCCAGCAGTTAAATTCCGTGATTATGGGTATGGCAGGTGCGGAGCGTATTTTTGACCTGTTAGACCAGGCGCCGGAGGTGGACGACGGTTATGTTACGTTGGTGAACGCTGTCGTGGCGCCGGACGGAACGATAACGGAGAGTGTGGAGCGCACCGGTACATGGGCATGGAAGCACCCGCACCAGGCGGACGGCACCGTAACGTATACGCTGTTACGCGGCGATGTGCGTCTGAATGAGGTGGATTTCGGCTATGACGAGGATAAGATGGTGCTGCATAATGTCACTGTCTTTGCGGAACCGGGCCAGAAGGTGGCGTTTGTAGGTGCAACCGGCGCCGGAAAGACGACGATTACGAACCTGATTAACCGTTTTTATGACATTGCCGACGGTAAAATCCGGTATGACGGCATCAATATCAATAAGATTAAGAAAGCAGACCTGCGTCGTTCCCTCGGTATCGTGCTGCAGGAGACGAATCTCTTTACCGGCACCGTAATGGAGAACATCCGCTACGGTAAGCTGGATGCAACCGACGAGGAGTGTATTGCGGCGGCAAAGCTTGCAGGCGCCGACGACTTTATTACCCGTCTGCCGCAGGGGTATCAGACGATGCTTGCCGGAAACGGCGCAAATCTTTCCCAAGGCCAGCGTCAGCTTCTTGCCATTGCAAGGGCAGCGGTTGCGGACCCGCCGGTTATGATTCTGGACGAGGCGACGTCCTCGATTGATACGCGTACCGAGGCAATTGTGCAAAAGGGCATGGATTCCCTGATGGAAGGACGTACCGTATTTGTCATTGCACACCGTTTGTCTACGGTAAAGAATTCGGATGTCATTATGGTACTGGATCACGGCTCTATTATCGAGCGCGGAAGCCATGAAAAGCTGATTGAGGAAAAGGGTACGTACTACAGGCTTTATACCGGGGCGTTTGAACTGGAATAGAAGATAGGTCAGGAAAAACGCAGGAAGAAACAGAATAGAACTGGAACAGAACTACCGCTGTCAGGGCAGAATCGCCGGGACAGCGGTAGTTTTTTGTTTTATAGGAAATTACAAAAGCAGGAGATACAAAACGCGGTTAATCTCCAAGCATATGGATAAACAGGCCGCTGCGGAGCTTCGGCTCGAACCAGGTGGACTTTGGCGGCATCAGACGCCCGGCATCCGATACGGCAAACAGCTCTGAAATAGAGGTCGGGTACATCGAAAATGCCACGGTCATGTCTTCGGAAACACGGCGTTCCAGTTCTCCCAGGCCCCGGATACCGCCGATAAAGTCGATGCGTTTGTCCGTACGCGGGTCGCCGATGCCAAGTACCGGAGCAAGCAGGTAATTTTGCAGCAGGGAGACATCCAGGGAATCTACCGGGTCCGTAATCTGCCGGAGGGAATCTGAGGCAGTCAGCCGGTACCAGGTATGGTCAAGATACATGCCGAAGGTGCCCTTTTCGGAAGGGGAAAAGGCAGTATTGTCGAGGGGCTCTGCCGTAAAGTGCTCGGATATGCTGGCAAGAAAGGCTTCCTTTGTCAGACCGTTTAAGTCCCTGACGACACGGTAGTAAGGCAGGATTTTCAGTTCATCCTCCGGAAACAGAACGGAAAGGAAAAAGTTGAACTCCTCTGTCCCGTCATAACCCGGATGTGCGGCACGTCGTTTCAGACCGACCTTGACTGCGGAAGCGGCACGGTGATGCCCGTCGGCAATGTAGATGCTGTCAATTTTGGAAAAGGCATCCGAAACAGCCGCGACGTCAGACGGCTCTGAAATCACAAATACACGATGGGTTACGCCGTCGTCTGCAGTAAAGTCGTAGAGCGGCGCGTTCTGTTTTGTTTTTTCCACAATGCTATGTATCGTTTCATTTCTGCGGTAGGCGAGGAAAATCGGACCGGTCTGCGCATTGCAGGTATCGACATGGCGGATGCGGTCCTCCTCTTTCTCTGCGCGTGTGTTTTCATGTTTTTTGATTACATTGCCCAGATAGTCGTCAATCGAGGCGCATGCCGTGATACCGGTCTGTACCCGTCCGTCCATCGTAAGCTCGTAAATATAATAGCTGCGGACCGGGTCGGCAAGGAAAGTGCCGTCGGCGATACGCGCCTGTAACAGCTCAGATGCCTTTGCATACACGCAGTCTGCATAGGTATCGGTTTCGTCAGGGAACTGGGTCTCTGCACGGTCGATATTTAAAAAGGAGATGGCGTCCTTTGCGGCAGCAGCCTTTGCCTCGCTGCGGTTATAGACATCGTACGGCAGCGCTGCCACACGGTGCGCAAGCGCTGCGTCCGGACGGATACAGAGAAAAGGTTTTATGGTTGCCATGAGAATTGTCCTTTCCGGTAAATTACCATTGTTTTAAAGGGAGTATACCTTTTTTTCGGGGAAAGCGCAAGGGAATATAGATAAATCACTTAAAAATTTTGAGGAAATCTGTTATTTTTTGTGGAAATTTACCGAAAAGGGGTGTATAATAAAAGTCAATAGGAAGTAAGTCCTATATGCGATGCAAAGGGGGCATTTGATGGTAGGTTATTTATTGGGCAATTATATGGTAGAAGAAGGGTTTATGACAAAGGAGCAGTTGGAAGCGATTATCTCCGCACAGGAAAGGGTCAGGGTAAAGCTCGGGCTGATTGCTGTTTCGGAAGGGATGCTGACGTTAGACCAGGCGGTCGCAATTAATCGCTTGCAGCAGGGGATGGACAAGCGGTTCGGCGATATCGCCATAGAGAAGGGGTATCTGACGGAGGCGCAGGTGACAAGTCTGTTAAAAATGCAGGGAAACGATTACCTGACGTTTGCGCAGACGCTGGTTGACGAAGGTATTGTCACAATGAATAAGCTGCAGGTTATTTTAAAAGATTACCAGATAGAAAACGGTTTTACAAATACGGAGCTGGAAGCGGTCAGGAGCGGGGACGCAGAGAAGATTATCCCGTTGTTTCTACCGCAGGGAGCGGACGAGTACTAGGAAATCGTTACGATAGCGCTGAAGATGCTTGTGCGTTGCGTGGACCGGCATGCCTATCCGATGTACGGGAGACTGGCAGACGCAAAAGAGGCAGGGAAGCTGAAAACACTGGTTGCGCAGGAGCTGACCGGGGCGGAGCACTGGCAGTCAGGCATTGCAGGTGAGGAGGGCGGTCTGTGCGCAGTTGCTTCTGCCTTTGCGGGAGAGGAATATTACGAGGTAAACGAAGACGTGCAGGATGCTGCAGGCGAATTTCTCAACTGTGTCAACGGCTTGTTTGCAGCGGCAAAAGGCATGAGAAATGTGGAACTGGAGCTGATGCCGCCGGAGTTTTTGGAAAACGGCATGGCAGAGGGAAGCAGTAGTTTGATTATGCCGTTCGGAATCCGGGGTGCAGAGGTGAACTTTATTGTTACAATTCAGAAAGACGGGAGGTAGGGAGATGGCGACTGTATTAATTGTAGATGATTCCAAAACATCAAGAAGAATACTCGGGGATATTCTCAGAGCGATGGAGCTTGAGGTAATCGGTGAGGCGGTAAACGGCGACGAGGGGTTTCAGAAGTACAAGGAGCTAAAGCCGGATCTTGTGACGATGGATATTACGATGCCGGTGATGTCCGGTCTGGATGCCCTGCTCCTAATTAAGCGGGAAAATCCGGAGGCGAAGGTGGTTATGATTACTGCGGCAGGGCAGAAAGCTAATCTGGTACGGGCGGTGAAGGCCGGTGCAGAAGAGTTTATCACAAAGCCGCTTGAGGAAGATGAAATCCGCCGCGTCATCGGCAGGATTCTTTCGGGAATGTAAATGGAAGGAGAAGACTTTTGAGGGGCTGATGCGCGGCGGGCGGCAGCCCCTCTTGTAATGCAGGAGAAAGCCTGAGAAAAGTCGAATGGAGTTTTAATCGAATTCTAATGTAACGGCGTGCGTGTTTGTGCTACAATAAATTTGTCAACCGGAATTTTCCGGATCATATCATTAAATTTGCTAAGGAGGAGCACAAATATGTTTGTTACTGTTTTTGGAAAAGAGATTTATTATGAAATGTATGGCACGGAAGAGGAGAACACGTTGCTCTATCTTCATGGGGGCCTGGAGCAAGCTGTCTGGATTTTGTCAATCAGGCAAAAGCATTAAGCAAAAAAATGAGGGTTATTTCGTTTGCCCAGTTTGGTGTCCTCCGGTCAGATGCAATTGCTGAAGATGGGGATTACAGCATGGAGTATCAGGTTGAAATGTTAGAGGAAATGCGGAAGTCGTTTGGAATAGAAAAATGGAGCATACTTGGACATTCTTATGGCGGTATGCTCGCAGCTTTATATGCATCGCTCCATCCGGAATCTATCCATAAGGTCATTTTGGAATGCCCGTCTCTGTATTTTGAGGATTCTGCAAGGTCGGTCGCAGAATATTTAAGTGAACATATTCACAGCCTGAATAACAGGCAGGCAAGCGAGCTTTGCGAAAAAATGAAATCGAAAGATTACGAGGGAAATCAGGAAGTGGTATATGATTTAATTTCTCTGCTTGGGTATGTCACCGATATGCAGCTGCGGAATTACCTGCATGGCGTTTCCGTTGAGGAATATCAGCAGAGTATGGACACCACCGGTATTACAAATGAAATGTGGGCAAAAGGAGACCGGCATATGATGAAGCTGTTAGATGCAAAGCCGGAGGGCTCTTCTCAAAAAAGAGTCGTAATGACGGACAATTTTCTGCCGGTCATTCAAAGGATAACCCTTCCGGTACTGTTGATGCGCGGGAAGTATGACCCTGCCTGTACAAAATATCAGGCAGAGTATGTGATGAGCCATGTACAAAATGCAGCGCAGGTTGTTTTTGAGAATAGCGGGCACTTTCCAAGAATTGAAGAAGCGGAGAAGTATATGGAGACGGTACTCCGGTTTTGTAAGCAATGAGTATCAGGAAGATAGGAAATCACCTGGAAGAGTTCAGTATTGGAAAAAGGTAGCAGAAAATATGTAACGAACCCCTTATAAAATTCGTTATTCAGGGGGAAGGCGTTTATGATTTATAAAACGAAGGAGGGCAGTGATGGAAGATAAGGAGGCAGGCACGTTTGCGCCGAAAAAGAAAAAATGGAAGGTGTTCCTGCCCGTGGCAGTGTCTGTTCTGCTGATTTCAGGGGCTTTCTCCGGTATATTTTATTATAACAATAATAAGTAAGGCTGGATTCCAATGGAAAAATCGATATTTATTCGATGAAAGGAGCGCAGATTCTGGATGCGGATAAAGTGTTGGTGACCGGATGGGCAGCGAATGAAGAACCGACTAATGATCCAGAGGAGTTTGGTGCACATTTAAAAAAGGATATTATACTAGAGGCAAGAAATGCAGTCATGTGTGGAAGAGAAGTAATAACTGCGGTAGTGTACGGAATGGCGAAAAATATAAAAGCGGTAACTATGATAAGATGCTAAGTAATCCGGAAGGCGTGTTTATGCTAAACAGTACAAACAGGGAGTCCTTGTTTGAAATTAAAAATACCTGGAAAATAAAAGGGAAAGAGTATAAGGTGAGCGATTTTGCCGATTATTTTGTCTACCGGAGATATGACTGTGACGGAGAGAGCTTTCAATATTATGGTGTTCCTGTGCGATTAGAGGATTTAAGAATAGAGAACGAGGAGGAAAAGCCTTAAAGAGAGCATGGCATAAGCCCTTCGCAGGGTTATGTCATGCTCTTTTTAATCCCGGATATAAAATGCCATGCCGGGTTTCAGGCAGGTAGTTTGCGTCTACACCGTCGTAAAATACGGCACAAGCTCCTGCGCAAACTGTTTCCAGGTCAGGCGGCTGTCCGCGAAGGTATAGGCGCGGTCTGCAATCTGCTGCATACCCTCCGGGTCCGCGAGCAGACCGGAGACAATTCCGGGCAGTGCGGAAAGCTGGTCCAGGTGGTAGTAGCGAAGCATATCGCTGTCTCTGAAATGTTCTGTAAGGTACTGGCTCGGGTCGGTGACGCAGACGCTTCCGTTTAACATCGAGCTGTAAATCCGGTCGTGGGCGCCCCGCTTGAACCAAGGCATCACGTTCAGGGAAAGCTTTGCCTCCGAGATGGCATGCAGGCAGACGTTTGTGTCGGAGTAGGCGGTATGGGTCAGAGGCGCTTTCTTTTTGACGGGAAGCGTATCCCAGCCTGCACCGATGCAGTGTACCGGAATGTCATTTTCCAGTAAGGTTTTAATGACCCTGCCGCGGAACGTAAACCGAATCCAGAGGTCAAGGAAAATCATTTTATTCATTACATTTTTCAGCTCTTCCTTGGTCAGCTCCGGAAGCTCCCGGTTCAAGTGGCGCAGATAGACCGTGTGGATACACTGGTCGGGCGCTGCGAGCAGGTCGTCCAGAATATTGTGATAAAAGGTATCGTATTCCGGACCATTCCGTTTCATATACGGCAGAAAGAAGTCCGGACTGGTAAAGCAGCCTGTAAATACGACGTCGGTAGGGCGCCCGGCAACCGGAAGAACTGTCCGGGGGGCCTCTGGCTTCCCGGAGAGAAGGGAAGCAGGGTCTGTCACGTCCTCTGTCCGGGGATGGGCGGCATCCTCCACAAAGCGGGAGCAGTAGCCGCATCCGGCAAGCGGCATCGTCTTGCCGCAGGCAATCTCCGGATAAAAATGCTTCATATAGTCCGTATGGTCGCCGTCGATACAAATCTGCAGATAGCGTTTTGGAAGGTGCTGCAACTCCTCATAATAGTAAAACGGGTGGTCGACAATGATATTGATGCATGCGACGTCATAAAGGTCCCAGAGGAGACCTCCTTCCGGCGTGTAAAAAATGGCTTCCTGCTGGATGGCGTGAAAATTAAATGTAATCATCACTGTTTCGTGTGGGAGAATAAAGCCTTGTAAGGCTTCCAGACCTGAAAAAGGCTCGTGGATGCGCACGAGACGCACCTCATATCCAAACTCTGTAAAAGCCTCTGCCAGACGGTTGGAAAAAAAGCGCAGGGTTTCCACACCCGGCTCAAAAAGAAGAAGTCGTTTCATAAATAGCAGCCTCCGTATGGATTCGTCCAGGGACAGTGTAAAAGCGCTGTCCTTTCTGGTTGTTACGATTCAAAGCCCTTCCGCGCGCATGCGCAAAATCAGCCGGCAAAGCTGTTTGTCGCTGCTGCGCAGCTGTCTGCTAATTCTTATGCAGCCGTGAATCGTAACATCTGGTTTCATCTTAGCACAGCGGGGGAAAAAAGACAACCCTGCCTGGGTTTGAGTTTCCGCATTTTTCGAATAACCCAGGAAAGTGCCGGGGCTGTGCGATATTTCAGTGTTGCGCATGCAAAACCAAGATATCGCACAGCCCCGGCACTTTCTTAGGCGGTTTCAAAACTGCGGAATCCCCGGCAAGGATTTTGCTTGCATAGTAAGGAAAAATCATGTAAAATAAGCTTGTTATGTTTGGAAGAATCAGGAGGCAGCCATGAAATACGGTGATGAGATAAACAAGAGAAGAACCTTTGCGATTATTTCGCACCCCGACGCGGGAAAAACGACACTGACGGAGAAGCTTTTGCTTTATGGCGGAGCGATTAACCTTGCCGGTTCGGTAAAGGCAAAAAAGACGGCAAGGCATGCAGTTTCTGACTGGATGGAGATAGAGAAGCAGAGAGGAATTTCCGTTACCTCATCCGTGATGCAGTTTAATTATAACGGGTACTGTATCAATATTCTGGATACTCCGGGGCACCAGGACTTCTCGGAGGATACCTACCGTACCCTGATGGCAGCCGACTCTGCGGTAATGGTCATCGACGCCTCGAAGGGCGTGGAGGCGCAGACGATTAAGCTGTTTAAGGTATGTGTGATGCGCCATATTCCGATTTTTACGTTTGTAAATAAGTTAGACCGTGAGGCAAGGGACACTTTTGAATTGCTGGATGAAATCGAAAATGTGCTTGGCATCCGGACCTGTCCGGTGAACTGGCCGATTGGCTCAGGGAGGAATTTCAAGGGCGTGTATCAGAGAAATACCAGAACCATTACCCGCTTTTTTGCCGCAAATAACGGACAGAACGAAGTAGAGAAGATAGAGGTCACACTGGGCGACCCTGGCTTAGATGAGATTATCGGCAGGGAAAACCATCAGAATCTTACGGATGAAATCGAGCTGCTTGACGGCGCCAGCAGTGAGTTTGATTTGGAGAAGGTGAGCGCCGGAGAGCTGACGCCGGTGTTTTTCGGCTCGGCGTTGACGAATTTTGGCGTGGAAATGTTTTTGGAGCATTTCCTCTCTATGACAACGTCGCCGCTACCGCGGAATGCAAAGGAGGGGCTGGTAGAGCCATGTGCGCATGAGTTTTCTGCGTTTGTCTTTAAAATCCAGGCGAATATGAACAAAGCCCACCGTGACCGGATTGCGTTTATGCGCATCTGCTCCGGGAAGTTTGAGGCAGGAATGGAGGTCATGCATGTGCAGGGCGGCAGAAAGCTCCGTCTTTCCCAGCCGCAGCAGATGATGGCGCAGGACAGAAAGATTGTAGAAGAAGCTTATGCAGGAGACATTATCGGCGTGTTTGATCCGGGCATTTTTTCCATAGGCGATACGGTCTGTGAGCCGTCGGAGCAGATTGAGTACGAGGGAATTCCGACCTTTGCGCCGGAGCATTTTGCTAAAATCCGCCAGCTGGATACGATGAAGCGCAAGCAGTTTATTAAGGGTGTTTCCCAGATTGCACAGGAAGGTGCAATCCAGATTTTCCAGGAGTTTAATACCGGCATGGAGGAAATTATTGTAGGCGTTGTAGGCGTGCTGCAGTTTGATGTGCTGAAGTTCCGTCTGGAATCCGAGTACGGTGTGGAAATCCGCATGGAGCCGCTTCCGTATGAGTATATCCGCTGGATTGAAAATGAAGGTATCGATGCGGGCAGGCTGAATATTACCACGGACGCAAAGCGCGTAAAGGATTTGAAAAATCGTCCGCTGCTTTTGTTTACCCATGAGTGGAGTATCCGGACAGTGTTAGAGAGAAACGAAGGACTGAAGCTGGCAGAGTTTGCGAAAAACTGACAGAGCAGGAGTTCCGGGGATACCGGAGAAAGGGAGGAGCGATAAGGATGAACAATCAGGTCAGACAGGAAAAAAGGGGAAAGAGCCCGAGGGCGTTGTCAAGGCTGCTTTTCTGTACAGTGTGTCTGTTTTGCGTTTTGGGCGGGGTCCGGCAGGCTGTTGCGGCAACAGAAGAGGACGATGTGTTTGTGCCGAGCAGCATACCGGCACCGGAGTTTTCCGTGCAGGGAGGCTTTTATGAAGAGAGCTTTGAGCTTTCTCTTACCGTGCCGGACGGGACAGAGGTATATTATACGCTGGACGGCTCCGAACCGCGTAAGAGCGAAACAGGGACGAGCCTGTATACAGATCCGCTCCGGATTGAGAAGCAGAAAAAAGGACAGGCACTGTTAAAGGCTTCGGTAGTCCGTGCCGTTTCTGTAACGGCGGACGGGGAGTATAGCGATATACAGACACACACCTATTTTGTGGCAGATGGGATGAAGAAACGGTACGCGGTTCCGGTGCTTTCGATTGTGGCTTCCCCGGAGGCGCTGTACGACAATGAGACCGGTATTTTTGCAAACCCGTCTGAGAGCGGAAAGGAGTGGGAGCGCCCGGCACATTTTGAGTATTTTCTTCCGGACGGGCAGCAGGAGCTGTCTATGAATGTCGGTCTGCGGATTCATGGCGGTTATTCCAGAAGAATGGTAATTAAGTCCCTTCGTATTTATGCACGTGCGGAGTATGATACACAGAAGAATTTCCAGTATGACTTTTTCTCAGGAAGCATTCTGCCTGCAAAGGAAAAGAATGGCAGCAAGGAAAATATTGAGAAGTTTAAGCGGCTGATTCTCCGGACCGGAGGAAATGAAGGAGATGCGTGGGAGGCAACCTACTTCCGGGATGTGCTGTCACAGTCTTTGATGGCAGACAGCCTTCTGGACCTGCAGGCCTATGCGCCGGCAATAGCGTACATCAACGGGGAGTTTTACGGCATTTTGAATCTGCGGGAAAGAATGGATGAGCGGTATCTGGCGTCTCACTATAATTGTCCGGAGGAAGATGTCGCCGTTTATAATTTTGAATATAATACGGATGAAAACGGAAAAGTCATCCTGCCGCCGGAAGGAGAGCCGGTGTTTGAGGTTGTGGTGGAAGAGGGCCCGGACGGGGCGAAGGAATACTTTGAGCAGGCATATGAGTATGTAGTCACGCAGGATATGAGTGATGAGACTGTGTATGCAAAGGCAAAGGAATATTTTGACGTTGATAATTTTATTGATTATCTCTGCGTGGAGCTTTTCAGCGGAAATACCGACTGGCCGCACAATAACTGCCGTATCTGGCGTTACACGGGAGAGCCTTCCGGAGAATACGGACTGGATGGGAAACTCCGTTTTATGGTATATGACATCGACTTTTCCTTCGGACTTTACGGGCATAAGCCGGATGAGAATACGTTAGGACCGATGGTGTCTGACAAGGGCGCAGAGCCGTACCGTGATGTGCTGACCTGCCTGTTCCGGGCTTTTTTGGAAAACGACGGCTTCCGGCAGCAGTTCTGTATGCGTTTTCTCGACCTGCTCAATACAAACTTTTCCGCGGAGGAGATTATAGAAAAGATTGATGCGCTCGAAAAGGTTTATACGCCGTTGGTTGTAGAGCAATATGCAAAATACGGGCCGAAGTTTGCATATTCTGACAATGTGAATACTGCCCGCAATTTTGCCCGTATGCGTGCCAATGCCGTGCGGTTGTATGTGATGAAGGAATTCGGACTGGGCGGGCGTTATGATGTTACCATACAGGCGGGAGACAGTTTGCATGGTTCCGTAACGGTCAATACCGTGACACTTTCTGGAACAGACTATAGGAAGAACGGGAACTGGAGCGGAACGCTCAGTGCAGATTTCCCGCTGACAATCAGCGCAGTACCGGAGGCTGGATATCGGTTTGCAGGCTGGGAAGGAAGTGTGACCTCGGGCGAGGCAGTGCTTTCGTTTGCCGCAGGCGAGAATAAGAAAAATTTAACGCTTACGCCGGTATTTGTACGTTCGGAGGAACAGAGCGAAGAGGGCGTACCGGGAGGCATGGAGGGACAGGAAACCCCGACACCTCTGCCGCAGGGAGAAAATACCCCGGCAAAGGAGAAAAGGAATTTACAGCCGTGGCTGATTCTTGCGGTATGTCTGCTGGCGGGCGGAGCGGTTCTTTTTATCCGCAGCAGAAAAAATAAATAAAAGGCCGAAAAACGGAACCGGACGGGACCGAATTTCGTCTTTTTAGTGAGGGGCAATCAATGACAAAGAAGACAGAACCGGACAGGACGCCGGGGCATATCACGGAAAACGGGAAAACCTATGATCTGGAAGCACTGATGCGTACTTATGGAAACGATGTGCTCCGCATGGCGTATTGTTATGTAAAAGATTACGATACGGCAGAGGATATTTTTCAGGAAGTTTTTATCAAAGCAAATGAAAAAGCGGCGGGCTTCCGGGGAGAGAGTACAGTAAAGACATGGCTTTTGCGGATTACAGTGAACGCCTGTAAGGATTATCTGAAAAGTGCGTACCGGCGGCGGGTTACAATGCTGAGCGAGGAAGATGAGGCAAGACTTCCGGCGGCGGACCAGATAGAGGAGATTGAGAAACGGGAGGACCAAAAGCGGGTGCGGGAAGCCCTGTGGAAGCTCCCGGGGAAGTATAGAGAGGTATTAGTGTGTTTGTATTTTGAGGAGCGCTCGGTGGCAGAAACGGCAAAGCTTTTAAAATTAAGCGAGGGAACGGTGAAGAGCAGGCTGTCGCGGGCAAGGGAGCGCTTCCGTGCGATATTGGAGTCAGAGCAGAAAGGAGGTGCATACGGTGGATAAGGCGGAACAGGAACGAAAGACGGAGCAGGACGACGAATTGTATGCCCTTTTGGAAAAGGCGATATTGGATGAGCGGCTTTGTGTGAGCGGGGAATTGATTCAAAAGACCTTGCGCAGGGTGCAGGATGGAGCGGAAAAGAAGCCTGTAAGGAAGTATTTTGTTACGCTGCGCTATGCATGTGCCGCTGCTGCCGCGCTGCTTGTCGTTGTGGCAGGCGGGGTATTTTTTAACCGGGGAGGCTTCGGGGGTAATACGAAGCAGTCGGAACTGTGTCCGGAATGGGACAATTCCGGAAGACCGGCGCGGATACTGGAAGAAGATAACAGCAGCCATGGTTTGGTGCCGCACGGAGATGTCAATGGCGAAAAGACACAGAATCCAGAAATACAAGTATCAAGTGCCGAAGGTCTGGCGCATTATATGGAGACAGACGGCGCAGATGGCTGGAGTTCGGAACGCTTTACCGTTTCAGAGGAGTTTGCCGCAGCGCTGGCGGTAGCAGGATATACCGTTTCGGCAAAGGAGGCTGAATACTGGGAGCATACAAAGACATCTGAGGACGCTACGGACGAGAGCACCGGGGAAATTGACCGGAAGCAGGAAATCATTTCTGCATTATACGGGGCAGTTCCGTGCGGAACGGAGGAAGGAGAGAGCATAGAAGAAGTTCCCTCCGGTACACCGTTGTATGCGGCAATAAAGATAGAGACCGGGCAGGGGGTACTTTGGATTTTACTGGGTGAGAAACTGTATCTGGTAGAAGAATAGGAAGAAAGAACGCAGTTTTGCTTATAAGAAGGGACCGTGCTTTTGTGCGACGGTCCCTTTGTGTTGCAATTCTATTCTGCATCTTCACTGTCCGAAGGTGCTGTCTCGTCACTTTCGTCAGCCTCGTCTGCGGCTTCTTCTGCCGCATCTCCGGTTTCTGCTTCATCCGTGGTGATGTTAATGGAAACATATTCACGGGAAGCCGCATCCTCTTCATCGTCAAAGCTGTCATCAAAATCAAAATCCTCATCTTCTTTTGAGAAGAATTTCTTATAAACAAGATATGCGCCGCCGGCAACTGCTGCAATCGATGCTAATCCGGCGAAAAATTTGAATACTTTTTTCATGGAAACGCTCCTTTCTGTAATACTGATTCTATTATACGGCGTTTTGGAAAAAAAGAAAAGTAAAATTTGAAAAAATTTTAACCATGTCCTGTTTTTTTTGTGCAAAATGCTATAATAATGAGAATCCCGGCTTGAAACTTCCAGCAAAATGCTATATAATGTAAAGGGAGGGAATGTACGATATCACTCCTATTTTGCCAAATTGCCTGCCTGGAAGAATCATCTGTTATGCTGATGCGGGTTTATGATAAGAGGTACAGTGAGCAGTGGCGGTGTTTTGGGATGGAGATGGGGACAAATAGCAGGAAAGGCAGGATAAGCCAAGGAGGTTTACGTTTATGAAAAAGGATCAGGATTTAGCGGAATTTCTGAAAAAGGAAGAACGTGAAAAAAAAGAAAAGAATAAAGGCACGAAGGGGAAGAAGGAAAAAGAAGAAAAGGTGAAAAGTGCAGGGAAGAAGGAAAAAACAGAAAGGATAAAGAAAGCAAAGCCGGAGAAACCAAAGAAGGAGAATACATCATTAAAAGGAGCAAATCATATGAAAACTTCTTTGGACAAGAAAAAGAAAATAAAGAGTATCCGGACACAGCTGATTTTTCTTTTCTGTATTCCGTTACTGTTTATCTCTGTGCTTGGTATTGTCTGTGCCTCCAGTGCTTCCAAGGCATTACAGTCAAACTATGAGGAGGCGGCCAGCTCCACACTGAGTGCAAATGCAGATAAATTTGAGATGGTTTTTTCAACAATTGAGTCCAATATGAACCAGTTAAACGCAAACAGCAGCGTATCGCTGTATTACGGCGGTTCCTATACGGAAGGCTCGAAGGATGAGAATGCGGCGAAGAAGACAGTGCAGTCCATTCTTTCTACGCTCTCAGAAGAGTCAATGATTAAGAATATTGCGGTACTTTCCTATTATGGTACATCCTATGCGTCCGGAGCCGTATTTGAGGGAACGGATGTAGCGACCGCCTTTGCGGACAGCCCGGAGGGCAATGCATATCATAGCAGCGGAAAAGAGTATCTTTGGACCGCACGGCACGATTTTGTGGACAGTGCGCTCGGACTCTCCAAAGATGACTATTTTATGGCAGTTACCACAACCTTAAAAAATGCATTGGGAAAAGAAATCGGGTTTATTTCTGCAGATATCGATATGGGTGTGCTGGCCGGGATGTTAGGCGATATCCGGCTGGCATCCGGAAGCTTGTTTGCAGTTATTTCACCGGACGGTTTGGAAGCGACGGCAGCCGGCGTTTCAGAAAAGCCGTACTTTCTCGGAGGCAAAGAGTACAACGAAACGTCCGGGACCGGTCAGATGGCAAGCGGTTATGAAAAGATAAACGGCAAAAATTATCTGGTAATCTGCACAAAAATTGGTGAGAGCGGAGCCATACTCTGCGGAGCGATTCCAAAGAATGAGATTATTGCAAGTGCCCGTTCCATCCAGCTTCTTACGGTTTGCTTTGTAATCGGTACCGCGCTTTGTTCGGTACTGTTAGGCATTACGGTAGCAAATTCTTATGCAAAGGCAATGAAGAGAACCATGGCAGGACTCGATAAGGTGGCAAGAGGCGACCTGACCATGAAGATGAAGACAAAGCGGAAGGATGAATTTGGCGCACTGGTTGCCTGTGCAAACAAGACGGTTGCTAACATGAAGGGAATGGTAGAGCAGACTTCCACGGTAGCGGGCAATGTAGGAAGCTCCGCAACTGGCGTTGAGGATACTTCGGCAAAGCTGTTAACTGCAACACAGAATATTACGACTTCCATTGCAGAAATCCGGAACGGTATTGTGCAGCAGGCAGAGGATTCCGAGCGCTGTCTGATACAGAGTGAGGAGCTTGGCGAGCGTATCAATGAAGTAAAGGAAGATGCAGACGCGATTGACGAGTTGGCACGGAATACAAAGAAGGCAGTTGAAAATGGTATGGACGCAATCGGTATCCTGGAGCAGAAGGGAGAAGAGACCGCTTCTATCACAAAGAGAATTACGGTCGATATGGATGCTCTGGCAGGAGAGTCCCATTCCATCGGAAAGATTATCGGTGTAATTAATGATATTGCAGAGCAGACGAATCTGCTTTCCTTAAATGCTTCAATCGAGGCGGCACGGGCAGGAGAGGCAGGACGCGGTTTTGCGGTAGTAGCGGACGAGATTCGCAGACTGGCAGAACAGTCGGTAGAGGCTGCCAATGAAATTGCCGGGATAGTAAACGGAATCAAGGTACAGACCGAAGGTACCGTGCGGACAGTAGCACAGGCAGAAGGAGTCGTTGCATCCCAGGAGGCTGCTTTGAAGAATGCAATTACCCTGTTTAAGAGTATCGGTGAAAATGTCGAGGAAATGACGGGACGTCTGGAAAATATTACTCAGGGAGTGGACCGTATCGGCCAGGCACAGAATGTAACGGTAGATGCAATCAGCAGTATCTCTGCGGTATCCGAGCAGACCTCGGCAGCTTCGGAGGAGGTTCAGAATATGGTTGAGCTTCAGCTGAAGGCGGTGGAAGACTTGTCGGCTGCATCGAATGTACTCAGCGAAGAGGCAGGAAAGCTTCAGGAAGCGTTGCAGGCATTCCGTTATTAAGCAGGAACGAACAGTGTGAAATAAAGGGTGTCCCGAAGGCTTCTGCCTGTTGTTGTCAGGTGGAATGCGGCTTTTGGGACACTTCGTTTTGCAGGAGGAAGAAATGAGACAGAGAAATATGGCAAAAGGCCTGCTTGTCATTACAGTTTTGTTTTTGGCGGCAGGCTGTAAAGAGAAGGAAGGAAAAACAGAGGTAACACCGCCGGTCGGTGCAAGCGTAGTTGTGCAACCTACCGGGCCAGAGAAGGAAGGGGAAGACAACACAGAGCCTTCCGCAGATGAAAAGAGAAAGGAAGCGCAGATGTTACAGGACCTTGTAGCGGCAAAGAAGCTTCCACCGTTGGAAAACCGTATTCCTACTGCTGATGATGTGATGACAGAGCCGCTTGGAACGCTCGGCGTGTACGGGGAAAGTGTGCAGCTTGCTGCGGCAGACGCCGGCGTGATGGCAGGGGAGCTGGTGTCGGAGGGGCTGTTCCGCTATGCGGCGGACGGAAGCATTGCGCCGAATATCGCAAAGGGCTACACGGTGAATGCAGATTTTACCCAATATACCATTTCACTCAGGGAAGGAATGCGCTGGTCGGATGGTGTGCCATTTACGTCAGATGACTGCATTTTCTTTTATGAGCATATGTGTGTGCCGAAGACTTTTGGAGAGAGCCTCTGGACGTGCTTTTTATCCTATGATGCAGGCGGGAAAGCATCTCCTGCGGTCTTTACCAAAATAGATAATACAAGCTTTCAGGTAACATTTTCCGCCCCGAAGCCGGACTTTTTGGGAGAGCTTTTAGAGCAGGGAGGCATATGTTTTGCGCCGGAGCACTATCACGTCAACCTTCTTCCGGAGTATATGGGAGAGGATGCGGCTCTTGCAAAGGCGAAAAGCATGGGCTATGCAGATACGGCGGCAATGCTCCGCGCTGCGGTGCTGAATGCATGGAATATAGCCAATTTACCGACCTTAAATTCGTTTTGTCTCTCCACAAAGGCGGGGGCAAATGATGTGAACGGAGCCTATTATGAATTTGTCCGTAATCCGTATTATTGGAAGGTCGATGCGGACGGAAGGCAGCTGCCGTATCTGGACAGGCTTGAATTTACAAGGATTTCCGGGGCAGAGCAGAGCCTGCTCTTAACAACAGAAGGGTATCTGACCGTAGGAAGCCTGACAGCGGAGCAGGTAGCGGAGGCGGAAGCAGAGAAGGAACGGGGCGGCTATCACGTGGTGGCGTGGTCAGAGCGTTGGTACTGGGCGGTAGATAACAGTCTTGGAAACTTTCCGGAGGCCGCTGCCTATGAGGCAAAGGTCCGTGGTTTCGGTGCAGCGCATGCCGAGGGATGGTATTTCAAATAAGGAGAGGAAGTATGCTGGAAAACTATATTCCGGAGCTATTAAAAGAAATCAATACCGTTTCCGTTACGGTTCGTCTGCTGCTTTCCCTGCTATGCGGCGGTGTTCTTGGCGTGGAGCGCGGAAGAAAAAAGCGTCCGGCAGGATTTCGCACCTATATGCTTGTCTGCATGGGCGCTGCGCTTGTCATGCTGACAAGCGAGTATATCGCAAAGATTTACGGAAATGCTGACCCGGCACGCATGGGGGCGCAGGTGATTTCTGGTATCGGTTTTCTCGGCGCTGGTACGATTATCGTAACCGGGCGGAACCGTGTCAAAGGACTTACGACCGCAGCGGGTCTGTGGGCGGCTGCCTGCGTAGGGCTTTCCCTTGGCGTCGGCTTTTACACCGGCGCGTTAATCGGGTGTCTGCTAATTTTTATTGTTATGGCAACCCTGCACCGTCTGGATGACTGGGTGATGTCCTCGACAAAGGTGATTAATCTGTATATCGAGTTCGGACAGATGTCGGATGTCGGGCAGTTTATCAGTTTTGCAAAGGAGCAGGGCTTCCGTATTAGTGATTTGGAAATGACGCGCCCGAACGGTGTGAGCGATACTGGTGTTGGCGTTTTATGTACCTTAAGGCTTTCCCAAAAGAAGCCGCACGCGGAAATCATCCGGATGTTGAGCGGAATGGAGCGGGTACGATATGTAGAAGAAATATAGAGAAAAGAAGCATCACTTATTAAGAAGGAACCGTATTTTGCAGTTACGGTTCCTTCTTTTCTTTTTCACTTCTTTTGAATTTCTTTTCTGATTCTTTTGCCGTTTTCATGGAGGATATTAGGAGCCGTCTGTTAGAATCATGGTGCAAAAAGAAAGAACACATAAAAGAAAAGAGGTGGCTTCTTTGGATACAAAATCGGCAGAGCGCGTTTATTGGGATAATATAAAAGGCTTTTTAATCCTGCTTGTAGTATTCGGGCACCTTTTGGAGTGTTTTCCGGACGGAAGGAAGGATAGTCTGTATAAGCTGATTTATGTGTTTCATATGCCGCTGTTTGTATTTTGTTCCGGCTATCTGGGGCGCTATTCGCCGCGAAAGATTTTAAAGGGACTGCTGCTGCCGTATCTCGTACTCCAGCTGTCCTACTGCGTGTTTACTTTGAACGAAGTACAGATAACGACGCCGGTCTGGATTCTGTGGTATCTGCCGGCATTGGCAGTCTGGCGTATGTTGCTTCCGTTTTTGGAGGAATGCCACGGAAGGGCAAGGCTCCTTGTGGTAGCGGCACTTGTGGCGTGTGCCTGCCTGGCCGGGTTTGACAATACGATAGGCTACTATGCGGTTTTGTCGCGGATTATTGTGTTTTTCCCTTATTTTGCAGCAGGTTATTATTTAAAGCAGTATGTTCAGGACAGAGGGAGAGAGGGCATGGCTTCCTGGCTGTATGGCAGGAGGATGGAGTCTGTGCTACGGCTTTTTATGGCGCTGTTTTTCTTATTGGTTTCCGGTGTATTTTTGTATTTTACCCCACACGTGAAGGCAGAATGGCTTTATGGCGCGTACAGCTATCAAAGTGGCGGCTACAGTCTCTGTTCCGCAGTGCGCAATATCTTATGGCCGCTGTTTTCGGGTCTGCTGTTTTAGTCTCTATGCCGAAGAAAAGGACATTGTTTACGATATTCGGCCAGAAAAGCCTTCCGATTTATTTATCACACGGGGTAGCGGTAGATACGCTTAAGCCGGTACTTTCGGAGGCTGTCTCTGCCACCGCGCTCCGGTATGCCGCTTCGGCGGCTTTTGCGCTTGCATTTTGCGGAAGTATTTCTGTGGTTGCCAAAAAAGTTCGTTTCTTTTGAAATTCTTTTGTTTTTTCTATACCGGATATTAGGAATCTGTTGCTAGAATTGGGAAAAGGCAGGAAAAGGTGTTATAAAGGAGGTGGATATGGTATACTTGAGAAAAGAAAAAATGTCGGGGACAATGTAAAACGGAGGAAAGCATATGTATAATATTTTGGTTGTAGAGGATGACAAGGAAATCCGGGACGGAATCGAGATTTTCTTAAAAAGCCAGAATTATAATGTTTACAAAGCAGAGGACGGTCTCAAAGGTCTGGAGATAATCAAAGATACTGAAATCCATCTTGCCATTGTGGATATTATGATGCCGCGGATGGACGGAATTACGATGACGATGCGTCTGCGGGAAGCATATGATTTTCCGGTAATTATGCTGTCGGCAAAGTCAGAGGAAACCGATAAGGTAATCGGCTTAAATATCGGCGCTGACGATTATGTGACAAAGCCGTTTACCCCGTTGGAGCTGATGGCACGGGTAAATTCGTAGCTGCGCCGCTATATGAAATTCGGAGTCAATGCGGCTGCGGAAAAGAGCAGAAGATACGTGGCGGGAGGACTGGAGTTAGACGAGGATACCGTAGAGGTAACGGTAGACGGCGCTCCGGCGAAGCTGACACCGATAGAATTTAAAATATTGGCACTTCTGATAAAGAATCCGGGCCGGGTTTTTTCGGCAGAGGAGATTTATGAGAAGGTGTGGAACGAAAGGGCGGTTAATACGGATACGATTATGGTACATGTAAGAAATATTCGGGAGAAAATCGAAATCAACCCGAAAGAACCAAAATATGTAAAGGTGGTGTGGGGCGTTGGCTACAAGCTCGAAAAGCAAAAATAGAACCGGTAAAATAGTGTTTAGTATTTTTATTATGCTCCTCGTGGCGGCGGCAGCCTTATGCGGCGCAAAAAAAATATATGAGAGCAGGAAGCATCTGTTTGTTGTAGAAAATCCGTCAGAGCCTCTTGTTACGATGGGGGAGGAAGCCGTGAGCAACCTGTACCGTCAGTTTTATGTGTTGTATGCAGAATGCATGTCGCAGCAGGAGGTACTGCCAGAGACGGTTAGCGGCCTGTTTCTCGAGCCGGAAGAGAATGAGGCAACCTACATTGCAAAGAGCCATGTGTGGGAAAAGCTTCAGGAATGGCAGGAGAGCTTTGACGGATATCACTTTTGCTATACAGGAAGTGGGAAGGATGGTACAGAGGAACAGCTGGTGGGACATCCGGATATACAAAAGTTGCTTTCCGGCGAAATCTCGGGAGATGTGGAAGAGCTTTATCAGTGCTGTATTCTGTTTTCTGTTGACGGGCAGGGAAACTTTTCTGCGCAGATTCCATACAGCAGGCACAAGAGTATGGACGCCCAGATAATCCGCAGATTTTACGAAGAGCATTTTGCAGTATCGTTAGAGAAGCAGATTCTTGAAGAATTGTGTAAATATGATGAGCAGATGGCGAAGGAAGTGAAATTCCGCACGATGCAGCCGTTCCAGGTAGTCATTGCCATTCCGGAGGACATGGAAGCAGGGCTGTACTGTTCTCATCCATCGCAGCATTGGTATAACACTTCGGTGCTGTCTGACCAGTGTACTGCCTTGTTTTTTGCACTAGGGCTTGCCATGCTGCTTCTGGTACTGTTTCTGCGGAGCAAAGGGGTTTGTAAGGATAGCTCGCCTGCACGGCTTGCGCGGGTGGGGAATACCTATTTTGCAGAAATGGTGGTGGTAGTCGGCTGCTTTATTGCAGGCTTTTATGATACGTTTTTCGTAGGGATTGTAAGCTTCCATGGCCTGTCCGGGATTTTGCGGGAGGATGTCGGCATTTATACGTCTTTCCTGCTGGTAAGCTTGCTGCTGGAGGTTCTCTGGTTTTTCGGATTCTGGTATCTGCGTCCGCTCTTTTCCTTGGGCTTTAAGGAATATATGAAACAGTACAGTCTGATCTGTCTGTTCGGGAGAGCCTGCAAAAGAAGATGGGAGTGGTTTGTAGAGGCAATCGACAAGGTGGACTTCGGGAAAAAGTCCGGCAGGCTTATCTTAAAAGCCGTGCTTTTGAATTTCTTTATTCTGTTAGTGTGTGTAAGCGTATGGTTTTTTGGAATTGCCGGGTTAATCGTGTACTCCGTTCTGCTGTTTTCTTTTTTAAAGACCCGGTATGACAAAGCCGCAGCAGCCTATGCGAATGTGTTGCGGGAAACGGACCGGATGGCGGAGGGTGAGCTTTCGGAGCCGGTAACCGGAGAGTTTGGAATGTTTGTTTCTTTGGGAGAAAATCTTTGCAAGGTAAAGGAGGGCTTCCGGAAGGCAGTGGAGAAGGAAGTGAAAAGCGAGCGGATGAAAACCGAGCTGATTACGAACGTATCCCATGATTTGAAAACGCCGCTGACAGCAATTATGACTTATGTGGAGCTTTTAAAGAAGGAGGATATTACCGAAGAGGAGCGGGCTTCCTATATTGCTACGCTGGAGAGCAAGTCAAAGCGTCTGAAAGTGCTGATTGAAGATTTGTTTGAGGTAAGCCGTGCGGCAAGCAATAACCTGACGTTAAATGTGATGGATATGGACCTTGTACAGATGGTAAAGCAGGTAGCGGTAGAATATGGGGATAAGTTTTCCGCTGCGAACCTGAATTTACGGCAGATGGTGCCGGACGGGCGCGTGATGGTACAGCTGGACGGGCAGAAGACATTCCGCATTTTGGAGAACCTGTTTACCAATATCTGCAAGTACGCTATGCCGGGCAGCCGTGTTTATGCGGAGGTTTCCGGGAAAGAGCAAAGGGCGGTGGTAACATTAAAGAATATTTCTGCAAATGAGCTGACCGTAAGCGCGGACGAAATTGTGGAGCGTTTTGTGCGGGGGGACGCTTCCCGGAATACGGAAGGCGCCGGTCTGGGGCTTGCCATTGCAAAGAACCTGACGGAAGCACAGGGCGGCACGTTTACCGTGGAAATTGACGGAGACTTGTTTAAGGCAGAGCTGTCCTTCCCGTTAAAGGAAGACTCCGGCGAAGCAAAGGAGAGCCTGCCGCAGCAGGAGAAGACGCCTGGACCTGACGGAGCAGAGACAGGACAGTAACTTACAGTAAAAATAGGTAATCCGGCTTGTAAAAAGGGACCGCGCTTCGTGCGGCGGTCCCTTTTTCGTTTATTCTTCTACGGTCAAAAACTTCAGATGTCCGTACGGGTCGGAAATTACATAATCCTCAGAAAGCTTGCTGATATACTCGGATACAGCATCGTTTGTGAGTGTCTGCTTGATGTTATCCATTACCTTGTCGTCTAAATAACGCTTTTCAAAGCGCAGTACGAAGCAGGTATGTTTCTCTTCATCGGTATAGAGCGTCGTCTCTCCTTCGGTACGAGCATCCTCAAACAGCCAGTCCATGTAAGAAGCAAGGGAAGAGGAGGTAGCTCCGGTCACTAAGGACTTGTCCGTCTCTGTGTCAGCATAGTCCGCACGCTTGTCCTCCGGCGCGTATTCTGCGCAAAGCGTTTCAAAGTCGCCGCCTGCCTTAAGCTTGTCTAACATTTCCTGTGCCTGTTCCTTGGCAGCCTTCATTGCAGCGGTAATTTCCTCTTCGGAAGATTCTTTTGTTACGGCAGCGGCAAATTCCAGCACACGGTAGTCCACAGAATCATAATCTTTTTTGTTTTCGTCGTATTCCTTTTGCGCATCCTCGTCAGTTGCTGCAAACTTTTCCTTTGTCAGGTAGTCATAGTAGGCGGTAACCATTAGGTCATCCTTAATAATCGGCATAAGGTTCTTTTCCGTTGCAGCGGTGCCGAACTGGGCAGTCAGATATTTCTTGAAGGACATGCCGGCTGTCGTAGCAGCAGCTTTCATATTGGAAATATAAGTGTCATATTTCTCCGTGATATCAAAGGTAAGTCCCTGCGCCGTAATGTCATGCAGCATTGCCTTGTTCTCACGGGCGGATACAGCAGCCTGCTGGTCAAGGAAATCGGCCCAGGACAGACCTTTTTGCAAATCATAGACCTGCTCGCTCAAAGGAATGGAAGTATCCACTCCGATGTATGGGAAAAACTGCGAGTAGGTGCTAAGGATGCTGGCTCTGTAGTAGTTAAATTCAAGCTGGGAGATAGAAATATCATTTACCTTCATATACTCGCCGAGCGCCTTTCTGCGCTTCATAACCGGAACCAGTATGACAACTCCGATAATGCAGGCTACCACGGCAGATGTTGCAATAATTGAAATCATACGGTTTCGCTTTTCCCGCTTGGCGGCAGCCTGTTTGGCTAAAACCTTGCGGTCATATTTTGTTAATTTTTTCTCGGTATTTTGTTCCATCTTCTTCAGGTCACAGGGAGATATGACTGGGATGCCCTGTGACAGACCCTCCTTTTTTTATTCTGCTTTTTATTCTACACTATTTTTGGACAAGAATAAAGGGGTTTATGGAAATTCATAAAAAACTCATACTTTTTTGGAAAACATAGGATATGGGTACGAGATTCTTGAGTTTTCGCATTTTGCATTCCCCCTTATGTCCCAAAGACTGTATAACAGCGTAATTTTGCATGCGCAACACTACACCCGACTTCCTTTAAGAGCTGTTAAGCCGCTCGGTGGTGTCTTCGCGGGAAAGCATCTAAAAGGTGATTCTGGTTCCGCTAACCGTAAGTCCTTCGGACAAATGCAAAATTATGCTGTTGCGAAGTCTCCGGGACTTTACGGGGGTGCTAAAAAATGCGGAAACGCAAGAAAGATTTTTCTCTTGCATTTTTTTCAAATTCGTTATATGATAGGAAAGTAAAAATTAAATAATGCGGAATAAAGAGTCCGCGAACGGAGGTAGTAAGATGAAGAAAAGAGCAGTATTTCTTGCACTACTCATTTCCCTCGCCGCACTTTGTGCCTGCAATGGCGGCAACAGGGGAAAGAAAGGTTCGGACGATGAAGTTTCCGCGGTTGTAGGAATAACACAGGATTTGGACAGTCTTGACCCTCACAAAGCAGTGGCGGCAGGAACCGATGAAGTCTTGTTTAACGTCTTTGAAGGGCTGGTAAAGCCTTCCGTAGACGGAACATTGGTTCCTGCGGTAGCAAAAGACTATACGATTGCCCCGGACGGGACGGCGTATACGTTTGTCCTGCGTGAAAACATAAAGTTTCACAACGGCGCTCCTGTTACTGCGGATGATGTGGTTTATTCGATTAAGCGTTGCGCCGGTTTGCTCGCTGACCCAGATCCTGAGGTCGTCGTGGAATCGGCGCTTTCTGTTATTTCTTCCGTGGAAAAAGAGGGGGAGGATACGGTTGTTATCACTCTTTCCGAACCGAATACGGAGCTGCTGGCTTTCCTGACCTGTGCAATTATCCCGGAGGATTATACGGAGCAGGAGAGTAAGCCGGTCGGAACAGGCCCGTTCCAGTTTGTATCCTATACGCCGCTTTCTGATTTTGTTATGGAACGGTTTGAGGACTATTATGGGGAACGAGCATATCTGGACAAGGTTACATTCAAAATCTGTGCCAGCACGGATGCCGCGTTCATGGAGCTGTTGGCAGGCGGAATCGATATTTTCCCGTATCTGACGGAAGAGCAGGCGTCCCAGCTGACAGAGGAATACTCCCTGGAGGTAGGTGCGAGCAATCTGGTCCAGGCAATGTTTTTAAACAATGACTTTGCGCCGTTTCAGGATGTCCGGGTACGTCAGGCGCTTTGCTACGGCGTTAATAAGCAGGAGCTGTTGAACATTGTATCAGGCGGGCGCGGTCATATTATTGGCAGTAATATGTTCCCGAACTTCGGCGTTTACTACGAAGCGTCGTTAGAAAACTACTACACGTTCCAGCCGGAAAAGGCGAAAGAACTTTTAGCGGATGCCGGGTATAATGAGAGTAACCCGCTGCGGTTTACGATGAAGGTGCCTTCCAATTATGACTTCCATGTGGCGACAGCGCAGGTACTAGCGGACCAGTATGGGAAAATTGGCGTAAAGGCAGAGATACAGCTGATTGAGTGGTCTGCGTGGCTGACAGAGGTGTACCGTTCCAGGGAGTATGAGGCAACGATTGTAGGTCTGGATTCGGTTATGGCGCCGAGCGATGTGCTCAAACGCTATTCTTCGCAGGCAGCCAACAATTTTGTAAACTACAAGAGCGAACGCTTCGACGAGCTGTTTGCAAAGGCACTGGCAAGCACTGCAGAGAGTGAAAAAGCGGCATATTACAAGGAAATCCAGACACTGCTTACTGAGGATGCGGCAAGCGTTTATCTGCAGGATGCGGCAAAGCTGGTTGCTGTGAGCAAGAAGTTTACAAACTTCTTATTCTATCCGGTTTATGTGCTTGACATGGCTTCACTCCGGCCGGCAGAGGAATAAGGCGGAGCCGCCCGGAGAGGGCAGAGGAGTAAGACCAGGGAGCCGGAAGAAGTGAAGTAAGATAGTTCCTGAAAACGAAAGGAGGGTTAAAATGCGGTACTGGATAAAGAAAACAATTGCATTTCTGGCGACGTTACTGGTAGCGGCATTTCTGACCTTCCTTGCGTTTGAAGTGATTCCGTCCGATGCGGCGCTTTCCAGACTTGGAATGGACGCGACGGAGGAGGAGGTAGCGGCGTTGCGGGAGCAGATGGGGTTAAACCATCCGCTTCCGGTCCGCTATGGCAAATTTCTGCTCGGAGCAGTCCGGGGGGATTTTGGCGAGTCCACACAGTACGGCGTGCCGGTCTCGTCGCTTTTGCGCGCCCGTTTTGGCGTTACAGTCGGGCTTGCCCTGCTTTCGTTTTTGCTAATTGTGGGTATTTCCGTACCGCTCGGCATCTTTGCGGCACGGGCAAAGACGAAAACAGGGGAGGGGTTTGCAGCGTTTCTGACACAGACGATGATGGCAGTGCCGCCGTTTTTTCTCGGTATGCTGATTACGCTGCTGTTCGGGATTGTACTCCGTTGGTTTACGCCGGGAGCATATGTACCGGCAGGAGAGGACTTCTTTGGATTTTTAAGCTTTATGATATTTCCGGCGTTTGCAGTGGCGGTGCCGAAAATCGGAATGACGGTGCGTTTCCTGCAAAGTTCCCTGAAGGAGCAGATGCAGTCGGATTATGTGCGTACCGCAAAAAGCAAGGGTTGCGGCAGAAGACGCGTGCTTTGGAAGCATGTGTTAAAAAATGCGCTTGTTCCTGTCGTGACTTTTCTTACGATGGTAATAGCGGAAATCCTGGCGGGAAGCATCGTAATTGAGCAGGTATTTAATCTTTCCGGCATCGGAAGGCTTTTGTCGGTGTCGATTTCCGCAAGGGATTATCCGGTAGTGCGGGCGATTGTGCTATATATTACCGCGGTGGTGGTGCTGTTAAATTACGGGGCAGACCTTTTGTGCCGGTATCTGGACCCGAGAATTAAGGAGCTTTAAGAGAAACCGGACGCCGCAGGAGGCTTTTGGAGGCGCCGGAGAGAAAGGAGAAGGAGTATGGGCTTTGTCCGTTGGTTTAAAAAGGACGGAAAATGGAATATCAACCGGATTACCGGGGGAGCATTTATCTGCGCCGCATTGGTATTCTCCCTTGTCGGCTGCTTTTATACGCCCTATGACCCGAATGCGATAAACGGGGAATTAAAGAATACGGCTCCTTCTTTGGCACATCTGTTTGGAACGGACAATTTCGGCAGGGACGTGTTCTCAAGAGTCATGAAGGGAGCCGGAACGACCTTTTTGGTCGGGCTTTCCGTGGTGACTGCCGGTGCGGTGGGCGGCTGTCTGTTAGGAGCCTTTACGGGGTATTTTGGCGGGAAGGCAGACCTGATTCTGATGCGGGTGAATGATGCGATTGCGGCAATTCCTAGTATTTTGCTTGCGCTTGTGTTTGTCGGGGTCTTCGGCAGCGGGACAGTGCAGCTGATTGCCGCGCTCGGCATTTTGTTTATTCCGAGCTTCGCAAGAGTCGTGCGGAGCGGTTTTTTGGTACAGAAGGAACTGGATTATGTGAAAAATGCAAGACTAATGGGGGCCGGGCATCTGCGGATTATGTTTGTGCATATTCTTCCGAACTTAAAAAGCAGCCTCTTTTCCGCGCTTGCCATCGGGTTTAATAATGCCGTGCTTTCGGAGGCGGCAATGAGCTATTTAAGTCTTGGCGTACAGCTGCCGGACGCAAGTCTTGGCAGGATGCTTTCAGAGGCGCAGCCGTATTTGTTCCGTGCGCCGTGGAATGCCGTTGCGCCGGGACTGATGATTTTGTTCAGCGTGTTAGGAGCAGGGTTACTCAGTCTGGAAGGAGGGGAGAAGAGTGGCGGAGTCTGAGAGAGCAGAGTATACCGGGAAGCGGGAGCTTTTGCACGTGGAAGGGTTGACCGTGGCGTTCCGGCGTGCCGGAGGCGGTGAAAAGACCGTCGTAAACGATATTTCCTTTTCCTTAAGAGAGGGAGAAATCCTCGGGATTGCGGGGGAGTCCGGTTCCGGAAAAAGTATGACGGCGCTTGCCGTGATGGGACTTTTGCCGGAGGGAGCAAGGCGCGGTTTCCGGGAGCTGTCGTTTGACGGTAAACGCCTTTGCGCAGAGCAGAAAAGAGAAAAAAAGCAAGAGGAGAAGCTGCGCCGGGAGCTGTCAGGCAAGGAAATGGCAATGATTTTCCAGGAGCCGCTGACAAGCTTAAATCCTGTGCTGACGATAAAAAAGCAGATGGAGGAGCCGCTTTTGCTGCACCGGTCGTTATCTGCCGCAGAGCGGGAGGCGGAGGTGCTTTCTGCGCTTTCCAGAGCGGAATTAAAGCATCCGGAAAAGCTCCTTGACGACTATCCGCACCATCTTTCCGGCGGAATGCGCCAGCGCGTGATGATTGCCATGGCGATGATTAACAAGCCGCGGCTGCTGATTGCAGACGAGCCGACGACGGCGTTAGACGCGGTAACCGAGCGGGAAATTGTCGGCTTAATCGGGCGGCTTGCCAAAGAGAACCATACGGCGGTGATTTTTATTTCCCATGACCTTGGTATCCTGCGGGAGCTTTGCGACCGCGTTATGATTATGAAAGATGGAAGGATTGTGGAAAGCGGCAGCGCAGCGCGGATTTTTGAAGCGCCGGAGAAGGAGTATACGAAGCAGCTGATGCAGGCGGCAGGGCGCTCTTTTCGTACCGGAGACGCTCCGGAAGGCGCGGCAGACAATGTGGCAGTCTTAGCCGGAGGGGGAGAGCCGGTGCTTTCCGCAGAAAATGTATCGGTGGTTTACCGCAAATCCGGCGGACTGTTCCGTAAGTCGGTAGAAAAGCAGGCGGTGGCCGGTGTTTCTTTTTCTGTATCTGCAGGAGAAATCTTCGGAATAGTGGGGGAAAGCGGCTGTGGGAAATCGACGCTGTTAAAGGCAGTTTCGGGCCTGCTCACCGGATACGGCGGCAGCATCCGCCGCAGGGAAGGAGAAATCGGGGTTCAGATGGTATTTCAGGACCCGTATACGAGCTTAAACCCGGCAAAACGTGTCGGCTGGATTCTAGAGGAGCCGCTTCGCTTAAATACCGGACTGAACAGAGAAGAACGGCGGGAGCGCGTGCGCGGAATTTTAAAGGAAACGGAGCTGCCGGACGATGTAGTGACCCGGTATGTATCGGAGCTTTCCGGCGGGCAGAGACAGCGCGTGGCGATTGCCGCGGCACTAATCTCCAGACCGGAGCTCGTACTGTTAGACGAACCGGTATCGGCATTGGACGTCACCGTGCAGGCACAGATTCTGGAGTTGCTCTTACGGCTCCAGAGAGAGCACGGACTGACCTATGTCTTTGTTTCCCATGATATGTCGGTCGTACAGAGAATCTGCGACCGTGTCATGGTAATGAAGGAGGGGCGCGTGGTGGAATGTGGCAGGGCGGACGAACTGTTCCGGACGCCGAAGGAGGAATACACGAAAAAGCTGTTAGGAGATTGCTGATGAAAGCGTTTCCCGCACCGGATTTTCAGCATATTCTGCTGTGAATCCGTGTGCATCCGCCGGAGGCCGGTGTCTCACCGGCTCCTCCGGATAGGCAGGGTTCTGAAAACAAGTGGAGTTATAATTGACGCAGATACATTCTTGACATGTCCGTCTCTCCGTCTCCTTGAACCATACATAAGAAGTTCCATCCATATTTTTCATAGAAGGAAGTATGATCCGTAACAAGATACAGGGTATCAATTCCTTGTTCTTTCATATCATCACATACATACTGTAGTAATTTTCCGGCAATGCCCTGACAACGATAGTTTTCCTCGACATAAACGGCACACACATTTGGTGTTAAATCCTTCCGGTTATGAAAATCATTTTCAATTACACCCAGTCCCCCGATAATGGTCTCATGCTCCATTGCCAGATACCATTGTGGTACAATACTTTCATTTTTCAGGCAGTCAAGAATGCTTTCCTGATATGCCTCCAGTGGGATTCCCCATTTTTGATGAAACCAGTTTGCCGCCTGCGTTGCTATACTTTGATTTTCTCTTATTTTTAATAATTCAATCATCTCGTTATGGCCTCCATTCCGTTTCTGTTGTTTTTTTAGGATTCATGTGTTTTAATTAATTCGCTTCTATAGTACATCGACTTTCTATCTCCTTTCAGTAAGTTGACAAAGTATTTCTGTTTTTAGAATATCGTCCATTATACTAGTTAGCGAAAAGCGTTTCAAGCTCATTTTTGTTTATAATAAAGAATGGGACATGGGATTGGGAAATATCCCGTTGTTTACTTGCGTTTATTTCCGGCGTACTATCTAGGCGCCTCCGGACAAGGAAAAAAATCGGGTGATATGTAATATTCCGGTAAATTCCAAGGCTGCGCAAAAATGTGGAAGTGAAAGAAAAAAGTTGTTGACAAGACAGGCATTGTGGTATATTCTATGAATATACAATATGAAATTGTGATAGAGGCGCATTGATTATCAGTACACTGCGGGATATGCCAGGACATAGAGGAACGTAGCGGAAAGGATGAAATGCCGAAGTTTGCGGTTACCTGAAAGCCGCATGCTGGGGTCAGGGCGAACAGCTCTGAAACTGTCATCATTGATTTGATGGAGGGCTATCGAAGAACGTACCGCGCAGGTTTTCTGGCGGCGGTACATTTGCTGGAAGAAGCAGACTTCGGGAACCGCCATCGGGCGGTTCTTTTGCGTGTAGCGGAGTGAGCATAAACTTTTGTCCGGAAAGCGTGCTTTCCAGGACAAAAGTTTATGCGAACGAAGCCGCGACCGAGCGGCGAATGCCGCGAGGTGCGTGGCCCTGCGAAGCAGGGAGCTACACGCAAAGAAAGGCGAACGAAGCCGCGAGGTGCGTGTCGCTGCGAAGCAGGGAGCTACACGCAAAGAAAGGCGAACGAAGCCACGACCGAGCGGCGAATGCCGCGAGGTGCGTGTCGCTGCGAAGCAGGGAGCTACACGCAAAGAAAGGCGGGAAGCCCGGTACAATTACATGATATTGTGAGATTAAAAACGGAGGTGCATAAATATGGCTGTATTTACAGGTGCAGGTGTTGCGATTGTAACGCCGATGAAAGCAAATGGAGAAGTAAATTTTGATAAGCTGGGAGAGCTTTTGGAGTTCCAGATTGCAGGGGGAACCGATGCCATCATTATTTGCGGGACGACGGGGGAGGCTTCCACGTTAAGCCACGAGGAGCATCTGGAGTGTATCCGTTACACTGTTTCCAAGGTGGCGGGACGGATTCCGGTAGTAGCGGGAACCGGTTCCAACTGTACGGAGACCTCCGTTTATCTGTCTGTGGAGGCAGAGAAAGCGGGAGCAGACGCGCTTCTTTTAGTAACGCCGTACTACAATAAGGCGACCCAGAAGGGTCTGATTGCCCATTTTACTAATACGGCAAAGGCAGTTAATATTCCGGCCATTTTATACAATGTGCCAAGCCGTACTGGCTGTACAATTCTGCCGGAGACTGCGGCTGCCCTTGTAAAAGAGGTAGATAATATTGTCGGGATTAAGGATGCGACAGGGAATATCAGCCAGACGATGCAGACCATGTGCCTGTGCCAGGGGGATATCGACCTGTATTCCGGTAACGATGACCAGATTGTGCCGGTGCTGTCTGCGGGCGGTAAGGGCGTTATTTCCGTGCTTTCCAATGTGGCACCGAAGGAAACCCATGAGATCTGTGCTAAGTTTTTTGCAGGTGATGTAAAGGGAAGCCTTGCGCTTCAGTTAGAGTATCTTCCGCTGGTAAATCAGCTCTTCAGCGAAGTAAACCCGATTCCGGTCAAGGCAGCCCTGAACCTTATGGGAATGGAGGTCGGACCGCTTCGCCTGCCGCTTACGGAAATGGAAGAGGCACACAAGGAAAAGCTGGCTGTGGAGATGAAGAAGCTAGGAATGATAAAATAGAACAAGACAGTACACGGGCTGTGTCCCGGAAAGAGAATTTGATACGGTTTGTGGGCGGCGGAGGGAATAAGGTACGAATAGGAGGAACAGGATGATACGCATAATTATGTGCGGCTGTAACGGGAAGATGGGACGCGTCATTTCCGAACTGGCGGCCGAAGACACACAGACGAAAATTGTGGCAGGAATTGATTTTAATACGGAGAAGCACTATGATTATCCGGTATTTGCAGCGCCGGCAGAGTGTACGGTGGAAGCGGATGTTATGATTGATTTCAGCTCTCCGCAGAAGCTTACCGAGCGTCTTGCGATGGCGATTGACAGAAAAATGCCGATTGTGCTTTGTACAACCGGGCTTTCCGAGGAACAGTTTGCCCAGGTAACAGAGGCATCGAAGCGGGTTGCCATTCTTCGCTCCGCTAACATGTCGCTTGGAATCAACACAATACTCAAGCTGGCAGCCGCTGCTGCAAAGGTATTTTCAGAGGCAAACTTTGATATTGAAATCGTAGAGCGGCATCATAACCATAAGGTAGACGCGCCGTCCGGGACCGCCCTTGCTATTGCGGATGCCATGAACGAGGTATTGCATCAGGAGTACACGTATAAGTACGACCGTTCGGGAGAGCGCAAGCCGCGCGAAAAAAAGGAAATCGGGATTTCCGCAGTGCGCGGCGGTACGATTGTCGGCGAGCATGAGGTGGTTTTTGCCGGCACGGACGAGGTAATCGAAATCAGGCATACCGCATATTCAAAGGCAATCTTTGGAAACGGGGCGCTCCAGGCAGCAAAGTTTCTGGCAGGGAAGCCTGCCGGTCTGTACCAGATGAGTGATGTCATCGGCTGATTCAAGAAAACAATCGCGGTGCAGAGTCAGGAAAATTGAACACGGGTAGATGAAACGGGGGTGCCGTCTTTCGTGCGGCAGCCCCGTTTTCTACATTGGATTATTTCTGTTCTGATAGGCAGGTATCTATCCGTTGCCTTTTGCCGGGTATTTGGAGGGAAGTAATAATCTGCTTGCAAGAAGCCGCTACACCCGGAGATGCTGCGCTTTCTGTAACAGCCCTTATTGAGTAAGGAGTTTTGAGTTCTGATATGACGCAATCAGAAAAAGGCACGACCGGAGCCATGCCTTTTTCCTTGTCCCACAATGTTTTCCTGGCAGGAAAACTTCTGTGCGACGGTTGTTAGCTTGTGCGAAAGATTTATTGTGCCACATCGGCACCCGTATTCTCGGAGGTATTATCACCGTTTGCAATGTCTTCGTTTAATCTGATCAGAAAATCCGCGAAACAGATATCCGGTTCAAACGTATCTTCTACAGCCGTATCGCTCTCAGCCGTTACGGTAATACAGCAGGAGCTGTACTGCCCGCTGCCAATCTGCGCAAATATGTATGCGGTACCTTCCGACTTGGCCGTCACTACTCCGCCGGCACTGACGGAAGCAACCTCCGACGAGGAACTGAAAAACTTAGGAAGTTCCACCGTGTTAATCGGGTAAATCAACCAATACATCGTGGCACGCTGGCCTACGACCATACTGGCCTCTTCAGACGACAGACGGACATAGATTGCCGGAGGACCGACTGTGATTTTGCACTGCAATTTCACAGGGGCAGCGGCGGAATCCTTAACGGTAGCGGTAATCACCGCCGTACCGACGGAAAGCGCGGTAACGACGCCGTTTTCGTCCACGGAAGCAACCTTTGCATCATCGGAAGAAAAGGTAACAGTTTGCGTTTCTGTCAGATTATAAACTTTAAGGGCATAGTCCTTACCTTTTACAATGGACTTAGTCTTTACGTTCAGCTTCGGTTCCAGTGTACTATTTGCATATGCGGTAACCGGATTTGCAAACAATGGAAAGAGGCAGATACAAAGTAAAAAGACAAGGGTAATGATACCTTTGAACAAACTTTTTTGTTTCATGGTACTGTCCTCCAATAAGTTACTACAGAAATCCTTGCGTCACATCCTATATTCTATTCTAGCACCACTTTTTGTCAGAATGATGTCAGATATTAAGAAATTTATAAGATTTTACCGTGAGATTCTTTAAAATCCGGCTTGTGAAACAAGGTGAAAAAAAGTATAATAAAAGCATAGAAAGGCAGTACGAAACGGTTTCGGAAGTGAGGAGGCAGGTTGATGCAGTACATTTTGATTGCGGATGATAATGCAGATATTACGGATGTATTGGCGGCATATGTAAAAAAGGAAGGCTATGAGCCTGTGATTGCGGCGGACGGAGAAGAGGCGCTGCGGCTGTTCCGGCAGTATGAGCCTGTGGCCGTTTTGCTGGATGTGATGATGCCGAAGGAGGACGGGTATGAGGTCTGCCGGAAAATCCGTGCGGCTTCGGATGCGCCGGTGATTCTGATTACGGCAAGAGGGGAAGACTTTGAGCGCGTGATGGGACTTGATATCGGTGCGGATGACTATATCGTGAAGCCGTTTTCCCCGAACGAGGTCATGGCAAGACTGCGTGCGGTGCTGCGCCGGATTTCACGCACGGACCGCGAAAAAAATGAAAATAACATCTTAAAGGTAGGAAATCTGGAAATCAATCTGGAGGAGTACACCCTGTATATCGGCGGGCAGAAAATTGCCCTTACGAAGAAGGAAATCGAGACAATGTGGACGCTTGCAAGCAACCCGAAAAAGGTGTTTACAAGGGATAATCTGCTAGATAGTCTCTGGGGTTATGACTATATCGGCGATACAAGAACGGTGGATTCCCATGTAAAGCGCCTGCGCGCAAAGTTAGACAAGGTGGAGCACAAGGGGTGGGATATCGCAACTGTCTGGGGCGTCGGTTATAAGTTCGAGCTGACGGACGATGCGGATAAAGGATAAGGAAAGAGCGGCAGGGGTATGACTGCATGATGAGGAAGTGTGGATGAAGAAACAGGGAAAAGACAGAAAATTTTATAACAGACTGTTTGTAAAGACCTGCTGCGGCTTTGCAGTGCTGCTTCTTTTGTTTGCCGTGATTCTGGGCGCCGTTTATATGCGTTTGTACAAGGAGACAACGATGGAGGGCCACCGGGAACAGATGCGCGTCAAGGCGGAAAGTGTGGCAAAGCGGTGCTCGAATTACTTTTTAAACGGAGATGCAAGAGGGTGGCACGAGTATTTGATTTTATTCGGAGAAATTGAGAAGACAGAGGTCTGGGTGATTTCAAATGAAAATGCGGCGCATCCCCTGCCGTCAACATTTGCCCTTGATTTGCAAGCTTTTGCGTCGTTAGAGTCCTTTCAGCAAAGCTATATGGATATTGTAAATAATGTGTTTTACAATATTCCGATGGCCCGGACCAGCTTCAGTGCGGCACATCAGGTTAGTATTGTAACCATCGGTATGCCGGTGCAGGGAATCAATAATGAAGTGGCAGGCTGTATTTTAATGAATGCCCTGGTAGAAAATCAGAAGGAAGTAGTAGACAGCAGCTGGCATTTGATTATTATCAGCGGAGCCATTGCGCTTGCGATAGCCTTTCTGACTACGCTTCTTTATGTGCGGACGCTTTCCAATCCGATTTTGAAGATACGCCGTACTGCTCTCGAACTGGCAGACGGAAACTATGAGGTAACGACCGAGGTAAAGAGGCGCGATGAAATCGGTGACCTGGCGATTACAATCGATTTTCTTTCCGTGAAGCTGAAGGAAAATGAAATCGAGCGCAGAAACCTGGACCAGATGCGGTTTGACTTTTTTGCGAATGTTTCCCATGAACTGCGGACGCCGATTACGGTTGTGCGCGCCTATACGGAGAGTCTGGTGGACGGCGTTGTAACCGACCCGGAAAAGATACGGCATTATTATCAGAGAATGTTAGGAGAGTGTCAGGGAATGGAGCGGTTAGTAGGAGACCTCCTGCTGCTCTCAAAGATGCAGAATCCGGATTTTACGGTGGAAAAGGAACCGGTCAATCTGGTACAGATTTTCGAGGATTTAAAGAAGCGTACCTGGGCAATCGGCAAAGAAAAGAATATTACGGCGGACGTATATACAGAGCTTCCGGTCGTTATGATGCTCGGCGATTACGACCGGCTGCGCCAGATGTTTTTAGTAATCCTTGACAATGCGGTGAAGTTTTCCCCGGAAAATTCGGTGGTACACATCCGTGTGACCTGCGAAGAACAGATTCTTGTTTCCATCCGTGACGAGGGAATCGGTATCAGCGAGGAGGAGCAGAAGTATATTTTTGAAAAGTTTTATAAATCAAGACTGCGGCAGAATGCAAAGGGCTCAGGTCTCGGACTTGCAATAGCAAAGCAGATTGCAATAAAGCATGGCGGTACGATTGAACTGAAAAGCGAAGTAGGAAAGGGGACGGAAATTCTGTTTACATTTCCTGAGATGCAGGAGCCGGAAGCATAAATGGATACAAATGTCAGGCAGTGTGCCACCCTTGGAACTTAAGATGGAATGCAGAAACTCAAGCAAGAGAAAAGGGTATTTACATTTGCAGAAAAATATGTCATAATATGTCTGATAGATGTACTGCAGTTTGGTGCCGTACATTCTTTCTTGCGGATTGAGTTTATGCTTTTCTCAAAGAACCGTCTTTTATTCTATGCAGAGCCTGCAGTTTTTCCAGAATTTGAATAGACCATGGCCGGGAGGGGGAGCCCGCACCGGCAGTACACAGGAGGACAAAGGAGAATGAATATTTTTATGCAGTTTGGGGCAGGGTTACTGGCAGCTACAGTCATTGTGTGGGCCTGGCTTATCTTAAGGAAAGGAAAGCCGAAATGGGGGTTTGTGTATGCCGGGATTCTGACGGCAGCCTGCGCGGTGGTGCTGGTATGCGGACTCATCCGGAAGGCGCCGGAGAAGGCAGGGGCGCCTGTACTACTTTCCAAAGAGGAGTGGATTTCATTTGCGTATTCGTTTGCGGAAATCGGAGCCTATGAGGAAGCGTCTGATCTGATAGGGGATTATAGCGCCCGGTATGGGTACGATGACGAGTGCAGTCTTCTTACTGCCAGAATTTATGCCCTGCAGGGAAACTGTGAGGCAGCGGACGGGATTTACCAGCGTCTTTCACAGTCGGAGGACTATAAGTCTCTGATTGAGCAAGAGTATGCTTATGTCAGTCAAAGGAGTCATGGCGATACAGCTGCGTCTGCAATGATACGTTATCTCGAAAAGAACGGAAAAAATCCGGCAGAGTACGGGTATGCGCCGGAAGCAGAGGGAACGAAGCAGGAAGTTACACAGGAAACGATTGCCGGGGCAGTGCTTGCGGCAGTAAAGGAAGGATACCAGACAAAGGACTTTGAAAAGGCAGCACAGTATGTCATACAGGCAGAAGCGCTGTATGACAGGTATGCCGCAGAGGGAACGGATTACCTTGACGAAGAGGAAATCAGGGAAATCAAGGATGCACGGAAAAACCTGAAAAAGCTGAAAGAAAAGGGCGACGGGGCAGCCCTGACAGACTGCGTCAGGGAAGCGCTGCTTTGTATGAACCTTTTGCTGAAGGATTACAAGGAGATAGCAGAAAACATAGACGAGTACGCAACTTATAAGGAGCTTGTGCTCGCAGCGGAGCTTTATATGGAAGGCGCAGTGAAGGATAAGGATTTTTCCGAAGCTTACACGGCGGACTATGGGAAAGATGCGGATGTGGCAGGCGAGAAGCTGAAGGAAATTTATGCATCCAAAAAGGCAGATATGGAAGAAGAGGAGGCAGAGGAGCTGGGACTTTTGGTAAAGTTCTGGAAAACGGGATTAAAGTATCCGGCGCTTGCCAAAATGAAGAACAGTCTGGCCGAAGGGATAAAGAGCAACCGGGCGGGGAGAGATGCATCCAAGGTATATCTGGCACTTGCAAAGATAGAGCATTATTTTGAGAATGAAAAGAACCGTACCGGAAACCTTACGGAAGCGGTAAATTCCGGTTATGCATGCTGGGATGAGGAGTACAGCAGTGCAATGAATCAGATTTACAGGATAATCCATGACAGTGAGGATGCCGGAGATATTATCAATGTTCCGGACTA
This sequence comes from uncultured Lachnospiraceae bacterium, assembly GCA_910577175.1. Classification (GTDB taxonomy): domain Bacteria; phylum Bacillota; class Clostridia; order Lachnospirales; family Lachnospiraceae; genus SIG307. Next base: position 17,621 of record CAJTLU010000008.1, on the reverse strand, counting down.
TGTGGAGAAGGTTTTGGACCGGGCAATGCCGGTAGAGGTGTATGAATTGCTTCCATCTGCCGAAGAGGAGGGCTTAAGCCTCTATGCATTGGAGGACGCATTCCAGGATGGCACCGGGGATGAGCAGGAGCAGCCGGAAGAGAAGCCGGAACAGGAAGGAGAAAGTGAGAAAGAGTTCCAGCAGGCGTTTGCGGAATATGTCAGCGAGGTAAAGAGCAGCATTACCATCGGGCATATTGATACCGGGGAGTTTGAGACGGTAAAGGCAAGTTTGTTGATTTCGAGCGAGTATGCGGATAACAGTAAGAAATTGAAAGAGATTCTTTCGGTGTATGACTGTGGGCTGGAGATTACGGACTTTACCGTTGAAAAGGTAACCTATGACAGTGTGCGCACCTATCTGGTATGCGATGTTTCCGGCAGCATGTTAGAAAGTATCCAGAACCTGCGGGAAGCTGTAATAAGATACATAAACGGGCGGGGAGCAAATGAGCAGATTGCGATATGCAGCTTTAGCAACGGCATTGAGGGAACTGTGCCGTTCGGCTCAGAGGATAATGCATTGTTAGCGTTTGCCAATAGAATGTATGCTTTTGGAGGAACCTCGATATACCCTACTCTGAAGAGTGTGCTGGAAAGCCTTCATCCGGAGCAGGGCAGCAACAATATTGTAATCCTGATGACTGACGGTGAGGATGGGTATATGGCATCGTATGAGACAATCAGGACAGAGCTTGCACAGCTTGCAAGGGAGAAAAATGCTACCGTTTATACGCTTGGGCTCGGACAGGTGGATACCTCATATCTGAGCGCAATTGCAGGAAGCTGTAAAGGGAAATTCGTTTATGTTTCGGACAGTACAAGTCTGGACACATTTTACCAGCTGCTGCACAGCCAGGTGGATAACCAGTACATCCTGACATACAAGGCAGTCGATACGCTGACAGGAACGGACCGGATGTTAGAAGTAAAGCTGCGTGACGGGAATGTTTCCGATCGGAAAACCTACTCCATTCTTGACGATGTAACGGACGGAGCAGAAGACGGTCAGGGACCTGCAATCAACCGGGTATTTTTGCGTGGACTGGGCGTGCGCAGTATTACCAAAGGGAATCAGGCGGTAAAGAATACCCTGCTCGGCTCCGGCTTTACCCCGGAGAGCCATGCCGTCATAAGACTCTTAGGAGACAGGAAGTATACCATGGAGCTGACTTATGTAAATGAGGGCTGCTACGATTTCCTGGTTCCGGCGGAGGCTGCTGCCGGAGTTTATGACGTTGAGGTTACGATTGGCGGAAAAAAGGCTGTGATTAAAAGTGGTCTAAGTATAGTAGACCCGGAAAAAATCACGAAGGTTGCCTTTGGTCCGTATGTATTTACAGCGGCACAGTGTATTAAGGATAAGAAAGAAAGTATAACGCTGCGCGGGAATGTTGTATTAAACGGCTGGCTGAACTTCAAAGGCGATTTGGTGTTGAAAGGGGATTTAGAGAACGATACCACAATCCGTGTGACGGATTCTGCAGGCTCGTATGTCATGTTTGATGCAGAAGGCGCGGTAGGGCTTGGCAAGTATTTTGCTGAAAACGGAATCGTGCTGGATATTCCGGCATTCAATGAATTTAAGCTTTACTATGATGCAAACCATATGTATGATTTTGAGGACTATGATGTTGACAATATCCGCACGCCATTACTCCAGGTGATGCAGTTGTTATGTTTTGATTCTCCGGCAGTTAAACTTTATCCGGACCGGCTGGAAGTAGAGTATACCAATACGCAGCCGCACCTGCCGTTCCAGGATCTTATTTTCCATTCGCAGAATGGAGATATCTTTGAGATTAAGTGCGAGGGTTCTGCCATTTTGAACCGGCAGAATTTTGGAATCCTGCTTGAAGTAAAGAGTGAAGGAACAAATAAAGATTACCGGCAGTTTACGATGTTTAAGGCGCCGGTTTATCTGAGTATGAATGACCTGGATATCAGCATTGATACCTTTAAAGAGGAATATTCTTTTGGCGCATTAGTGAATCTTGCGTTTCTTGATTTCGGGATAGGGGCAAAGGCTGCATTCAAGGGCTTTATACCGGATAAGTTTACGTTGATTGTAGATAAGGATGTCAATACGACGATGGGAGGGATTCCGCTTACATTCAGTAAGTTTTTGTTTGGGGCGGAGGATATCGCAGAGGCGTTAATCGAACGTGATTTTATGAAATTAAAGATTGTAGGCGGTCTGGATATTGCGGCGGCAAAGGTTTCGGCATTTTTCCCGGCATTAGGGAGATTCGTAGGAGATATCAGTGCCTTTTCCATGCCAGACACGAAAATGGAGCTGGATTTGCAGCCGCTCGGGTTTTCTGCGGAGGCAAAGCTGAATTTTCTTGAAAAAATCCAGCTGCTGCAGGCACAGCTGAAAATCGGTACCTTTGAGTATTCGAGCGACCTTTTAGAGATGGACTCCGCTACGGTAAGCGGTCTGATGGCGGCATTAAAGAAAGGAATCAGCTGGGAGATAGAGGACTGCAAGGTTGATATCTCCGCGACAGGAGAGATTGATGCCTTAAGCCGGTTCTTTGGTATACAGCTGCGCGATGCGCGTGTGCTGGTAGATATCAAGTGGTGGTTGTTCCACAAGAGTATCGAGAGAGAAGCCGACGCGTTACTCGGGCTGTATTTCAGAGAGAACGGGGATCCGCAGTTTATGCTTATTCTTGGCAGCTATGAGAAGGGCGGAAAGAGAGAAAAGCTCTGTCTTTACATAGACAAAAATGGAAATACCGGGAGTGAAGACAGTATGAAGAAAATCAAATAAGGGCATAGGAGAAAAAGAAAGAGATGAAAAAAGGAAGAGCGAACATGAAACGATGCAAGGAGAGGCTGCAAAAGGCGGTAACAGCAGCGGCAGTCCTGCTATTTGCCCTGCTGGTTGTTTTCCCGGCACGGGCAATGGCGGAGGAGACGGAAACAGAGTTTATTTATCTGGAAACGCCGGGCGAGTTCACCGTGATGTTTACCTATGATGGAGAACAGCCGGAGGTTGTGTTTATTTCACCGTCCGGGAAAGAGTATGGAGAAGGAATTTCGTCCGAAGAGGAGTTTTTGTATGCCCATGGAAGCTTGGGGGGATGGAGTACCTATAAGGTGCTTCATGGGGAAGCCGGGCAGTGGCGGCTCCGCTGTGATAAAAAGAATAATGAGGAAATCACATATCAGCTGGTAGAGGTAGTAAACGGAATCTGTATCCAGTCCTTTGCCATAGTGAACATGGAAGACGGTTTTGCCACAGTGTCATTTGAGGTTACAAAGGGCGAGGAGGAAACCGAATATGCGTATACGATTTCCGCAGTAGCTGGAGCATCGGATGCACTGGTAAAAAAAGAGCTGAAAACCGGACGGGCGTCTACCGGGGCACTTTTGGAGGAAAGTGTGCCGCTTACGATATCAAGCGGCGAAAATTACCGGCTTTTGCTTGAGGTAGTGCATGAGGGCAGTGTGGAAACCTTTGATTCCATGGAGACAGAACCGTTTTCCTATGAAAATCCGAATACCGGAGAGGCAATCGGGAATTTTGGCATCGACCTTGATATGGAAAGCGGTTTGTGTCAGGTTGACTGGAAGGATTTTGCCATCTATGGGGGAGAGGTACGGTATAAGCTGACAGCAGTGGCTGACGGCAATACGGAAGAACCGGTTTACAGCGTGGCAGCAGAGGATACGGCCGCATCGTTTTACGTCCCGGCGCAGGCAAAGAAGCTGGCAATCACGATTTCTTATGTGAAAGACGGAGTGGCTTCCAAAGCAAAGACCAAAGAGATTGATTTAGAAGCCGGGAACTATCTGAAGGTACTGACAGAGAACATTACCAGCGATACCACCCTTACGCTGGAGTATCAGACAACAGAGCCTGCGGAATTGTATCTGACTTTGAACGAGGAAAGCGGCGTCTATGTAATCAAGGGGAAGGATACGCTTCTCTTTGCTTTGGAAAACGGGCAGAATACGATAGAAGCATACTTTGAAGGAAACGAAGGAATTATCTACAGAGTAAGCAAAGAGGTTTATTGTAGTTTTGTTTCACCAGTCATTACGCTTTATGAAGAACTGGACGGAAAGGTATTTGCAACAGAGACGGCGTGCGTTGCAGGAAAGATTGAAAATGCCTCTGCGCTTACGGTCAACGGCGTTCCTGTCGAAGTAGGTGAAGGCGGGAGTTTTGCCTATGATATGCCGTTAACTGCCGGAAAGAACGAAGTGACGATTGTTGCCTCGGCAGAAACCGGCGTAAGTACGGCAAGGACGCTTACAATCATAAATGAGGCGGCAGATAGCCAGAAAGAAGGAATCGGAACGGAAACGGACGATGTACCAGCAAGTACAGCAGCATTGCCGGAGATGAAGGCGGCAGGCTGGTTTCCGCTGATTGCATCCGTAATACTTGCTCTGGTGCTGGTGGCAGTATTTCTTCTTGCTACGGCAAAGAAAAAGAAAGGGCCTGCCGTTTTCCTGATAGTTCTTTTGGGCTGTACGGCATTGGCAGCGGCTTTTCTTTACTTCCGTCTGCATACCTTTAATAACAGTCTTAAGTATGTTTCACTTGCAAAGGACTCCGCTGTACTTGCTTCCAGATATCTTACCTATGAGACGTATGCCGGCTATGCCGCAAAGGGAGCCACCGCGCTGTTTCTGGCAGCGGCAGCAGCATTTACAGTGGGTATGTTGCTAAAAAAGAAAACAAAAGGGAAGAAACAGGAGTAAGAGCAAAACTCAAAGGTCAGTGATGGGTTCGCGGCTTTGCAGGGGGCCTTGGAAGGAGGGGCGTTATGAAATTTAACAACGGTTGTTGGTTACAAAAGGAAGGGTACCAGTGCTTTACACCCGCAGAGGCTTATTTTGTAAAGACTACGGAAGATGAGGTAACGATTTGCGCGCCGACCGGACGTGTTTATAATAAAGGATGTACGTTAGGCGGAATCAATCTGACAGTTCATATCACCTCTCCGCAGAAGGATGTGCTGCGGATACAGACCTGCCATCATATCGGGACCGCAGTGCAGGAACCGGCATTTGAGCTGAATCTGAAAAGGGAGCCGTTAAAGGTTACGGAGACCGGCGAACGCATTTGCATTGAGAGCGGCCGTCTGTCTCTGGAAATTACAAAAAATCCGTGGTCCATGACCTATCTGCGGGACGGCAGGGTGCTTACGAAAAGCACAGGCAAGGACCTTGCGCTGATAAAGACGAACTGGCGGGGAGAGTATTATGATAAGGGAGACGGCACGGAAACCTATATCAGACAGCAGCTTTCCCTTGGGGTAGGCGAGCTGCTTTACGGTACCGGCGAGCATTTTACGCCCTTTGTAAAGAACGGGCAAAGCATCGACCTTTGGAATGAGGACGGAGGCACCGGAACGGAACAGGCGTATAAGAATATTCCATTTTATTTGTCTAACCGCAACTACGGTGTTTTTGTCAACCATCCGGAGAAAGTGTCTTTTGAGCTTGGTACGGAGGAGGTAACCAAAGCGGCGTTTTCCGTCGCGGGAGGGTATCTGGATTATTTTCTGTTTGCAGGCGCGTCTATGAAGGAGGTACTGACAGCATATACGGATCTTACCGGGAAGCCTTCGCTTCCGCCGCCGTGGACCTTCGGGCTGTGGCTGTCTACTTCCTTTACTACGGATTATGATGAAGAGACCGTGATGAGCTTTATTGACGGGATGCAAAGGAGAGGCATTCCGCTCAGGACGTTTCATTTTGACTGCTGTTGGATGAAGGAGTTCCACTGGTCGGATTTCATATGGGATGAGCGGGTATTTCCGGACCCTGCGGGAATGTTAAAAAGAATCAAAGAAAAGGGGCTTAATGTCTGTGTCTGGATTAACTCCTACATCGGACAGGAGTCGTGCCTGTTCCGGGAGGGCATGGAGAAGGGCTATTTTATCAGGCGCCCTAATGGACAGATATTTCAATGGGATATGTGGCAGCCGGGGATGGCAATTGTAGACTTCACCAATCCGGAGGCGTGGACGTGGTTCCAGCAGAAGCTGGAGATACTGCTGGATATGGGGGTGGACTGCTTTAAGACGGACTTCGGGGAGCGGATTCCGGAGGAGGCGTTGTATTATAACGGCACCGACCCGAAAAAGATGCATAACTACTATACCTATTTGTATAATCAATGTGTGTATGAGCTTTTGGAACGAAAGCGCGGAAAGGGAGAAGCGGTGCTGTTTGCGCGTTCTGCCACCGCAGGCGGGCAGCGCTTTCCGGTACACTGGGGAGGAGATTGTAGGTCGGATTACGAGTCAATGGAAGAAAGCCTGCGGGGAGGTCTGTCGCTGCTTATGAGCGGCTTTGGCTTCTGGGCGCATGATATCGGAGGTTTTGAGCATACCTCTACGCCGGATGTTTATAAAAGATGGGTAGCGTTCGGTCTGCTGTCCTCCCACAGCCGCCTGCATGGCAGCACCTCCTACCGGGTGCCGTGGCTCTATGATGAAGAGGCGGTGGAGGTGTGCAGGTTCTTTACTTGTCTGAAGGCAAGACTGATGCCATATTTGTATGAGGCGGCGGTTCATGCAAGTGTGACAGGAGTTCCGGTTATGCGGAGTATGGTGCTGGAATTTAGCGGAGACCCGAACTGCAGCTATCTGGCCCGGCAGTACATGCTGGGAGACAGTCTTTTGGTTGCTCCTGTGTTCTGTGAGGATAGTATTGCGGAGTATTATCTGCCGGAGGGGCTCTGGACGGACTTTTTTACCGGAGAGACAAGACAGGGAGGCAAATGGTATACGGAAAGGCACGGATATCTCAGTATTCCGCTTATGGTGCGGCAAAACTCCATTGTGGCGCTGGGCGCGAGGGAAGACAGACCGGACTATGATTATGCGGAGAATACAGAGCTGAGGATTTACGAAGTGTCAGAAGGAAACCGTACTGAAAAGACCGTATATGGCATGGACAACAGGGAAGCGCTGACGCTTTGCGTCATGCAGAAGGACGGGAAGCTTTTGTTAGACGCAGAGGCAGAGAAGCCATACCGTATCCGTCTGGTGAACCGTATCGCCGTATCCGCCGAGGGAGCTGAAATTACAGTCGAAGGGAACGATACCATAGTGATGCCAAAGGCTTCCCATATGGTAGTTTTCTGCATTTTTTAAGCGGTCTCCAAAACATCAAGCGGCATGTAAAAATGAAGAAACTCAAGCAGCGTCTCTTGAGTTTCCGCATTTTGTGTACCCCTTTATGTCCCAAAGACTGTGCAACAGCGTAATTTTGCATGCGCTGGCGCTACACCGGACTTCCTTTAAGAGCTGTTAAGCCGCTCGGTGGCGTCCTCGCGCCTAACCAGCTCTAAAAGGTGATTCCAGTTCCGCTAACCGTAAGTCCTTCGGACAAATGCAAAATTACGCTGTTGCAAAGTATCCGGAACTTTATGGGGTTGCTAAAAATTGCGGAAACTCAAGTAGCGTCTGCCTTGACAGGGATAGAATAAAATGATATAGTTAAAATGATATTATACATAGAACAATTTATGGGAATTACATAGATTTTGGAGATGGATTATGAAGCATAGAAATATCAGGACGATTCTGGCAGCAACGCTTCTGGGGCTCGTGCCGCTCGGGCTGGCAGGCTGCTCAGCACGGTTAAAACCGCTTCCTACAGTAAAGCTTTCCGTCTGGTGGAGTGATGAGGATGACAGGGAGCTGATTCATGAGACAATCGAAGCGTTTAAAAAGGAATATGCAAAGGAAGCGGTATTTGAAGTGACAGTGAGCACAGAAAGTGTTCTGACCCTCCGGGAGACTGTACTGGCAAGCCCTTCGGCGGCAGCGGACATTTATATGTTTGCGGATGACCAGTTTGAAGTGTTGCGGAGTGCGGGCGCGCTGCTTGAAGTAACTGAAAATGCGGACAGTATTATAGCTGCAAACGGCGGCGTGGAGAACGGCGCATGCCGTGCCGCAATGAATGACGGGAGGCTGTATGCTTACCCTGTGACGGCAGGAAACGGGTATTTCCTGTATTATAATTCAGCTTACTTTACGGAAGAGGATATTAAAGACCTTGATACAATGGTTGAAATATCCGCAAGGAACGGGAAGAAAATCTCGATGGACTACTCGAGCGGCTGGTACATATACTCTTTCTTCCGGGGCGCCGGACTAGAGCTTGGGATGAACGAGGACGGCGTTACGAATTACTGTAACTGGAATACAACCGATACGAAATATACGGGCGTCGATGTTGCTAAGGCAATGCTTTCGCTCGCAACGCGGGACGGCTTTCTTTGCTGTGATGACGACGGCTTTTTGAACGGGGTCAAGAACGGAAGCATTATTGCAGGCATTAATGGCGCCTGGAATGTTGAAACCGTAAAGGGAGCATGGGGAGAAAATTTTGCCGCAGCAAAGCTGCCGTGCTATACGTTGGCAGGAGATAAGGTGCAGATGTGCAGCTTTTCCGGTTATAAGCTGCTTGGAGTAAACGCTTACTCTGAAAACAGCAGCTGGGCTATGAAGCTTGCGGAGTATCTTTCCTCTGAGGAGACGCAGGTAAAGAGATTTGAGATTATCGGGGAATGCCCTTCCAATGTGAATGCCGCTTCCTCTCCGGTTGTCCGTTCCTCGCCTGCGGTGACTGCGCTTTCAGAGCAGTCACGGTATGCTGATACCCAGCGTATTGCGAATACCTACTGGAATCCGTCGTATATTTTCGGTATTACGCTTGCCGGCGGCAACCCTGACCATAAGGAGCTGCAGGAGCTGCTGGATATCATGGTAAATGGAATAACTGCCCAGCCTGAGGAGACTTCCGGAACGGACTGATGACTGGACGAAGTGCGTTTTCCGACAGAGGGCGGAGAGACCGCCGGGAGATTTTGTATGAAGCTTATGAAACGAATTCCTTTTCAGATATTTGTACTGATTTTTTTTGCCGGGGTTGTAGGTACTTCAGGAATGCTTATTATGCATTACAACCTTAATGAAATTTCAGGGAATTACGAACAGATTATAGAGGAATGTCTGGAGGACAGGTTTAATATGTATGATTTGTGCCGTTTGATGAACCGGCACCATATTACTGTTTCGTGGTATGCTCTGTCGGACTCTTCCGAGGAGAGGGTTTCTTATGAAAATGGGGCGGCGCAGCTGAAGTCGGAAATAATGAAAATATTAGGTGAGCTGAAGGAAAGTATTTCGGGAAACGAAAAGGAACAGCTCTTTCACACGGTATATTCAAATACCATAAACTATTTTAATAGTGCAGAGAATGTATTCCAGATGGGCAGCGAGAGCAGTAATGCTACCGCCAAATATTACATCACTACCTATCTGGCGAACTTTATCAATAACGTAAGCACCAATACAGATATAATGGACGGCTATATCGCGCAGGAAATGGATGCGATTGGCAAGAAAATGGAGCGGAGCATTGAAATAGCTGAAATTAGTGAAACAGTATGTATTTTGTGTATTGTTATTGTTGTAGTAGTGTGCATTGTTCTATGCGTCAGCATAACGTCACGTCTGGAAAAGTATAAAAATCAGCTTGAGGAAGAAAATGAGCGCAAGGCGCAGGCTTTGATAGAACGTAACCGCAGGATGCTTGCCATACAGGAAAGCACCGTTATTGGTATGGCTACCCTCATTGAAAACCGAGACCATGATACCGGCGAGCATGTCAAGCGGACTAGTAAGTATGTAGAGCTTTTAACGAAAGAAGCGCAGAAAGCAGGGTACTGTACGGATATCCTGACGGACGATTATATGGAGCTGCTGATTAAGGCGGCGCCTATGCATGATATCGGGAAAATCGCGATTTCTGACAGCATCCTTCAAAAGCCAGGAAAGCTTACTGCAGAGGAGTTTCGTATTATGCAGGGTCATACGACGGCAGGAGGGCGTATTGTGGCAGAGGTATTAGGCAATATAGAGGATCAGGAGTATATCGATATCGCGGCGCAGGTTGCGGAGGGACACCATGAGAAGTGGGATGGAAGCGGCTATCCGAAGGGACTGGACGGCGCCAGGATTCCGATTTGCGCGAGAATTATGGCGGTAGCTGATGTTTTTGATGCGCTTGTTTCCAAGCGCTGTTATAAGGAGCCGGTTTCTGTGGATGAAGCATTTGATATTATCGAGAAATCCGCTGGGAGTCATTTTGACCCTGTGCTTGCAAGACTTTTTTGCAGTATCCGGAGTGAGATTGAAGAGGTTCTTAGCAGTAATCTGGACCGGTAAGACACCGGAAGCAGACTGTGTAAAGCACAGGCTTCCGGGAGTATTCTGTTTTTTTAGTTATTTTATTATTTCTTTTATGCCATGTTTCTATTGTAAACAGGCAGTCTTTCGTTCTAAAAAACCCCTCACATGAGAATGGAACAAGCAGGGCTGAGGAAAGCCCGGGAGAATAGGTGAAAGGAGAAGTCGCATGAGTGACGATATTTTTGCATTGTTAGAGCCTGCCATAACAGAGAGGCTGGGTGCTGTATTCCGCCAGAGTGAAGAGTATAAGCAGGCTGTGGCAGAGGAAAGTGCGGTATTTGAACAGTTAAGGGAAGGGCTTACAGAGGAGCAGAAGAAGCAGCTTGATGAATATTTTACGCTGTTAAATGCAACGGCTGCCGTATGCGAACGCCTGACCTACCGGCAGGGCATGAAGGACCTTGCGGCATTTGGTGTATCTCTGCTCCGGTCGAAATAATCAGGCTCTGCGACCACTTGTGCAAAAAAGGCAGCCACTTCTGCAGAGACAATTGCTTTTTCATTTTCAGGGAAGTATGATAAAGGTATTAAAATAGAAAAGGAGAAGTTGTAGATGAGAAAACACAAGGGAAGAATAATGTGTCTGGTTTTACTGGTACTCCTTTTGTTCACACTTCCGGGGTGCTCCGGCAAGGAGGATAAAACAAAGCAGGGGCTGACAGAAAAGATAATATCAGAGGATATACAGCCCGGCAACCTGTTTGTTATAAAAACGGAAAAAGGATATTACTATTACAAGTATGCGCAGGAGGTTCCTGCATTTTGCTATGTTGATGTAGCCACAGGAAAGGAAATTTATCTTTGTAATAAGCCGGAGTGCAAACATGACGGGAACAGCTTTTGTATTGCTTCCAACAAAAGGTATAAGATTGACCAGTTTTGCCTGTACAGCGGCAGGATTTTTGCAACAGCCGTTGAGGAAACAGACACGCAGTATTTGTGGAAGCTGCTTGCCATTGCACTGGACGGTTCGGAAATGAGTGAAATTGCTACCTATATGACGATGGATAAATCGGCAGAAGAGAAGGGAGGGCAGATGCCGATGCTCTACGGAGGCTGGCTGCCGATTCATCGGAATAAAGTATTTATTTCCGTAAAAGCGAATGACAAGTGGGACTTGGACGACACGGCACAGTATGGCACTGCAATTCTGGACCTGGATACCAGAAAGGTGAGCTATCTTGATGAGGAGCCTTTGAGCAGAAACAATGTTCCGGTGAGTGGAATCAGGGCATATGGAGATTATATTTATTACTGCCGGCGGGAGGGAAGAAAAACGGTCTTGCACCAGTATTGTGTGCAGGATGGGACAGAGGAAAGCTGCAAGCTTCAGCCGGGCTTTCTGGGAGTGTATCTCATATTAGATGAAGATAACATTATGTATAAGCGTTCAGAAGCAAATACACTTTATTTGTATCATCCTTCCACAGGAGGAACCGAGGAGGCAAAGAAGCTGCCGGATGTAACGCTTCAGTTTTCGGACGGTTATAGTCTGCCGACTTCGTTTGATATAGCAGCGTTAATGACTGACGGTACATACATTTACGCGATACAGCAGTCTGTGGATATACTGGAGACGGATAAGGAGAGTTCTGAGGAGAATCTACAGTCTGTCAGTAAGGAAAGGAATATCTATGTGATGGACCGTGACCTTAAGGAAGTTGTAATGGTAAATGTGGGACCGTTATTTCCGGAGGGACTGGACGATAGTATGCTTTATAGCAGCAGACTTGGAAACTGGAGCTTTCTGGGAGAGGAGATTTATGCACTGCTTTACGAAAATACGGAGGCGGGTCAGACCAGTATGATTTATAAATGCAACCGGAGCGATTTGCTGGAGGGAAAGCCGGAATTTAAGTTTATTTACAGCAAGCAATAACAGTTTTTTGTCGGGGCTGCCGCGCAGAGCGTGGGGCCCCGGGTTTGGCGGATTCTTATAAGTGGTCGGAATGAGAGCGGGGACAAACGCAGTCCCCAAAACAGTGTAAGGCTGTTCAGATGTTAAAGTCTTCGGATTTGAAGTTACTGTAGTACCGTCCCTTTTCTGCCACGAATTTCAGGACGCAATAATCAGGGTCCGTGACCCCTTTTTTATAATACATTCTGTCACCTATCTGCCATATCCTTTTCTTTGCCTCCGGTGTTTCCAATACCTCTACCGTTCCCGTCAGGCTGATGCCGCGGAAAAATCTTTTATCAACAAAATAAATGCTTGCTTTGTTATTTGCCCGGAAGCATTTTACTTTATTGGAAGAGGTGTTGGTAGAAAATAAAAATGTTTTGATGCCTTCCCGTTCCCGGGGCTGTAGCATGGCCTTTGTAACCGGAAAACCGTCGCCATCGACATAGGCAAGGAAGCATGTACCTGACTTATCAATCATTTTTCCAATCGTTTCTTCTGGATTTTTCATAAGAATACCGCCTTTCATTGTTATGAATTTTTGTTGTCCGGATTCCCGTTCTCTGCTGTCCGGCTTTCTTTTGTGTCATATCGTTTTTCTTCCGCCTCAAGATTTTTTAAAACATGGTCGAGCATAGTATCAAACCGCAGAATTTCCTCTTTGGTAAATCCCCTGTAGAATAGCCGGTTCATTTTGTCAGAGACTTCCTGATAGCGCTGTTCCAGACTGCGTGCATGCTCCGTCAGCCGGATGCGGATCTGTCGCCGGTCCTCCTGGTTATAGCATCTTGTAATGTGCCCCTGCTGTTCCAGCCGGTCCAGCATGCCGGTCAGCGTTGTTTTGGCAAGCCCGGTCCTCCTTGCAAGCTCTACGATAGGCAAATCGTCCTCTGTCCATAAGACATAGAGAATACGTCCCTGTGCCCCGTTAAATTCATCGATTCCCGCTTCGGTCAGCAGTCTGCCAAAGATACGTCCTTGTATCTGCTTAATCTGTGAAATCAGAAATCCGCCCTTTGTTGCAGCCATTTTTTACACCTCTATAATAGATAGTACTATATAGAACTATATTTGTCAAGCAGGAGGCAGCACATGCGGCACTTAGAGGCGCTTTTGCCTGCGCTCAGTCCGGGCCCTTCGGGCAAACGCAAAAATAGGATATCGCACAGTCTGTGGAACTGTTTAAAGCGGCTCAAAAAATGCGGAAATTCAAACGAAAAAACTCTTGTCAGCGTGAGAAAATAGGGGTATAATAAACCGTAGTGTTTGTCAAAATATTCATTTATTATAGTAAGAAAGCATAGAAAGAAGAGGTAATTCAGATGGAAAGACGAGTAGGTACTGTATCAAGAGGAATTCGTTGCCCGATTATCCGTGAGGGGGACGATTTGTCAGGGATTGTTGTGGAGAGCGTACTGGAGGCGGCAAAGTCCGAAGGGTTTTCCCTCCGGGACAGAGACGTGATTGCCGTAACTGAGTCGATAGTTGCAAGGGCACAGGGAAATTATGCATCCGTACAGGATATTGCAGCAGATGTGAAAGCAAAGCTTGGCGGCGGAACCATCGGTGTCATTTTCCCGATTTTGTCCCGGAACCGTTTTGCCATCTGCTTAAAGGGAATTGCCATGGGCGCAAAGAAGGTAGTGCTGATGTTAAGCTATCCGAGCGACGAGGTAGGCAATGCGCTGCTGACCTATGACCAGCTGGATGAAAAGGGGATTAATCCATACAGCGATGTATTGACCCTTGCAAAGTACCGGGAGCTGTTCGGTGAGAATAAACATGAGTTTACCGGAGTGGATTACGTCGATTATTATAGCAGGCTGATTACAGAAGCGGGCGCAGAGGCAGAGGTGATTTTTGCGAACCAGCCGAAGGCAATCTTAGAGTATGCCGACTGCGTTCTGACCTGTGACATTCATACAAGAGCGAGAACGAAGCGCATTTTAAAAGCAGCAGGTGCAAAGGTAGTCTGCGGACTGGATGATATTATGACAGCCTCTGTCAACGGCAGCGGCTACAATGAGAGATATGGTCTGCTCGGCTCTAATAAGGCGACCGAGGATAAGATAAAGCTGTTCCCGAAGGCTTGTCAGGGGCTGGTCGAGAAGATTCAGGACAGCATTCTGAAGGAAACCGGAAAGCATGTGGAGGTTATGGTATACGGCGACGGCGCCTTTAAGGACCCGCAGGGTAAAATCTGGGAGCTTGCCGACCCGGTGGTGTCTCCGGCATTTACCGCAGGGCTTATTGGGACCCCGAACGAATTAAAGTTAAAATATCTTGCCGATAACGATTTTAAGAACCTGAACGGCGCTGAGTTAAAGGCAGCAATCGAGAAGAGCATTAAGGCAAAGGAAGGAAATCTGGTAGGCAGCATGGCTTCCCAGGGCACGACCCCACGGCAGCTGACGGATTTAATCGGCTCTTTGTGCGACTTAACCAGCGGTTCCGGGGACAAGGGAACGCCGGTAGTGCTTGTGCAGGGGTATTTTGATAATTATACCGACTAATTACTTGTAAGGAAAAGGAGCAGCATGCTATGAAGCAGGATATGATTGTAGTTTTGGACCTTGGCAGTACGGAAAACACCGTACTTGCCCGTGCCATCCGCGAGCTTGGCGTTTACAGTGAGATTCATCCGCATGATATTACCGCCGGAGAAGTAAAGGCGTTAGAGAACGTCAAGGGAATTATTTTAAACGGCGGTGAAAACCGTATTGTCGACGGGAAAGAAGTAGAGGTAAATCCGGAGCTGTATACGCTTGGCTATCCGGTGATTGCCATCGACTGTCCGTCTGCAAAGTGTGAGAAGTGCTATGCAAAGCTTCCGGATAAGGAAGCCTTAAAGGCGTTTGTATTTGATACATGTAAAGCGGAAGCAAACTGGAACATGAAGAATTTTATTGAGGACCAGATAGAGCAGATAAAGAAGCAGGTCGGCGATAAAAAAGTGCTGCTGGCACTTTCCGGCGGCGTGGACTCTTCTGTGGTTGCAGCAATGCTCATTAAGGCAATCGGACAGCAGCTTGTCTGCGTGCATGTCAACCATGGCCTGATGCGTAAGAACGAGTCAGAGGGCGTAGTCAAGGTATTCCGCGATGAGCTAAAGGCAAACCTGATTTACATAGACGCGTCGGAGCGTTTCCTCACAAAGCTTGAAAATGTAGCAGACCCGGAGCAGAAGCGTAAAATCATCGGCGGTGAATTTATCCGTGTGTTTGAAGAGGAAGCAAGGAAGCTGGAGGGCATCGACTTCTTAGGACAGGGCACGATTTATCCGGATATCATCGAGAGCGGCACCAAAACGGCAAAAACGGTAAAGTCCCATCACAATGTCGGCGGTCTGCCGGAGGATTTGCAGTTTGCCCTGGTAGAGCCGTTAAAGCAGCTCTTTAAGGACGAGGTACGCGCCTGCGGCCTGGAGCTCGGTCTGCCGCGCGAAATGGTATACCGCCAGCCGTTCCCGGGACCGGGGCTTGGCGTGCGTTGCCTTGGCGCAATTACAAGAGACCGTCTTGCGGCGGTACGAGAGTCCGATGCGATTCTCCGTGAGGAGTTTGCAAAGGCAGGACTTGATAAAACCGTATGGCAGTACTTCACCGTAGTGCCGGATTTCAAATCCGTCGGCATGAAAAACCACGAGCGCTGCTTTGACTATACCGTAATCATCCGTGCCATCAACACAATCGACGCAATGACCGCAAGCATCGAGCGTCTTGACTGGGACGTGCTGGAGATTATCACAAACCGTATCCTTGCGGAAGTACCGAACGTGAACCGGGTGTGCTACGATATGAGCCCGAAGCCGCCGGCGACGATAGAGTTCGAATAGTAGCCACAAGTCTGGGAAGCCTTATAAATAGGGCATTCCCGGACTTTTTCTTTTGCTCTGCTACTATTTTGCTACTAAACGCAACTACTCTGTTCCGCATCATTTTATTGTAGCTTGCATTTTCCAAACAGTATTTGGAAAATTAAATAACTTTTCTTTGGGGCATAGGGATAACTTTTCCCGGTGCTGTTTCCTTTGGCAGTGGCGCCGGTCCGTATGGAAGTCCTGTATTGGCGCATACTGTATCTGAAGTAGCTAAACTGTCAGTCGTTCCATCATCATAGGAAATTCCCATAGTTTCAAGTAAAGGGTTACTCGTTGGCGGCTCCGGTGTCGGTGTAACACCAACGGTTGCCGCAAGCTGTTCCAGATTGCTGACAAGTTCCTGCTGTTTGTGCGGAAACAGATGCGAGTAGGTATTCAGTGTTGTGGATACCTTTTCGTGTCCCAGCCTGTCAGCGAGAATAAGTGCATCACAGCCTTGGTTGATAAGCAAACTGGCATGTGAGTGGCGGATATCATGAATTCGTATCCGCTTAATGCCGGTTTTCTTACAGCCCCGCTCCATCTCGTGAGAGAGAAAGTGCTTGGTAGCCGGGAATAGTCTTTCGTTAGGGTCAAGCATATATCTGGTATTGATAAAGTTTTGCAGCTCCTGACACAGAAAATCGGGGATTGGAACTTTCCGCCTGCTTTTCTTTGTCTTAGGCGGAGTGGTGATATCCTTTCCATTCAGACGCTGATAGGTTTTGTTGATATCAATCTGTTTTGCCGCAAGATTGATATCGGCAGCGGTAAGCGCCAGCAGTTCTCCTTCACGCATTCCTGTCCAGTAGAGTACCTGAAAGCAGATATAGGAAAGCGGCTTGTCCCTGATGCCCTCACGAAATGCGGTATACTCATCATAGGTCCAATAATCCATTTCCTCAGCTTTTGCCTGTCCCATACTTCCAGCCTGACCACAGGGATTCGTATTTAAATCGTAGAAGCGTTTTGCGTAGTTGATGATGCAGGTAAGCTGATTGTTGATGGTCTTTAGATAAGTTTTGGAATAACCATTTGGGGAATTCATCAGCTGATTCTGCCACCTGCGTACATCCGAAGCTTTAATCTCATTGATTGGTTTGCTGCCAAAGAATGGGAGAATGTGTGTCTCGTAAATATGCTTCTTGGTCAGAATGGTTGACTGCTTGAGCCTTGCAGCCATATCTTCCATATAAAGTTCGTAGAGATTCTGAAAAGTCATATCCGGGTTAGCAGACTGTCTTTCAAGAAAATCTCTTTCGTATGTTAGGGCTTCCTTTTTGGTGGCGAAACCCCGTTTCCATTTCTGCCGGTTGTTGCCCTGCCAGTCCGTATAGTAGAACTTGCAGAACCATTTACCAGTCTTATTATCTTTGTAAGCTGGCATAAACATCATCTCCTTTGCTGAATTGTAATAATCTTCAGAGTGATATACAAAATCTCCTGTATGCTGTATTACTCTGAAGCAGAACCACAAAACCGTGGTACGTACTGCACCTGTCCAGAAACCTGTCCAGAAAATTGAAATTTCGAGTGCATTTATCCAAAGGCTATGATATAATCTACTTGTCTAGGGTGATTACAAAGC
>CAJTLU010000007.1 GCA_910577175.1 uncultured Lachnospiraceae bacterium | reverse complement strand
TGAACATTGTAAGATGTGTTAATAACAAAGTAATTCCTGATTTTGAAATATAAACGATAATATAAATTCCGGTTTGCCGGACTGTTGAAGTGCAAAAACAGGGCGGCCTGTTTTCTGGTTAGAGCCAGAACCTTAGTTGTTTTTTTCGACTTTTTTCGCGTTAAAACCCCAAGATTCTTGACATAGGACTGTCTTATGATATAATAAAAAAGATTTAATTTCAGAATTGTTTTCGCAGAGTAGAATACGATGCAAAAAGGAAAGGGGATATTATGACAAAAGACAGCAGGAGAAAGAAACATGGTATTAGCAAAAGGCAGTATATCTGTGTGGTTTTGCTGATGATGGCAGTACTTTTGGTTGCGGTTGCCGGGGGCTGTTCCCAGAAGCCGTCAGAGCCTGCGGTAACGCCGACCGGGGAGGTAACGCCAGAGCCGACAGAAGCTGTAACGGGGACGCCGGAGCCGACGAAAGTATCAGAGCCTACACCGGAACCGGCGGTGGAGATTTCTAAAGCACAGGTCGGCGATACGGTGCAGTTCGGAAGCTATGAGCAGGACAATGATACTGAAAACGGAGCGGAGGCAATCGAGTGGCTCGTACTGGATAAGCAGGACGGAAAGCTTCTGCTGCTCAGTAAATATGCGCTGGATAGTAAAAGGTATAACGAAGACACTATCGATGTGACCTGGGAGACATGTACACTGCGGAGCTGGCTGAACGATACGTTTTATAATACTGCGTTCAGTACGGCGGAGCAGGAGCACATCGCAGTGACAAAATTGGAAAATGAGGATAATCCGGAGTTTGGGATTGAAGGCGGAAATGATACAGAGGATAAGATATTCCTTCTTAGTATCGGGGAGGTACTGAAGTACTTCGACTCTGACCCGGAAGCATATGACCGGACACGCTGTGCAAAAATAACGGCGTATGCCAAGGCACAGGGAGCGAGCTCTTTGGTTGACGGAGAGGCTGCTGGAAACGGCTTTTGGTGGATGCGTTCGCCGGGGCTTTTTAGTAGCTATGCTACGGCTGTAGATAACTATGGCTATGCTCACCGTACCGGCAGTTCTGTCGACACCGGCGCAAATGTCGTGCGTCCTGCTTTCTGGTTAAACCTGGAACCCTAGCTCTTAAGCTGCGCCACTAAAAGTGGCGCAGTAATCTACGGGAGCGTACCCTTGGGGTACGCTCCCGTAATCTGATTATAACTACTTTATTCCGGTGCTGCTGCATAAGGCACAGCGGTACCAGGAATGGCAGAGTCTTACAAGCGGTTAAAATCTGACTGGATCGTGGCTTTTTCCTTTCCAGTGCGGCTTTTTTCCGCTGTTTTTTTATTATTTTATTTTAGGACTTGAAAAAGTGGTGAAAGTGGAGTAGAATGGTAGCATAAGTGGAGTGAAGTGGAGTGAAATGGTTCAAAGTGGAGCGAAAGGCGGTGAGGCTCATGTTCATGGGAGAGTACGACCATACGCTGGACCCGAAGGGGCGTATGATTGTTCCGGCAAAGTTCCGTGAGGAGCTGGGGGAACGCTTTATCCTGACTATGGGTCTGGACGGCTGTCTTTTCGCGTATCCGGTGGAGGAATGGGAGCAGTTTGTCGAGGGTCTGAAGAAGCTTCCGGGGAATAAGGAAGCCAGACAGCTGCAGCGCCACTTTATGGCGGGAGCCGCAGAGGTAGAGGTGGACAAGCAGGGGCGCTTTCTGATACCGGGAAAACTGAGGGAGCAGGCAGGTCTGACGAAGGACATTGTACTGGTCGGCGTTCTTTCAAAGATTGAACTTTGGAGCAAGGAGCGCTGGGAGCAGAACTGCTGCTATGATAACATGGATGAAATTGCAGAGCATATGGCAGAATTTGGACTAAACTTTTAAGAAAGGCCGGGTGATTCCTTGGCAGAAACAAGCGGACAGGAAATCGGATTCCGGCACAGGCCGGTACTGCTTCATGAGGTAATCGAAGCGTTAAACATACGGCAGGATGGCATTTATGTGGACGGGACGCTCGGCGGGGCGGGACATGCCTGTGAGGTGTGCAGGAGGCTTTCGGGCGGCAGATTTGTCGGCATTGACCGTGATGCGGATGCACTCCGTGCCGCATCGGAACGACTGAAGGAGTTTTCGTTTGCCAGTGTTGTGCAGAGTAATTACAGTGAGATGAAAGAGGTACTTGCTTCTCTCGGGATAGAGAAGGTAAGCGGTATTTTACTGGACCTTGGTGTTTCTTCCTATCAGTTGGATACGCCGGAGAGGGGCTTCTCCTATAAGGAGGAGACAGCGCCGCTCGATATGCGGATGGACCGCCGGATGGAGTTTACGGCACGGGATATTATAAACGGCTACAGTGAGGCGGAGCTGTTCCGTATTATCCGTGACTACGGGGAGGATCCTTTTGCAAAGAACATTGCAAAGCACATTGTAAGGTATAGGGAGAAAAAGGAGCTTGTGACCTGCGGGGATTTGAACGAGGCAATCCGGGCGGCGATTCCGATGAAGATACAAAAGACGCTGGGACATCCGTCAAAGCGTACGTTTCAGGCGGTGCGGATTGAGCTGAACGGCGAGCTTAAGGCATTGCAGGAGACGTTAGACAAGCTGATTGATTTATTAGAGGAGAATGGAAGACTTTGCATTATTACATTTCATTCCCTGGAGGACCGTATCGTGAAGTCCGGCTTTAAAAAGCGGGAGAATCCATGCGAATGTCCGCCGGGGTTCCCGGTCTGCGTCTGCGGAAAGAAATCTGCCGGGAGGGTGGTTACAAAAAAGCCGGTTCTGCCGGGAAAGGAAGAGTGCGAAGAGAACAAAAGAGCAAGAAGTGCGAAGCTGCGGGTATTTGAACGCAGTTATAAGTAAACGCATGAAATAAATGCGTTTGCTATAAGTGATGCGCACAGATGCTCATAGGAAATATGCCGCTTTGCGGCGTGCATCTGGCGCAGGAAACGAATGAAATGCAGGCATTTGATTTGTTTCCTATAAGTAAAGGAGGAAACGGCATGGATGCGAGAGAAAGGTATTATAAAAGAGAATATCCGGTAGACGGAACTGCTGCAAGAAAGCTGCAGGTGCTTCCGGATTATGAAAGAGAACAGGTTTCGCGTCCAAGGGTTGTGGAACGTCCTGTCAAGGCACCAGGAGTAAGCCATGGAATTGATTTTATTTCTATGGTACTTTTGGCTGCGGCTATGGTAATTACGCTTTATATCTGCTATAATTATCTTAAAGTGCAGGGAAACATCGTACAGTTTGAGCGTGATATTGCTACATTAAGCGGGCAGTTAGATACGCTTATTGCGGAAAATACCGCTTTAGAGGATGGTCTGAACGAAGAAATCGACTGGGAGAATGTGTACCTGACGGCGATTGGAGAACTTGGCATGGTATATCCGAATCACAATGAGATTATTACATATCAGCCGACGGAAAACGGCTATGTAATCCAGTACAAGGATATTCCGGAGTAGGAGCGTTTCAATGGAACAGAGCGGAAAAAAGAGAAAAAAACGGAAGAGAATGACAGGCAAAATGCAGGCGGTACTATGGGTCGTATTTTGCCTGTTTCTTGTCGGGACTCTTGTTATCATGGTCAGAGTCGCCATAATAGGGAGTAACACCTCCTATGCTAAAGCATCCCTGTCCCAGAAGATAGGGAATGGCAAGGTCTTAAAATATAAGCGCGGGGAAATCCTTGACCGTAACGGTACGATACTGGCAAAGAGCGATAAGGTATACCATATGATTCTGGATTCGCGCCTTCTTATGCAGAATGAGAAATATTTGGAGCCGACAATACGGGCGTTGAGCAAGGTTTACGGTTATTCGCAGGAGGAGCTGCGTGCCCTGATTGAAGAGCGGAAGGAAAGCGCTTATTACCGCCTCAAAAAGAATATGACCTACGAGGAAATGGTGGCACTTTCGGAATACGAGAAGAACCTTCCGAAAACGGAAGATGGGAAGCCCCATGAGGACAAGGGTCTGATTTGCGGGGTTACGTTTGAAGAGGAGTATCTGCGGAGCTACCCGTTCGGGGAGCTTGCCTCCCATGTCATCGGGTATGCAAAGGCAGACGGGGAAGGAACGTACGGAATCGAGCAGGAGTACAATGCGCTGCTGACCGGAACGGACGGCAGGATTTACAGTTACTATGACGGGGAGCTGGCGGTACAGGAGGAGAAAATCCCTGCACAGGATGGAAATATAATTGTATCTACAATCGATGCGAACCTGCAGCGGATTGTGCAAAAGAATACAGAAGAGTTTCTGGACAACATCGGGGCGAAGAATGTCGGCGTGCTGATGATGGAAACAAACAGCGGCGAGGTGCTTGCCATGCAGTCTAATTACAGCTATGACTTAAATGCGCCGCGGAGTCTGACGCAGTGGTATACCGAAGAGGAAATCGCAGAAATGGATAACGAGGCCTATCTGGATGCCCTGTACAAGGTATGGAGAAATTTCTGCGTCAGCGATTCCTATGAGCCGGGCTCTACCTTTAAGCCGTTTACGGTAGCCGCTGCCCTGGAGGAGGCAGTGATTACGACAGAGGAAAAGTTTCTTTGCAACGGCGGTGAACAGGTGGCAGACTATTTTATTTCCTGCCATAACGAATGGGGACACGGTCTTATCAATGCAGCGCAGAGTATTATGTATTCCTGCAACGACGCGCTGATGGAAATTGCAAAAAGAGAAGGAAGAGGAGTTTTTTCAAGATACCAGAGGAGGTTTTTATTCGGGAAGCTGACCGGAATCGACCTTCCGGGTGAGGTTCCGGGAATTTTGATGAAGGAGGAGCAGCTAAATGAAACGGAGCTTGCGACGAGCAGCTTCGGAATGTCGTTCAATACTACGATGGTCCAGCTGGGCGCTGCATTTTCCTCTATGGTAAACGGCGGTATTTATTATGAGCCGCATGTCGTAAAGGAAATCAGGAATGCGGACGGCGTTGTATTGGAAAAGATAGAGCCAAGGGCGATATGTAATACGGTATCGAAGGAGACCTCGGAGTTTTTGCGCGACGCGTTCTATTTTACCGTAGAGGAAGGAACTGCCAAAGCGGCGAAGGTAGACGGATATCTGATTGGAGGAAAAACAGGAACCGCACAGAAGCTTCCGCGGAGCGAAGGAAAGTATCTTGTATCCTTTATCGGATGTATTCCGGCAGACAATCCGCAGGTTATGATTTATGTCGTAATTGATGAGGCTGCCGATGAGGAACTGCAGGACAGGGCTTCAATTTCGTCTGAGCTGGCGGCGAATATTCTGAAGGAGTCTCTTCCGTACTTAAAAATTTATCCGGACAAGGAAATCGAGTATCCTGATTTCTGCATCGACAAAGAGGATGTGGAGATGCAGACGGGAGAAATAGGCAACACAGGCGTCGTTTATGACCCGGAAAAGAATGAAGGAAATATGCAGGCAATACCGAATGGCATGGAATAAAGAAAAACGGCATAGGATGATAAAAACAGTTGTCGGAGTAAAATGAAGCAGATTTCAACAAAGCAAAGAAAGACCGCGCTGTTTGTCATCAGCGTATTTCTGCTCGCGGCAGCCGGCCTTTGCGGGCGGCTCTGGTATCTTATGGTATTCCACTCCGCCGAATATGCCGCGCAGGCGCAGGAACTGCATGAGAGGGAACGCAGTATCAAGGCGGCGCGCGGAATCATTTATGACCGGAACGGCGTGATTCTGGCAGACAACAAGCCGGTCTGTACGGTTTCGGTAATTCACAGCCAGATTACGGATCCGGAGCGGGTGATTTCGGTGTTGTGCGAGGTATTGGAGCTTCCTGAGGAAACCGTGCGGAAACGTGTAGAAAAGGTCTCCTCCATCGAGCGAGTGAAGGCGAATGTGCCGAAGGAAACCGCAGACTATTTAAGGAGCTTTGAGTTAGACGGCGTTATGGTGGACGAGGATTATAAACGGTACTATCCTTTCGGGGATCTTGCGTCGAGGGTAATCGGATTTACGGGCGGGGATAACCAGGGAATCATTGGTCTTGAAGTAAAGTATGACTCGATGCTTTCCGGGATTCCCGGAAAGATTCTGACGCTTACGACCGCGCACGGAACAGAGATTGAAAATGCGGCGGAGAACCGCATCGAGCCGGTAGCGGGAAATTCGCTTACCATCAGTCTGGACATCAATATCCAGCGCTATGCGGAGCAGGCGGCAAAGAAGGTGTTAGAGGCGAAAAGTGCAAACCATGTCAGCCTGATTGTGATGAATCCGCAGAACGGGGAAATCTATGCGATGGTGAATGTACCGGAGTTTGACTTAAATGACCCGTATACCTTAAATGTGGAATACGCGGCAAAGACAGGCGGAGTGACGCCGGACAGCGAAAAAAAGAACGAGCTGTTAAACCAGATGTGGCGGAATCCCTGTATCAGCGATACCTATGAACCGGGTTCCACGTTTAAAATCGTAACGGCGACCGCAGCCTTTGAAAAGGGTGTGGTTTCGCTGACCGACCGTTTTTTCTGTCCGGGCTTTAAAATCGTGGAAGACCGGACGATTCACTGCCATAAGGTAGCCGGGCACGGAAGCGAGACGTTTGTGGACGGTATTAAAAATTCCTGCAATCCGGTTTTTATGGAAATCGGGGCAAGAGTCGGCGTAGAAGGGATGTACGAGGTGTTTGAGAGGCTCGGTCTGATGAGAAAGACCGGAATCGACCTTCCGGGCGAGGCAAATTCCATTATGCACAAAACCGAGAATATCAAAGCGGTGGAGCTGGCAACAATTTCGTTCGGACAGTCCTTCCAGATTACACCGATGCAGCTGCTTTCTGCAGTGAGCTGCGTGATTAACGGCGGCAACCAGATTACGCCGCATTTTGCAATCTATGCACAAAATACCGAGGAGAATACAGTAAAGACATACCGCTACGAAGGAAAAACAGAGGTAATATCCAAAGAAACCAGCGAGACCATGAAGACGCTGTTAGAGGCGGTTGTACACGAGGGAACCGGAAAAAGAGCCTATCTGCCGGGTCTTCGTATCGGCGGAAAAACGGCAACCTCCGAAAAACTTCCAAGAAGCTCAAATAATTATATTTCCTCTTTTATCGGATTTGCACCGGCAGAAAATCCGCAGGTGCTTGCGCTTGTCCTGATTGACGAGCCGGAGGGGATTTATTACGGCGGCACGATTGCAGCGCCGGTCATTGCGGAGGTGTTCCAGTCCGTGCTTCCATATCTCGGGATAGAGCCGGTGTATTCCGAGGATGAAAAGAAGTTAGACGGCGTCGGGACATTTCCGGTGCCGGATTTGACCGGAATGACGAAAAAGGACGCAGAGAAGCTGTTAAAGTCTTATGAGTTCGGCGACATTTACTATACGGGAGAGGGCGAAACGGTTTCGGAGCAGTTCCCGTTGGCAGGAGAGGAAGTAAATAAAAAGAGCAGCTTGATTCTGTATATGAAATAGCATATAATGAGAAATGGGAAGTTTTTAACGGAAGGAATCATATCATGGAATTTCAAGGTAAAAAGATAACGGTGGCAGGCGCAGGCATCAGCGGCGTCGCGGCGGCGGGGCTGCTTGCAGGTGCAGGCGCAGCCGTGACATTGTATGACGGCAACGCCGCACTGTCTTTGCAGGAAGTGCGTGCAAAGCTTGGCGCAGATTTTAACGGCAGCTTTGTGTTTGGTGAATTTACCGGAGAACTGCTGCAGAATACAGAGGTGCTGGTAATCAGCCCGGGTATTCCGACAGACCTGCCCTTTGTGACAGAGTTAAAGAGGCGCGGAGTTCCGGTCATCGGCGAAATCGAGCTTGCCTATTTGTTTGCAAAGGGAAAGCTGGTTGCTATTACAGGAACAAACGGAAAAACAACGACAACGGCGCTGACCGGGGCGATTATGCGTACCTTTTATGAAAATGTTTTAGTCGTTGGCAACATCGGCACGCCGTATACCGCCCTGGTCCATACGACGGATGATATGACGGTGACGGTAGCAGAAATCAGCAGCTTCCAGTTAGAGACGGTAGATTCGTTCCGTCCGGACGTGGCTATGATTTTAAATATTACGCCGGACCATTTAAACCGTCATCATACGATGGAGAACTATATTGCGGCAAAGGAAGCGATTGCGGCGAACCAGACAGAGCAGGATGCCTGCATCCTGAATTACGAGGACGAACGCTTGCGTGCCTTTGGTGCAGGGCTGAAAAGCCGTGTGATTTACTTTTCAAGTGCAAGAGTTCTGACGGAGGGGCTTTTTCTTAAGGACGGTGCGATTTACTATGCCCATGAGGGAAGTAAGGAATATATTGCAAAGACGGAGGAACTGAATATTATCGGCAGGCACAACTATGAAAATGCAATGGCAGCCATTGCGGCGGGGCTTGTACTTGGCGTGCCGGTGCCTTTGATTCAGCAGGCGCTGTGTGAGTTTAAGGCAGTAGAACACCGGATTGAATATGTGGCGACAAAACGCGGAGTCCGGTATTATAATGACTCCAAGGGAACGAATCCTGACGCAGCAATCCAGGGCATCCGCGCCATGGCAGGCAACACACTGTTAATTGCCGGGGGATACGATAAGGGCTCGGATTATGATGAGTGGATTGAGGCATTTGACGGGAAAGTGGGTTACCTTGTGCTGATAGGCCAGACGAAGGAAAAGATTGCCGAGGCGGCAGAAAAGCACGGGCTAAAGAATGTTGTCTTATGTGACAGCTTTTCAGAGGCAATGGAGTTTTGCACCGCACATGCAAAAAAGGGCGATGCAGTGTTGCTTTCCCCTGCCTGTGCAAGCTGGGGGATGTTTCAGAATTATGAGGAGCGCGGGCGTATTTTTAAGGAGTATGTCAATGCGCTGCAGGAGGAGTAGCGGAAAACTGGAATTAGCAGGAGGCGGAAAGGATGGCAAAGCCGTCGGCACGGAAAACAGAATACAAACCGCAGACCTATTACGATTACAGCCTGCTTTTTATTACGCTGATTTTAGTATGCATCGGTCTGGTTATGATTTACAGCACCAGTTCGTACTATGCGGTTAAGCAGAAGTTCGGGGATGCCGCTTATTTTTTCAAGCGGCAGCTGGTTTCTGCGGTTATCGGCACGGTTGTAATGATTATCGTGTCAAAGATAGACTACTTTTTCTACATAAAGGGAATCGGCAAAAAGTATAAGATGAACCTTCTGTTTCTTGCCTATCTTGTCTGTATTGCCCTGCAGGTCTACGTGCTTTTCTTCGGTAAAGAGGTAAAGGGCGCAAAGCGATGGATTGAGATTCCCGTGCTTGGCACGTTCCAGCCGTCGGAGCTGACAAAAATCTGTATTATCCTGCTCGTGGCATATATCGTCTATTCGGCGCCAAAAAGGCTGGATACGGTATTCGGCTTTATCCGGGTGTTGATTTATGTCGCCCCGTTGCTCGGGCTGGTTGCCGCGGAGAACTTAAGTACCGCGATTATTATTGCAGGAATTACGTTCATTGTCTGCTTTGTTGTGGCAAGGAGAAAAGGGTACTTTTTTATCGCAGGAATTCTTGGAGTTGCGGCGGTCGCATGCTATATTTTTCTGGGCGAGGCATTCCGTGGGGAGCGCTTCGATGCCTGGCTGAATGTAGAGACGCATCCAAAGGGCTACCAGATTCTGCAGGGGCTTTATGCCATTGCTTCCGGCGGACTGTGGGGAAAGGGGCTCGGGCAGAGTATGCAGAAGCTCGGCTTTATTCCGGAGTCCCACAATGACATTATTTTTTCCGTCATTTGTGAGGAGCTTGGAATTGTCGGGGCGCTTGCGATTATCCTGCTATATGTGCTGCTCTTGTGGAGGCTGTTTGTAGTAGCGGTCAATGCACGGGATTTGTTCGGTTCGCTGATTTGTGTCGGAATTATGGTACATATCGCGATGCAGGTGCTCATCAATATTGCCGTTGTAACGAATACGATACCTTCGACCGGGGTGCCGCTTCCGTTTATCAGCTACGGAGGAACCTCCCTGGTGGTGCTGATGGCGGAAATGGGAATCGCCCTCAGCGTGTCCAACCGGATTGAGTACGAACGGTAGGTAACTTTTGCCATACTGATGCATATTATGACATTAAGCGGAAATCGGAGAGATGTCATGGCGTATGCAAAAGTAATCGGCGGCAACAAAATAGAAGGCGAAGCGGTGCTGCAGGGCTCTAAAAATGCCGCGCTTCCGATGATTGCGGCAAGCGTGCTCTGCCGTGGCGGGGTAAGGATAGAGAATTGTCCCGATATTTCCGATGTCAGGGAGCTTCTTTCGGTGCTTTCCCGGACCGGGGCAGTCTGTAAATTGGAAAATCATGTACTTACGATAGACGCGTCGGAGGCGGTTCCGTTTTCGATTGACCGGGAACAGGCAAAAAAGACCCGCGGAGGCGTTTTATTTCTCGGGGCGTTCTTAGGCCGGTTCCATGAAGCGTGGATTGCGTATCCGGGCGGTTGTGTCATCGGAGCGCGTCCGATTGATCTGCATTGTGCCGTGCTGCGGAAGCTGCACATAGCGTTAGAAGAAACAGAGGAAGGCGTGTACGGGAAGGGACGTCCCGTAGGCGAGAGAATAGAGCTTCCCTATCCGAGTGTCGGGGCGACCGAGAACGCTGTTTTAGCAGCAGTCTGTGCAAGAGGGCGGACCGAGCTTTTCGGGGCTGCGACCGAGCCGGAGGTTTCAGAGCTCTGCCGGTTTTTAAATAAAGCGGGAGCAAAGATTCACGGTGTTGGCACGAATTATCTGGTAATCGACGGAGTAGCGGAGCTGCACGGGGCGACATACCGGCTGACCGGAGACAGAATTGCCGCCGGAACCTATATGACGGCTGCGGCAATGACCGGAGGGGAAGTGGTACTTCGGGAAACGGAAGGGGTCTGCATGGACGGGATTCTTCCGGTACTCCGGATGGCAGGAACAACCATCCGGCAGGAAAAGAACCTGCTGGTTGCGACAGGCAATGACAGGGTACTGGCGGTGCCATATATCAGAACCGCGCCGTTCCCGGCGTTTCCGACGGATATGCAGTCACAGGTATTGGCATTGGCTGCTAAAGCGGACGGGGACAGCGTAATCTGCGAGACGGTGTTTGAGTCGCGGTTTGCGGTGGTGCCGGAGCTGCGTAAAATGGGAGCTGAGGTGCTGTGTGACGGGCAATATGCGGTAGTCCACGGAGTACGGCAGCTATACGGAGCCACAGTAAGGGCAACGGACCTGCGGGGCGGGGCCGCACTGCTGTTAGCAGGACTTGCGGCAGAGGGAGAAACGTTTGTTTACGGGGATGAGTATATTGCCAGGGGATACGAGGATATCTATGGACTGTTCAGGAGCCTCGGAGCGGATGTTGTAAGGGTGGAAGAGTCCTGACGAATGAAATATGGAGAATTGAGATGAAAAATCAGAAAAAGAAGCCGGGCGGTATAAAAAAAGGTTCTGTCTGTCTGTTGGCAGTGCTTTTTGCCGTTGCCGTTTTTGTATTAGTTTTTGCAAGCGTTTACCGGCTGGAGGAAATTAGTATAGAAGGTCTGACTTATTATACAAAGGAAGAGTTTCTGTCAAAGATAGCAGGCGGGGCGGTAAGGAAAAATACGGTGCTATTCCGTTTACAGGATTCCCTTGGAGGGAAAAAAAGGATTCCGTATATCGAAACCTATGATGTGACTGCGAAAGGAAAAAATGCAATTCATATTCAGGTTTACGAAAAAATCCTGGCAGGCTGTGTCAAGGTAATGGGGCAGTACCTGTATTTTGACAAGGACGGTTATGTGACGGAGTCCTCAAGGGAGCAGCTCCCCGGAGTGCCTTTGGTAAAGGGCCTGGAGTTTGACCGGATTCTTTTGTATGAAAAGCTTGACATTCAGGGGGACGGGCTGTATACGGTCATTTTAAATATTACAAAGCTGCTGAAAGAATATGAGATTCCGGCGCAGACCATTTCCTTTAATACCAGAGGAGAGGCAGAGCTTACAGTCGGGACGCTGACCGTGGAACTCGGAAAACGTGCCGCGTATGATATTCCGATTCAGAAGCTTTCAGACATTTTACCAACGGTAGAGGGACGGAGTCTTTTGATTGATTTATCCCGATATAACGGCGGTGAGGAGGATATTATAGCGAAACCAAAACAAGAATAAAAAAAATTGAAAAAATACTTGCTAAATTTTAGGTTTCAATATATTATATAGGATAGGGGATGGGGTGTCATTGGGAAAAGCACACAACATCTGGTTTTTTGAGGTTGTATATAGATAAAGGAGGAGCAGCTTTGCTTGAAATTATGAATGACAGTGCGGAAGTAGCCGCAAAGATATTAGTAATCGGAGTCGGCGGCGCTGGCAATAACGCAGTAAACAGAATGATAGAGGAAAACATCGGCGGTGTGAATTTTGTCTGTGTTAATACGGACAAGCAGCATTTAAAAAACTGTAAAGCCCAGCAGTGCATCCAGATTGGAGAAAAACTGACAAAGGGCCTCGGCGCAGGTGCAAAGCCGGAAATCGGAGAAAAGGCGGCCGAGGAGAACATAGAAGAGCTGACGCAGATTATCCAGGGGGCAGATATGGTATTTGTTACCTGTGGTATGGGCGGCGGGACCGGTACGGGGGCAGCTCCGGTCGTTGCCGGTATTGCGAAGGGAATGGGGATTTTAACGGTCGGCATCGTAACGAAGCCGTTTACGTTCGAGCACAAGGCTCGTATGAACAATGCAATTGCAGGTATTGAGAAGCTCAAGCAGAATGTGGATTCCTTGATTGTTGTACCGAATGATAAGCTTTTAGAAATTGTAGACCGCCGTACTTCTATGCCGGAAGCTCTGAAAAAGGCAGATGAGGTACTGCAGCAAGGCGTGCAGGGCATTACCGACCTCATTAACCTTCCGGCACTGATTAACCTTGACTTTGCGGACGTACAGACCGTAATGCAGGATAAGGGAATCGCGCATATCGGCATCGGTGTCGGCTCTGGTGAGCAGAAGTGTCTGGATGCCGTACAGAAGGCTGTGTCGAGCCCGCTGTTAGAGACAAAGATTCAGGGCGCAAGCCATGTTATATTGAACGTATCCGGAGACGTCAGCCTGATTGAAGTAAATGAGGCAGCAATGGAAGTGCAGATGCTGGCAGGAGAAAACGCAAATATTATTTTTGGTGCGATGTATGACGAAACCATGCAGGACCAGGCAGTGATTACGGTAATTGCAACCGGGCTGCAGGAGAAAGAGTACACTACATTAGCCGGTGCAAATCGTTTGGCAGGCAGTTATACGCCGAATGGACAGGCTCCGCAGGGAGTAAAAACACCTGGCGTGTCCGTTCCGAGCTTTTTAAACCGTGGCAGTTATACGCCAAATGCAAATGCCGGTACACAGAGCGAACGTAGTACAATGGAGCAGTTTGACTATAAGTTTGACCCGAACGCGGTCCGTCCGAAGCCGGCACAGACGTACAAGCCTGCCGGTGCAACTCCATATTCTGCTTCCCGTACGAACGCTATGTTTGGAAAGACGGCAGAGAATACCGTTTCAGATAGCGGAAAGGATGAGATTAAGATTCCGCCGTTTATCCAGAACTATTCGGCGAAGAAGAAGTAAATTTTATTAGAAAGAAGGAAAGGTTGTCTCGATAAGCAGGCAGTCTTTTTTCTTTCTAAGAAAGGAAAAAACAATGAAGAAAACATGAAAGTAGTTTCATTGTGAAAAGACCGGTATCCGGCGAGGAGGAAAACAAATGGAATGGAAAGTATTTTTTAACGGGAGCTTTTTCGGACACAGCGGCAGAGACCATGCAGGGAAGGAAGTCACAGTCGGAAAGTGGTTTGCGTGGGCAGGAATGGAATGGTTTATCCCTGCGGTTTATTTGTGCGGGAAGGGCTTTGTCCTGGATTTCTGTATGAGGGTTGAAAAGGCGCAGCTCCAGGCATTTATTGATAAATGGAAGCTGGGCGGGGAAGAGGCGCCAGAGCAGTGTTTTAGAGAACGGCAGATGGAGCTTGACTGGGACAATCCGCTGTGCTTTGACGTTACCCCGCGGCTTATTTTAAATGGGAAGGAGCTTAGCTCCGCCCATGGCTGCGGTACGGCTTACAATCCGTGTCTGCCGGAGGAAAACGGAGAGGATGCAAAAAGGGTTATGGAGCATTATGGTCTGGATACTGCATATGGCTGGATGGTCTGGAGGTATTCGTTCCCTAAGAAGACGTTGCGTCGTCCGGAGGTAAGGACGTTGTCCGTTATGTTGAAACAACAGCCGGTTCCGGTGCCGGGACCGCATTTCCATGCTACAGCTCCGGGAGATACATTCAAATTCGTTTTCCCGGAGAACGGGGCGGAATATACGCTGACCGTGCAGGAGTATGAGCGGAAGGTCATGGAGACAAAGTGGTTCGGGAATGGCAGATGGGAGTATCCGACACAGTATCAGGTGATGACCTATACCGTTTCTCCGGAGTTCCCCGGTGAGCTTACCGTGACTGACTGTGTAAAAAGCGATATGCCAAAGGAGAAGCACCGGAGGCAGGAGGAGCCTGCAGCTGTAGCGGCAGTGGCAATTATCGGCGGTGCGGACGGTCCGACAGCGCTCCTGTTTGGCGGCGAAGGGCAGGGGAAGCCGAGAATCGCCTGCTCTGCGCTGCATTTTGAACCGGTGGCGGAGGTAGAGTGGCGCATGGTGTTCCATGAAACGCACTTTAACGATATCACAGTAAAATTGATTTGAGCCGGGATTTGACCGGGGGCTGTCGCAAAAGGCGCAGCCCCCTTTTTTCGATGCTTTCCTGCCTGTTTTGCAGCTATATTGCGGGGAAAAGCTCCTTTGAATTGCGGTACGCCGCAGGGACTGCTGCTTTTTGTCGAAGAGAAAAGCTTTCTGCGATAAATAAATGGGAATATTTTCCATAAATTTACAAAAAACGGAAAACGCATGTTGTATAATAGACAAGGAAAACAAAGGAGGTGGAATGCGGTTAAACTATATCTTGACAGTTACATAGCGGCAAGTTTCTGGCTGCATTTGTTGTGTCTGATGTTGACCGGTGCAATCGGAAGAAACCGGTATAAGAAAGTAAGAAAGTGTAGAATTGCCGCAGTTTCTGCACTTTGTGCACTGCTTGATGCGGCACTGCTGGCGGTTTTCGGCTTCCGCCTTGCGGGGGTGATGACGGCTGTGGCATTAGCAGAGCTTTTGCTTGCCTCGTGGCTTGCGTTCGGAAGGAGCCGGGTTTTACAAAACAGTATCGTGCTGTTTTTTGTAACGGCGGCATTAAGCGCCATATTCCGTATTCTGCCGTTCCGAAATATCGGATTATTTTGCTGCGCGGGGAGCCTTGCGCTTCCGTTTCTTGAAGCAGGTTTTTCTGCTTTGACGGCAGCAAAGCAGACGAGGGAAACGCTTTTTCCGGCAATGCTTTGCCGGAACGGAGAGAAACAGAAGCTGTCCGCATTAATGGACACCGGAAACCGGCTCAGGCTGTACGGATACAGGATTCCGGTAGTTGTTGTGGAGGAAAAGTACATCATAGATTGGATAAAGGAGGCAGAACGGACGGAGCCTCAGAAGTTAGTGTTTCTGCCCTATAAGGGAGTCGGTGGAGCGGGACTTCTGCACGGAATCCGGCTGCATTGTACGCTGTGGTGCGAAAGTAGCGGGACAATCGGCGGAGAGGTGGCTGCAGTAGCAGCAGGGGAGGGTCTGTTTACCGGCTGCGAGTACCAGATGTTGCTGCAGCCGGAGGTATTGAAGCTTCCTGCAGAACAGGAAAAACGGTGGGAAGACGGTCAGAAGCAAAAAGGAAAAACAGTGGTTTGTGTAAAGGATACACAGGAAGGAGAAAAGAATGTTGTTTAAAGTTTCGATACCAAATCGTTTTCAGTTCCGGATGATACCGAACCTGACGGCGCTTTTGCTTGGAAAATACGGAGAAATCCATTATATTGGCGGAACCGA
Source organism: uncultured Lachnospiraceae bacterium (assembly GCA_910577175.1). GTDB lineage: Bacteria > Bacillota > Clostridia > Lachnospirales > Lachnospiraceae > SIG307. The sequence continues at coordinate 187,989 of CAJTLU010000007.1, read as the reverse complement.
GGTACTGCCTGCCCCTTATACGCCGGAGGAAGAGGCTGAAATCATTGCGGCGCTTTCCGGCGAGGATGCAGAAGGGGCAAAGTCGGATTTAGTAGAACATAATCTGCGGCTTGTCGTTTATATTGCAAAGAAGTTTGATAACACCGGGGTGGGCGTGGAGGATTTGATTTCCATTGGAACAATCGGATTGATTAAAGCCATCAATACCTTTAATCCGGAGAAAAATATCAAGCTGGCAACGTATGCTTCCCGTTGTATCGAAAATGAAATTCTGATGTATCTGCGAAGAAACAGCAGACAGAAGCTGGAGGTATCTATTGATGAACCGCTTAACGTGGATTGGGACGGAAACGAGCTGCTGCTTTCCGATATTCTGGGAACCGAGGAGGACGAGGTCTACCGGGGCATGGAGGAGGAAGCCGACCGGAACTCCCTGCTGCAGGCGCTTTCCTGTCTGAATGAGCGGGAACGTCTGATTATCAATCTGCGTTACGGTCTTGAAAACGGAGACGGAAACGAGCATACACAGAAAGAAGTAGCCGATTTGCTCGGCATTTCCCAGTCTTATATTTCCAGGCTGGAAAAAAAGATTATGAAACGGCTGCGAAAAGAAATGACAGCATGACAGAAGGTGACAAAAGCTTTCAGTATAAAGTCCGGCGCCATGGCACATCCTTAGAATAGCAAAGTGATACGGAAGATTTTCCTGCACTTTGCCAGTACAGGAGGAATGTGCCATGGCGCTTTATAAGGTAGAAATATGCGGTGTAAATACGGCGAAGCTGCCGCTTTTAAGCAATGAAGAGAAGGAAGAGCTGTTTTCACGCATCAAACAGGGAGATGCCCTTGCAAGAGAGCAGTATATCAGGGGGAATTTGAGACTGGTGCTCAGTATTATCCAGCGCTTTTCCGGCAATAACGAAAATGTGGACGATTTATTCCAGATTGGCTGTATCGGGTTAATGAAAGCAATTGATAATTTTGACGTCACCCAGGGAGTAAAATTTTCTACTTATGCGGTACCGATGATTATCGGTGAAATCAGGCGGTATCTGCGGGACAATAACTCCATCCGTGTCAGCCGTTCCCTGCGGGATGCCGCCTATAAAGCAATTTATGCAAAGGAAATGCTGACAAAGGAGCTGAACCGGGACCCGACGATTGCGGAAATTTCCGAGAGAACCGGACTGAAGCCCGAAGAAATCCACGAGGCCTTTGACGCGATACAGACCCCGGTTTCCTTGTATGAGCCGGTATATAAGGAGGGCGGAGACGCACTGTATGTCATGGACCAGGTGTGTGATAAAAAGAACGGGGAAGATGCCTGGGTAGAAGAAATTTCCCTGAAGGAAGCGATGAAGCGTCTGCCGGAGCGGGAAAAAATGATTATCGACCTGCGGTTTTTCCACGGTAAGACCCAGATGGAAGTGGCGGAGGAAATCCATATTTCCCAGGCACAGGTTTCCAGACTGGAAAAGAACGCGTTAAAAAGTATGAAAAATTATCTGTCGGACCGGAAGAAAGAGAAGTAACAAAGGGTCATGTCACCGTTCCTTTTTCGGAGAATATATTGTAGTGTAATCTGTCGAAAAAGGGTGATGATATGAAAACAGAAATTCTCTGGATTGTAATTCCGGTGCTTGCAGTCCTTCTGCTGATAGCACCTTTTCTATATTACAAAATCAGAAAGAGATATGCGAAGAAAAAAACTGCAGAACGGAGTACTGCACAAAAGGTGGAAGAGCTGAACCGGGACCTGTTGCCCTTCGGCTTTTTGTACGATGAGAAGCAGGATATGATTTACTCGGCGATGAATCCGTGGCAGAGGGAGCTCGGGTACTGTAAGCTGTATGACGATGCCGCTCTTACAATGAATATGGCGATTCAGTGTGAGCCGGTTTATTTTTACTACGACAACCGCCGGTGGATGATTGAGTTCTGGAAGGGCCAGTACGGGATGACCACGGGCGGTGAGGTCGGCATTTATGTAACGGACAAAGAGGACATTTCAATTCCGGGAGTGTTTGAAGGTCCGTTTTTTGAATGTGTAAAAGATGAGGAGCGGATTCCGATGCAGTTTTTTTTGTACCGGAAAAATAAACTTCTGCTGGAACGCGAGGGGCTTCACTGGTGGCTGACCGGCTTTTCAGTAGGAAGATTTACGAAGCCGTGGCAGCTGTCTATGGACATCCGCCTGACCTTTCCGAACCGTGGAATGCTGTCTGCCTTTGTGCATGGACTGCAGCATGCGGGCTACCGGAGGGATAACTATGTAGTTTACCGGAACACGGTCCGCGTCCTGTTTGAAACGCCGAAGACAAAGCAGCCTTACCGGAAATGCAGGCTCTGGCTTTCTGTAGTGCAGTGGCTGAACCATTTTTACTGTTTTTTGTTCCGCGCGGTCACAAAGGATTATGTCAAGACGTTAGATAAGGTCGATTATCTGCGCTTTCTGTTTCCTCTGCTCTACCGGATGCTGACAAGACTGATAAAGCCGGAAAAGATGAGAAAGCTTTACCGGAGCATTTTGCCGGAGGACGAAAGCTGCCGGGAGGTGAGGCAATGAGCACCTCGGGACGGTTGACAAAATTGTATGGGCAGGCAGAGCATATCTGCTATAACAGGGGCGACCGGTTTATTATAATGAGCGACTGTCACAGGGGAGTAGGAAATGTCGGCGACAATTTTTTAGAGAACAGGCATATTTATACCGCGGCGCTACAGTATTACTGGCAGAGGGATTTCACGTATTTGGAGCTTGGGGACGGGGATGAACTCTGGGAAAATAAAAATATGCAGGATATTATCCGGGTACACGCCGACGTATTTGAACTGTTATCAAGGTTTTATAAAGCGGGAAGACTTTATATGCTGTACGGAAACCATGACATCCAGAAGAAAAAGGAGCGTTTTTTAAGAAAGCACTGCGGGACGTTTGAATGCCATGAGTCAGGGGAGCAGAAAGAGCTGTTTCCCGGTCTTGTGGTACGGGAAGGATTGATTCTGGAGGAATGTGAATCGAGACGGCAGCTTTTTCTTGTGCATGGACATCAAGGCGATTTGCTGAATGATACGTTCTGGCGGATCGGCCGCTTTCTGGTACGCCATTTGTGGAGGACCTTGGAACTGCTTGGCATGGAAAATCCGATTGGTGCGCTGGGAGGCGGAAAGAAGAGGAGCAAGGCAGAGAAACGCCTGATGGAATGGGCAAATACCAACCGGCAGCCGATGGTTGCCGGGCATACGCACCGTCCGCGTTTCCCAGCAGATGCAGACAGCTATTATTTTAACGACGGAAGCTGCGTGCATCCGTATGCGGTGACCGGAATCGAGCTGGAAAACGGAATCATACGGCTCGTGAAATGGAGTATGATGACAAGGGCGGATAGCTCGATGTATATCGGGCGCAAGGTGGTCGCCGAGGCGGAACTTTCTCTTTTTGACGAGTAAAACAGGCGGCCTGGTTTTCCGTATTTTTAAGCGCTCTCCCAAGGTCCCGGAAACGGTACAGCATCTTATTTTTGCATTTGTCCGAAGGACCGCGTCTTTAACAAAACCGGAATCACCTCTTAGCGCTGGTTAGGCGCGAGGACGCCACCGAGCGGCTTAACAGCGTTTAGAGGAAGCCCGGCGGAGCGTTGCACCTGCAAAAATAAGATGCTGTACCGTTTCCGGGACATAAGGGTGCCAGGCAAAACACGGAAAACCCAAGGCGGAGGTTCTTGACAGTTCGGGGACAAAGTGCTAAGATAGACAAGGTTTGGAAAACCGTTGGAAATTTTGTAAATACAGAGAGAAAAAAGTATCCTGGAGGTAGTGGCATGCTTTTCCTATTGTTTGCTCTTTGGCTGATATTTAACGGAAAAATCACATTGGAAATTGTAATATTCGGTATTATATTGTCTCTGGCAGTTTATTTGTTCTGCTGGAGGTTTCTGGAATACAGTCCGAAGAAGGAACTGTATGCTCTGCGTCTTTTGCCACAGGGCATCGGTTACTTTTTTATACTGCTTTCGGAGGTCGTAAAGGCAAACTGTAGCGTCATCTGCCTGATTGTCTCCCCGAAGTATGAGCCGGAGCCGGTGTTAGTCACCTTCCGGACGGACTTAAAAACGGATCTTGCAAGGGCGGTGCTTGCAAATTCAATCACGCTGACGCCCGGTACGATTACGGTAGAGCTTACGGAGGATGAGTTCCGGGTACACTGCCTGGATAAAGAGATGGCGGAAGGACTTAGCGATTCGGTATTTGTCCGGTGGCTGAGAAAGATGGAAAAAACGGCAGGAAAGTAAAGGAGGCTACATATGGAAACGGCATATTCCGTCTTGTTTATAGGCGCGATGATTGGCTTTGCACTTTGCATTTTTGCCTGTCTGGTACGTGCCATTAAAGGTCCGAGAACGATGGACCGTATTCTGGCAATCAATATGATCGGGACGCTTTCGGTCGTTATCATCGCCCTGATGTCCTTGTATCTTGAGGAAAGCTTTCTGTTGGACGTGGATCTGATTTATGCCATGTTGAGCTTTCTTGCCGTAGTGGTGCTGACTAAGGTTTATATGGGAGTTCACAGGGAGGAAGAAAACGAGCAGGAAAAGCAGAAGAAACAGAAAAAGGAACAGAAAACAAAGGAGGAACAGTAATGGAATGGCTTCGTTTTATAGTGGTTGCGCTTTTTCTGACGGCTGCGCTCGGTATGGCAGTAATTTCCGTAGCGGGCGTATTTAAGTTTCACTTTATTTTGAACCGTATGCACGCGGCGGCTATCTGCGATTCCTTTGTACTGCTGCTGGCGATGATAGGAGTTGCAGTGGCATACGGCTTTTGTGCGGCGACGCTCAAGGTGGTATTGATTGTGCTTTTGGTCTGGGTGGCAAGCCCGGTGTCCGGTCATATGATTGCCCGTCTGGAGGTAACGACGGACAAGCATCTTTCCGAGGAATGTGAGGTACGGGAATAATGGAGATTCTGGAATATATTTTACTTTCGCTTCTGGTGGTTTGTGCGGTTTCGGTGGCACTTTCCAAAAACCTTCTGACGTCTATTGTTATTTTTATGTCATACAGCGTCATTATGTCGGTCATCTGGATGATTTTAGAGTCGCCTGACCTTGCTATTACCGAGGCGGCAGTCGGCGCAGGGGTAACGAGCGTGCTGTTCTATATTACACTGAAGAAAATCCACGCAATGAAGGGAGAAGAGGACGATGAAGCCGAGGAGTGATTATGAGCGTTCCCTGTGGCGGCGTCTGGTACGTTTTGTAGACGGAGAAACGCCCGAGGATGCAGAACTGTATGCAGAGCTCCGAAAGAGCGGTAAGGGGAGGCAGAAAAACGCGGATTCCGGGGCAGAGCAGTTCCCGGAGCAGGAAGATAAAAGAGAAAAGCACCGCCGCCTGGAACGGGCACACGAAAGGGAAGCGGCGTCCATGCTGGAACGGTACAGGAACTGGCCGAAGGAGCATGGCATCAGGATTTTCGGACGTCTGTATGCGGTGGCGGCAGTCATGCTCTGCCTGATTATTATTGTGACGCTGTTAGTGACGGTGTCCTATCTGCCGGAGTTCGGGCAGCCGGATAATCCGAATAACAATGAGGTCGTAGAGCGGTATAATGCGCACGGTTTAGAAGAGACGGGGGCAACCAATGCTGTTGCAGGTATGATACTGGATTATCGTGCCTTTGATACGCTCGGAGAGTCCCATGTGCTGTTTATTGCGGCCTGCTGTGTGATGATACTGCTCCGGCTGGATGATACGAAGGACAGGAAACGTGCCGAAGAAGAGAATGACCGCCTTTACGAGCCGAAAAACGACAAAATACTTCAGCTTGCGGCAAAAATACTGGTACCTGTCATTATTCTGTTCGGGATTTTTGTTATTTTAAACGGTCATCTTTCTCCCGGCGGCGGATTTTCCGGCGGAGCAATTATCGGCGCCGGTCTGATTTTATATGTCAATGCATTTGGCTTTGAAAAGGCAGGACGGATTATGAACCGGAAGAATTATGCGGTTATTTCCGTGGCTCCGCTCCTGTTTTACGCGGTGGCAAAGAGTTATTCGTTTTATACCGGCGCAAATCATCTGGAAAGCGGCATTCCAAAAGGAATTCCGGGGGCGATTCTTTCTGGGGGACTGATTCTGCCATTAAATATCTGTGTCGGCATTGTGGTTGCCTGCACGATGTATCATTTCTATACGTTGTTCCGCAAGGGAGGAATGTAGGATGTTAAAGAATTTGTTTGCAAATTATTACGAGGCGGTTTCCATTATTTTGTTTGGTATCGGCTTTACGACGCTTTTGTTAAACCGGAACATGATTAAAAAGATTATGGGACTGAATATCATGGACACCGCAATCTATCTGTTCCTGGCGGCAAAAGGCTATATTTTCGGAAGAAAGGTGCCGATTGTTTCCGGAGATGTGCCGGAGCCGGAGAACTATATCAATCCGATACCGAGCGGCCTGGTGCTGACCGGCATCGTTGTGTCCGTGAGCGTTACGGCAATTATGCTTTCTTTGACAATCCGTCTGTACCGGAGATACCGGACGCTCGATATTGATGAGATTACGCGTCTGATTAAGGAGGAAAAATAATGGAGTTTATTCGTAACCTTCCGTTTATCTGTATCGTTTCGGCGTTAAGCACCGGCGTAATTTCCTCCGTATTAAAGCCACGGGTGGCAAAGCTGCTTTCGTTTCTGCTAATTTCAGGAAGCTGCATTGCGTCTGTTCTGGTGCTTGTCTATACCATGCAGACAGGAGAAGCATTTGTTTACAGCATGGGGCATTTCCCTGCTCCGTGGGGGAATGAAATCCGCGCCGGCGTCATGGAGGGTGTGATGGCGCTGTTCTTTTCTGCCATTATGCTGTTGTCCCTGCTTGGCGGAGAAAAGTATTTAAAAGTGGATATTGAAGCTTCGAAGCAGAATCTTTATTTTGTCCTGGTGGACCTGCTGTTAAGCTCCCTTCTGGCACTGGTATATACGAACGATTTGTTTACCGCTTATGTATTTGTGGAAATCAATACGATTGCGGCAGGCGGACTGATTATGGTGCGGAGCAACGGGCATTCCATGCTTGCGGCAACCAAATACATGATTATGAGCCTGCTCGGCTCCGGTCTTTTATTAATCGGTATTTCACTCCAGTACGACCTGACCGGGCATTTACTTATGAGTAACATACAGGAGGCAGTCGGGGAGCTGGCGGCACAAGGAGAGTACGCGATGCCGCTTACGGTAATTATCGGCTTAATCAGCGTCGGGATTGCCATAAAAAGCGCGCTGTTTCCGTTTCATGCATGGCTGCCGGATGCCTACGGCTACTCGACGGCATCCTCCGCGGCAATTCTTTCCAGTCTTGTTTCCAAGGCGTACCTCTTTCTTTTGATTAAGATTATTTACCGTGTCATCGGGACAGAGGTCTTTTGGGACAGCAAGATTACAAATGTCTTTTTTGTGCTCGGCGTGGCAGGCATGCTGTTCGGCTCGGTCAGCGCGAATAAGGAAACCGATATGCGGCGTATGATTGCGTTTTCTTCCGTTGCGCAGATTGGCTACATTTATATGGGACTCGGCTTTGGGACACAGCTTGGCGTAACGGCGGCGGTATTCCATATCTTTTCCCATGCGGCGACGAAGTCCATGCTGTTTGTGGCATGCCGCGGACTTTCCGAGGTGTCGGGTAACTGGAAGGAGTTTTCGGAGCTGAAGGGCTCGGGGTACCGGAACAAAATTGCGGGGGCTGCTTTTACGGTCGGCGCCTTGTCCATGGTCGGCGTGCCGTTGTTTGCCGGGTTTATCTCAAAGCTGTTCCTGACCTCTGCGGCACTGGAGACAATGTCCGTAAAGATGGCAATTGCCCTGATTATTCTGGCAATCAGTACGGTGTTAAATGCACTTTACTTTATCCGTGCAGTGATTTCGATTTATACGCCGCGCAATGAAAAATATTATGATAGCACTTTCCGGCCAGGCATTACATTCTGTGCTGGTATAGTCTGCTTTATTTTCATTAATTTTGCGCTCGGTCTGGCCTCCAATCCGCTGATAAAGGCGATTGAACAAGGGCTTAGAATGTTTTCGTAACGAAGGAGGCAAAGAATGGGACAACAAATTTTATTGCTGATTCAGATATTGTTTCCGGTGGCGGCGGGCTGTCTTTTCTTTACGGCTCCGTTCCGGAAGGGCCGGAGGGCAGGTACGGTTTTTCTGTTTACGGTGCTTTTGCTTGAGACTGTTTTTGCAGGAGCCGGGGCTATTATGGATACGACAAGCGTAGAACTGTTCTGTATTACGCCGGAAATCAGGCTTATTTTGTGTAATGACGGGCTTTCCGGATTGTTTTGCGTGCTTTCTTCCTTCGTTTTTCTGACCGTCGGCGTTTATTGTACCGGATATTTTGCCGGGACGGAAAAAAAGGAACGCTTTTACGGTTTTTATCTGATTACACTCGGGGTACTGCAGGGAGTGGGGATGTCGGGAAATCTGGTATCTTTTTATCTGTTTTATGAATGGATGACGTTTATGACGGTTCCGTTTGTGTTGCATAACTGTACCAGGGAGTCGGTACGGGCAGCGCGGAAGTATTTGTTTTACTCGGTAACGGGAGCAACCCTGGTATTAGCGGGGATTTTTCTGCTGGCTGGAAATGCGGAGGGGCTGCGGTTCGGCGCAGGTACGCTGAATCCGGAGGTAAAGGAGGGTCAGGTATTTGCAGCGGCGGTGCTTCTGATTCTTGGATTTGGAACAAAGGCGGGCTGTTTTCCGATGCACGGCTGGCTGCCGACAGCACATCCGGCAGCGCCGGCACCCGCATCTGCAGTGCTTTCGGGTGTTATTACAAAGACCGGAGTGCTGGGGCTTATCCGCAGTATTTACGGGATTATCGGAACCGGGTTTCTTGTAGGAACGCCGGTGCAGACGCTGTTTTTGTCGCTGTCGTTGGTGACGGTATTGATGGGCTCCATGCTTGCATACAAAGAAAAGGTGCTGAAGAAAAGGCTGGCGTATTCCACGGTCAGCCAGGTTTCCTATATTTTGTTCGGGCTGGCGTTAATGACTCCGGCAGGATTTTCTGCGGCGTTACTTCATCTGGTGTTTCATTCGGTTATAAAAAGTGCGTTGTTTTTGTTTGCCGGTATTCTAATTCACAAGACCGGAAAGGAGCGGGCAAACGAACTGCGTGGTCTCGGGAAGCAGCTTCCGGTCACCTTTTTGTGCGTTACCTTTGCCTCGCTTGCACTCGTGGGGATACCACCCGCATCCGGCTTTGTCAGTAAGTGGTATCTGGCGTTAGGAGCGCTTTCGGCGCCGGTTGGTTTCTTCTCTTATCTGGGGCCTGCCGTGCTGTTAGTCAGCGCACTGTTAACCGCAGGGTATCTCTTTATGATTCCGGCGGATGGGTTTTTCCCGGGAAAAGAGTATTCCCCGGAGCGGCCGGAGATAAAGGAGGCCACGCCGTCCATGCTGCTGCCTCTTATAGTGTTTTCTGCGGCGGCGGTATTGTTTGGTATTTTTTCGTCACCGTTTTGTGAGATTGTAACGAAAATCGGGACGGAGATGTTACGGCTGTGATAACAACGGCGGAAAGGAGAAAAGTATGCGTGATTATTGGATGGTACTTCCGATTATATTCCCGATACTGGCCGGTGCCTGTATCCCGCTGTTTCATTTTGAAAAGGCGGCGGCGCGCAGACTGTATGTCGGCGGTGTAACCCTGCTGAATACGGCGCTTGTGTTCGTTATTTTGTTTGTTATCCGCCCGCAGGGCTATCTTATGCTGTTAAATATGGCAGGAAAGCTTTCTATTTCGTTCCATACGGACGGTGCGGGCTGTGTGTTCGGCACCCTGGTTGCCGTACTCTGGCCGATTGCTACCTGCTATGCCTTTGAGTATATGAAGCATGAGGGAAAGGAAAATGCCTTTTTTACCTTTTATACAATGACATACGGAATTACGATGGGAATTGCGTTTGCGGGGAACCTGATGACCCTGTATTTGTTTTATGAGCTGCTTACCTTTGTCACCCTGCCGCTCGTCATGCACGGCATGCGCAGGAAGGGAGTCTTTGCGGGCAGACGGTATGTGGTCTATTCGGTAGGCGGGGCGGCGTTTGCCTTTATCGGAATTGCATTTATTTTAACCTTTGGAGACAGCATTGACTTTGTTTATGGCGGGGTGCTGAACCAGACCTATACTGATGTACAGGTGAAGCTTCTGCGTGCAGCCTATGTACTGACGACGTTTGGCTTTGGCGTAAAGGCGGCAATTTTCCCGCTGCACCGGTGGCTGCCGACAGCTTCTGTGGCACCGACGCCGGTAACTGCGCTGCTGCATGCGGCCGCAGTTGTGAATGCAGGGGCATTTGCCATTATGCGCATTACCTATTTTAGCTTTGGCACGGATTTTCTGCGGGGGAGTCTGGCACAATACATTATTATGGCGGCGTCGTTAGTTACGATTCTCTATGGTTCTGCCATGGCGCTCAAGGAGCAGCACCTGAAACGGCGGCTGGCGTATTCGACGATAAGCAATCTGTCCTATATTATTTTCGGTGCCTCCTTAATGACTCCGGCAGGCCTGACCGGAGCGCTGACGCATATGGTAGTGCACAGCGTTGTAAAGATTACGCTGTTTTTCTGTGCCGGTGCGGTTCTTTATAAGACCGGACAGGAGTATGTCCAGGATTTGCGCGGTATGGGACGGCGGATGCCGGTGACGTTTTCCTGCTTTACGATTGCTTCCGCGGCATTGACGGGAGTGCCGCCGTTTCCGGGATTTTTAAGTAAGTGGAATCTCGCGGAGGCGGCGTTAGAAGCGGAAAAACCGATGGAAACGGCGGGCTCTGTGGTTCTTTTGATTTCCTCGGTACTGACGGCAGTATACCTTTTTTCCGCAGTTTTTAAGGCTTGCTTTCCGGCAAAGGGACTGCCGGAGCCTGTGGGGGAGCGGTGTGAAGCCAATGCCTATATGACAGTTCCTCTGATTCTTTTGTGTATTCTTATGGTATTGCTTGGCGTTTTTGCAAGACCTTTGACAAATGTACTGACAACGGTTGCGAAGGGAGGCGGTATTCTATGAACGGAATCATGGCAGTCCGGTTTACCGCAGACGGGTTCCGCGTATTTTATGCGCTGTTAGCTGCTTTCCTGTGGCTGATGACCGGGCTTTTTTCGATACAGTATTTTAAGGGGCATTCCCATAAGGGACGCTATATCTGCTTTACGGTTCTGACGTTTTTTGCGGTAGAAGGCGTGTTTTTTGCGGCAGATTTGCTTACGCTGTTTCTCTTTTTTGAAATGATGTCCTTTACCTCCTATGTATGGGTGGTGCAGGAGGAAACCGTGGCGGCAGTCCGTGCGTCCAAAACTTATCTGGCAGTAGCGGTCATCGGCGGTCTGTCTATGCTGATGGGGCTGTTTATGCTGCAGCATGCGTTCGGTTCGCTTACGATTTCTGAGCTGCAAAGCCATGCGGAGCGGTTCTTAAACGGAGAGGGCGGTAATTTCGGGAACCGCAGGACTTATTTGTATACGGCAGCAGCACTTCTTACGGCTGGTTTTGCAGGGAAGGCGGGCGTGTTTCCGCTCCATATCTGGCTCCCGAAGGCGCATCCGGCAGCCCCGGCGCCGGCATCGGCACTGCTTTCCGGAATGCTGACGAAGTGCGGTATCTTCGGTATGCTGCTTGTAAACTGCTATCTGCTTTCCGGCGATGCGGCATGGGGCAGGGTGATTTTTGTGCTGGGACTGGTTACAATGTTGATTGGCGCGGTGTCCGCATTGTTTTCAGTGGATATCAAGCGGATCCTTGCCTGCTCTTCGGTATCCCAGATCGGGTTTATTACGCTTGGCATCGGAATGGTCAGTATTGCAGGAGGCGAAGGTCCGGCACTTTACGGAACCGTATATCATATGGTAAACCATTCTTTGTTAAAGCTGGTTTTGTTTATGGCGGCAGGCGTGGTTTATATCCATACGCATTCTCTTGACTTAAATCGGGTCCGCGGCTTCGGAAGAAAGCACCCGGTGCTTGGCGCTACGGTTCTTTCGGGTGTGCTCGGGCTTGCAGGTATCCCGGGCTTAAACGGCTATATCAGTAAAACGCTGCTGCACGAAAGTATTGTGGAGCAGATTGCACATCTGGAGGCCGAAGGGGCAGCTTCCGGGCTTTCCCTGTTCCGGACCGCAGAGGTCTTGTTTTTGGTTGCAGGCGGACTGACACTTGCCTATATGCTGAAGCTTTTTATTGCTATTTTTGTAGAGCGCGGAGAAGGGGAGCAACATACGGCTGCAAAGAGCATGACGCCGCTTTCCGGAATTGCGGTCTGTGGCCCGGCAGTTCTTTTACCGGTGCTTGGGCTTACGCCGGACCGTATTTTTGCCGAAATCGGCGGCGTGGCGGAAGCCTTTTTCAATCCGTATTCCGGCAAAAAGGGCGTAAAGCTTTCCGGCATTGCCTGGCTTTCGGCTGAAAATCTAAAGGGAGCCGCAATTTCCGCTGCCATCGGTATTTTGGTATATGTAGTAGTGGTACGTCTTCTGTTAATGAAGAAGGAGAACGGACAGCGGGTTTATGTAAACCGGGTTCCGTCCTGGTTGGATTTGGAGGATGCCGTTTACCGGCCGGTGCTTCTTTATTTTCTTCCGTTTGTCTGTGCGTTTTTTTGCCGGCTCTGCGACCGCCTTGTGGACGGCGCTGCGGCGCTGTTAAATCACACGGTGCTTGCGCCGCGGAAGAAACGGCTGTCAGTCTGGGTCGGAACCAGACTGACCCATATGCTTGGAACTGCAATGGATATGCTGGTGCTTTTGCTAAATAAAACGCTGTTTCACAAGCATCCGATTAAAAAGTCGTTTGTGTCGGTGTTTGCGGTAAGCGAGCTGGAGGCAAGACAGACGTTTTCCCTGATTACGGGCAGTGTGTCCTTTGGCTTGTTGCTTGCGGCAACAGGACTTGCCATTACGCTGCTTTACCTGCTTTTCTAGACCTGGTTTTCCGCATTTTATATACTCTTTAAGCCGGGGCTGTCACACGAAACGCAGCCCCGGCTTACAAGTTTCCTGACTGTTCGTTGTTTGTAAGAAGTGGCTCTTTTGATAGCAGCCCTTTAGAGCCTCCAGGAGCACAAGGATTTATAAAAGACTAAAAAGTTTGGAAAACTATTGAAACTCCGCTGCAAATTTGGTATGATAGGAAGACAGGGAGGGAACGCTGCCTTTTGGTACACGTATTTTGCATAAAAGGAATAGTTTACTTACAGAAAGGTATGGATTGACATGGCAGGAATAGTATCTGCTGAGCATATTAACCCGTTTTTAGTGTCAGCGAAGAGGATTCTGGATCAGGTGTGCGGTATCCAGATAGAGGTAGGACACATTTCGAAGGACAACATAGTAATCGACGGAGAACCTATGTTTATTATGCTTGGTATTACCGGAGAGCTGACCGGACAGGTTTGTATTGTGTTTGATTTTGATGTGGCAAGGGACATTGCTTCCCGTATGATGATGGGAATGCCGGTGACGGAGATTGACGATATGGCAAAGAGCGCATTAAGCGAGCTTGGGAACATGATTATGGGAAATGCCGCAACGTTACTTTCCAACAATAAAATAATGATTGACATTACGCCGCCGACACTGGCTACGGGGAAAGCGAAGCTTGCTTCCCCGAATATGACTTCGATTAAGGTGCCTCTTTTGTACGGAGGCAAGGAAATCAGAATGTTTTTCCTGTTAAAGCTGGCATAACGATACAGCGGACAAGCAGGGGTCTTTTTTGGGATTCCTGTATCGGTGCGGCCGCACAGCCGGTTTTGTGCGTGTGGCACAGACTCAAAGGAGAAAGGTGACGCAGCCGCATCACCTCTTTTTTTGGAATAATAGAAAACGGAAATAGGAGAGAACCAGATGAGCAAAATCAAGGTAAAAAATTATGAATATCAGGGAAACAAGACAAAGGAGAAGACCGTTCCGAATAAAAAAATCCGGAATCTCCTGATCGGAGGCGGTATTTTTGTAATTCTGCTGGTGGCTGTTCTGGTCTTTGTCGAATCTACTCTTGAGAATAAAATTATTATCAGAAACCGCTCGACGCATACGATTACCTCCCTTCGGATCTGGTACGAGGATAACGACGGGACGATGACGGAGGTCATGGATTTCGGAAAGGTACCGGCGAAGAAGAAAGTGACCGAATCCGCAGAGAAGCTGAAGCTTTCCGATATTACGGGCGAGGCATGGCTTACGGTACAGATTGCGTTTGAGGACGGCGGCGAGGCACTTTTGCAGACCGGGCAGTTTTTAAACGGCTTTCACGGCAGGGTCAGTCTTGAGGTATCGGATACGAAGGACGAGGAATTGATGCTTCATTTACAGGCAGGAGAGGGATTGTTCAATTCCACTGCAACAACAAATTGTGACGATGTTTATTATATCAATCCGAAGGATGGTTACATCGAGTAGAGGAAATTGCGTCTGATTGGCGCAGGAAGGGGAAAAGGATGATTACATTATTAAAAAACGGCGCTTATGTGGTAAACGGTTCGGAGGTAATCGAGGATACCGCAGAGGCAGTACAGAAGCTTTCTGCAGCGTATGGCAGTGTTGTGCCGGCAGAAGAGGCAAAGAAGGCAACGCTTTCTTACGGGATTTTGGAGGCGCATAATACGTCCGGCTCCATGGACAAGCTGAAAATCAAGTTTGATAAGCTGACTTCCCATGACATTACCTTTGTGGGGATAATCCAGACGGCAAGAGCCAGCGGACTGACCGAGTTCCCGGTGCCGTATGTACTGACGAACTGCCATAACAGCCTTTGTGCGGTAGGCGGTACGATTAACGAGGATGACCATATGTTTGGTCTTTCCTGTGCAAAGCGCTACGGCGGCATTTACGTTCCGCCGCATCAGGCAGTTATCCATCAGTTTGCAAGGGAAATGCTTGCAGGCGGAGGAAAGATGATTCTTGGCTCGGACAGCCATACCAGATACGGGGCGCTTGGCACCATGGCAGTGGGCGAGGGCGGTCCGGAGCTTGTAAAGCAGCTGTTAAATAAAACGTATGATATCAATATGCCGAAGGTAGTCGGCGTACACCTGACAGGGAAGCCGGTAAAGGGCGTCGGCCCGCAGGATATTGCGCTTGCTATTATCGGTGCTGTATTTGCAAACGGCTATGTAAACAATAAAGTGATGGAATTCTTCGGGGAAGGCGTTCACAATCTGAGTGTGGACTACCGTATCGGCGTAGACGTTATGACGACGGAGACTACCTGCCTTTCTTCCATCTGGGAGACCGATTCCGCGGTAGAGGAGTTTTATGTACAACACGGAAGAAAAGAGGACTATAAGGAGTTAAAGCTTGCCCCGGTTGTTTATTATGACGGCTTAATTGAGGTGGAGCTTGACAAAATCCGTCCGATGATTGCAATGCCGTTCCATCCGAGCAATGTCTATACGATTGCAGAATTAAAGGAAAATCTGGAGGATATCCTTGCAGAAGTAGAAAAGAAGGCATTAGTGAGCCTTGATAACAATAAGGTGACCTATAAGCTGCGTGATAAAATCCGCAATGGCAAGCTCTACATCGAGCAGGGCGTTATTGCCGGCTGTGCAGGCGGCGGTTTTGAGAATATCTGCGACGCGGCGGATATTTTAAAGGATAAGTTTATCGGCAACGACGAGTTTTCCTTAAGCGTATATCCGGCGAGTCAGCCGATTTTCATGGAGTTGGTAAAGAACGGCAGGGCGGCGGAGCTGATGCGCACAGGCGCTACGCTTCGTACAGCATTCTGCGGGCCGTGCTTTGGCGCAGGCGATGTTCCAGCGAACAACGGACTCAGTATCCGTCATTCGACCCGGAATTTCCCGAACCGCGAGGGTTCTAAGGTAACGAACGGCCAGATTGCTTCCGTAGCGTTAATGGACGCGCGTTCTATTGCGGCAACTGCGGCAAACAAGGGCTACTTAACCGGTGCGGATGAGCTGGATGTGGTATTTACGAAGCCGGCATATTATTTTGACGCTTCGATTTATGAGAACAGAGTGTATTTCGGCGCAGGAAAGCCGGATAAGAATGCAGAGGTAAAGTTCGGTCCGGGCATTGTAGACTGGCCGGCAATGTCTGCCCTGACGGACGATATGCTTTTAAAGGTAGTTTCTGAAATCCATGACCCGGTGACGACAACCGACGAGCTGATTCCGTCCGGAGAGACGTCCTCTTACCGTTCGAACCCGCTCGGACTTGCCGAGTTTACGCTTTCAAGAAAGGACCCGCTGTACGTCGGCCGTGCCAAGGAAGTCCAGAAGGCGGAGAAGGAGAGGATTGCAGGCGGCAGTCTGGAAGAAATCCGGAAGGTCAATGCAGAGGTTGCAGAGGCATTTGAGACTGTGGCAAAGCAAATGGAGGTCAATCCGGAGGCAACGGAAATCGGAAGCGTGATTTACGCGACAAAGCCGGGCGACGGCTCTGCCCGTGAGCAGGCGGCAAGCTGCCAGAAGGTACTCGGCGGTCTTGCTAACATTGCAAAGGAGTATGCAACGAAGCGCTATCGCAGCAATCTTATTAACTGGGGTATGCTTCCGTTCCTGATTGACGGGGAGCTTCCGTTCCGGAACGGGGATTATATTTTCTTAAAGGATATCCGGACTGCAGTTGCGGAGAAAAAGCCGGAGATTACCGCTTATGTGGTAGGAGAAAAGATGCAGCCGTTTACGGTTCGTCTTGGCGAACTGACGGATGATGAGCGTGAGATTATTGCGAAGGGTTGTCTGATTAACTATTATCGCGGATAGCAGCGGAGGTATTGCAAATGGGGGACAGAAAACGAAGGTTCAGGGCGCTTGGCGTAGCAGCCATAATGACAATAGGACTTGGAGGGATACTTGCAGCCTGTAATGGGAGCAAACCGGTAGAAAACCCGGAAGGAACCATGCCGCCTTCTTCCGTGACACCGGAGCAGGACGGACAAAAGGACGTGACGCCGGGACAGCCGGAGGGCGCTACCGTAACGCCGGTGCCGACAAAAGAGCCTGACGCGACGCCGACGTCGGGAATCAAGAATCCTGCCGTCGTAAGCTATCCTACGCTGTACTCGGATATTCCGGACCTTGATATCATCCGTGTCGGCGAGGCCTATTATATGACAAGTACGACGATGAATTTATGTCCAGGGGTTCCGGTGATGAAGTCGAAGGACCTTGTGCACTGGCAGATTGTAAACTATGTATATGATGTGCTTGAGGAGGACGATTACGGACGTCTGGAAAACGGAAAGGATATGTATGCGCGCGGCTCCTGGGCAGCATCGCTGCGCTATGACGAAGCATCAGGGCTGTTTTATGTAGGCTTTATGAGCAACAATCACGGGTTTTATATCTATACGACCGATGATATCGAAAATGGAACGTGGAAGAAATACCATACAAATGCCTGGTACCATGACCCGGGGCTGTTCTTAGAGGACGGCAAGCTTTACGTGTTTTCTGCAAGCGGCGGAAGCTGTACGCTTCAGGAGCTTATGCTCGATGATGCGACTAGCACGGTAAAACAGGTCGGCTCGGCAAGGAAGCTTTTTTCCGCTTCCGGATGGTCTTTGTGGGAAGGCGCTCACGTTTATAAAATTGACGGGTATTATTATGTATGTATTATTGCTTCCCCGGCAGACCGGTGGATGCGGACACAGCTCTGTTACCGTTCCGATGACCTGTTTACCGGTGACTGGGAGGAAAAGGTCATCTATCAGGGAGGCTCCGGAGGCGTTTCTGCCGGTCTGGCACAGGGAGGACTGGTGCAGACACAGTTCGGGGACTGGTACGGCTTTTTGTTCCAGGACCGCGGCGGCATTGGACGGGTTCCGTCGATTGTTGCAGTAGAGTGGCAGGATGGCTGGCCGGTGATGGGAACCTATGCCATGAACGGGAAGTTTTTTGCAAACGAATCTTCGATGGCGATGCGGATTAAGCTTCCGGACAGCAAGGAAGAAAACTACTTTGTGGGAGACGATACGTTTGACTATGCCGAAGGAGAGAAACTGAAGCCGGTATGGCAATGGAACCATAATCCGGCGGACGGCTACTGGTCAGTAACGGAGCAGCCGGGCTTCTTAACACTCACAACGGACAGAGTCGTTGGAAATATCTATGAAGCGCACAATTCCCTGACCCAGAGAACGGTAGGACCGCGCTGTGAAACGGAAACAAAGCTTTCCGTGGCAGGCTTAAAGGGCGGGGATTATGCCGGACTCTGCGCAATGTCAGACCAGTACGGCATGATTGGCGTTTGCTGTGACGAGAACGGAGAAAAGTATCTGTTCCAGGCAGATGGAAAGTTCAAAACCGCTTTTGAGAATATGAATGCAAAAACAGAGGAGCCTCTGGCAGAGGATGCGCAGGTATGGTTAAAGATTTCCTATGACTTTGGCGCAAGCCGTGCTGTCTTTTCCTACAGTCTTGACGGCGAGAACTGGACAGACTTCGGAAAGCCGTTTGCTTTAGGCTTTTCTACCTCTACGACGTTTATGGGAACCAGAAGCTGGCTGTTCTGCTATGCGACAAAGGAAGCCGGAGGGGTTGCGGCGTTTGATTATTATAAGGTACGCTGACCTTGTTGGATACTCTGAAAACAGAAAAACGGGAAAATATGAAAAATTTAGAAAAAACACTTGCATTTTTATGGGTTTGGTGCTATACTGACCCATGGTAGCATGAAGGTTGAGGCAAAGAGTGGACGAAAGTCCACTCTTTCTTTACTTCATAGGAGGTACCGCGTTACGTCAGTGCGTGAAAGTGTATTCCTATAAAGTAAAAAACGCTCCGCGGGATACATTCCTTAGAAAATACGCCCTTCCTTTGTTCTGCGGACATGAAAAGGAGGTCTTATGGCAAAAAGAGACGACTATGAGCAAAAGACAGAGCGGTTGCTTCTTCCGATTATGGAACGTACCGGATTCGAACTGGTCGATGTGGAGTATGTAAAAGAGGGGAGCAATTATTATCTTCGTGCCTATATTGATAAGGAAGGCGGCATTACGATTGACGATTGTGAACTGGTCAGCAGAGAGTTAAGCGATTTGCTGGATGCAGAGGACTTTATTCCGGAGGCGTATTATCTGGAGGTAAGCTCGCCAGGACTTGGCAGACAGTTAAAGAAGGAAAAGGATTTTGCAAGGAGTATCGGGGAAGAGGTAGAGGTAAAGCTGTATCAGCCAATGGATAAGAAAAAAGAGTTCGAGGGTGTGCTGGAAAGCTTTGATGAAAAAAACATTATGCTCCGTTGTTCGGAAACGGAAACGCTTACAATTCCAAGAGAGCGCATTGCGATAATAAAACTGGCAATTCATTTTTAAAAGAGGTTTAAAGAGATAAAGGAGGATAACTATGGACGCAAGAGAACTGATTGAGGCATTGAATCAGCTGGAAAAGGAGAAAGGCATCAGCAAGGATATTTTGCTCGAAGCAATTGAAAATTCTCTGATTGCAGCGTGTAAGAATAATTTTGGTAAAGCGGATAACATTAAGGTGACAGTAGACCGTAACAACGGGGAGGTTGTGGTATTAGCCGAGAAAAGGGTTGTGGAAGAAGTGGAAGACCCTGTCGAGGAGATTTCCGTTGCGGAAGCGGCAATTAAGTTCCCGACGGCAAAGTACGAGGTCGGCGATACGGTCAACATCGAGGTGACGCCAAAGAACTTCGGACGTATTGCTGCGCAGAAGGCAAAGCAGGTTGTCGTGCAGAAAATCCGCGAGGAGGAGCGCAGGGCCATTTTTAACCAGTATTACGAAAAGGAAAAAGAAGTCGTGACCGGCGTAGTGCAGAGACAGCACGGCAGCAATATCAACATAAATCTCGGAAAGTGCGAGGCAATTCTGTTAGAGGGCGAGCAGACCCGCGGCGAAGTGTATCGTCCGAACGACCGCATCAAGGTATATGTGATGGAGGTAAAGGAGTCTACCAAGGGACCGCGTATTACCGTGTCCCGGTCGCATCCGGAGCTGGTCAAGCGCCTGTTTGAGTCGGAGGTAACCGAAATCAGGGACGGCGTTGTAGAAATTAAAGCAATTTCCCGTGATGCTGGCTCAAGAACTAAAATGGCAGTAAAGTCAAACGATTCCAATGTTGACCCGATTGGCGCCTGTGTCGGTGTAAACGGCTCCCGGATTAATGCCGTGGTAGATGAACTGCGCGGCGAAAAGATTGATATTGTCCACTGGAGCGACGTTCCGGAGGAGTTAATCGAAAATGCGTTAAGTCCGGCAAAGGTAGTTTCGGTAAAGCTTGATGCCAAGGAACGGATTGCACAGGTGCTTGTGCCGGATTACCAGCTTTCCCTTGCCATCGGCAGGGAAGGACAAAATGCGAGGCTTGCGGCAAGGCTGACCGGGTATAAAATCGACATCAAGTCGGAGTCCCAGGTGAAAAAGAAGCCAAAGAGCAAGGAAGAGGATACGGGCTATTATGATGAAATGGGCAACTGGAAAGGTGAAATATAGAGGAAAGGGATTGATTGAATGAAGAAAATTCCGCTTCGTAAATGTACCGGTTGCGGTGAAATGAAAGCAAAAAAAGAGATGATTCGTGTATTAAAAACGCCGGAGGACACTATAGTATTAGATACGACAGGGAAAAAGAACGGACGAGGTGCTTATCTCTGCAATCAAACGGAGTGTTTAAAAAAAGCCAGAAAAAGCAAAGGACTGGAACGTTCCTTGCAATGTGCTATTCCGACTGAGGTATATGAGGAATTAGAAAAGGAGCTGATAGCAAGTGGTACAGGAGAATGAAAAAAATACGGATACTGTATCAAAAAAGATATACTCCTATATCGGGCTGGCGCAAAAGGCAGGGAAGTTAGCCGCAGGCGAATTTTTGACGGAGAAGGCAATCAAGGAAGGACGGGCAAAGCTGATTCTGATTTCGGAGGAGGCTTCTGCGAACACCCGGAAAAAGTTTATTGACAGCGGTACTTATTATTCCGTACCGGTTTACCTGCTTGGCAGCAAGGAGGAGCTCGGACATGCGATGGGAAAGGAATTCCGTGCATCCGCAGCGGTACTGGAGGAAGGCCTGGCAGCCGCGATTATAAAGCAGCTGGCATATTTGGAACATGAGGATCAACGACGGAGGTAAGAATACATGGCAAAAATGAGGGTAAGTGAACTTGCAAAGGAATTAGATATCCAGAGTAAGGACATTATAAACTATCTGGGCGAATATAACTTTGAAATCAAAAGTCATTCCAGCAATCTGGATGAACGGCAGATTTCCATGATTCGCGGCAGATTCGGCGATTTGGCGAAGTTAGAGAGCGCCGGAAAGGAAGAAGCAGAGAAGAAGCCGGTCAAGAAGAGCGAGAGCAAGACAAAGGCAGCTTCCACGGCAGAGAAAAAGCCAGCGAAAAAGGAAGAGAAGAAAACAGAGAAGCGGGAAGAAAAGAAAGAAGTAGCAGCGGAAGAAAAAATAAAGGAAAAGAAAGAAGAAAAAATAGGAGAGAAAGTGGAAAAGGTACAGGAGAAAGTGCAGGAAAAAGTACAGGAGAAGGTACAGGAAACCGTTACGCCTCCGGCGCCGGAAGAAAAGAAAGAGGAGCGCGTCCACATTAACATTTTAGGAAATGTTTTTGCGCAGCAGGCAGAACAGAAAGCGGCGAAGGCACAGAAGATGCAGCAGAACCAGCAGACGGCGTCAAGAAACGGCGACCGTCCGCAAGGCGAGCGCAGATATGGGGACCGTCCGCAAGGAAACCGCCCACAGGGTGACCGTCCACAGGGCGAGCGCAGATACGGCGACCGTCCGCAGGGGAACCGCTCACAGGGCGACCGTCCGCAGGGCGAGCGCAGATATGGGGACCGTCCGCAGGGGAACCGCCCACAGGGTGACCGTCCACAGGGTGAGCGCAGATACGGTGACCGCCCGCAGGGGAACCGTCCACAGGGCGACCGTCCGCAAGGCGAACGCAGATATGGAGACCGCCCGCAGGGGAACCGTCCACAGGGTGACCGTCCGCAAGGCGAACGCAGATATGGAGACCGCCCGCAAGGGAACCGTCCGCAGGGAGGTTTTTCAAAGGACCGCTTCTTTGATAAGGATTCGGATAAGGATTCGACACAGAGGAAACCGGTATCCCGTCCGAGAAACGACGGGAAGAGCGGTGCAAACAGCAGTATTAAGACAGATTTTGCAAACGAGCTGACAAAGGAACAGAGAGTAGCCGCATTCAGTCACCGGGACCGCGATAAGGAAAGAGAAAAGAAGAAGGACCGTGAGACGGATGAAGCAGCATTAGAGAAGATGTTAAAGAAGAAAGACCCGAACCGCAAGGGCGCTTTCATTAAACCAGAGGTCGTAAAGAAAGAGGAAGAGGAAATCAAGTCCGTTATCATTCCGGAGGTGCTTACGGTAAAAGAGCTTGCAGATAAGTTAAAGCAGCCGGCATCAGCCTTGGTAAAGAAGCTCTTTCTTGCGGGTAAGATGGTATCCATTAACCAGGAGATAACCTTTGAGGAAGCAGAAGAAATCGCGTTGGAGTATGACTGCATCGTAGAAAAGAAGGTAACGGTCAATGTTGTCGAAGAGCTTTTAAAGGAAACAGAGGAAGATAAGAGCCTTTTGAAGAAGCGTCCGCCGGTAGTCTGCGTCATGGGTCATGTAGACCATGGTAAAACTTCCTTGTTGGATGCTATCCGGGAGGCAAATGTAACCGCCAAGGAAGCAGGCGGTATTACCCAGCATATCGGCGCCTATATGGTAGAAGTAAACGGCGAAAAGATTACGTTCCTTGATACGCCGGGACATGAGGCGTTTACTTCGATGCGTATGCGCGGAGCAAAGTCTACCGATATTGCAATTCTGGTTGTTGCAGCGGATGACGGCGTTATGCCGCAGACGGTAGAGGCAATCAACCATGCAAAGGCGGCAGGGATTCCGATTATTGTTGCGGTCAACAAGATGGATAAGCCGAGCGCCAATATCGAGCGTGTAAAGCAGGAGCTTACCGAGCACGAGCTCGTTGCAGAGGACTGGGGCGGCGATACGATTTTCGTTCCGGTATCCGCTCATACGAAGGAAGGTATTACCCAGCTTTTAGAGATGGTTCTTCTGACCGCGGAAATGTGCGAGCTGGGGGCAAATCCGGACAGAAAGGCAAGAGGTATTGTCATCGAGGCACAGCTTGATAAGGGCAAGGGCCCGGTTGCGACGATTCTGGTACAGAAGGGTACGCTCCATGTAGGTGATATTGTAGCAATCGGCTCTGCATATGGTAAGGTACGTGCCATGATGGATGATAAGGGACGCAGGGTAAAGGAAGCTACCCCTTCTACCCCGGTCGAGATTCTTGGTCTGAACGAGGTGCCGAATGCCGGTGAAATCTTTATGGTAACGGAAAATGAGAAGGAAGCAAGAAATATTGCAGAAGCATTTATTTCGCAGGGCAAGGAGCGCCTGATTGCAGATACGAAGGCAAAGCTTTCCCTGGACGGCCTGTTCTCGCAGATTCAGGCAGGTAATATCAAGGAATTGAACCTGATTGTAAAGGCAGATGTGCAGGGTTCCGTAGAGGCAGTGAAGCAGAGCCTGTTAAAGCTGAGCAACGAAGAGGTGGCAATCCGCATTATCCACAGCGGCGTCGGCGCTATCAACGAGTCTGACGTCAGCCTTGCAAGCGCCTCCAATGCGATTATTATTGGTTTCAATATCCGTCCGGACAATATGGCAAAGGAAATGGCAGACCGCGAAAAGGTAGACGTTAGACTTTACCGTGTTATTTACAATGCGATTGAGGATGTGGAGGCTGCAATGAAGGGTCTGTTAGACCCGGTATTTGAGGAAAGAGTAATCGGTCATGCAGAGGTGCGTCAGGTATTCAAGGCCTCCGGTCTTGGTATGATTGCCGGCTCCTATGTCTTAGACGGCAAGATTGTCCGCGGCAGCAAGGCGCGTATTTCCCGTGAGGGTACGCAGATTTACGAGGGTGACCTGGCTTCCTTAAAGCGTTTCAAGGACGATGTCAAGGAAGTAGCAGCCGGCTACGAGTGCGGCCTTGTATTTGAAAAGTTCAACGATTTGAAGGAGCTTGACCAGATTGAGTTTTATATAATGGAAGAGGTACCGAGATAATGAGAAAGAACAGTGTGAAAAATACGCGGATTAATGCTGAGGTGCAAAGGGAGCTCAGCACCTTAATCCGCGAGGAGTGTAAGGACCCGCGGATTCATCCGATGACTTCGGTTGTGGCGGCGGAGGTAGCTCCGGATTTAAAAACAGCGAAAATTTATATCAGCGTCCTCGGAGACGAGGAGGCGGTACAAAATACGCTGCGGGGGCTGAAAAGCGCGGCGTCCCATCTCCGTTCCAAGCTTGCGAAGTCGTTAAATTTAAGAAATACGCCGGAGCTTATCTTCGTCGGAGACCGTTCCATTGCTTACGGCGTTTCCATGTCAAAGCTGATTGACGACGTAACGGCACAGCTGCCGGACCGTGATAAGGAAGAAGAGGAATAGGCAGAAAAAAGCATGGAAGGGGATCGTATGTTAAATTTATTGGAACTCGTAAGGAAAGCAGGGAGCGTTGCCATCGCGGGACACCGTCGTCCGGACGGTGACTGCGTAGGCGCGTGTCTCGGACTTTACAATTATCTGATAAGAGAGACCGGCGGCAATCCGCAGATTGACGTCTATCTGGAAGATATCCCGGAATCGGTTTCTTTTTTAAAAAATGCGGAAAAAGCGTTCGGGAAGGCGGCGGAACAGGCGTACGATTTGTTTATTACGCTGGACTGCGGCAGCATAGACCGGCTTGGCTTTACGGAGGCTATGTTTCAGAGAGCGGCAGTTACCGTAAACATCGACCACCACATCAGCAATACAAAATTTGCACAGTACAACCATGTGGAGCCGGAAGCAAGCTCTACCTGTGAGGTTTTGTATGGCTTTCTGGAGAAAGAAAAAATAGAGGAAGCAACTGCGGAATGCCTTTATCTCGGGATTGTACATGATACCGGTGTGTTTAAGCATTCCAATACTTCGAAAAAGACGATGGAAATTGCAGGCGCTCTTTTAGAGACCGGGATTTCCTCGTCAAAAATTATTGATGACTCGTTTTTCCGGAAGACCTATCTGCAGAACCAGATTCTTGGAAGATGTCTCTTAGAGAGCATTCTTTTGCTGGACGGAAAAGTGATTTTTTCCTTTGTTTCACAGAAAATTATGCAGCTTTACGGCGCGGTTCCGTCGGACTTAGACGGGATTATTGACCAGCTGCGCGTGACGGAGGGAGTAGAGGCTGCGATTCTTGTCCGGGAGGAGGGCGCGCAGTGCTACAAGGTCAGCATGCGTTCCAATGGCAAGGTAGATGTCAGCAAAATCTGCTGTATGTTCGGCGGAGGCGGTCATAAGATGGCGGCAGGCTGTACGATGAACGGCTCCATCCATGACGTGGCAAATAATCTTTCCTTACAAATCGAGCATCAGATTACTTCATATACAGAACAATAAGAGGAGCAGTCAATGGACGGAATCATCAATGTCTATAAAGAGGCAGGCTATACCTCCCATGATGTCGTAGCAAAACTGCGTGGAATTTTGCGGGAGAGGAAAATCGGTCATACCGGAACACTTGACCCGCAGGCCGTCGGGGTTCTTCCTGTCTGCATCGGTAAGGCGACAAAGCTTTGCGAGCTGCTTCTGGAAAAAGAAAAAACCTACGAAGCGGTCATGCTGTTAGGCGTGGCGACCGATACCGAGGATATGACCGGGACGGTGTTGAGCCAGAGCAGCGTGAGGGCAGACGAGGCTGCTGTACGGCGTGCGGCAGAGAAGTTTACCGGAGTCTACGGGCAGGTGCCGCCGATGTATTCGGCGCTTAAGGTGGACGGAAAACGTCTTTACGAGCTGGCACGGGACGGGAAGGAAGTGGAGCGCAAGCCCCGCGAGGTGGAAATTTTTGAAAATGAACCGGTAAACTTCCAGTACAGGGAGGACGGTTCTGTCGAACGTGTCAGGCTTCGCATCCGCTGCTCCAAAGGAACCTACATCCGCAGCCTGCTGCGGGATATGGGCGAATTTTTAGGATGCGGCGCCTGTATGGAGTCGTTAGTCCGTACACAGGCGGGGGAGTTTTGTCTTCCGGAGGCGGTCACGCTGTCACAAATTGAGACGGCGCGGGACGAAAACCGTCTGCAGGAGCTGGTTCTTCCAGTGGAAAGGATGTTATCCAGGTATCCGGCAGCAGAGATACTGCCGGAGTTTGAACGGTATCTGTATAACGGGAACCTCCTGGAGCCGCAGATGCTGCATATGTTTCCGGACGCTGCGGAGAACAGGGTCCGGCTTTATGATACGAAAGGAGCCTTGGTCGGGCTGTATCGGTTTGACACGAAAGAGAAGCGGCTGCGGCCGGACAAAATGTTTTTGCCGTAAAACGGCCGAAGGAAGGTGGAGCCGGTGATTCGGAGAAAGGAAAAATCAGAGCGTTTGCCGGGTGAGACAGCAGTTACCATCGGAAAGTTTGACGGCGTACATATCGGGCACCGGAGGCTTTTTGATGCGGTGCTTGCGGAAAAGAAAAACGGATATCAGGCCTGCGTGCTTTCTTTTTGGACAAAGTCCGGGGAAGGAAAAAACGTAATTTATACAAGAGCGGAGCAGGAGCTTTTGTGCGCCTCCCTTGGAATTGACGTTCTGGCAGAATATACGCTTGACGAGGCGCTTCGCAGCCTGTCTGCGGAGCAGTTTGTAGCGGAGGTGCTCTGTAAGGAGCTGAATGCAAAGGTGATTGTGACAGGAGAGGACTTCCGGTTCGGAAAGGACAGGAGGGGGGATACTGCACTTTTGCATAACCTTAGCAGCGTATACGGCTACCGGACGATAAGTATTCCGAAGGTGGAAAACGGCGGAACGCGAATCAGCAGTACGAAAATCAGGGAGCTTTTGACTGTGGGAGCCATGGAGGAGGCAAATGCGCTTCTGGGACAACCTTATTTTATATACGCCGAGGTAGTGCATGGACGGCAGCTTGGAAGGACGCTTGGCTTTCCGACAATCAATATGCTGCCGCCGCCGGAAAAGCTGCTTCCGGCCTATGGAGCCTATGTCACGCAGACAAGGCTTGGAGATGTCTGGTACTCCGGTATTACCAACATAGGCTTAAGACCAACGGTGGATTCCGGGAAGCGGGTCAGTGTGGAAACGCATCTGGCGAGATATGAGGGAAATCTCTATGGAAAGACGTTAGAAACAAGGTTTTTAAAGTATTTGCGCCCGGAACAAAAATTTGAAAGCACAGAGGCTTTAAAACAAGCAATTCAAAAAGATATGAAAAAACTCTTTTAAAATAAGGTAAAATATGGCATAATAGAAAGTATACGGAGTAAAACAGAAGAGGAGGTCAGGCATGGGAATGCAGGTAGTTATGGCACTTGCCGCAGGATTAGGACTGTTTTTATATGGTATGAAGCTGATGAGTGAGGGATTAGAGAAGGCTGCAGGCGCAAGGCTTCGTAAAATCCTCGAGATGGTGACAAAGAACCGTTTCTTAGGGATGCTCATGGGTATTTTATTCACCGCGGTTATTCAGTCCTCCAGTGCCACCACGGTTCTGGTGGTCAGCTTTGTAAACGCTGGTCTGATGGACCTGATGCAGGCAGCAGGCGTTATTTTAGGCGCCAATATCGGTACGACCGTTACGGCACAGCTGATTGCATTTAACCTAAGCGATGTCGCGCCGTTTTTCTTAATCGGCGGCGTCGTGATGGTAATGTTCTTTAAACAGCCGATGATTAAACGTATCGGTGAGGTTATCTTAGGCTTCGGCATGCTGTTTTTCGGCATGAGCGTTATGTCGGGGGGGATGGAGACCTTAAAGGAGTCCGAGATAATTGTTCATATTCTGTCTTCTTTAACACATCCGCTCCTTGCAGTAGGCGTCGGCTTTCTTGTAACCGCGGTGCTGCAGAGCTCCTCTGCGACGGTTGGTATTGTCCTTTTGATGGCTTCGCAGGGACTGATTCCGCTTGGCATCTGCTTTTATATTATTCTTGGCTGTAACATGGGCTCCTGTGTGTCTGCCCTGCTCGCCAGCATCGGCGGAAAGAAAATGGCAAAGCGTGCCGCGTATATCCATTTTATTATAAATATTGTCGGTTCTGCCGTCATTATGCTGGTGCTCTGCTTCCTGCATGACGAGATTCTGGAGCTGATTACCGGAATTTCCAGTGCCATGGGCTTAAAGGACGTCTATGTGGACGGCATCAATGCCAAAATTGCCCGTGACGTTGCAAATACGCATTTGATTTTTAAGGTATTCCAGGTATTTGTCTGCTTCCCGCTTGTAAAGCCGATTGTGAAATTAACCTATCTGCTTGTGCCGGGTGACGACAAGAAGGCAGACAATATGCATCTGGAGTACATTGGTGAAAACAATGTGTTTTCTACTACGGCCGCAGTACCGAATATTATCAGTGAGACGACGCGTATGGCAGGAATCGCTATTGATAACCTTTCCAAAGGAATCGATGCGCTGTTTACTAAGGATCCGGATGTCATAGAAGAGATTTACAAAACCGAGGAATCGGTCAACTTTTTGAATGAACAGATTACCAACTATCTGGTGAAGGCTAACCAGCTTTCGCTTCCAGTAGAGGACAGAAAGCTGCTTGGCGGCCTGTTCCATGTCGTAAACGACATCGAGCGTATCGGAGACCATGCGGAGAATATGGCAGACGCGGCGAAGCAGCTGAGCGAGGACGGCCTTAGCATCAGCAAGGATGCCGAGAACCAGATCCGCGAGATGTTCGGGAAAGCAAGGACGTTGCTCCAGTATTCCTTAGAGGCGTTTGAAAAGAAAAATGAGGAGCATCTGCGGGACATCCTTTCGTTAGAGGATGAAATTGACGAACTGGAACGTGTGTTACAGCAGAGCCATGTGGAACGTCTGACCGGCGGTGAGTGTGATGCGGAAACCGGAATGATTTTTACCGACGTCGTATCCAACATCGAACGTGTAGCAGACCATGCGACGAACATTGCGTTCTCCATTATGTCCGACGACGTACAGAAGCCGGAGCTTAAAAGGTTTTAGCTTTTTGTGAAAAAGGACAAGCAGAATAGGCAGTAAGAAGAAAAGCCCCGGGACGGCAGAAGAAATCAGGCAGTCTCGGGGTTCTTTTCAGTCATAGCCTTTATCTCCTTAATTTAGATAACGGAAATAAATTAAAAGGTAATTACATCATACTTAGTAAACTAAGGTTTATTGCTTTCACATCGTTTATATAGACGCATATCATATAGTAAGTACGAATAAGGATTGTTTCGATAGGAACCTAAATATGAAATGTGATTGTATAACGGATTTTCACAGGGATGATAAGGCTTTTCCACCGCAGCATCAAAATGGACAACCTGGACTTGAATATGTAATGAACCCTTTGCCTGTATCAGAATGTGGAAAAACATATCCTAAATTGAAAAATAAGGTTGCGCTGATTACAGGCGGCGATAGCGGAATCGGCAGAGCGGTTGCCTATGATTTTGTAAAACAAGGCGCTTTTGTTGTAATCGTTTATTACGATGAAGAAAAGGATGCGGAAGAAACGTCGAAAAGAATAGAAGAATTAGGCGGCAAATCCCTGCTTATTTGCGGAGATTTAAAAGATCCGTGCTTTGCGCAATATTGTGTAGATAAAACAATAAAATGCTTTGGTAAGTTAGATATTCTGGTAAATAATCATGCAGTCCAGTTTATTCAACGGAGTATTTTGGATATCTCCCACGAACAATTAGAATGTACGTTCAGAACGAATGTATTTTCATTTTTCTATTTGATTCAATGTGCCCTGCCGTATATGAAAAAGGGTGGAAGTATTATCAACACGACATCTGTAACTGCTTATGAGGGAAATAAGGATTTGATCGATTACAGCGCAACAAAAGGGGCAATCGTTGCGCTGACAAGATCGCTTTCGTTATCGCTTGTGGAAAAAGGAATCCGGGTGAACGGGGTTGCGCCCGGTCCTATCTGGACTCCGTTGATTCCGGCGTCCTATTCTGCAGAAGAGGTTGCTACTTTTGGAAAGAAGACCTCTCATGTACCGATGAATAGAGCCGGTCAGCCATGTGAGGTTTCCCCTTGTTATGTATTCCTTGCATCCGACGATTCAAGCTATATGACGGGGCAGGTGCTTCATCCGAACGGTGGAACAATAGTGGGCTCGTAAGAATTTTTGCAGCTGTAATACATTTAAGAAGAAATGCGGGAATCCAGGGAAAATCCTGGGTTTCCGCATTTTGCATGTGCCTTTATGTCCCTGCGGCGGGGACTTCTAACGTCGTTAAAAAATGAGAAAACTCAAGGAAAAACAAATTGACAAGGGAGGAAGAAAAAGGTATTATTTTAGTATAAATTGGCAAACCTGTGGAAACGCAGGGACGCAAAGTTGGGAGTCTAAGAAGATGTGGGAGGCACATTTTTAAGATAGTTCGGCTGCAAGGTGTTACTTTGCAGCCGTTTTTTTTCTGCATTGTAAAGGGAAAACAAAAAAAGCAGGACAAAGGAAATAATAAAGAATAGAAGACAGAAGGAGAAGCAGCAGATGAAAAAGGGGACAAAATACTATTTTGAATTGGGGAAAACAGCAAAAAAGCTTGCGGCAGCAGCAATTGCATCATTAGTAATCGGCTGTACTGCACCGGCAGGAGGCGGCAGGGGTCTGGTCGTATATGCAGGCACGGACACGGGAGCCATAGCGGAGGAAGCAGAACCGGGGATAACGCCGGAAGCAACGGAACTGTTAGAAGCGGCAGGTACGCCAGAGCCGACGGGCATGCCGGGTTTGACAGCGACGGCGGAACCGACGAGTACACCGAGTCTGACGGTGGAGTCGACGAATGAACCGGGTCCGGAGCCGACGGTGGAAGTGACAAGTATACCGACTCTAACGGTGGAGCCGACGAATGAACCGGGTCCGGAGCCAACGGTGGAAGTGACGAGCGCGCCGATGCCGACAGTGGAACCGACGAACGTACTAAGTCCGACGCCGGAGCTAACAAGTACACCGAGTCCAACGGCAGAACCGACGAGTACGCTAACACCGACGGCAGAGCCAAGTCTGACACTGACGCCGGAAACGACAAGTACGCCTAGTTCGATACCAACGGCAGAACCGACAGGTACACCGGAACCGACGAACGAGCCAAGTCTGACACCGACGCCGGAAACGACAAGTACGCCAAATCCAACGGTGGAGCCAACGAGTACGCCTGGTCCGACACCGGAGCCGGAAGCGACAAGTACGCCTAGTTCGATACCAACGGCAGAACCGACAGGTACACCGGAACCGACGAACGAGCCAAGTCTGACACCGACGCCGGAAACGACAAGTACGCCAAATCCAACGGTGGAGCCAACGAGTACGCCTGGTCCGACACCGGAGCCGGAAGCGACGAGTGAACCGGGGATAACGCCGGAGCTGGAAGTGACAAGTATACCAAGTCCGACGCTGACAGTGGCGCCAAGTCTAATACCGACGCCAACGGAGGAGCCGGTGAAAAAGGAAATAGTTTTAACTGTATCGACACAGGGAAACGATACAGTTTATTTGCAGTGGAATCCTATCGGAAGTAAAGCAGGATACGAGGTACAGGTAAATGGGGAAACCGTAGACTGTGTCAGCGGCAGTGCATTTCAGTATACAGTTCCGGACAGCTACACGGAATATCAGTATCAAGTTAGCAGTATAGAGACAAAGGAAGAACACAGCATTTGGAGTAATGTGGTGTCTTTTACGAATAAAAGAAAAGTGAGCGGGACAATTTCCACCGATACAGTGTGGGGAGAAGGAACCGGCTCTTACGAAGTGACGGGGTCTGTTACGATTGCACAAGGAAAGACACTGCATGTTAAGCCGGGGACAATACTACGGATAGCTTCGGGAGCTAGTTTTTATGTCAGTGGAAATTTCGTTTTAGAAGGGGAAGAAGGAAGGGAAGTTATTATGACTTCCATGGGGGATGTGGAGTATGGAGGAACAGAAAATGGGAGTAAATATTGGGGAGGGGTAAGTGTATATGCAGGTGGAAACCTCACCGCGGAATATACGGAAATAAGAAATATAAAGGACAGGAGCAGAAGTGCTGCAGCCGTCAATATAAGTGGGAAGGCAGGGTTTTCCCACTGTGTGCTGGACGGGAGGACTTCCGCATACAGGCTTCTCATGGTGGAAAGGAACGGGGACGTGAGGCTGGAGGGTTGCACCCTCCTCGCGTCGGGGGAGTACGCCGTGATGTCGTACGGGAACACGGAGCTGGTGGACAGCACCATCACGGGGGGAAGTTATGGTGTCAGCGTGAACCAGGGCGGGGATGTCTCCTTTGCCATGTCAGGTTGCACGGTGACGGGGACAGCCACCTACGGTCTGTACGTCTCCACGCTCGGGACGGGGACATTCTCCGTGACGGGGAACACCTTCACGGGATGTGGTTCCTACCCGGTCTATATGAACCTTGGCAGCATGACGGGGGGACAGATGGAGGAAATCCGGGGGAACACCTACAGCGGGCATACCGGTGCGGACATGCCTTACCTCAATGGTATACTCCGTAGGGAGGTGGTGCTGCCGGTGGGGACCTATGTAACAGGGAATCTTTATATCTATGATGGGGGACTCCTGACAGTGCCGGGAGGGAGCGTGCTGCTGCGGGAGTCCGGGAAGGATTTTTCGGTTTCAAACGGGGGGCATCTTATCCTGTCGGGAAAAGAAAGGGAGCCGGTTGTCCTCACCTCGTACGGCGATGCGGAACACGCGGACGGGCTTACTGTCAGGAAGGACAGCACATGGAACGGGGTTACTGTAAGTGAAGGTGGAAACCTCACCGCGGAATATACGGAAATAAGAAATATAAAGGACAGGAGCAGAAGTGCTGCAGCCGTCAATATAAGTGGGAAGGCAGGGTTTTCCCACTGTGTGCTGGACGGGAGGACTTCCGCATACAGGCTTCTCATGGTGGAAAGGAACGGGGACGTGAGGCTGGAGGGTTGCACCCTCCTCGCGTCGGGGGAGTACGCCGTGATGTCGTACGGGAACACGGAGCTGGTGGACAGCACCATCACGGGGGGAAGTTATGGTGTCAGCGTGAACCAGGGCGGGGATGTCTCCTTTGCCATGTCAGGTTGCACGGTGACGGGGACAGCCACCTACGGTCTGTACGTCTCCACGCTCGGGACGGGGACATTCTCCGTGACGGGGAACACCTTCACGGGATGTGGTTCCTACCCGGTCTATATGAACCTTGGCAGCATGACGGGGGGACAGATGGAGGAAATCCGGGGGAACACCTACAGCGGGCATACCGGTGCGGACATGCCTTACCTCAATGGTATACTCCGTAGGGAGGTGGTGCTGCCGGTGGGGACCTATGTAACAGGGAATCTTTATATCTATGATGGGGGACTCCTGACAGTGCCGGGAGGGAGCGTGCTGCTGCGGGAGTCCGGGAAGGATTTTTCGGTTTCAAACGGGGGGCATCTTATCCTGTCGGGAAAAGAAAGGGAGCCGGTTGTCCTCACCTCGTACGGCGATGCGGAACACGCGGACGGGCTTACCGTCAGGAAAAGCGGTACATGGGACGGGGTTATCGTATATGAAGGGGGGAGCCTCACCGCGGAGCATACGGAGGTGAGGAATGTAAAAGGCAGGAGCAGCTATGAACCGGGTCTTACGGTATACGGGAGTGTGCGGCTTTCCCGCTGTGTGCTGGAAGGGGGGGATTCCGCCTACGGGGTGCTCCGGACGGAGGCGAAGGGCAACGTGAGGCTGGAGGGGTGCAGTATTCTCGCTTCGGGGGAGTACGCCGTGATGTCGTACGGGAACACGGAGCTTCTGGACAGCACCATCACGGGCGGGAGGTACGGTGTCCGCGTGAGCCAGGGCGGGGATGCCTCCTTTGCCATGACCGGGTGCACGGTCACGGGGACCGCCTATTACGGTCTGTACGTCTCCAGCCTCGGGACGGGGGCATTCTCCGTGGAGGGGAACGCCTTTATGGAATCCGGCTCCTACCCTATTTCCCTTAACATCGGTGCCCTGCGCACCGGAGAGGAGTTAGAGGGTATCCGGGAAAATCAGTTTATCGGCAGTAAGTATTCCAACGGGGTTCTTTTGTATGGGACACTGGCAAATAGTATTGTCTTGCCGGAGGATACCTACTTTTGCGAATCTATTACGATTCCGTATGGGAAAACATTGCAGCTTTCTCCGGGAGCTAAGCTGCTGTTCCGTCCGAATTATGGCATCTCCCTAAGCGGCACCCTGCAGGCGCTCGGTACGGAGGAAAAGAAGATAGTTTTCTCCTACGCGGGAGACCCTTCCTATGTCGGAGCAGAGGAGGGAAGCAGCACGATAGAATATTGGAGCGGAATCCGTATTAATGACGGCGGTAAGCTGCAGGCAAGCGACTGCCTATTCCGTTATGCCGATACGATTTTGAATGCGTATGGTATGGTGTCAGTTTTAAACTCCATGTTTGTCGGGGCGAGAAGCTATGCCGTGCTGGTTTCTAACTTGAACGACATTTCGGTGAATTACTGCCGGTTTGCAGGAAATGCCTGCGCCGTAAAAAATACGAGCGACCTTTATGCAATTAATGCGTCCAATAACTACTGGGGCAGCATCAGCGGACCGAAGCGCCAGGTAAAAACAGGGACCTTCCTTGGAATGGATTCCTACCAGTGGGAGGGGGAAGGCGACAAGATAGAGGGTAAGGTAGAATATATGCCTTTCCTTGGAGAAGAGCTGCGTGCGGCAGTATACTTCGGAAGCGTAGAGGGTGCCTATGCCCCGACCGGAAATTATTCGGGCAGCTATGTCGATTTATCGTATCCGTATGGCAAGAATGAATTTCAGCTTGTGAGGACATACAATTCCCAGAATGACAAGGAGGACAGCGTATTCGGCAAGGGTTGGAACCTGAATTATGCGTGTAGGGCGTATCCTTCGGAGGAATACAAAAATGAACATATATTCCTTGTAGAGCTGCCGGGCGGCGGGATTGACAATTATGTTGCAACGAATGACGGAAGCTTTTGGGCAAAGAGTTCGAGAAATACCCTGACCCGGACGGAGAACGGCGGCTATCTTCTGACGATGCCGGACCAGACAAAGTATTATTACAACGCGGCAGGCTATCTTGTAAGGGAAGAGGACGCTTATGGTAATGCGGTTACGATTACCGTGAATGCGAAGGGACGGCCGATAAAGCTTACGGACGCGCTTGGCAGGGAAACCGTACTGACTTATACGGGCGGGCGGCTTACCGGGATAAGGGATTATGCCGGAAGAACCGTGACTTATGAATATGACGGCGACAGGCTGGTAAAGGCAACGGCGGCAGACGGAACGGTATATTTTTACAAGTATACCGGAGCCACATCAGGGAAACGGCTTTGCGCGGTAAAAAACGCAAAGGGGCAGACTATTGCGGGCATCGCCTATAAACTGAGAGGGATGCGCTGGACGGTAGAGAGCGTAACCGACGCGGCAGGGAATACGCGCACTTACTCCTATGACGAATCGAAGCGGAGTACGACCATTACGAATACCGACGGGACGACGGAAACGCAGTATTACGACGCTGCCTACAATATTGTCGGCATTGTGGACGGCTCCGGCAATCTGCAGACCTTCAGCTATTTTCAGGATAATAACCTGAGTAATTACAATGAGCTGAAGGCAAGCAGGGATGAAGCCGGAAATATTACCAGTTACGAGCGGGATGTCAAAGGAAATACAACAAAAATCACTTATCCGGATAACGGGATAGAAACCTTTCAGTACGACAGCCGGAATAACTGTATCTACCACAAGGACCCGGCTGGCGTCGTGACGCATTATATTTATGATGAAAGCGGTGTATTTCTGCGTTCGGTGATTGTGGAGCTTGATAAAAATGTAAGCTACAGCAAATATGAAGAAAATGACGCATCCAAATTTGCGGTGACAAGCTATACCTATGTTACAAACCCGGAAGAATGCAGCCTCAAGGGGCTGATTAAGACCGTGACGAATCCGGAGGGCGGTAAGACGACCTATACCTACAATGCTTCCGGATATCAGACCGGCATCCGGAATGCAAAGGGCTATAAGACGGAAATGACCTATGACAAGCTGGGACGGGTTCTCACCGTAACGACGCCGGAGGGAAGAACGACCGAATACGCATATGACGCGGCAGGAAATATTATCCGGAAAAAGGACGCAAACGGCGGCATTACAGGGGCGGTTTACAATGAGCTGCTACAGAAGGTCAGAGAGTATACGGCAAACGGTTCCGAAGCAAAGGCATACACCTATACCTATGATGCAGCAGGAAATCTCCTTAGCCAGACCGACCCTCTGGGAAACCGTACGGTCTATACCTATGACTGCAGGGGACGTCTTTTGAAGGAAGAGCTGCCGGGCGGCGCGGTTTATACCTATACCTATGATGCGGACGGAAGAATGCTTACGGCATGCAGAAAGGCGCCGGGGGCAAGGGAAGAGCTTCTGCGGGAGTATGCCTATACGCTTTCCGGAAAATACCATAAAACGACCGAGACCGTGTACTTTACGGATATGGAAGCGGCAGAAACCGTATTTACCTACGATTATAAAAACCGCCTTATCGAGCAGAAGAACCCGGACGGCGGCGTACTCAGCTGGAGCTATGCCACGGACGGGACGCTGTCCTCGCAGAAGGACGCCTTAGGCAATACGACATACTATACCTATGATGCGCTGAAAAACCGTACCGGCGTCTGGTCTCCGTTTGAGGCAGACCGCTATACCTACACCGGAACGGAGTACGACCGGCTCGGAAATGCGCTACGCTATACGAGGAGTGCGGCAGGCACTACGGCAAAGAGGATACCGTCAGGAGAGCTGATTACGGTAACCTGTACTTATGATGCGCTGGGAAACCTGCTATCAAGGACGGATACAGCAGGAACCGTTTCTTACTGCTATGATGCGGACGGAAGATGTCTTTCCGAAACACAGACGCTTTCCGGGAAACAGAGTATGCAGACGGAGTATACCTATGCATCCGGGGAAAAGCCGGTAACAGCAAAGCGTCTGGTAGAAAATGCGTCTCTGTATACGTTAGAAAATACCGGCTTTACGGAACTTGTAACAATCTATGGATATGACAGGGCGGAGAACCTTATCCGGGAAACCGCGCCGGACGGAACGGTAACATCGTACCAATACGATGCAAAGGGACAGTGCGTCCGTAAGACCGTAACCGCAAAGGATGGGATTGTGACATGGACCTCCTATGCGTATGACGCAAACGGAAATGTGACGAAAGAAACGCAGTCCTATGATGGGGAAAATGCAGCAGAAAGAGTCACCGAATCGGTATATGACAGCTTCGGACGGCTGGAAAGGGAAATTGACGCAGAGAAGGGCACGACGCTGTATGCCTATGACCGGGCCGACAGGCAGATTAAGACGGTGCTTCCGGCGTCTTACCGCGAAGGGCTTTCTATTGATGCAATGGAGCATCTGGAAACAGAGTACGATGCCTGTGGACGTGAGACCAGACGTATCGAGGTGACGCAGGGAAAGAACCAGACCATGATACGGACCGTAACTGCGCAATACGGCTATAACCGTAACGGCAACCGTACAATGGAATGCGACGCGTTCGGAAATGCGACTATCTACCGTTACAGCCCACAGGGCAGCTGTATCTCGTATATCACACCGGAGACGGACAAGGCGGGAAAAGCATTTACAGTTTCCTATACCTATGACGCGTTAGGCAGGAAGCTGACGGAAACGACGGCGCTTGGCGGCAGGATAAGCTATACCTATGACGGGGCGGACCGGGTGCTTTCTGTAACAAAGGGAGGGGCAGCAGAGACCTATACCTATGACGGCATGGGAAATGTCCTGACAAAGACGGAGCGTACCGGACGGGTAACAACGTATACCTATAATTCCCTGGGACAGGTAACCTCCTGTGAGGTTTCCGGGGACGACACCATCGATTCCTATCGGGAAACCTACCAGTATCATAGTTCGGGATTGTTAGCATGTAAGGAAAATTCCATGGGCACATGCCAGACCTATACCTATGACGGGCGTTCCAATCCTGTGCGG
Organism: uncultured Lachnospiraceae bacterium; assembly: GCA_910577175.1. Classification (GTDB taxonomy): domain Bacteria; phylum Bacillota; class Clostridia; order Lachnospirales; family Lachnospiraceae; genus SIG307. The sequence continues at coordinate 149,854 of CAJTLU010000007.1, read as the reverse complement.
TCCATTCTGTTCCGCACAGGCGGTACGGAGCATCGTACAGAGCGGTATACCTATGACGCGTTTGGAAACATGCTTTCCAAAACCGATGCGGAAGGAAACGTCACCAGGTATTCTTATGACCTTTTAGGCCGCAGATGCTCGGAAACAGTGACGGTTTCCCTGAAAGAGCTGACAAAGAAGACGGAATACGATGCAAATGGTCTTGTTCTTTCAGAAACGGATGCATTCGGGAATAAAATAAGGTATCGTTATGATGCGTTCGGGCGGTTGTGCTATATTATCAACCCGGATGGCACAATTGCGGCACATTACACGTATGACGCAGCAGGACAGAAAATTTCCGCTACGGACGGCGAAGGCCATAAAACCGTTTATGAATATGACAGGGACGGCAGGGTGGTTTCAGTGACCGACGCGGCAGGAGGAGTAACGAAAAAAACCTATGACGTTCTTGGCAACGTGCTTTCCGAGCAGGACGCCAACGGAAATAAAAAGATGTACGCCTATGACAGCGAGGGCAGGCTGCTTAGCGTAACGTCTGTGGACGGGACAAAGGTCTCCTATACCTACGATGCGGCAGGAAATCTCCTGACGCAGACCGACGGGAACAAAAACCGCACATCATATGCCTACAACAAGGCAGGGCTTGTCATCTCAAAGACCGAAGGAAGCGGCGACGCTGCCGTAACGCAGCACTATACCTATTTCGGCAACGGAGAAGTGGCAACTGCAACGGATTATGCCGGAACGGTGACGTCCTATACCTATGATTCCGCAGGAAATCTGGTAAAGGAGACTTCGGTTTCCGGAAGCCGGAGCAGCACCTATACCTATGTCTACGATAAGGCAAACCGTCTGGTTTCGTTTACGGACGGAAGCGGGACGACTACCTGTGCCTATGATGCCCTCGGGCGTATCACGGAAAAGCGTGCGCCGGGCTTTGCCACAGTGACCTTTGGCTACGATATGACCGCAGGGTGTGACGCTGGGTTCCATTACGAGACGGAGACGGGCGAAACCGGTACTGTCAAGCGTTGGTACGATACGGCAGGTCGTCTAGTCAAGGTGCAGTCCGGAACCTCCGTGGCGGAGATTGCTTACAACATAGACGGGGCGAGAAAGAGCGTGACCTATGGGGACGGCACCAAGGAGAGCTATACCTTCGACGGCTGTCACCGGGTGACGTCTGTTAAGAATACCCTTGCGGACGGCAGCGTGCAGGACGAGTTTTTGTATACCTATGATGCTGCCGGGAACCTGAAGACAAAGACCGAGAAATCGGGAGACACAGAGCGCGGCACGACGGCATATACCTATGACAGCCTGAACCGTTTGTCCCGTGTGGAGTACCCGGACGGACGTACCGTTTCTTACACCTATGACGGTGCAGGGAACCGCAGGACAATGACGGAAACCGTGCAGACCGCGGCTTCGGACGGTACGCAAAAAACTGTTACCGTGGAAACCATTTACACCTACAACAGCCGGAACCAGCTTGTCAGGAGCGCAGGGACGGAAGCCGGGAAGAAGTGTTCGGAAACCGTTTATACCTATGATGCGAACGGCAACTGTCTGACGGAGACGAAGACGCAGTACGACAGTAACGGGAACGGCGACGGGGGAACCGCTGTCCTTTCCGCTTCCTACGACCTGCACAACCAGATGGTTTCTGCAAGGACGGCAGAAACCTACGTCAGGAATACCTACAATGCGCAGGGATTCCGTGTGGCGAAGGAGGTTACTACAGACGGCATGGCTTCTATGTCCCGCTTCCTTTACGACGGGGAGCATGTTATCATGGAGGCAGACGGGGACGGCGCCGTAACCGCAAGGAATGTGTACGGCGGGCCGCTCCTGTTCCGGGAGGTATACAGTGAAGCCGGTGCAGGGGATGTGGACGGAAATCCGGAGAGGGTGACCTATTCCTATCTCTACAACGCCCACGGCGACGTGGTGACGCTCCTTTCCGGAAGGGAGGTCATAGCAACATATGCCTATGATGCGTTTGGCAATCTTACCGGACAGACCGGCGAAGCGGACAATTCTGTCCTTTATGCCGGTTACCAGTATGACGTGGAAACCGGGCTGTATTACCTGAACGCGCGTATGTACGACCCGGTAACGGCGCGCTTCCTGCAGGCAGACACCTACGCCGGGAGCCAGTCCGACCCGCTGAGCCTGAACCTTTATACCTACTGCATGAACAACCCGGAGCGTTACATCGACCCGAGCGGCCATATTGCCATCGAGCTGGCGGTTATCGTGATTTCAGCCGTGGTGGCAGGAATGGCAGTCGAGGCGGGGATACAGAAGTTCATTGAGAAGAAGGTCTGCATCGACTATAACCGCATCGTCGGGGAAGGGCTTTTCTCCGGTGCAGTTTCCGCGATTTCCTTCGGCACGGGGAACCTCCTGAAATGCACCATCGGTCCGCTTGCGGCAAAGAATGCCCTTTCAACAGGAACAGGGCTGACGGCGAAGACGCTTGCCGCCGCCCTGATAGCCAACGCAGCCGGAGGGGCAGCCTCTGAAGCGGCGGAGGAGATGGCACATCAGTTCTTTGTGGAAGGCAGGACGTTCTCCCAGATAGACTACCGCCAGATAGGGATTTCTGCAGCACTCGGCACGGTTGTTTCCGCAGGAAGCACCCTCGCAGGAGCAGGGATTGACCGGCTGAAGGCAAAGAGGGCGGCAAAGGCTACAGGAGGAATTGTTGGGAATGCAGAGGATGCGTTACCGGCAAGGATGCAGCTGCAATACTTTGCGGGAGAGGTGGATGGAGGTGATATTTTCTCTCCCAAAAATAAAACATCTTTATGGGGACAAGAAAAATATGTTACAGAAAAGGGATTAAATACTGTAAAACAGCATTTATCTGATGATTTATCAGATGAGTTTAATGATGCAATGATTGATAGACTGGAGAATGCATATAAGAATAATACAAAAATAATCGGAGCTGATTTGGATTTTTATGCACATGAAATATATGAGTTTAATGTGATGAGGAATGGTATGAGTTATGATAATGCTCACGAAGCAGCAAAAGCATATTATAGTGCAACAGAATTTAACTTTTATCATCCTGAAGTAATAAAACAAAATCCGAATTTATTTAATAATGCTTGGTTTAAATTCTGGAGCATAGAAAGGAACTAAATATGTTATTATTTGAAAGTGATAATGGATATAAAAAAGTATGTATATGGAAAGATGAAGTACCATTTAAGTGTGTAGGTCAGAATACTCTGCATTTGAGTGCAAAAGCTGATAATACTAATTGGCATATTGGAACAATTTGTATTGAAATAAAATTGCATCCTCGTCATGTTAGTAACTATGCAATGGTATGTATGAAATATACGAATAATCAAAAAAACAAAACAGATGTAATTATTAATTATGGAAAAGAAGAAAATTTTTTTAAATCACAAGTTTTACCATTTAATAAGGTAGTATGTGTGGGATTAGATAAAGAATTTGCGGATGCAATCAATGAGTTTTTCAAAGAATATCCTCTTGAGAAGTTACCTAGTGGGACTATAGAAATATTGAGTGGAGGATATGATGAAGTGGGCTCAAGTAATGTAGCCTTCAAAAAAGTTATGAAACTGTTAGTGTTTATATTTCAGCATATTGATGACTTGAGTGATAATGAATTGCAATGCGAATTATTAAAGCTGATGTAAATACATTGTAATTTATTAATGAGGAAGTGTTCCGGAGTTCCGTAGTAGGTTACCTACAAATATGTGGTAGGCACTGCAAAATATGCTTCTAATAATATAGAATATCGACCGGGAGGTGGACTACAGTTATTATTTGAACAGTTTGATGAAGACTGGATTATAAGAACTCAAAAATTATCAAAATAAGAAAGGAAAAGCAGGATGGATAAATTTGAAATATTATATTAATAATTTGGAGGATTTGATTAAATGTCAATAGAAGAAAAATACAAGAAAAAAATTTAGATGTTCAACAATATGTAAGAATTGAAATAAAAAATATAGAAAAAGGAAGTAGTAAAAAAAATCTTGTTCAATTAAATGTGATATTGAAAGAACTTGAGAAAATGCTGAATAATAAGTGCTTACCATTGAGTTATCCTAGAATTATTGTTGATTCATGGGATTTTCAGGATAAACTAGGTATGGAATTATTGGATTTGGCTGAATTGTATAAACGTTGGAAATAGTAAAATTTATTAAGGTTATACTTTCGGATTTTCAATAAATTACAACGTAGCAAAGACCTATACCTATGACGGGCGTTCCAATCTTGTGCGGTCCATTTTGTTCCGCACAGGCGCACGGAGCATCGTGCAAAGCGGTATACGCGTGACCTATGGGGACGGCACCAAGGAGAGCTATACCTTCGACGGATGTTACCAGGTGACGTCTGTTAAGAATACCCTTGCGGACGGCAGCGTGCAGGACGAGTTTTTGTATACCTATGATGCTGCCGGGAACCTGAAGACAAAGACCGAGAAATCGGGAGACACAGAGCGCGGCACGACGGCATATACCTATGACAGCCTGAACCGTTTGTCCCGTGTGGAGTACCCGGACGGACGTACCGTTTCTTACACCTATGACGGTGCAGGGAACCGCAGGACAATGACGGAAACCGTGCAGACCGCGGCTTCGGACGGTACGCAAAAAACTGTTACCGTGGAAACCATTTACACCTACAACAGCCGGAACCAGCTTGTCAGGAGCGCAGGGACGGAAGCCGGGAAGAAGCGTTCGGAAACCGTTTATACCTATGATGTGAACGGCAACCGTCTGACGGAGACGCAGTACGACAGTAACGGAAACGGCGACGGGGGAGGCACGGTGCTTTCCGCCTCCTACGACCTGCACAACCAGATGGTTTCCGCAAGGACGGCAGAAACCTCCGTCAGGAATACCTACAATGCGCAGGGCTTCCGTGTGGCGAAGGAGGTTACCACAGACGGTGTGACTGCTACGTCCCGCTTCCTTTACGACGGGGAGCATGTTATCATGGAGGCAGACGGGGACGGCACCTTAACCGCAAGGAATGTGTACGGCGGACCGCTCCTGTTCCGGGAGGTATACAGTGAAGCCGGTGCAGGGGATGTGGACGAAAATCGGAGAAGATAACCTATTCCTACCTCTACAACACCCACGGCGACGTGGTGACGCTCCTTTCCGGAGGGGAGGTCATAGCAACATATTCTTATGATGCGTTCGGCAATCTTACCGGACAGACCGGCGAAGCGGATAATTCCGTCCTTTATGCCGGCTGCCAGTCCGGCCCGCTGAGCCTGAACCTTTATACCTACTGCATAAACAACCCGGAGCGCTACATCGACCAGAGTAGCCATATCGTATCGAGCTGGCGGTTATTGTGATTTTGATAGAAAATCCGTTTTTTCAGAGTCTCCTTTATACGTTACCTAACAAACGAAAAAATGTTCATTGATAATAGTTTTCAATATAATGTACCCATTCTTCATAAATTTCTTTTTTAGACTTATCGAAGCATTCTTCATAATTTTCTGATTTGATAAGTTTTAACACCTTATCCCAGCCATATGTCTTATCCAAATATTCAATATATGTATGTGCAAAAGTATAGCCGCTACAATTTGAAAAGGTAAGTGGATTATTTGAATTTGTGTCATTGTATGCTGGTATTGTAAAATATTCTAAGTTTGCCTTATAAAATGGTTCTCCGTTGCTTAAATATAATGCCATTCCTTCCGTAAGCCACAAAGCTACCTCTCGATTAATTACACTGACATATGCATGTACAATTTCATGCAATACAGCATATTTATTATTATCATAATCGTGTACTTTTCCTGGATTTGCGGGGGATGTTAATATAATATTTGTTCCAATATTATCGCCAATATACCAATCAAGCCCTAACAATGGTGCTATATAGCCATATTTCTTTGTTTGCATTGTATTTTGATAATCATAAATATAAACATTAACATTTTGCTTTTCACTGAAGCCTAACTTTTTTGCAATGGAAGCCGTTTCAGCATTTGCATATGCAAAAACGTCTCTGGCAGCATCTTTTTCCGTTTCATAATATACAGTTATCCAGTCACCGCTTAACACATTCATATCTTTTGTTTTTAAATTCCATGTTGGAATAAAATTGATAATAATACCAACCAGCAAGAAGCCGATTCCTATTAAAATAATCAGAATGCGCCTTTTTGTTTTTGTATTCATACGAAAGCCTCCTTTTTATTTAATATACAAAATCAGCGTATAAAAGGGAAGTTACGGTGGTCATTAATTTATATGACTTTAGTCATTTTCTTATCAGTATCATTTGTTGAATGTTTATGTAATTAGCATCAAATGAAATAAATCATATAAAATGAATCGGACTAAAACAGATTGACAAAATAATAAGAAAAGGGTATTATTTTAGAACAAATTGACCTTTTGCGGAAACGCAGGGGCACAGAAGGAGAGTAAGTATATGAAAAAGAACTGTAGTAAAAAATTATCATCAGTTATCCTTTGTATGGCTTTGATTGTAGCTATGGCGTTAGTTACGGCTGGCTGTAAGGACAGTAGCGGCAACGGTACGCCTACCGGCGCAGGGCCAAAAGACAATACAGAAGATATTGAAAAAGCCACTCAGCTTGGCGAGGGCAGCACGAAATTCACTTTTTCTGTAGTAGATAAAGAGGGCAGTGAAACGTGGTTTGAAATCCATACGGACCAGGAGACGGTAGGGAAGGCGCTCTTAGAGCTTGACCTGATTGCCGGGGAAGAAAGCGCATACGGTCTTTTTGTAAAAACAGTCAACGGCATAACTGCCGATTATGACAAAGATGGCGTATACTGGGCATTTTATATCAACGATGAATACGCGCAGACAGGCGTGGATTCTACCACGATAACAGAGGGGGATAGCTATTCCTTCCGTATAGAATGAACAGGAAGCTTATTATCCGGGAAATTGCCATTTTCGGAATGCTTGGAACGGTTATGTATGCGTCAAAGATGATTATGGAGATGTTTCCTAATATACATCTGATTGGCGTATTTACAGTCGCGTTTACGGTGGTCTACAGAAAAAAAGCGTTATACCCGATTTATACTTATGTGATTTTAAATGGTATTTTCTGCGGCTTTGCTACATGGTGGATTCCCTATTTATATGTATGGACGGTTCTCTGGGGCGCCGTGATGCTTCTTCCGAAGAGGCTCCCGAAAAAACTGCAGCCTTTCGTGTATATGGCAGTCTGCGCGGCACATGGCTTTTTATTCGGGACCTTATATGCTCCGGCACAGGCAATTATCTTTGGATTAAGCTTTAAGGGAATGATTGCCTGGATTATTGCGGGGCTGCCGTGGGACTGTATTCATGGCGTCAGCAATTTTTTGTGCGGGATACTGATTCTGCCGATTGTTTCAGCATTGCGATTTGCGGAAAGGAATATCAGGTAAAAAATATAATCAGGTAAAAAACTACTTGACACATTCTGCATTATCTGTTACACTACCACCTGTAAAGAAAAAAGCTTTACAGGTGGTGCTTTTGTATGGAAGAAGTAAGTGAGCTTTTGGAGCTTGCCATGCTGTATGATTTTTATGGGGAGCTTTTAAAGGAGCATAACAAGCGGGTGTTTGAAGACTACATCCTGAATGATTTTTCCCTGTCAGAGATTGCGGATACAGAAGGGATTACAAGGCAGGGGGTGCACGACATCGTAAAGCGGTGCAGTAAGCAGTTACGAGGATATGAAGCGAAGCTCCATCTGGTAGAGAAGTTTAATAAGACGAAGAAATGTGTAGAACGAATCCAAGAGCTTTTACAGAATAGTTATGCGACAGGGAATCCTGCTTTGATAAAGGAAGCGCAGGGTTTGACCGAGGAGATACTGAACGGGTTGTAAGGAGGATATATGGCATTTGACAGTCTTTCGGAGAAACTGCAGAGCATATTTAAGAGTCTGCGCGGTAAGGGCAGGCTGAGCGAGGCCGATGTAAAGGCGGCGCTCAAGGAAGTAAAGATGGCGTTACTTGAGGCGGATGTAAATTTCCGTGTGGTAAAGAATTTTGTAAAGACCGTAGAGGAGCGCGCGATAGGACAGGATGTGCTGAACAGTCTGACACCGGGACAGATGGTAATCAAAATCGTAAATGAGGAAATGGTGACATTACTCGGCTCCGAAACGACCGAGCTTACGTTCCTTCCGGGCAGTGAGATTACCGTCATTATGATGTGCGGCCTGCAGGGCGCCGGTAAGACGACGATGGCGGCGAAGCTTGCGGGGCAGTTTAAGAGCAAGGGAAAGCGGCCGCTTCTTGTAGCCTGCGATATTTACCGTCCGGCGGCGATAGACCAGCTGATAATCAACGGGGAAAAGACCGGGGTTCCGGTATTTTCCATGGGAGATAAGAACAATCCGGTGGATATTGCCAAGGCGGCAATAGAGCATGCAAAGAAAAATAACAATAACGTAGTTTTGATTGATACTGCCGGGCGTCTTCACATCGACGAGGCGATGATGGAGGAGCTAAAAAAGATAAAAGAGGTACTTTCGGTTACCCATACCCTGCTGACCGTCGATGCCATGACCGGTCAGGATGCAGTGAATGTGGCGGAGACGTTTGAGAAGGAAATCGGGATTACCGGTGTGATTCTTACAAAGCTTGACGGCGATACCAGAGGCGGTGCGGCGCTTTCCATCCGTGCCGTGACCGGACGACCGATTTTATATACAGGTACGGGCGAAAAGCTGACGGATGTAGAGCAGTTCCATCCGGACCGTATGGCGTCCCGTATTCTCGGAATGGGCGATATCCTTACTTTAATTGATAAAGCGCAGGCGGAGTTTGACGAGAGCAAGGCAAAAGAAATGGAGCGGAAGCTTAAGAAAGCGGAGTTTGATTTCAATGATTTGCTGGAGCAGACCGAGCAGATGAAGAAAATGGGCGGCATCAGCCAGATTATGAGCATGCTGCCGGGGGTAGGGAGCCAGCTAAAGGGCGTCGAGCTGAATGACGATATGTTTAAGGGCATGGTTGCGATTATCCGCTCCATGACAAAGGAAGAGCGTGCCAATCCGGCGCTTTTAAATCCCTCGAGAAAACGCAGGATTGCAGAGGGAGCCGGGGTGGATATTTCAGAGGTCAACCGTCTGGTAAAGCAGGTGGAGGGACAGAAGAAAATGATGAAGCAGCTTTCCGGTATGATGGGAGGCAAGGGACGGCGCGGGTTCAAGATGCCGTTCGGATTTTAAGTTCTGGTTACAAGAAGCATTTGCTTTCTGTAATATACATGGATAACTATCAAGGAGGTGAAATTAAGATGGCAGTAAAAATCAGATTAAAGAGAATGGGTCAGAAGAAGGCGCCTTTCTATAGAATCGTTGTAGCAGATTCCAGATCTCCGCGTGACGGAAAGTTCATTGATGAGATCGGTATCTATGATCCGACCAAGGAGCCGAGCGTTTTCAATGTAAACGAAGAGGCTGCAAAGAAGTGGCTTGCTGACGGCGCACAGCCGACCGAGACCGTTGCTAAGATATTGAAAAAGGCCGGTATCGAAAAGTAACAGAAGTATGCGGGCAGGGCAGCCGCCAGAACCGGAAAGGCAAGGTGTGCAGTAATGAAAGAGTTAGTGAAAGTTATTGCTATGGCACTTGTAGATCATCCGGATGCAGTCGAGGTAACCGAAAAGGAGACCGACAAGTCGATTGTTGTAGAATTGCGTGTGGCACCGGAGGATATGGGGAAGGTAATCGGTAAACAAGGCCGCATTGCAAAAGCCATCCGCACCGTTGTGAAATCCGCAGCAGCCGGAGATGACAAAAAGGTAGTCGTTGAGATACTACAATAATGCCAGCGCAGAGGGCTGCTTAGTCTGATAGGACGGGAATACCGGCCGTCGGGTTAAGCGGCCCTTTGAGGTTCCAGGCAAAAGAAATGAACCTTAGGAGGACGGAATGGAAAAAGAAGAAATGCTTCGTGTCGGCGTTGTAACAACAACGCACGGGGTACACGGGGAGGTAAAGGTCTTTCCTACGACCGAGGATGCAAAGCGTTTTAAGAGCCTGAAAAGGGTGTATCTGGACCTGGGGAAAGAGCTTCTTCCGGTTACCGTAGAAAGCGTAAAGTTTTTTAAGCAGATGGTAATCGTAAAGTTTAAGGAGGTTGGCAGCGTGGAGCAGGCCGCCCTCTACAGGAACAAAGACATCCTGATTGAACGGGACGACGCCCTTCCGCTTGCAGAGAATGAGTTCTACATCTGCGACCTGGTCGGGCTTTCTGTCGTGACCGATACCGGAGAGGCTCTTGGTATTTTAACCGAGGTAATCAAGACCGGGGCAAACGATGTATTTGAGGTTACGCTGCCGGATAAGAAGACCGTACTCATTCCTTATATCGAGGACTGTGTGAAGGAGATTTCACTGGAGGAAGGCAGGATTTTAGTACATCTATTGCCGGGGTTGCTTTAGGGGATTTTACAGTCTCCGGCAGAAAAGCCGGAGCTTGGAAGGACAGAGGCATGAATTTTTATGTTATGACATTGTTCCCCGCCATGGTAGCAGAGGGACTGAATACGAGCATCATCGGACGTGCCGTGGAAAAGGGGCTGCTTTCCATTACCGCGGTGGATATCCGTGACTTTTCCGAGGATAAGCATAAGCGGGTGGATGATTATCCTTACGGCGGAGGGGCCGGTATGGTGATGGCGCCGGGACCGGTGGTACGCGCCTGCGAGCATGTGAAGGGGCTGATTCCGGAAGAACGCCGGAAAAAGACAAGGGTAATTTATCTTACGCCGCAGGGGAAGGTGTTTCACCAGAAAAAAGCGGAGGAATGGGCAAAGGAAGAGGACCTGATTTTCCTTTGCGGCCATTACGAGGGGATTGATGAGAGGGCTCTGGAGCTGGTCGTAACAGAAACGGCCTCTGCGGGGGATTATGTGCTGACCGGCGGAGAACTTCCGGCAATGCTGATGATAGACGCGGTCTCCCGCTTGATACCGGGTGTGCTGAACAATGAAGTTTCCGCTGAGTTTGAAAGCTTTCAGGACAGTCTGCTCGAATATCCGCAGTACACAAGACCGGAGGATTACAACGGTCATCGTGTACCAGAGGTGCTGCTTTCCGGGCACCATGCCAATATTGAAAAGTGGCGCAGGGAGCAGTCCATTCTCCGGACGCTTAAAATGCGGCCGGACCTGCTCGCGCATGCGGTGCTTTCTGAAAAGGAGCGGCAGTTTTTGCAGAAGCTTCTGCAGCAGGAAAACGGCTTAGAACCGTAGCAGGACAGGTATTCTTTGTGTGCCGCAATGCACAGGAATTGTAAAAAGGGGTTTTCAATTTTTCTGAAAAATGATATAATGAAAAAAATGCATATTGTGGAGGAATTGTGATGAGCGAACAAAAGAAAGGCGCAAGTTATACTTCAGACTATTTTATTGCGAACAGGATTTTATTCCGTTGTTATTCCGTCACCGTCATTGTATTAGTTGTTGCGTATGCAATCGAGCTGGCAAAGGGGGCCCGGACGCCAGGGTATTATGCCGTTTTTCTTGCATTTTCCCTGCTTCCGTTAATTGCATCATTTTTGTTGTACCAGCAGAAAAAGGACAGCATTTATTTAAAATTTTTAATTGTATGTGGCTATGGTGCGCTCTATACCTTTGTCCTTTTTACGACGACCGCCCCGGAAGCGTTTGTTTACGCGATTCCGTTACTTGTGGCATGCGCCGTATACGCGGATAAAAGGTTTATCTGGGGGCTTGGTGCCGGAGTAGTCCTGATTAATCTCACAGAGATTATCCACGGATTTGCTACGGAGAGACTGACGACAGATAATATGGCAAGTATTGAAATCCGTCTTGCCGTTATTATTCTTGCTGTGATTTATCTTGCCATGGTAGCGGCAGGTATTATGAGGATGGGACAGAATCAGGTAGAAGCCGCACGTAAGGCAAAGGAACGCTCTGATGAGCTGTTAGAAAGGATTATGTCCGTTTCCGATAGTATGGTAGGACTGACGGATACTGTAGCAGAACAGATGGGAGGGCTGCATGAGTCGCTTTCCAAAACAATGCTTTCCATGCAGGAGGTAAACAGCGGGACAGGCGATACGGTAGACGCGGTACAGCGCCAGATGGAAAAGACAGAGCAGATTCAGCAGCATGTTGCCAATGTAGAAGGGGCTTCTACGGTAATCGGCAAGGATATCCTGACTGCAAGGGATGAAATTATTAAGGGACATAGAACGGTAGAGCAGCTGGTTTCCCAGGTAAAGCGGACAAATGAGGCGAGCGATAAGGTGTCGCTTGAGTTAGAGAGTCTCGGCGCTTATGCCCAGCAGATGGAGCGCATTATCAGCGTCATCGAAGGCGTTACCAAGCAGACGGGGCTTCTTTCCCTGAATGCGAGCATTGAGGCAGCAAGAGCCGGCGAGGCAGGAAAGGGCTTTGCCGTAGTTGCTTCGGAGATTTCCGGTCTTGCCGGACAGACAAGCGGAGCGACAATCGAGATTACGGAAATTATCAATAACCTTTCCAGAGAGTTGAATACATTGATTTCAGTGATTCAGGAGCTGAGTGAGAGCAACCGTGTCCAGGGTGAAACGGTATTGCTGACGGCAGACAGCTTTAAGGCAATCGAACATGCATCGGCAGACATCGGCAGTCAGGCAGAGCAGCTGACAATGGCAGTGAAGGAGCTGGCAGCCGCAAATACGGAGATTGTGGAAAGCATCCAGACAATTTCCGCAATTACCGAGGAAGTAACGGCACATTCGAACGAAACCTACAATATCAGCGAGCAGAATGATAAGACTGCTTCCGAAATGGATACATTAATTAAGGAGCTGGAAAGCCTTGCACAGAAGTTAAAGAAGGAAAGTGTGGCATAAGAGGTAAATTTTTTATAAAAAACACTTGCGTCTTGTCAGAATTTGTGTTATAATTTTCGATTGTGAGAGATGTTCCGCTGTACCGGGAGCTGGTAGTAAGAATGTCTTAATTTTTAAGGAGGTCACAAAATGAACGAGATTATTAAGAACATCGAAGCAGCCCAGCTGAAGGCTGAGGTTACGGACTTTAACGTAGGCGATACCATCAAGGTACACGCAAAGGTAAAGGAAGGTAACCGTGAGCGTATCCAGATATTTGAGGGAACGGTTTTAAAGAGGCAGAACGGCGGAGCGAGAGAAACCTTCACGGTAAGAAAGACATCCAACGGCGTTGGTGTGGAGAAGACCTGGCCGTTACATTCCCCGATTGTTGAGAAGATTGAAGTAGTCAGACGCGGTAAGGTCCGCAGGGCAAAGCTTACGTATCTTCGTCAGAGAGTCGGTAAGAAGGCGAAGGTAAAAGAAATCCTTAAATAAGTCAGCGAAAAGGGACAATGTGCATTGTCCCTTTTTTTCTAAGTGAAAGGATACGATAATGGCAGGATATGATTTTGATTTGAACGACAACCGGAGAAGCAGGAGAATCAAAAAGAACATCATCCGGCTTGCCGTAACTCTGGCAGAAACGGCAGCCATGATTCTGCTTGCCTTCTTTTTTGTGCGTTTTGCATTTGAGCGGACGCTGGTGCCCGGAGATTCCATGGCACCGACATTAGAGGCGGATATACCGATTATGATTAATCATTTGTCCTATCTGCACGGCGGGCCGGACCGGTTCGACGTGATTGTGTTTGAACAGGAAGGGGAAGAGCACAGCTATTATCATGTAAAAAGGGTAATCGGACTTCCGGGAGAAACGGTTCAGATTGTGGACGGAATTGTATATATTAATGATGCGCCGTTAAAGGAGATTGTCAAGGATCTGCCGAAGATGCATCTTTCGGGACTTGCAACAGAACCGCTTGTACTGGATGAGGATGAATACTTTGTATTGGGGGATAATCGGAATAAGAGCGAGGACAGCCGCTTTGCCAACATCGGCAATGTGACAAAGTCACAGATTGTCGGGAAGGCCTGGCTGATGTTAGACCCGTTCAATATTATTTCCCAGATGAATCTGGAGAAAAAAGAGTAATAGATGGATTCGGGCGCAGCAGATACCGTGCCGTCGGAAAGAGGAAGTGAAGAATGGAGAACGAAAATCTGGCAAAAACCAACATTAACTGGTATCCGGGGCATATGAATAAGGCAAAGCGTCAGATGCAGGATGAGTTAAAGCTGGTGGATGTCATTGTGGAGCTGGTGGATGCGCGTATTCCGTACAGTTCAAAAAATCCGGATATTGATAAGCTTGCCGGAAGCAAGCCGCGGGTACTTCTGCTGAATAAGGCAGACCTTGCAGACGAGGGAAGAACAAAGGAATATAAAGCATATTATGAAAAAAGGGGATATCATGTGCTTGCAGTGAACGCAAAGACCTCTGCCGGAATTAAGAGTGTTCTCGGGGTGATTAAGGAGGCCTGTAAGGAAAAAAGAGAACGTGACTTAAAACGCGGAATTATCGGGCGGCCGCTCAGGGCAATGATTGCTGGTATCCCGAATGTCGGAAAGTCTACCTTTATCAATTCCTTTGCTGGAAAAAGCTGTACGCTGACCGGAAATAAGCCGGGTGTGACAAAGGGCAAGCAATGGATTCGCTTAAATAAAGAACTGGAGCTTCTGGATACGCCAGGAATCCTATGGCCGAAGTTTGAGGACCAGCAGGTAGGATTGCGGATTGCATGGATTGGCTCCATTAATGAAAATATCCTGGATTCCAGGGAGCTTTCGGTGACACTGCTTTCTTATCTTTATGAAAACTATCCGGGTGTGATTGCAGCAAAGTACGGAATCGAGGAATGCGCAGACGGCAATGAAGCCTTAGAGCGTATCGCAAGAAAGCGCGCCTGCTTAAAAAAGGGCGGCGAAACAGATATTGACCGTGCCGCAGGGTTTCTGATGGACGATTTCCGTGCCGGGAAAATCGGCAGGATTACGTTAGATAGGGTACAGAAGACAGTGGAATAGCCGGAAGCGTACGGAGAACGGCTAAAAACAGAGCCAGAAGCAGGAAAAATCAGGAAGCGGTCGGCAGGAACTGAGAAGGCTTGCGGAAAGAACCGGCGGAAACGCCGGAAAACGACGAAAAGGATACCAAGGAGTATGGCGGAAAAAATTGAAACGATTAAGGCGGCGCTGCAGGAAGCCGCACCGGAGCACTTAGAAGAAGTAATGCTTCGTTACCGGGACGATACGAGAAGCGGTGTACAAAAGCTGATAGAACAGGCAAAAAAGAGAAAAGAGAAGTTTCTTGCGGAATGTGCCAGAGTGGAAGGAATGCTTGCTTTTGAACGCAAATATGGAGAATACCAGATTGTCTGCGGCATCGACGAGGCAGGCAGAGGACCGCTTGCCGGACCTGTCGTAGCGGCTGCGGTGGCGCTGCCTGCGGACTGCCGGATTTTGTATCTGAATGATTCCAAGCAGCTTTCTGAAAAAAGACGGGAGGAACTATTTCCGGAAATTCTTGATAAAGCGCTAGCATACGGCATCGGCTGTGTTTCCCATACAGTAATTGATGAAATCAATATTTTACAGGCAACCTATCAGGCAATGAGGGAAGCCGTCAGGAAACTGGCCGCCTCCTGCGGCGCACCGGATATCCTGTTAAACGACGCGGTGACAATACCGGGGATTCAGGAGATGTTTCCGGAACGGAAGGAACCGATACGCCAGATACCGATTATCAAAGGAGATGCTAAGTCCCTTTCTATTGCGGCAGCAAGCGTTCTGGCAAAGGTAACCAGGGACCATATGATGACAGAGTTTGATAAGGTTTATCCGGGATACGGCTTTGCCGGGAATAAGGGCTATGGTTCTGCAGAACATATGGAAAAGCTGAAAAAGGACGGACCTTGTTCAATTCACAGACAAAGCTTTTTAAAGGGAATTTTAAAAGAGGATTCCATAGATTTGGAGTAGGGCCGGTTAAAAAATGACGCAGGCAAACTACTACTACGCAGGATGGTACAGGAGGTGGCAGCTTTGGAAGAAGAAAAGGGCAAAATTGCGGTAGCGCTGGAATACAACCCGTCGGAGCCTGCGCCGAAGATTGTGGCATCCGGCAGGGGCTACGTTGCGGAAAAGATAATCGAGCGTGCGGAAGAGGAAAACATACCGCTCCACAGGGACGATAAGCTGGCTGGTACGCTTTCCAAGCTGGAAATCGGCGACGCGATACCGCCGGAGCTGTACGAGGTTGTGGCAGAGGTTCTGCTTTTTGTGGATAAGGCGGATAAAATAAAGGGGAAGGTCAAAAAGGTAACGTAGTAAAAGCGTACAGCCCGCGAAGCGTGTTTTTATAAGGCTAATTACGGTAACAGTCCGGGAGTTACAGAAAGGGGAAAACGGGAACTGGAGGCAGGAATAGGAACAAGAACAGGGAGCCGCAGAAAACAGAATCTGCGGAAAGTCGGCAGTGAAAAGGAAGCATCCGTACGGGACTACTTACAAAAAAACGGATACGAAATCCTTTGTACGAATTTCTTTTCGCGGCATGGGGAAATTGATATCATTGCCCAAAAAGACGGCTATCTTATCTTTATTGAAGTAAAATACCGCTCGGACAGCACATTTGGCACGCCGGAAGAGGCAGTCACCTTGTCGAAGCAGAGGCATATCATCGCGGCGGCAAAGTATTATCTTTACCGGAACGGGCTTTCCTTTTCTATGCCGTGCCGGTTTGATGTCGTGGGTGTAGCCGGAGAGGAAATCAGAGTGACGGAGAATGCGTTCTGGCTGTATCCTTGAGCTTCTGCATTCTTCTGTGACTTTGAAAGGTTCCGGTAGCTGTATGGTAGCTTATTTTTGTATGCGCAAACGCTCCGCCGGACTTCCTCTAAGAACTGTTAAGCCGCTCGGTAGCGTCCTCGCGCCTAACCAGTTCTAAGAGGTGATTCCGGTTCCGCTAAGAACCGCGGTCCTTCGGACAAATACAAAAATAAGCTACCATACAGCTACCGGAACAGGTACATGAGATGCGGAAGCTCAAGGAAATGTTTTTGGCTGTAGCCGGAAAGGGAGGCGGCGAGATGAACGAAGTGTTACAGGGATTGAACGGGGCAGAAATGGCAGTATCGGATACCGGGGTTCCGTTTTTATATTTCCGCCGTCTGGCGGCACAGAAAGGAGTAAGGCACGGCTGCTCTACGAGGGCGGGCGGCGTCAGCAGCGGTTGTTTTTCTTCTATGAACCTTGGCTTCGGGCGCGGGGATTCGGAAGAAAATGTACTGGAAAACTACCGGCGCATTTGCGGCGCTATCGGTATCCGCGTGGAAAGCGTAGTGCTTCCGGACCAGGTGCATGAGCTGACAGTGCGAAGGGCATCGAAGGCGGACTGCGGAAAAGGACTGTTTCTGCCGAGGGATTATACCAGTGTGGATGCACAGATTACAAACGAGCCGGAGGTCGCGCTTGCCGTGTTCGGGGCAGATTGTGTCCCGGTATTTTTCTATGACCCGGAGACACGTGCCATCGGAACGGCGCATGCAGGCTGGCGCGGCACCATCGGACGGATTGCCGGACGGACTGTTACCGCCATGCAAAGAGAGTTCGGCTGCCGCCCGGAGACGATGCAGGCTTATATTGGTATATCCGTCTGCGGAAACTGCTATACGGTAGGCGGCGAGACGGCACAGCGCTTTCAAGAGGAGTTTCCGGCTGCCATACGGCGGGACGTGGAAGCGGACGATACGTGGAAGCTGGATTTATGGAAGGTAAACCGAATGATTTTAGAGGAATCCGGTCTGAAAAAAGAGCATATTATCACCGGGGGCGTTTGTACCATGTGTCACCCGGATATTCTGTTTTCCCATCGTGTCGCAGGAGACGCACGCGGGAATATGGCGGGCTTTCTCATGTTGACGGAGGAGGAATAGGGCATGGATTTGATATATAAAAAGGCAATGATGGAAGATATCGACATACTAACAGAAACGAGAATACAAGTATTAAGGGCTGCAAACCAACTGTCTGATGATATTGATATGAGTGAAGTGAAAAAGCATTCCTATGATTATTACCAAAAAGCGCTCCATGATGGTACGCATATTGCCTACTTAGTATTTGATGGAAGTCGTTTTGCAGGTGCCGGCGGTGTCAGCTTTTTTCAAGTAATGCCAACTTACCATAATCCAAGCGGGAAGAAAGCATATATAATGAATATGTATACTAGTCCCGGATATAGAAGAAAGGGAATTGCATATAAAATATTGGATATGCTGATTAGAGATACGAAAAGTAAGGGGATTACGGCAATTTCCCTGGAAGCAACTGCTATGGGACGTCCGCTGTATGAAAAATACGGTTTTATAAAAATGAAGGATGAAATGGAGCTGCCGGAAAAGATGCAAGGGGTAATATAATGGAAAAGAAACAATACGAGCATAAAATTAAAGAGGTAGTACCAGGCAGCATTGCGGACGAGCTTGAAATCGAAGCAGGAGATGTGCTTCTTTCCATCAATGAACAGCCGGTCCGGGATGTGTTCGACTACCGGTATCTTTCTGAGGACGAGGAAGTGACGCTTCTCGTCCGGAAGCCTTCCGGAGAGGAATGGGAGCTTGAAATTGAAAAGGACGCTCCAGAGGATTTAGGGCTTGTCTTTGAAGAGGGGCTGATGGACTCCTACCGCTCTTGCAGGAATAAGTGCGTGTTCTGTTTTATTGACCAGATGCCGCCCGGCATGAGGGAAACGCTTTATTTTAAGGATGATGATGCAAGACTTTCGTTTTTACAGGGAAACTATATTACGTTGACCAATCTTTCCGAAGAGGATATGGAACGCATTTTGTTTTATAAGCTTTCGCCGATTAACATCTCGGTGCATACCACGAATCCGGAGCTGCGCTGTAAAATGTTAAACAACCGGTTTGCGGGAGAGGCGTTAGAGAAGATAAAACGGTTCTACGATGCCGGACTTGAAATGAACGGTCAGATTGTACTCTGTAAGGGGTATAACGACGGGGAAGAGTTAGAACGTACCATTCAGGACCTGACCGCGTATCTGCCGTTTATGCAGAGCGTGTCCGTCGTTCCGGTCGGAATGACAAAATACCGGGAAGGACTTGCAGAGCTTGCGCCGTTTGAAAAGGAGGATGCCATCCAGGTACTTGCAACCGTTTCGAAATGGCAGGAGAGCATTTATAAGCGCTTCGGTACAAGAATGCTTCATGCCAGCGACGAATGGTATCTTCTTGCAGGACAGCCGTTTCCGCCGGAGGACGCTTACGAGGGTTATCCGCAGATGGAAAATGGCGTCGGCATGGTACGTTCGCTGACAGAGGAAGTCGATGCGTTTCTTTCGGAATGCAAAGGAGACAACCGCCAAAGAAAGCGGACCCTTGCCACAGGAGTGCTTGCAGCGCCGGTCATCCGCGAGCAGGTGGAAAAAATCCAAAGGAAATATCCGCAGATGGAAGCAGAGGTAGTACCAATCATCAACCGCTTTTTCGGGGAGCGGATTACGGTCGCAGGGCTTCTGACCGGAACGGACATTATCGAACAGCTAAAAGGAAAAGAACTTGGAGAGTATCTTCTGCTTCCAGAGGTGCTGTTAAAAAACGGCGAGGATGTCTTATTGGACGATTTGCATATTTCTGACATTGAAAAAGCTTTACAAACCAGAGTTCGTATTGTAAAATCAGAGGGAGAGGCACTGGTACGTGCCATGATTGAATAGCCAGAGAAGAAAGGAACCGTATCCAGAAATGAGTAATCCGATTGTAGCAATCGTGGGGCGCCCGAATGTTGGCAAGTCCACGTTATTTAACGCCCTTGCGGGGGAACGTATTTCCATAGTAAAGGACTATCCGGGCGTGACACGTGACCGCATTTATGCGGATATTACCTGGCTGAATTATAAGTTCACACTAATCGATACCGGCGGTATCGAGCCGGAGACAAAGGACAAGATGCTTACCTATATGCGGCAGCAGGCACAGATTGCCATTGATACCGCCGATGTCATTGTTTTTCTGACGGATGTCAGACAGGGGCTTGTGGACGCGGACTTTAAGGTGGCGGATATGCTGCGCCGTTCCGGAAAGCCGGTCGTCCTGACAGTAAATAAGGTCGATGACTTTGAGAAGCTTCTGCC
The DNA here is from genome assembly GCA_910577175.1 of uncultured Lachnospiraceae bacterium. Taxonomy (GTDB): domain Bacteria; phylum Bacillota; class Clostridia; order Lachnospirales; family Lachnospiraceae; genus SIG307. The sequence continues at coordinate 129,772 of CAJTLU010000007.1, read as the reverse complement.
GGAGGTCTATGAGTTTTATAATCTTGGTATCGGCGACCCGATCGGGGTGTCCGGCGCGTCCATGCTTGGCTTTGGCGAGCTTTTGGATGCAGTGACTGCCTACTTCCCGGAGCCGTCCACAGAGGAAGAGGAGGACGAGCTGCCGAAGGTTGCGATTGTCGGCAAGCCGAATGTCGGCAAGTCGTCCATTATCAACAAGCTGACCGGGGAAAACCGTGTGATTGTATCTGATATTGCGGGCACGACAAGGGATGCAATCGATACGCTGGTCCGGTATGAAGAAAAAGACTATATTTTTATCGATACGGCAGGGCTCCGCAAAAGAAATAAAATCAAGGAAGAGCTGGAGCGGTTCAGCATTATCCGTACGGTCAGCGCAATTGAGCGCGCTGACGTCGTTGTCGTTGTCATCGACGCGACCGAAGGCGTAACCGAGCAGGACGCAAAGATTGCCGGCATTGCCCATGAGCGCGGCAAGGGGATTATCATTGCGGTCAATAAGTGGGATGCGGTGGAGGATAAAGACGACAAAACGATTTACCGTCAGACAGAGCGCATCCGCGAGATTCTTTCCTTTATGCCGTATGCGGAAATCCTGTTTATTTCCGCCGTAACCGGACAGCGCATCCCGAAGCTGTTTGAACTGATTGACCGGGTCATCCAGAGCCGGACGCTCCGGATTGCAACCGGCGTGTTAAATGAGATTCTGATGGAGGCAATGTCATTACATCAGCCGCCGTCGGACAAGGGAAAGCGTTTAAAGATTTTCTTTATGACACAGGTGGCAATCGGGCCGCCGACCTTTGTTATTTTTGTAAACAATAAAGAACTGATGCATTTCTCATACCAGCGTTACATTGAGAATAAGGTGCGTGAAACATTTGGTTTTACCGGGACGTCCTTAAAGTTTATTATCAGGGAGCGTTCGGAAACAAAGTAAATTGGAAACGGCAGGATAGGTAACATGATTTGGCGGATTATCATTTGTCTTTTAGCAGGCTATGGCTTCGGTTGCATTTCAACCGGTTATATTGTAGGAAAGCGGCAGCATGTCGATATCCGGAAGTACGGAAGCGGCAATGTAGGAACGACGAACGCGCTCCGCACGCTTGGGAAAAAGGCGGCGCTGATTACGCTGCTCGGCGATGTGATAAAATGTGTGATTCCGGTATTGCTGATAAAGTATGTCGTGTTCCCGGGGCTTCTCTTTACGGAGCTTCTCGGGCTTTATACAGCGCTCGGCGTCGTGCTCGGACACAATTTCCCGTTCTATCTGCGTTTTAAGGGAGGAAAGGGAATTGCAGTTTTAGTCGGTACAATTCTGACGTTTGACTGGCGGATTTTTGTAATCTGTGTCCTGACCTTTGTTGTTATTGTGCTGATTACCCGTTATGTATCGTTAGGCTCCCTGCTTATGGAGGTAGAGTTTGTTCTCTTTGTTGCAGTGACAAGGCAGGGCGACTGGCATATGCTGTGCCTCAGCGCGGTCTTTGCGCTGCTGGCATTTTATACGCACCGGGAAAATATCAAACGGCTTTTTGCCGGAACCGAAAATAAAATCGGGAAAAAGGCGCCGATACCGGTGCAGGAGACCGGAAAAGAAGAAAAATAAAGGACTGAAAAAACAGGAAAGGATGCCGCGTGTCAGAAGGCGGCCAAGGTAGACGGTATGAAAAAAGTTACGGTATTATGTGCGGGTACGTGGGGCGTTTCCCTTACGATATTGCTTGCCGGAAACGGACATAAGGTCAGTCTCTGGTCAAAGTTTAAGGAGGAGACAGAGCCTCTTCTTTCTGACCGGACCGTAGTAAGGAACCTGCCGGGAGCAGTTTTTCCGGAGGGTGTGAAAATAACCAACGATATTGCGGAGGCAGTGGAAGAGGATACGGATCTGATTGTAATGACAGCGGCTTCGCCGGCAGTACGCGAGGTGGCAAAGGCTGCTGCACCGTATGTAAAGGAAGGAACCATTATCGTGAATGCCTCCAAGGGAATCGAAAACGGTACGCTGTATACAATGACGGATATTATTTCGCAGGAAATTCCACAGGCGAGGGTAGCGGTGCTTTCCGGTCCGAGCCATGCGGAGGAAGTATGCAGGCAGATTCCTACGACGGTTGTCGTAGGAGCGGCGGTAAAGGAGACGGCGCTGTTTGTGCAGGATATCTTTATGAATAAATACTTCCGTGTCTATACGAGTCCGGATGTGATGGGAATCGAACTAGGCGGCTCCTTAAAGAATGTCATTGCACTGGCGGCAGGGATTATCGACGGTCTCGGCTTTGGCGATAACACGAAGGCTGCGCTGATTACCCGCGGTATTGTGGAGATTGCACGACTCGGGGAGGCAATGGGCGCACAGAATGAGACGTTTACAGGGCTTTCCGGCATCGGCGACCTGATTGTCACCTGTACGAGCAGCCACAGCAGAAACCACAATGCAGGCTATCTGCTTGGAAAGGGTCACACGATAGAGGAGGCAAAAAAGGAAGTCGGGCAGGTCATCGAGGGCATAAATTCCGCACAGGCGGCATTGGAGCTGGCACGGAAGTACCGGATTGAGATGCCGATTGTGGAACAGGTCAACGAAGTGCTGTTCCAAGGAAAGTCGGCAAAGGATGCGCTTGCGGATTTACTGGTCCGTGACAGGGCAAGCGAATATAGTTCCTTAAGTTGGGAATAATCTGCTCCCCCTTTTGCATATACTGTAATCAGCATATGCAAGGGGGAATTTCTATGGAAACGTTTGATTTATACAAAGATATGAAGCTGCGTACCGGCGGCGAAATCTACATAGGCGTGGTAGGTCCGGTCAGAACCGGGAAATCTACTTTTATCAAGCATTTCATGGACGAAATTGTACTTCCTGTCATCAGCGGGGAAGCAGAAAAGGTACGGGCAGTGGACGAACTGCCACAGTCGGCGCAGGGACGTACGATTATGACGACTGAGCCGAAGTTTATTCCGAAGGAGGCCGCCAATATTGAGTTTGCGGACGGAACGAATGTAAAGCTCCGTCTCATTGATTGTGTCGGCTATATGGTGGAGGGCGCTGCCGGACACATGGAGGGTGAAAAGGAACGTATGGTGAAAACGCCCTGGTCGGATATGGAAATCCCGTTTACAAAGGCGGCAGAAATCGGTACCGGTAAGGTAATCAAGGAGCATTCTACCGTGGGGGTGTTAGTGACGGCGGACGGTACGTTCGGCGAACTGACAAGAGAGAACTATGCAGCCCCGGAGGAGCGCACAATCAATGAGCTGAAACGTCTTGGAAAGCCGTTTGTCGTGCTGTTAAATTCCGCAAGACCGCGTGCAGCGGAGACAGAGGCACTGGCAAAGGAGCTGGCAGAGCAGTATGATGTAACAGTGATTCCGACAGACTGCACAAAGCTTGGCAGGGCAGAGCTTCTTCACATTCTGGAGGAACTTCTGGCAGCGTTCCCGGTAACCGAAATGGTATTCCATCTACCGAAATGGGTGGAGCTTTTGGATAATACGCATGAAATCAAAAAAGAGGCAATGGAGAATGCGAAGGAGCTTTTGCTGCGTGGCAGGAGAATGCGGGATGTCAGGGAACAGAAGGAGTTTCCGCCTGGCGTTTATTTTAACCGGGTTGCTCCGGTGGCAATACATATGGAAAACGGCAGGGTGGAGTACAGCATGGAGCCGAAGAAGGAGTATTATTACCATATGTTAAGCGACCTGATGGGGTGTGAGGTAAATGGGGAATACCGTTTCTATCAGGTGCTAAGGGAACTGGCAAAACGGCGCGGCGAATATGAAAAGGTAGCGTCCGCCTGTGAGGAAGTGGTAAATAAGGGCTACGGCGTGGTGCTGCCGGAGACCTCCCAGCTGAAGCTTTCCGCACCGGAGCTGATTAAGCAGGGCGGAAAATACGGCGTGAAAATCCGTGCGACGGCGCCGTCGATTCACATGATACAGGCGGATATCGTGACGGAGATTGCACCGATTGTAGGAAGCGAAGAACAGGCAAAAGATTTGATTTCTTATATGAAAGAGCAGGATGAAAACGGCGACGACGGAATCCGTACCGCAAATATTTTCGGAAAGACCGTGGATAAACTGGTCGAAGAGGGTGTAACGGCAAAAATCGGAAATATTAATGAGGAATGTCAGACAAAACTACAAGAGTCGATTGAAAAAATCATCAATGACAGCAACGGAGGCGTCATCTGCTTTATTATATAAAGCGGGTTTTCAGCAAAAGTTACAAAAAGTGAAAGAAAGTTAAAAAATTTTTTGCCACAATATTGACAAAAACAGGTAAGCTTGCTATAATCAGTTATGTAACAAATTTAATAATTATGTAACATTTGGATAGAGATTACTTGTGGAGGTACATTTGATGAAGGTTAAGTCGAAGGTTTCCGTGGCAGTGCTGTTAGGCGCCATGGTTTCTTCTCTGGGAACGGTTGGTACGGCGCATGCCGCAGTGGTAACAGGCGGTAAGGCGCTCGGTGGTTTTTCTGTTGTATCCAGTGACTTTTTTGTGAATGCAGCGGAAAATAATCCGGAAGAGGCAGCGGAACTGGCAGAGCTCTTTTCTAAGATAGAAGTACCAGAAGGGATTGCATTTGCCGATGTTACTACTTCTTTAAACGTAAGGACCGGTCCTAGTACGAACTATTCCCGTATCGGACAGCTCGGCAGAAATGCCTACTGTATTGTAGAGTCTGTGGAGAACGGCTGGGCGAAGATTACCTCCGGTAAGGTAAGTGGCTATTGTGTTACAGATTACCTCATTATGGGAGATGAGGCAAAAGCGCTTGCAGAAAGTCTCGGGACAGTAACGGCTACTGTAAAGAGCGATGTCCAGGTGCTGAATGTCCGTTCTGCACCGGATACCACTGAAGATAATATTATCGCAAAGGTCAGCAGCGGAGAAAGCTTTAAGGTAGTAAAGGAGCTGGTAATCAGCAAAAACGACCCGGAAGCAAAGACTTTCGTACAGATTGAATGGAACAGTGATGCTGAGGAAAATATGAAGGCGTATGTATGCGCAGAGTATGTTACGGTTGCTTACAAGTATAAGGCGGCAGTCGAAAGCAGCAGCTACGGCGACGGTGTTTCCCAGCTTCGTACCAATATGATTGATTTTGCAATGAAGTATCTCGGCACGCCGTATGTCTGGGGCGGAAACAGCCTGTCAAGAGGAGTTGACTGTTCCGGCTTTGTAAAGCAGGTATTTTCGAATTTCGGTTACGGATACAATATGCCGCGTGTTTCCAGAGAGATGGCAAATACCTACAAGAAGGTTTCTGCTTCAGAAGCAAAGGCTGGTGACCTGGTATTCTACCATAACTTAAGAACCGGTGTGGTGGATCATGTAGCTATCTATATCGGCAACGGCAAGATTATTCATGCCAATAACGGCGTGGAAATCTCCAACGTAAATTATCGTACCGTTTACAAGTACGCAAGAGTTATCTGGGATTGATAAAAAGAAGTGTGTACTTTATGCCGCGCATCCTTAGGGTGCGCGGTTTTTTGGTATGAAGAAATTCAAGCAGGCTAAAATCAGAAAAAAGAATCCCTTGACTTTTTTTACCACTGCCGCTATACTTTATCTTGTATAAAAACATAGAATACTGAGGGAACTTATGGAATATATTGTGTTGGCAGTTATCCTTCTGGCTGTTCTGGTTGCCAAAGGATGTTATGATTCGGTAAATTATAAGAAAAAGGTGCGGCGGCAGCTTCGCAATCAGTTCGGGACTGTTTCCGAGGAGAGCTACTCCGAGGAAAAGCTCTTGTCTTTAAAGAGCTATTTTGAAGCGGTGCGCCGCCCTGCTTATGATATCGACGATATTACATGGAACGACTTAGAGCTGGACGAGCTGTTTATGGTGTTAAACCAGACCGTAAGCGCAGTCGGAGAGGAATATCTGTATGCCATGCTCCGGCAGCCGGAGTTTGACCCGGAAGAAATGAAGGAACGGGAACGCCTGATTTCCTTTTTCCAGACGAACGAAGAGAGCCGGATTGCCATACAGGAGGCATTGCACCGGATTGGAAAAAGCAAACGGCATTCCGTCTATGCCTGTATGAACTACATGACCCGGATTAAAAGGGAATCAAACGTATCGCATTATCTTGCAATTGCGGCACTGGCGGCTGCGTTGGCGTCAGCCTTTTTCTTTCCTGCCGTTGGCGTGATTGCGGTCTGCGGCGTAGTGATTTATAATCTTGTCAGCTATCTGAAACGAAAGCCGGAGCTGGAGGCATATCTTAGCACCATCACGTATCTTATCCGTCTTTTGTATACCAGTGAGACGCTTGCAAAGTCGGAGATTCCGGAGATTTCCGTTTATGCCGGACGTATGAAAGAGCTGAACCGTCATTTTGCTTCATTTAAGCGGAACTTCTGGATTATAGGAAGCAAAAAGCCAACCGGGGATATGCTTGAGCTGTTGATGATGTATTTCCGCATGCTGCTGCATCTGGATTTGATTAAGTTTAACTCTATGCTAAAGGTGTATGACCGCTATTCCGAAGAGCTACGGCAGCTCTATCAGGCGGCAGGCTATTTAGACGCGCTTTGTGCGGCAGCCTCGTTCCGGGCACTGTTAGGCGAGGGACGGTATTGCGTGCCGGAGCTCTCCACAGACCCCGCACCGTTTTATGAAGCAGAAGAGCTGTATCATCCGCTCTTGGAATCGCCGGTGACAAATACGATTCTTGCAAAGCGGAGCATTCTGCTGACCGGCTCCAATGCATCCGGAAAGTCCACCTTTTTAAAAGCAGTGGCGTTAAATGCACTGCTTTCACAGACCATTCATACGGCAGCTGCCAAAAGCTACCGGGCGGCTTATTTCCAGATTCTTTCCTCTATGGCACTGCGTGACAATATGAAGGGAAACGAAAGCTATTTTATTGTAGAAATCAAGTCCTTGAAGCGGATGTTTGAGGCGGCAAAGGCTCCCGTCTGCACACTTTGCTTTGTAGACGAGGTGTTGCGCGGCACCAATACGTTAGAGCGGATTGCCGCGTCCAGAGAGGTGCTTGCAGGACTTGCAGGCGGCAGGACGCTCTGCTTTGCAGCAACCCATGACATTGAGCTGACCTATTTATTAGAGACGCTTTGTGATAACTATCATTTTGAAGAGGCGGTGACGGACGATACCGTTACCTTTGATTATGTTTTAAGGGAAGGACGGGCAACCTCCCGGAATGCTATCCGGCTGCTTGGGATGCTTGGCTATCCGACGGAAGTAATCGAACGTGCCGAGGCTTCGGCGGAACATTTTTTGGCAACGGGGGAATGGAAATGATGAAGGTAACGATGTATACAGACGGAGCAGCAAGGGGAAACCCGGACGGACCGGGGGGCTACGGAACCGTACTTTCCTTTGTGGATAAAAACGGAACCGAACATCTGCGGGAGTATTCCGGGGGCTACAAAAAAACGACAAACAACCGGATGGAGCTGATGGCTGCCATTGCGGGCTTTGAGGCGTTGACAAAGCCCTGCGAGGTTGCAGTATATTCTGATTCCCAATATCTTGTCAAGGCGTTTAACGAGGGCTGGCTTGCCGGCTGGATGAAAAATGGCTGGCGGCGCGGAAAGAACGAGGCAGTGAAAAATGTAGACCTCTGGAAGCGTCTGCTTACGGCAATGGAGCCACATACTGCGGAGTTTTTCTGGGTCAAGGGCCATAACGGGCATCCGCAGAACGAGAGGTGCGATACGCTTGCAACGACCGCCGCCGACGGAGAAAACCTTCGCGTGGACGAAGGATTGGAGGAGCAGAATGGATAAGGCAGTCTATGAAAAGGCAACGCCGATGATGCAGCACTATCTGGAAATGAAAGAGGCATATGGCGACTGCATTTTGTTTTACCGGCTGGGAGATTTTTATGAGATGTTTTTTGAGGATGCCGTGACGGTATCAAAGGAGTTAGAGCTGACCCTGACCGGAAAGAGCTGCGGACTGGAGGAACGTGCTCCGATGTGCGGCGTTCCGTTCCATGCGGCAGAAACCTATATCAACCGTCTGGTCGGAAAGGGCTACCGTGTGGCAATTTGTGAGCAGGTGGAGGACCCGAAGCTTGCCAAAGGGATTGTAAAGCGCGAGGTCATCCGTGTCGTGACGCCGGGAACCAATCTGAATCCACAGAGCCTCGACGAAGGAAAAAATAATTATCTGATGGGAATCTATTACAGCGGGGATACGTTCGGAATTGCGGCAGTGGACGTAACGACAGGGGACTACTATGTGACGGAGGTCGACGAGGCAAGGAAAGCGTCTGACGAATTGACAAAGTTTACCCCGTCGGAGCTTGTCTGCAACGGCGCTTTTTTTATGAGCGGCGTGGATACCGAGGACTGTAAAAACCGGATGCGGACAGCCATAGAGTCTCTGGACGAGCGTTTTTTTGACACCTCGGCGTGCGAGCGCGCCCTGATGTCCCATTTTAAAGTCGGAACGCTTGCGGGGCTCGGGCTTTCTGATTTCCCATCGGGAACCATTGCGGCAGGGGCGGTGATGCAGTACCTGAAGGAAACCCAGAAGTCTTCTCTGGAGCATATTACCCGGCTCCAGACGTATGTAACCGGAAAGTATATGATTTTAGATGGCAGTACGAGAAGAAACCTTGAGCTGACCGAGACGCTGCGGGAAAAGCAGAAGCGTGGCTCACTGCTATGGGTACTGGATAAAACCAAAACTGCTATGGGCGCAAGACTTCTGAGGAGCTGTATTGAGCAGCCGCTGTTAGAACAGGAGGAGATTAACGAAAGGCTTGCCGCCGTGGAGGAGTTAAAGGAAAACGGCATTACAAGGGCAGAGCTCCGGGAATACCTGAATGCGGTGTATGACTTAGAGCGGCTGTTAAGCCGTGTTACCTATCGTTCCGCAACCCCGAGGGATTTACTTTCCTTCCAGTCCTCCCTTGCCATGCTCCCGCCTATCCGGGTGCTTCTTGGCGATTTGAACGCGCCGCTATTAAAATCGATTTATGAGGCGCTTGACCCGCTGACAGACCTGAGCGGTTTAATCGAGGCTTCGGTTGATGTGGATGCGCCGCTTACCATAAAGGAAGGCAGTATTATCAAAAGCGGATACCATGAGGAGGTTGACCGTCTGCGCCTTGCAAAGACCGAGGGCAAGGGGTGGCTTGCCGAGGTTGAAGAACGGGAACGGGAGGCAACCGGAATCAAGAACCTGAAAGTAAAGTTTAACCGTGTGTTCGGTTACTATTTTGAGGTGACAAAGTCATACCAGCACCTTGTTCCGCCTTCCTGGATCAGAAAGCAGACGCTGACCAATGCGGAGCGCTATACGACAGAGGAGCTAAAAAAGCTGGAGGAGGACATTTTAGGCGCAGAGGACAAGCTTTTTTCCCTGGAATATTCGCTCTTTGTGGAAATCAGGGAGGCTGTGGCGGCAGAGGTCGTGCGTATCAGGCAGACGGCAAAGGCAGTCGCATGGCTTGACCTGTTTGCCTCGCTTGCGGCCGTAGCCGAGAAAAACCGCTATGTGCGTCCGGAAATCAACAAAGAAGGAACGCTCTGCATTACTGGCGGGAGACATCCTGTCGTCGAGCAGATGATTCCGAACGATATGTTTATAAAAAACGATACTTATCTTGATCATAATGACAAACGGATTTCTATTATCACCGGGCCGAATATGGCAGGAAAATCAACCTATATGCGCCAAACGGCGCTGATTGTACTAATGGCGCAAATCGGAAGCTTTGTCCCGGCGGATAGCGCACAAATCGGTATCTGCGACCGGATTTTTACGAGAGTAGGCGCTTCTGACGACCTTGCTTCAGGACAGAGTACCTTTATGGTAGAGATGACCGAGGTGGCAAATATCCTCCGGAATGCGACCAGAAACAGCCTGCTGATTCTGGATGAAATCGGAAGAGGGACAAGCACCTTTGACGGTCTTTCCATTGCATGGGCGGTCGTAGAGCACATTGCAGACCCGAAACGAATCGGCGCAAAGGCTTTGTTTGCGACCCATTACCACGAGCTGACAGAGTTAGAGGGGAAGTTAGACGCCGTACATAACTATTGCATCGCCGTAAAGGAGCAGGGAGAGGATATTGTCTTTTTGAGAAAGATTATTCCGGGCGGCGCGGATAAGAGCTACGGAATCCAAGTGGCAAAGCTTGCCGGCGTACCGGGCGAGGTGCTGATACGGGCACGGGAGATTGCAGACGAGCTTGCCGAGCGGGACATTACCAAAAATGCGGCGAAGATTGAAATAAAGCAGGCGGTAAAACTGCACAAGGAAAAGGCGCAGAAAGAGACGTTAAACGGGCAGCTGACGATGTTCGGGACGGAAGAATCGGAGGACGCGGCTGTTTTAAAGACGCTTTCGGAGCTGAATCTTTCGGTAATGACGCCGATTGACGCACTAAATCTGTTGTACCAGCTACAGGAGCAGGCAAAAAGAAAAATAAACGGATAAAACAAAGTAAACGGACAATATGAACAGAAAGGAGCGGCAGCCATGGGAAAGATAGCGTTACTAGACAAAGATACGATTGATAAAATTGCGGCAGGCGAGGTCGTAGAGCGCCCTTCCTCTGTCGTAAAGGAGCTGACCGAAAACGCCATCGACGCCGGCGCTACTATGATTACAGTGGAGCTGAAAGAGGGCGGAAACGGCTTAATCCGTATTACCGACAACGGCTCAGGTATTGCCGCCAAAGAGGTAAAGACTGCCTTTCTGCGCCATTCTACCAGCAAAATCCGTACCGTAGAGGACCTGCTGACGGCAGGGAGCCTGGGCTTCCGCGGCGAGGCGCTCTCCAGCATTGCCGCCGTGGCGCAGGTCGAGCTGATTACAAAGACAAAGGAGTCCTTTACCGGAAGCCGCTACTGCATCGAGGGCGGCGCGGAAGGGACGTTCGAGGAGGCAGGCTGTCCGGATGGTACTACATTTTTAGTACGGAATCTGTTTTATAACGTACCGGCAAGACGGAAGTTTTTAAAGTCTGCCATGACGGAAGCAGGGTACTGTTCTGAGCTGATGCAGCGGATGGCGCTCAGCCGTCCGGAAATTGCCTATAAATTTATTAACAGCGGAAAAATTGTACTGCAGACTTCCGGGAACGGAAACTTAAAGGAGGTCATTTACCAAATTTATGGACGCGAGGTTGCCGCAAACCTTTTAGAGGTTTCCCATCTTGACGAAAGCGCAGGAATAAAGGTATCCGGCTTTATTGGAAAGCCGGTGGTTTCAAGAGGAAACCGGAATTATGAGAATTATTTTATCAACGGACGCTACATTAAAAGCAGTATTGTCAGCAAGGCAATCGAAGAGGCCTACCGCTCTTATATGATGCAGCATAAATATCCGTTTACGGCGCTGCACATTTTTATGGATACCGCCATGCTGGACGTCAATGTCCATCCGACGAAGCTGGAGGTCCGTTTTTCGGACGGGGAAGCAGTCTATTATGCAGTGTATCATGCGGTAAAAGAGGCGCTTTCCGGGAAAAATATGATTCCACAGGTGGGCTTTGGAAAGGAAACAAAGACAGTCAGCGCTCCGCCGGTAAAAAGAGAAGAGCGTCCGGAGCAGTTTGAAACAGCAAGGCTCGGACAACAGGCGAAGGAGAATGAACCGGTAAAAACGGCGATGCAGGAATCATCTGTCGCCACATTTTCCACAAGACAGGACAAAGTTTCCTTAGTGGAAGAGACTACGGCGCCTTATCATACGAAAAAAGAACAGCATTCTACAAATGTCGCATCGAGTGAAATCGAAGCAAAAGAGGTGCAGGAGAAAAATACAGAAAAACCGCATGATTTAAACGGTTTTCATGTTCTACAGCAGTCAGAAAAAGAGCGGGTTTTGGAAGAAAACAGGGCAAAAGAGGTAAACATTTCTCCTGTGGCGCCCTCTTTGGAAAAAGAAAAAATACAAGAGCAAAAACTACAGGAACCCAAAAAGGAACAACTAGAAAAACAGAAGGAAAATTCGGAAACTTTGCCGGAACAAATCGCGCTGCCGGATTTACTGCGCAAGGAAAATAAAAAGGAGTACCGCATTATCGGACAGCTGTTTTCTACCTACTGGCTGATTGAAATGGAAGGGCAGCTTTTTATGATTGACCAGCATGCCGCCCACGAAAAGATTTTATTTGAACAGACAATGAAGCGTGTCCGCGGAAAGGAAATGCTGACCCAGCAGATTGCGCCGCCTTATGTAGCGACACTTTCCATCCGGGAGGAAGAGGTACTTAAGGAGCAGGCGGAGGTGCTTCGCCGCCTCGGGTTTGAGTTTGAGCATTTCGGCGGCAGGGACTATAAGGTATGTGGCGTACCGGCGGATTTGTGCGGTCTGACCGGCGGTGAGCTTTTTATACAGCTGCTCGACGAGCTTGTAGAGGAACGGCTTCACGGCAGTCCGGAACTACTCGTAGAAAAGGTAGCTTCCATGTCCTGTAAGGCGGCAGTCAAGGGAAATCAGAGGCTTTCCATACAGGAGGCGGAGGCAATGATTGACTTATTGTTTACCCTGGACAACCCGTATCATTGTCCGCACGGGCGTCCGACGACCATTTCCATGTCAAGGCAGGAGATTGAAAGGAAATTTAAACGGATTGTGTAGCAGGAGCTTGTGTTTCCGCATATTTATCCCCTTGTATCCCGCAAGGCTGTGCAGCATCTTATTTTTGTCTCGGACAAATGCAAAAATAAGATGCTGCACAGTCTGTGGAACTTTTTAAGGTGGTTCAAAAAATGCAAAAATCCAAATTGTTTAATAAGAAAGTGGAAAAAATAGTGCAGGAAGGGGCGAGACAGGACGATGGAGACGACAGAAAAGCTGCCGTTGTTGATATTGACAGGTCCTACAGCGGTAGGCAAAACAAATCTGTCTATCCAGCTGGCAAAGGCGGTAAACGGCGAGATTATTTCGGCAGATTCCATGCAGGTGTACCGCCGTATGGATATCGGAACCGCAAAGATAAAGAAGGAAGAAATGTGCGGCGTCCCGCATCATCTGATTGATATCTGCGAGCCGCAGGAGGAGTATCATGTCGTACGGTTTGCCACGGACGCAAGGCGCCTCATCCGGGAAATTACCGGCAGGGGGCATGTTCCGGTTCTGGTCGGCGGCACCGGGTTTTACATCCAGGCAGTACTCTATGACATTGATTTTACGGAAACCGCAGAGGATACAGCATACCGGGAGGAGCTTTCGGCGTATGCCGCGCAGTACGGCGCGGAGGCGCTGCATGCAAGACTTGCGGAGGCAGACCCCGCTTCGGCGGAGGCAATTCACGCAAACAATGTAAAGCGGGTCATCCGTGCGTTGGAGTTTTACCGGCAGACCGGGACGCCGATTTCCGCCCACAACGAAGAACAGCGCACAAAACAAACGGCATACAACAGCGCTTATTTTGTGCTGACCGAGGAGCGCTCGGTGCTGTACCAGCGGATTGAGAAACGGATTGACAAGATGATAGAGGAAGGGCTTGTGGAGGAGGTCCGTTCGCTTATGGCAGAGGGCTGTACGGCAGGAATGGTCTCCATGCAGGGGCTCGGCTATAAGGAAATCCTTTCTTATCTGAACGGAGAGTGTACGCTTTCAGAGGCGGCGTCTGTCCTAAAGCGCGACACAAGGCATTTTGCCAAGCGGCAGCTGACCTGGTTTAAGAGGGAACGGGACGTGCTCTGGTTTGATAAGGGCGCCTATGCCGATGAGAAAGCTATCCTTGCGGCAATGCTCTCCGAAGCAAAAAACAGAGAGATTTTGTAAAACTGCTTTTTGACCACTTTCATAAGTTCCGCAGGATATACAGCAGCTTGTTTTTGTATGCGCTTGCGGTTCTTTGGACAAATACAAAAATAAGCTGCCGCATAGCCCGCGGAATAAAAAATGTGATATAAAATGCAAACATTTAAAAGCAATACTGAAACAGAAAGAAGGAATTTTTTATGAGAATCCGGAGAGCGGAAAACAGGGACATAGACGGAATCAATGCGCTTTTGCGTCAGGTGCTTATGGTGCATCACAATGGCAGGCCGGATTTGTTTAAGGCGGATGCGAAAAAATATACTGACGAAGAGCTTGCGGCGATTCTTTCCGATGATACAAAGCCTGTGTTTGTGGCGGTGGACGAGCAGGAAAAGATACTTGGCTATGCGTTCTGCGTATTTTTCCAGCACAAAAACAACAATATCCTGACCGACATCCGGACTCTGTATATCGATGATTTGTGCGTAGACGAACAAGTGCGCGGCGCCCATATCGGGACACAGCTCTATGAGTATGTGACGGCGTTTGCAAGGGAGCAGGGCTGTTATAATCTGACCTTAAATGTCTGGAGCTGTAATGAAAGCGCAATGAAATTCTATGAAAAGTGCGGGCTTTTACCGCAGAAGGTCGGCATGGAAAAAATATTATAGAGAGAAGGGAACTGCAATGTTAGGAAAAGGAAATACGGCAGAGGTATTTGATTATGGGGACGGAAAAGTATTGAAGCTGTTCCTTTCGGGATATCCGAAAGAGTATGCAATGCTGGAATTCCAGAATGCGACAGAAGTATTCCGGCTCGGTCTTTCGGTGCCGAAGCCTTACGAAATGGTTGTTTCGAAACAACGGGACGGCATTGTTTATGAAAAAGCAGAGGGAAGAACACTGGCAGAGAGTTTAAATGAGGGCAGGGAAGACAAGAACATAATTTTACGGGATTTTGCATGTCTTCATCGGAAGTGGCTCAGCCTTCATTCCGGAAATGTATTGTCTTACAAAGTATTTTTAAGAACTGTGGTAAAGGAAGCAGCGGACGAAAGTCTTTTGTCCGGGATTGATGTCTTGCCGGACGGGGATTGTCTGCTTCATGGAGACTTCCATCCGGAAAATATACTGGTAACACCGGATGCTTCGCCTGTTGTTATCGATTTTATGAATGTCTGCCGTGGTCCTGCGCTTTATGATATTGCAAGAACTTATTTTCTTTTAAGCCGACGGGACAGTTCTATTGCTGAACTGTATTTAAAAGAAATGGACACAGAGAAAGAGGCGATTGCCCCGTATTTGAAGTTTGTTCCGTATCTTTAGGCCGGAGAAATTTTGTAAAGCCATTCCGGCAACCGGATTTTTAGTTTCAAGGAGGTACGCATATGCGACGGAAGGACAGGGAAATCACAGACCCGGAACAAATCGAACACCTGCTTGCACGGGCGCAGATTTTAAGGGTGGCGTTCTGCGACGGGAAGAAAGCGCCCTATCTTGTGCCGGTCAATTACGGTTATGTCTGCCGGGAGGGAAGCTACTCGCTGTATTTTCACGGCGCAAAGGCAGGAAGAAAATATGAGCTTTCCAAGGCTTCCCCTGGGGTCGGATTCGAACTGGATGCAGACTACAGCCTGATTGCGGGAGGCTCCGCCTGCAGATATTCGGCGCTCTACCGGAGCATTGTCGGAACCGGAACACTTTCGCTGGTGGAGGACGAGGAGGAAAGGGTACTGGGGCTTTCTGCGATTATGAAACAGGCAACCGGAAAGGCGGACTGGGACTTTGAGGCAACGGGAAAAAATGCAGTGGCAGTCTTCCGGATTGACGTAAAGGAAATGGCCTGTAAGGCGCATCAGATTACCTGACAGGTTGATATGGTTTACATAAAAAATATATGGAGAATAATAGGAGAAAATTAAAATGAACGATTATTTAAAGCTGATGTATAAGGACTGTAAGATTGACGAAAAGGTGCTTTCTTTCTGCACCGGAATTGAGGAAGGCTTAAAGGAGCGGTTTGCGGAGCTGGACGAGGTGGCGGAGTATAATCAGATGAAGGTACTTGCGGCGATGCGGAAAAATAAGGTGTCGGATGCCCATTTTAACGACTCGACCGGATACGGGTATGATGACATCGGCAGGGATACGCTGGAGGCAGTGTATGCGTCGGTGTTTCATACGGAAAGCGCGCTGGTGCGCCCGAATCTGGTTTCCGGCACGCATGCGCTTTCCGTGGCGCTTTCGGCGAATGTCCGCCCGGGAGACGAGATTCTTTCCCCGGTCGGAAAGCCGTACGATACGTTAGAGGGCGTTATCGGCATCCGGGAGTGCAAGGGTTCTCTGGCAGAGTATGGCGTCACCTATGCCCAGGTGGATTTAAAGAAAAACGGGATGATTGATTTTGACGGGGTAAAGGCGGCAATCAACGAAAGAACGAAATTAGTCACAATCCAGCGCTCCAAGGGCTATCAGACAAGGCCGACGCTTTCCGTAGGGGCGATTGGCGTGCTGATTTCCTTCATTAAAAATATCAAGCCGGATATCATCTGTATGGTAGATAACTGCTATGGTGAGTTTGTAGAGGTGATCGAGCCGACAGACGTCGGCGCAGACCTGTGCGTCGGTTCCCTGATTAAGAACCCGGGCGGCGGGCTCGCGCCAATCGGCGGCTATATTGTAGGAAAAGAGGAATATGTCGAGAACTGTGCCTGTCGTCTGACGGCGCCGGGGTTAGGCAAGGAGGTCGGCGCAAGTCTCGGGCTGAACCGCGCATTTTTTCAGGGACTTTTCCTTGCGCCGACGGTTGTGGCAGGCGCCCTGAAGGGAGCCATTTTTGCGGCAAACGTATATGAACGGCTTGGCTTTCCGGTGCTTCCGAACGGGAAGGAGCCGCGTTATGATATCATCCAGGCAGTCACCTTAAAAAGCAGGGAGGCAATGCTCGCATTCTGCCACGGGATTCAGGAGGCTGCTCCGGTAGACAGCTATGTAGTGCCGGAGCCTTGGGCGATGCCTGGCTACCATGACGAGGTCGTGATGGCAGCGGGAGCCTTTATCCAGGGCTCCTCCATCGAACTTTCTGCGGACGGACCGGTGACAGAGCCATATGCGGTCTATTTTCAGGGCGGACTCACCTGGTATCATGCAAAGTTCGGTATTATCAATTCCGTACAAAAACTATTTGAACAGGGACTTGTTTTGTGTTAGAATGATTTTGTATCAAACTAGAAAGCGGAGAAGAAAAGAGGGGGATTTTTATGGCTGGTAGAACCGGAAAAGCATGGGTTTTGCTGTTGCTTATGCTGTGCGGTGTTGTAATCGGCAGCTTTTTAGGGCATTTGACAAAGGATGTATCGTGGCTGTCCTGGCTGGATTACGGAATGACGTTCGGCATCGGAAACGGTGAAAACGGCGCATTTTTCCTGAACCTTGGCGTCATTACGTTTACTCTCGGGCTTTCGATTAAAATTTCGATTGCCAGCATTCTCGGCGTTGTCATTGCCTTTTTTGTCTACAGAAGACTTTAATTCCGGCGCCTTCCGCAGGAAGGAGGAATATGGAACCTTATTTTACTCAAAAAGAGCTCCCGGTTTCCGAACGCCCATATGAAAAATGTGAGCGCTTCGGACCGGAGGCTTTGTCTGACGCGGAACTTCTGGCGGTCATTATCCGTTCCGGCACGAAGAAGGAACGTGCCGTCGACCTGGCCATCCGTATCCTGAACCGTCCGGGGCAGAAGAAGGGGCTCGCGGCTCTCAATTATTATTCCCAGAAAGAACTTCGGAAAATCAAAGGAATCGGCAGGGTAAAAGCTGTCCAGCTCTGCTGCGTTTCGGAGCTTGCCAAACGGATGCATGCGGCTGCATTTGAAACGGGTAAGGCTTTTACGACGCCACAGATGATTACAGACGCATATATGGAACGGCTCCGGCACTGCAGGACGGAAGAAATCCTCCTGTTAATGCTGGATACAAAGGGACGCAAAATTGCAGATGCGGTTATTTCGCGGGGAACGGTAAACAGTGCGGTATTAGAGCCGAGAGAAGTCCTGACAACCGCACTGCGGTATGAGGCGGTATTTCTTGTGGTGCTGCACAATCATCCCAGCGGCATTCCGACGCCAAGCGAAGCGGACATCCAGGTGACAAGACGGCTTGCCGCCGCGTGCGAGGTTGTCGGAATCCTGCTCCGCGACCATATCGTCATCGGAAATCACTGCTATCTCAGCATGAGAGAAAGGGGATTTCTGGAGTAATGTCAAAATATAGGACAAATATATGATTGAAATAACTAGGAAAAAGTGGTACACTATGATAGAATATAGAATAACTACGTGAAGGGAGACTACGGAATTGTCGTCAAAGGTTTTTGCAATAGATTTCGGTACAAGTGTACTCAAGATTTACAAGAAAAATGAAGGCGTTATTTTTGATGAAAAGAATGTTGTAGCAATCTGCGAGGGTGTCGTAAATGCAATCGGCAACGAGGCATTTGAAATGTACGGGAGGACTCCGGACAACTTTCAGGTAACGTTTCCGGTAAAATATGGTGTTGTCGCAGATTTTGGAAATATGCTGGCACTTTTGAACTCTGCGTTTGCGTCTCTTGCGGACAAGCACGGCAAGTTTTACGGCGCAGAGTTTATTGTTGCGGTTCCGAGCGATATCAGCGAGGTAGAGTGCCGTGCGTTTTACGATTTGCTCTGGAGTTCCTCTGCAAAGCCGAAAAAGGACAAGGTGCGCGCCGTGCATAAGCCGGTGGCAAACGCAATCGGCGCAGGGCTTGAGGTTATGACGGCGAACGGGATTATGGTCGTGGATATCGGTGCGGAAACGACGGAAATTGCGGTGATGGCATTAGGAGGCATCGTCAACAGCAAAATGGTCAGCATCGGAGGGAACCGTCTCGACGAAAGCATTATCAACAGCGTAAAAAAGAGATATAATTTAATTATTGGCAACAAAACGGCAG
The DNA here is from genome assembly GCA_910577175.1 of uncultured Lachnospiraceae bacterium. Taxonomy (GTDB): domain Bacteria; phylum Bacillota; class Clostridia; order Lachnospirales; family Lachnospiraceae; genus SIG307. Next base: position 111,068 of record CAJTLU010000007.1, on the reverse strand, counting down.
AGCTGATTAAGAAGGAGCTTTCCTGTGCACTGCCGCCGAAGGAGGTAAAGACGCTCCGCGTTTATGGCCGCGATGTGATGACCGGCCTTCCGACAGAGGCAGAAGTGGATTCCGCCTTTGTCTATGAGTCAATCGAGGAACATCTGCATTCTATTGTCGATGCAGTGAAGATGATTCTGGAAAAAACGCCGCCGGAGATTGCTTCGGATATTCTGGATACCGGCATCTATCTGACCGGTGGTTCTGCGAAAATCAAGGATCTGGACAAGCTGTTTGCAAGGGAAACCGAGCTTGACATCCATATCTGCGAAAATTCCGCCAATACGGTAGTCGTCGGTCTCGGAAAGATTCTTGAGAACAGCAGGTACAGTGATTTAAGGCTGACCTTGGACAAGATGACAAACGGAGGTTGATGCTGCATGAAACGCCGCAGGCGAAAAAAGCGGATTGCGATTGAGTTCAATCCGAAGTATTTATGGATTCTCTGTATTGTCCTCTGCATTGTGCTTATGTTTGTTTCCTACCGCTTTCCGGAACGCTTTTCCGGAGTAAAAACTGCGGCAGGTAATGTCATTTCCCCGATGCAACGCGGCATCAACAGCATCGGACGGAATATTTCCGAACGTCTGCAGGCGTTCCGGGATGTCCGGACACTACGGAAGGAGAATGAACTTCTCAAAGAAAAAATCGAGGAACTAATGGCAGCCAACCAGCAGCTTACCCAGGAAAAGTATGAGCTGGACGGGCTCAGGCGCCTGTATGAGCTGGATGCAAAGTATATCGATTATCATAAGGTAGCCGCAAGAATCATTGCCAGTGACACAAATAACTGGTTTTATAATTTCATTGTTGATAAGGGAAGTGAGGACGGCATTACCGCTGGTATGAATGTACTGGCGGGAAGCGGTCTTGTCGGGATTGTTTCCGAGACAGGGAAGAACTGGGCAAGAGTCCGTTCCATTATCGACGATGACAGCAATGTGAGCGGAATGTCCATAGAAACCCAGGATACCTGTATTGTATCGGGGGATTTGAAGCTGATGAGGGACAAAGGGGTCATCCGGATCGGGATGATTTCGATGGATGCAAATTTTAAGGAAAACTCCGAAATCGTTACCTCCCATATCAGCGATAAGTATCTGCAGGGAATTTTAGTCGGCTATATCCGTGAAATCAAAGTGGATTCCAGTAATATGACGAAAACGGCGTATCTGATGCCGGCGGTAGACTTTGAGCGTCTGGATGAAGTACTGATTATTACGGAGTTAAAAGAAGCCTATGATTTTGAATAGATTTGCCGGAAAGGAACGTAGGTTGTGATTCGTATCGTAATTGTTTTGTTACAGCTTTTGCTTTGTTTTCTTCTGCAAAGCGCAGTAATGCCGGCTTTTTCCTTGGCAGGCGTGGTTCCGGATTTATTGCTGGTTCTGGTGATTGCGGAGGCGTACACCAGGGGGCGTGTAGCAGGGATGCTTACCGGCTTTGCGGCAGGGCTTCTGACAGATGCCTGTTTCGGAGATGTAGTCGGACTGTGTGCCCTGTTTTATCTGTGCATCGGCTATGCTGCCGGTTTTTCTAAGAAGATTTATGACGAGCGGGACTATATGGTTCCGATGTGCATGATGGTGGCAGGAGAGTTTTTATATTCCTTTGCCTATTATGTGGCGCGTTTTCTTTTGCGCAGCAGGACAGAGTTCGGATATTATTTTATCCATCTGATTCTTCCGCGTATGGTATATACCGTTCTTGCGGCAGCGCTGTTATATCCGCTGTTCCATGGACTGCACAGGCTGATTTTGAGATTTGAGCAAAAGGAGGATTAGTTTTGTTCTATTTTATTTTCGGTAAACTGAAAGAGTGGCTGTCCTCCCGTATGTTGCCGATTGCCCTGTTTTATATGACGTTAGCCGCTATTCTGATTTTTCAGATGTACCGGATTCAGATTCTTGAGGCGGAACAGACTGTCCGGGAGCAGGAGTATAAGTTAGTCCGGGAGCGAAAGACAAACAGTACCAGAGGTCTGATTTATGACAGAAAGGGCAGGGTGCTTGCCTATAACGAGCTTTCCTATTCCGTTATTCTGGAAGACAGCCCCTTACTGAATACAAACAGTAAAAAAAATGCTATGCTCTATAAGCTGATTCAGATTCTGAAGCGGGAGGACGTGGCGTTAGAGCCGGAGTTTTATATTGCGCAGGGAGAATCCGGCATTTTGGAATATACAGTAGAAGGAACCGCACGGCTCCGTTTCATTAAAAATGCGCTCGGAAAGCAGTCGATTGACAATCTGACCGAGGAAGAGCGGGAAATGAGCGCAGAAGAGCTGTTTGCCCTGCTCCGGTATGGTAATAAGAAGTTCGGCGCAATGTACGGTATCTCTGATGAGTATGCATTAGAGGATGCCCTGCAGATTATGTCTGTCCGCTATGCCATTTTTACGCTCTGGCCGAAGTATTCCCAGATTACTATGGCTACCGGAATTTCCGATACGCTGATTGCAGCGCTGCGTGAAAACAGTGCGGAGCTTCCGGGAATTTCCATTATTATGCAGACAAAGCGTGTGTATAATTACAGCGAATATTTTGCGCATATCATCGGCTATACCGGAAAAATCAACGAGGATGAGCTGGAAGCCTACAACGCGGAGGAAGAGGTCTTTACCGCAACGGATTTCATCGGAAAGACCGGACTGGAAAAGTCCTATGAGGACGTTCTGAACGGAGAAAAGGGAATTGAAAAGCTGACGCTGGATGAAAATTACCGTATTGTCAACACGGAAGTGCTGTCAGAGCCGCAGACGGGAAATAACCTTTATCTGACGATTGATGCGGAGATGCAGAAGGCGTATTATCATCTGCTGGAAAAGGAGCTTGCAAAGATTCTTCTGGAACAGATGACGGACGAGCTGGATTATGGAACAAAGGGCGAGTCTGCGGACAATATCCTGATACCGGTTTATGAGATATATGATGCGCTGTTTTCTAACAACGTACTGGATGTCCGCCGGATTTTTGATAAAGTCGCGCCGGAGAACGCAGCGCCAAACGAGCTTACTGTCCACCAGAAGTTCCAGACAAAGTTCCGGACCGTGTCGGACCGTCTTGCAGTCTGCCTTGCTTACGGCAGCAAGACAACCAACGACGACGTTTCAGAAGAAATGGCGGAGTATCTGGATTATGTTTATTCCAAGGTGACCTCGGCCGCAGCAGGAATTCTTCCGGCTGCCAATATTGACAGAACGGATGCAGTGTATCTGGGATACAAAAACGGTGAGGTCAGCTTAAGCGAGTTTTTTACCTACGCCATCAACCAGAACTGGATGGACCTGGAGCAGTTAGGAATTACAGATTACTATGTAACGGATGAAATTTACGGGATTCTGCTTCAGAAGATTGCAGCATTATTAGATGAGGATGCGGTATTTGCCAAAAAGCTTCTGCGCAATATGATTTTCCAGAAGGAGCTTTCCGGAAAAGAAATCTGCCTTTTACTGTTTGACCAGTCTGTTTTAAGCTACAATGAAGCGGATTACCGTGCATTAAGCAACGGTACGGTGTCTGCCTATACGTTTATCCGGGAGAAGATTCAAAAGGTCGAAATCACTCCGGCACAGCTTGCCTTAGACCCATGCAGCGCTTCTCTGGTAATTACGGATGTAAATAACGGCGATGTGCTTGCTATGGTGACATATCCGAGCTATGATAACAACAAGCTTGCAAACAAAATTGACTGGGAATATTATTCAAAGCTTTTACAGGATAAATCAAATCCGCTTTCGAGCCGCGTCACAAATTCAAAGACAACGACCGGTTCTACCTTTAAGATGATTACTAGTTTTGCTGGATATGGAGAAAATGTGCTTGGCATTTATGAGAAGATTGAGGACCAGGGGGAATTTACTAAGGTTGTTCCTTCTCCGAAATGTTGGTATTATCCGAGAAACCACGGATGGGTTGACGTACCACGGGCACTGTATCACTCCTGTAACTATTTCTATTATGAAGTGGGCTACCGTCTGGCAGAGGATTTTAACGGACAGTACAGCGACTCCCTCGGAATTGCAAGGCTGACAAAGTACGCTGAGAAATTCGGGTTCGGCGCAAAATCCGGCATCGAAGTATCAGAGTTAGAGCCGCAGATTACCAAGACCGACGTCGTCCGCGGAGCAATCGGCTATGGACACAGCTTTACTCCGTCACAGATTGCGCGGTATGTCACGACGCTTGCCAATCGCGGCACCTGCTACAACCTGACGTTAATTGACCTGATTACAAACCGGAGCGACGAGCTCGTAGAAGATCATTCTGCAACGGTGTTGAACCAGATTACGGAGTTTACCGAAGCAGAATGGGAGCAGGTACAAAAGGGAATGCACCTGGTATTAAACAGCAGCGATTCCACAGGGCGCCAGTATAATAAGCTTGGCTTCGATGCCGCAGGAAAGTCCGGTACGGCACAGGTGTCTGATACCAAGCCAAGCCATGTATTGTTTATTTCCTATGCCCCGTACCAGAATCCGGAAATTGCAGTCGCGGTGGTAATTCCAAACGGATATTCCTCCGGCTATGCGGTAGACATCGGGTATGTCGTTTATGATTATTATTATCATCCGGACACCTATGATATATTGTATGATAAGATTGCAGAGCACTAATCGGAGGAGAGAAGTATGGGTAATGCAGTAGTAATTAAAGGAACTACTTACGGCTTTTCTGTTTTTATCGATGAACAGGCAGACTTTACGACAATCTGTACAGAGCTGGGGGAAAAGTTCCGGGAGTCATCTAAGTTTTTCGGAGATGCCAGAATGGCAATTTCCTTTGACGGAAAGCCGTTAGATGACGGGCAGCAGCGGAAGCTTTTAGACATTATTGCTGAAAATTCCGAGGTTCATATCGTTTGCGTCATCGAACACAACACGGAGACCGAAGAAATGCACCGGCGTTCTTTGGAGGAAAAGCTGCAGGCCCTGGAAGGGACAACCGGTCAGTTTTACAAAGGAAACCTGCGTTCCGGGCAGGTACTTGAAACAGAAACAAGCATTATTATTATCGGCGACGTAAACCAGGGGGCGACGATTACGTCAAAAAGCAATATTATTGTGCTTGGCTCACTGCTTGGCAATGTCTATGCCGGCGCCGGGGGAAACCAGAATGCGTTTGTCATGGCACTTGAGTTAGACCCTGTACAGATACGGATTGCAGATACCATTGCACGGGCGCCGGATAAGGCGGGAAAAATGCTCTGGAAGCGTGAAAAAGAGAAGCCGAAGGAGCCGAAAATTGCATTCCGGTCAGGAGAAAATATATTTATTGAACCGGTTTCCAGAACGGTCTTAAATGATATAAAATTATAAAAATCGGAGGATATGAACGAATGGGCGAAGTAATTGTAGTAACATCAGGGAAGGGCGGTGTCGGCAAAACCACTACAACAGCAAATGTCGGCACCGGTCTTGCAAAATTAGAGAAGAAGGTCGTACTGATTGATACAGATATCGGGCTTAGAAATCTGGATGTTGTTATGGGACTGGAAAACCGGATTGTTTACAATCTGGTTGACGTAATCGAAGGAACCTGTAAGATCAATCAGGCGTTTATTAAAGTAAAGGGATATAATAATTTTTATCTTCTTCCCTCCGCTCAGACACGGGATAAGACCGCAGTTACACCAGAGCAGATGAAAAAGCTGACCGACCAGTTAAAAGAAGAGTTTGACTATGTTATTATTGACTGCCCGGCAGGCATCGAACAGGGCTTCCATAATGCCATTGCCGGAGCCGACCGTGCGCTTGTCGTAACGACCCCTGAGGTTTCCGCAGTACGCGACGCCGACCGCATTATCGGGCTGTTAGAGGCAAACGAGATTAAGCAGATTCACCTGATTGTTAACCGTCTGCGTATGGATATGGTAAAACGCGGGGATATGATGTCAAGTGATGATGTTGTTGAGATTCTTGCAATTCCGTTAATCGGGGTGGTTCCGGACGACGAAAATATTGTGATTTCTACTAATCAGGGAACACCGCTCGTAGGAAACAACACACTTGCCGGAAAGGCATATATGAACATTTGCAGACGCGTAGGCGGTGAAGAAGTTGCATTCCTTGAGCTAGATGGTAAGGGAGGCCTGTTCAGTCGTCTTTTCAGGAAGAATTAACGGAGGGTAAAACATGAGTTTATTTGATTTTTTTGGTAAAAGTAAAACGTCGGGGTCTGTTGCAAAGGACCGCCTGAAACTGGTGCTGGTATCGGACCGTGCCGGTTGCTCTCCGGAGATTATGGAACAGATGAAGAATGATATCATTGCAGTAATTTCAAAGTATATTGAAATTGATATGCAGGGGCTGGATATCCAGATTAAACAGACACAGTCGGATGCGGATAACGGTACGGTTCCCGCCATTTTCGCCAATATTCCGATTAAGGATATGCGTTCAAAGAGTTAAAGAAGGTGTTTCATGTTTAAGCTATGGGAACGGTACGATTTAAAAAAGTACCGCTGGTCAATTTTACTGATTATTGTCACGCTCTGCGTTGCCGGCATTTATGTGCTTGCAAAAGTGCAGGGTGAAGAAGAGATTGACATGGTTCCAAGACAGGCCAAAGGACTGATTGCCGGAATTTTGCTGGCAGTGTTCGTATCGATGTTCGATTATCACTTTGTCTGTAAATTTGCAGCGTTAATGTATCTGGTAAATTTTGCGCTGCTGTTTGCGGTAAAATATGTCGGGTTTCTGCAGGTTACCCGCGGCGGTGCGACCCGCTGGATCGGCATTCCGAACGGGACGAATCCACGCTTTGAGTTCCAAGTATCGGAGCTTACGAAAATTGTTCTGGTAATTTGTCTTGCGACACTATTTGACCGGTTGATGTATAAAATAAAACAGGGCTATGTGCTGCTCCTGGCGGTCATTATGCTTGCCCCTACGGTCGGCATGGTATTTTTACAGCCGGATTTATCTACGACTATCGTAATCTGCGTCAGCCTTGTTGTCGTTATTTTTGCTTCGGAGCTTACCTATAAGCTGCTTCTGCCGATTGTCGCCGGGGCAATCCCGGTCGCGGCGGGGTTGTTCTGGTACATCCAGCAGGATTTCCAGGTGCTGCTCTCAAAGAAGCAGCAGTCAAGAGTCCTGTCGATTCTGCATCCGGAAGTTTATGCAGATGAGATGTACCAGCAGGAAAATTCCGTGACGGCTATTGCCTCCGGAGGGCTTACCGGCAAGCTGTTTTCCGGGGAAGAAGCGCTCGGGGCAAAGAATATTCCCGTAGTGGAAAGTGATTTTATTTTTTCCGGAATGGCAGAGGCATTCGGTTTTTTGGGCTCCTGCCTGATTATTATTCTTATTTTGCTGCTTTCGTTCCAGTGCTTTTTAACGGCAAAAAAAGCGCCAGACTATCTTGGACGGCTGCTTGCGCTGGGAATTGGAACGACTTATATCTTTCAGGCTTTTGTTAATATCGGTGTTGTTACGATGCTTTTGCCGAATACCGGAATACCGCTTCCGTTTGTCAGCTACGGTCTGAGCTCGCTGATGTGTAATATGATTGGCATCGGCATTGTACTAAATATCGGGATAGTAAAAAAGAAACCGCGGGGGCAGATTGATCTTGAATTTGCTACAACTCCGAAGAAAGGAGAATTATGAATATCGGGTTGATTGCACATGATGCAAAAAAGAAACTGATGCAGAATTTCTGTATTGCGTATAAAGGCATTCTCAGCCACCACACCTTATATGCAACCGGCACGACCGGGCGGCTTGTGGAAGAAGCTGCAAACCTTTCTGTTCATAAATACCTTGCCGGACACCTTGGAGGAGAGCAGCAGCTCGGGGCGCAGATTGAACACAATGAAATCGATATGGTGATTTTTCTGCGGGATCCGCTGACTCCGAAGTCACATGAACCGGATGTCAATAATGTAGTAATTTTATGTGATACGCATAACATTCCGTTGGCAACCAACCTTGCCACAGCGGAGCTGCTTGTAAAGGGACTGGAGCGCGGAGACCTTGACTGGCGCGAGCTTTACAAAAATTGATTGTTTATAACATTTATAGATGGAGTGAGTGGAATGAAACGTAGGAAAAGGATTGCTGGAACCATACTTTTGCTTTTTGCTCTTTTTTGCACCGGCTGCAACAAACAGCAGGCAGAGTCAACGTTCCTTCCTTTCGCCTTTGCCGGAGCAGATTTACCGGAGCCTGCCAATTCAAAAATTAGCAGGAATACGGATTTTCTGCGGGGACGTGCTGCCGAAGTCTGCATTCCTTCCGTTAAGGATGCAGGACAAGCACTTCCCAAAGATTACGGCGCTTACGGACTGTATAATGTAGCGGAAAATAAGGTATTAGAGGAATACTGTATTCAGGAAAAGATTTTTCCTGCAAGCACAACAAAGCTTATGACAGCGCTGCTTACCTATAAAAGATGCAATTTGGACGAGCCGGTAACCATAAGCTACAGCGCTTCCCATCTTGGCGTAGAAGGAGCTACGCTGTTTGGTTTTTCAGAGGGAGATAAGACAACCGTACGAGACTTGCTTTCCGCAATGCTTGTTTTCAGTGGGAATGATGCGGCAATAGCCCTTGCAGAGCATGTTGCCGGTTCTGTAGAAAGCTTTATCGAGCTGATGAACGAGGAGGCTGGGCGTCTTGGCGCGGTGGATACTCATTTTGTCAATCCGCACGGGCTGGACGATATGGAGCAGTATACGACGGCATACGATATTTATCTGATTTTTAATGAACTGCTTTCGTATCCGGAATTTGTTTCAACAATTTCCATGTCGTCCTGTACAATTGTTTATAAGGACGCCAAAGGAAATCAAAAAGAGACTACATGGTATAATACCAGTCACTTTCAAAATAACACCTATCCGCTTCCGAAAGGAATTGAGCTGATTGGTGGAAAGACAGGAACCACACCGTTGGCAGGTTTCTGCAACATTATTTATTTTAAAGACCAGAACGGCACTCCTTATATTGTAGAGGTATTCCGGGCGTCGTCCTATGATAACCTTTATGGGAAATTATCGGAGCTGATGGAGTCCGTAACCATACAGACTGACAAATAAAATGAAACAAGGGAAAAGAGGTGATCTGCTGCCGTGGCGAAAGATAAAAAAATCGTAAAATTCCGCACAAGGCGGGAGGTCAACATCGGCCTTATTGTTGCGTTTGCCGTGCTGGTTCTGCTGATTATCAATATTTACCGCTATTTTACAATACCGCATCTTTCGCTGTATAAGGTACAGGAAGGAAACTCCGGCAGCGAAGTACAGGCGGTAGCGATGATTCTCCGCACGGAAACCGCTTACCGCACGGAGCAGGCGGGCTACTTAAACTATTACTACCGGGAAGGGGCAAGGATTGCCAAAGGGACAAAAGTGTATTCCTTAAACGATTCGTCCTCGCTGCAGAACCTGATAAAGAAAAATGAGGAGAACTCCCTGCTTTCGGTCAATGATATCGAACGCTTAAAAAGCGATGTACGCACTTTTTTTGTGGATTATACCGATTCGGCATTTTCTGAAATCTACCTGTTCAAAGAAGATTTCCTTTCCGATTATCTACGCTACCGTGATATTTCCAGACTGGATGTAGCATCGGCAGAGACAACAGGTGACCTCGTAACAGTCTTTGCACCACAAAGCGGCTCCGTCACCTATTTTTCTGATATTTATGACGGATATACAAAGGAACAGCTGACCGGTGAAGAGTTTTCCAAGGAAAACCAGACCGTTCCGGAACAGAGCAGACCGTCCGGACTTTCTACTATCGGCAGCTTTGCCTATAAGCTGGTAACGGAAGATACCTGGCAGCTTGTCATAAAGCCGGACGAGGACAGCCTGAAACAGCTGCGGGGAGAGGATACCGTAACTTTCCGTATTCCGGGAGATTCTACTGTTTACGAGAAGCCATATGAGCTTTTGACGTTAAACGGCGAACCGTATCTGCTTGTGGAGATGGACCGTTACGGAACAGACTACCTGAAAGAACGTTTTTTGGATATTACGCTTGAATTTCATGTAGAAAAGGGATTAAAAATACCAAGTACCTCTATAGTGGAAAAGGAAGTTTACCAGATACCCGAGCGTTTTGTAACGGCAGGCGGCCTGGGAAATGAAAACAGCACCGGCATTATGATTGAACGCTTTGACGAGGCATCGGGGGAGGTAAAGCCGGATTATCAGGTAATCCATCCTCTGTTTGTTGAAAATGGCTATTATTATGTTGCTTCGGAAGTGTTTGACTCCGGTCTGTATCTTAATTCCGCAGGAGCGGATGCGGAGCCTGAGCGGGCAATGATGCACTCCTTCTTAACAACTCTGGAAGGGGTTTACAATATGAACCGGGGCTATGCCGTGTTCCGGCGAATTGAACGTATTACTGACGTAGAGGACTATATCTTAGTGCGTTCCGGTCTTGCTGGAGGCGTGTCGCTTTACGACCACATTGTACTGGATGTTTCCGCAGTTACAAAAGACATGATTATGATAGAAGGAGAATAACAGGATGCAGGAATCATGTGATGCAGGCAGTATGAAAGAAGCCGTTTCCAGAGTGCGGGAGAATATCCTTGCCGCCTGTAAACGTGCCGGAAGAAATCCGGAGGAGATAACATTAATCGCCGTCAGCAAAACAATGCCGGTTACGGCAGTCAGGGAGGCAATGGCATGCGGACTTTCCGAATTTGGAGAGAATCGGCCGCAGGAGCTCAGGGACAAACAGGCGGAGATAACTGAACCGCTCCGCTGGCATATGATTGGCGCACTACAGACAAACAAATTAAAATATGTCGTTGGAAAAACGGTGCTGATTCATTCCGTGGATTCGCTTCATCTTGCGGAGGCTATCGAGGAGGAATCTAAAAAACGCGGCGTTGTTTCCAATATTTTACTGGAAATCAATATTGCGGGAGAGACTTCCAAACACGGAATTGTACCGGAGGAGTTAGAAGGTCTTGTAAGAAAGACAGCCCTGCTTCCTCATCTGAAGCTCCGGGGCCTGATGACCGTTGCGCCCTATACCACGGTTCCGGAAGAAAACCGCCCGTATTTTCGAAAAATGAAACAATTAGTGGTTGACATCAATTCCAAAAACATTGATAATGTATATATGGATAACTTGTCTATGGGCATGACCGGGGACTATGAGATTGCAGTGGAAGAGGGGGCAACCTTAGTCCGCGTCGGCACCGGTATTTTCGGCCATCGCGTTTATCCATCAAAGGAATAAAAGGAGATAGTTGTATGGGTAACTTTTTAGAACGTATTCTGAATAAAATGAATGTGACGGACGAGGACGATTTCGACGATTTTGACGATTTTGACTCGGAAGCGCCTGTACGCAGAGAGAAAAAGAAAGCAGAGCGTCTCAATCAGACAGCAGCTGTAGAAGAGCCACAGGTACTCCGCAGGGAACAGACAAGGCTTGCCGCTGCTCCGGTAAAAGCAGGAAAGCCACAGAAGACCGAAGATGAAAAGTTTGATTACGATTATTCTGAAAGCAGAAAGGAGCGCCCACAGCGTGCGGAACGTATCCAGACATCCAGTCGCGTCGTCCCGCTTCGTTCTGTTTCGGCATCCAGAATGTTAGAGGTCAGCATTATGAAGCCGACCCGTTTTGACGATTCGCAGGACATCTGTGATATGCTGGTAAACGAGCGCGCTACGGTAGTAAATTTAGAGGGACTTGATTTGGCTTTGGCACAGCGTATTATGGATTTCATTTCCGGCGCCGTATATTCCCTGAACGGAAAGATTCATCAGATTTCCAACCTGATTTTTATTATTTCGCCGGAGAGTGTCGACATCTCGGGAGATTACCTCTCTTATGTAGAGCAAAACGGGTTTGAAGTGCCTACATTAAACCAGTAAGTGTGGCAGGCATGGAGGAGCTTTTGTTAAAAAAGAGGATTGCCGAGCTGAAAAAGCGGGCAGAGTTTATGTATACCGCCGAGTTTACAGATTTTCTGACGCTTAGCGAGGCAGAGACTGCACGGTCTGTGTTAAGCGGTACAAACCATCTGTTTTACGGCGGTTTTACAGGTTCAGAACGCCAGATGCTGTGCGTTGCGCCGGATACCGTAGAAATTACGCCGGAACTGTTTCCGGTCTGCGGGATGCGGATTACGCCAAAAAGTATCCGGTTTGCTGAAGAACTGACCCATCGTGATGTGCTTGGAAGCGTACTCGGACTCGGATTAGAGCGCTCTGTCATCGGAGATATTTATCTGAAGGAAAAGGAAGCGTATCTGCTCTGTGCAGAACGGATTGCTCCCTTTTTGTCTGAACATCTGATACAGGTTCGTCATACCGGCGTTATCTGCCGGATTTCTACGGCAGAGGCAGAGGAATTTGAGCGGGAATTCCGGCTCGTAACAAAAACGGTTGCAGCAAACCGCATCGATGCAGTCGTAGCAGCCGCGTTCGGCATAGCAAGAGGCACCAGTGCCTCGGCCATTTCCAGTGGCAAGGTATTTATTAACGGACGTGAGACTACCTCTCCCTCTGCAACAGTAAAAGAGGGCGATGTAATTTCGTTGCGCGGCACTGGCAAGGCACGGTTAAAGGAAATCGGCGGACTGACAAAGAAGGGACGCATCCAGATTGCGTTGGAACGGTACCAATAGAGAAAGGAATAAGTATGATTACACCGGTTGAAATTCAAAATAAAGCATTTAAGTCAGGAAGTTTTGGCTATGACAAAAAGGACGTTGACAATTTCATGCAGCAGATTCTTGAGAATTACGAGGAACTCTACCGCGAAAAAATGGAAATGAAGGACCGCATTAATGTGTTAAATGAAGGACTGCAGTATTATAAAACGATTGAAAAGACACTGCAGAAAGCACTGGTGCTGGCTGAACGTACTGCTGAGGAGACAAAAGGGAATGCCGTTAAAAACGCCCAGGTAATCGAGCAGGAGGCCGTTTCAAAGGCAAACGTCATTTTACAGGATGCCAGAAGGGAACTTGAGCAAATCCGCAGACAGGCAACCGAGCTGGTCCGCCAGTACGACATGTATAAGGCAAAGTTTAAAAGCCTCGCAGCGGCACAGGCCGAGCTTTTGGACAGCCAGAGCTTTTCTATCCGGCTGGAGGAGCTTTCTATGTTTGAAGCTTCTACCGACTCTGTCGAGATACCGGCTGGCGTCTACCATGATACCAGTGCAGAGAAGATGAAAGAAAACCCGCTGAATTCATTAGAGGATGAGGATATTGAAATTATAAATTTGGAAGAGTAACCGGAGGATTTTACATGAAGGAGCTCATTGTACATGATGCGGGGAATGCACCGCTTTACCGGATTTTATTAGAAGAGACTTTTGACGGCCTTGTACCGCTTTTGCATTCGCTTGATGTTTCAGAAAGAAAGCTCTGCCTTGTCAGTGATTCCATAGTAGGCGCACTTTATGGCAATGAGGTGGGCGGTATTTTGGAAAAAGCAGGATTTTCTGTTGTTTCCTTTTCTTTTCCTGCAGGGGAAGCCTCCAAAAACCTTTCCACGGTGGAGCAGCTTTACGATTTTCTGATTGCTCATTCGTTTGACCGGAATGATGTCTTATTGGCGCTTGGCGGAGGTGTAACCGGGGATTTGACCGGGTTCGCAGCTGCTACCTATTTACGCGGCATCCGCTTTATCGGTATCCCGACCTCTCTTCTTTCCATGGTCGATTCCTCTATCGGCGGAAAGACCGGCGTCGATTTTAAGGCATATAAAAATATGGTTGGTGCATTTTATCAGCCGTCTGCGGTCTATATCAATGTAAACGCATTAAAGACACTGCCGCCGCGCGAGTTCCTGGCAGGAATGGGAGAAGTGGTAAAGCATGCGTTTATCCGTGATGCAGGCTATTATACATTTTTAAAAGAAAACAGGGAGGAAATCCTTGGAAAAAATGAAGAGCTGCTTTGTTCCATGATTTACCAGAGTCTCTGTATTAAAAAGGCAGTGGTAGAGCGTGACCCAAAGGAGAAGGGAGAGCGTGCTTTGCTGAACTTCGGACATACTGTCGGTCATGCAGTGGAAAAGCTGTCTGATTTTTCCCTGCTACACGGAGAATGTGTTTCTGCGGGCATGCTTGCCGCGGCGGAGATTTCCGTGCTGCGAGGAACGCTTTCGGCAGAGGATTCCCGTAAGATACGGGATTTACTGACTGCTTACGGAATGCAGACAAAGGTTCCGGCACCGGAAAGGGACGAGTTTCTTTCCGTATGTCACCGGGACAAAAAAGCGGATGGTTCCAGAATTAAATTTGTTCTTTTGGATGCCATTGGCAATGCGTTTCTTGATTCTGAGGTATCCGACGAAGAGATTTGGACAGCCGTTCAGGCAATTCTATAAGACAGGGGAGCTTTCATTATGGAGCGAAAGATATTTCTACGAAACAGTCTGCTGCATCTTACAATACTGGCAGTCCTGCTTGCTGCAGACCAGCTGACAAAGCTATGGGCAAGAACCTCGCTGAAGGATGCCCCGGTGATTTTATGGAAAAACGTATTTTCTTTCCGGCTTGTCTACAATACAGGCGGTCCGTGGGGCTTACTTGGAAAGCACACGATTCTCTTAACAATCCTTTCTTTTGTGATTCTTGCCGTTGTAGTCTTTGCCTACCTTAAGCTGCCGTGGGTGCCGCGGATGCGTCTGTTACGCATTTGTATTCTTCTTATTACGGCAGGAGCTATCGGGAATATGATTGACCGCATTGTATCTGGCAGAGTCACCGATTTGTTTTCATTTGACCTGATTCAGTTTCCGGTCTTTAATGTAGCGGATATCTGTGTAGTCTGTGGTTGCATTTTTGCCTGCCTTTTACTAATTTTTTATTATAAGGACGAGGATTTTGACAAATGGAAGAAATCAAATTCATAGCACAGGAACAGGATGCCGGACTTCGCCTTGATAAAGCAATCGCTGTGAATTATCCTAAAGTATCGCGCTCTTACGTGCAGAAGATTATTGAAAGCGGCGGAGCATGGCTGAACCATAATACGGGACGCTGTAAGGATATGGTAAAGGCGGGGGATTTGATTGAGGTTCTGATTCCGCCACCTGAAGGACTTGCAGTAGATGCAGAAGACATTCCGCTGAACGTTGTTTATGAAGATGACGACATTATTGTCGTGGATAAACCGAAAGGACTTGTCATTCATCCGGCAGCAGGTCACGATACGGGAACCCTTGTCAATGGCCTGCTTCATCACTGTAACGGCTCGCTTTCCGGAATCAACGGAATTTTAAGGCCGGGGATTGTGCACCGGATTGACAAGAATACAACAGGAATTATTGTTGCCTGCAAAAATGACACTGCACACCGGAGCCTTGCGGAGCAGTTTAAGGAGCATTCTATTACAAGACAGTACAATGCTCTCGTTTACGGTACGTTTGAAGAGCCGGAGGGCAGAATTGAAACGCTGATTAGCAGGCATCCTGAGGAACGGATGAAAATGGCGGTCAATCCGGTGAAAGGGAAGTTTGCCGCGACGAATTATCAGGTACTCGAACAGTTCGGGACAAAATACTCCCATATTGCATGTAAGCTTGAAACAGGAAGAACACACCAGATTCGTGTGCATATGTCCAGTATCGGACATCCGCTATTAGGAGATACCATGTACGGACCGAAAAAGGATCCATTTCACTTAACCGGCCAGACCCTGCACGCCGGAGTGCTTGGCTTTATCCATCCGACGAAGGGAGAGTATATGGAATTTTCTTCAGAGCTGCCAGATTATTTTAACGAGTTAATCCGAAAGCTCCGGGCAACTTGCGCTTAAAAGGCGAAACAGAAAAGGGAGGGGTAGTACAATATGAAACGAAACGCAATAATGGAGCTAACGAAATGGAAAGAGCAGCAGTGCCCGGTTCCGTTTTTGCTGACAGGTACAAAAGGGACTGGGAAAACTTATCTTGCAATTGAGTTTGCGACTGCTTATTATCCGCAGTACCTGTATGTAAACTTTGAGCTGAATACTGCGGCAGCGCAGTTTTTTTGTGATAAAATTCTTTCCGGACATTCTGCCACAGAAGCGATTGCAGAGTATTTCCGGCTGGAAGAGGTATTTCTATCCGGTCTCATTGTTATCTTAGATGAGATTTCTTTTTGTCCGCCCCTTTTTAAATCCCTGACTCATTGCAGCTTTCTTCCAATCATGGCAATTTCCGGGCTTTTACCGGCACAGGAAATGCAGGAGCAGTTTCATATGTGCCGATTATTTCCGCTACGTTTTGACGAGTTCCTTGATGCGGTCGGGAATGATTGGTATGTCGATATGATTCAGGGACATTTTCTAACCTCCGAACCGGTTCCGGATATTGTGCATCAGGAGCTTCTGGCTCTTTTTGAAGAGTATCTGGTTGTCGGCGGGATGCCTGCAGCAGTCAACGAATACATTTCTTCCAAATCAGTTTACAATGTCGGCGAAATTCATTGCATGATAAAAAACCGGATGCGCTCAGTGATAGAGACAACCTATGACGAAAAAGAAGCAGGAAAGGCTGTTCAGGTCATCGACGTAATACCAGAGCAGCTCAAACGGGAAAATAAAAAATTTCGCTTCAATGCAATTCGCAGGGGAGTTACCTATGCGCTTTACCAGGACAGCCTTTTTGACCTGGAGCAGAGCGGCATGGTACTGCGTCTGAACGAGCAGAACCATGAAACGCACTTTAAGCTGTATCTGCCGGATGTCGGAATGCTTTCCTCTGCATTTGCGGGAAATGAAACGGAGGAAACCCGGAAGGCGCTATTAGAAAACTACGTCATGCAGACCTTGTCGGTCAACGGAACATTTCATCTTAGCTTTTGGGAGTCAGAAGCCCAGGCAAAAGTGGCATTTGTCCTCGTGGGAGAAGGGCATGCGACTCCTGTAGAGCTTAGAATTTCTAAGGGTGGAAGAGGGAAGAGCATCGCTTCATACCGTATAGCGCATCACTGTAAAGAGGAGGACAGCTATTACCGGTTCGGCTTTGAAAACTTCCATTCTACGTCTGTAATGAGGCAGATTCCATATTACGCAGTTTTTTGTATAAAATAATTTTTTTGTCAAATAATGAAATTAATGCTTGCATTTTCAATTCTAATATGGTAGAATTAAACTACACCACAATCCTAGGACAGATTGTATGGACCTTGTAAGAAAATCCGACATCTCTTACAAGTGTAGAAAGGTGTAGAGGGGTTGAATTCATGGGTGATATTCGATTACATGAAGGCGAATTAAACATCATGGAACTGCTTTGGTCCAATAAGGTGTTAGCCGCCAAAGATATTTCAAAAATAATTAAAGAATACGTCGGTTGGGAAAAAAATACTACATATACTGTGATTAACCGTCTGATTGAGAAGGGGGCGGTACGCAGGGAAGACCCGGGGTTTATCTGCCGGGCACTGATTTCCAAACGAACCGTACAGAATATTGAAACCAAGGCATTGTTGGATAAGGTATACAACGGCTCCTTAAACAATTTTTTGGTGGAATATTTGAAAAATCAGTTGCTGTCACCATCCGATGTCATGGAATTGGAGCGCATCGTAAGTGATTATAAGATGTAACTGATTTTGTTATGAATTTGCTAATTACCTTTTTCACGCAGTGTAACTGCATTTTTTGCACTGCGTCGTCTTTCTTCCTCAATATCTGCGTAGTGCTTACGGGTAGTATTTACATCCTTGTGACCGAGGACATCGGCTACTAAATATATGTCACCGGTTTCTTTGTAAAGTTCTGTACCGTAAGTACTTCGCAACTTGTGGGGAGTAATTTTTTTTGCCGTCGTGACGGTTCTCGCATATTTCTTCACTAAAACTTCCACATTTCTTACACTAATCCGCTGTAGCCGGTTGGAGAGGAAGAAAGCGTTTTCGTGTCCCTCCTTTGGAATCAGACCTTTCCGTTCCTCGGAATAGGAAAGCAGCGCCTCCCGTACCTCATCCCCGAAATAAACAAATGATTCATAGCCGCCCTTGCGGACAATATTAATACGGTCGCTGGAAAAATCAATGTCCTTGATATCGATTCCAACACACTCGGAGACACGGATTCCTGTACCCAGTAAGAGAGTGGTAATCGCCAAATCCCTTACCTTGCTGGCCTCATGGCGTACCTGTTGCTGTTTGGTAAGACGTGCGCCGCTTTCCACAACATCTAAAAAGTCAGCGGCCTCGTTCGGCTCAAAGCGGATAATATTTTTCTCATGGATCTTCGGCATTGTTACCTGCAGTGTCGGGTTTTCTGCAATCAGGCGGTTGGAATGAAAATACCGGTAAAACGTCCGCAGGGACGCCAGCTTCCGTTTTATCCCACGCTCGTTGTTTGTAATTTCTTTTCCTTCTTTGTTGGTATAAAGCTTCAGGTACTCCAGATATTCTTCAATATCCATCGGCTGCAGCTTTGTCAATAAGTCAAACTCTATTTCTTTTAACGGTTTTCCCTGATATACCGGATTTGTCGCAGAAATATACTCAAAAAACACGTGCAGGTCAAACGCATACGCAATCCGTGTACGCGATGCGGTCACCTGCTCGATGCCGCGGAAAAAGGTTGCTACATACGGTGGTAAATCGGAAATCAGTTCCCGCAGACGTTTTGTATTTTGAATATTCGTTTGCTCATGATAAGTACGTTGTTCCATAGGGAAATCCTCCAGAGGGCAGTAGATTCATCAATATTGCAAATTGCGCTAAACCATAGTTTAACGCAATTTGCGTAATGGATTATCAGAAAATCAACAGCTTACTTAAATTCCTTTAACATGTTCTTAATTGCCGCATAATCACGCTTTGATATCAAATACTTGTAACTGTACACAACAAAACCGTCTACCTGATTTGTGTTTCTTGCATATCGAATCATATCACGCAATACATTGGTATCTTTATACCATGCGTCGCCTTCGGTTTTGATTCCAGCCTTGTAAGCGCCGACACCTACATACAGCTTTACATCCGGATTCACAGCTGCCTTGATAAAACGATTTAAAATATCGTTATAAGGATAAATCGTATGGTCATTGCTCCAATAAAGCTGCGGACACAGATAATCGATATAACCATCATAGCCAAGCCAGGTTTCAAAGTCTACATAGTATTTGTCATCCGCCTTTAAAGCGTCCATAAAGCCGCCAGGACTGATACCAAATACAACATCAGGATTAATTTGCTTTACTGCGGCATAGACACTGCGTACCAGAGAATTAACATTCTCACGTCGCCAGTCGGCAATGGAAAGGTATGATTCCTTTTTTGCAATCTGAGCCTTTTTGTAGGTTTCATATTCCGGTGCGTCAAAATTCTTTGTGAAATTTTTACCAAGCGTCGGATAGAAATAATCGTCAAAGTGAATGCCATCTACATCGTAGTTCTTTACAATTTCCCGGATACCGTTTACCAAAAGCGTCTGTACCTCCTTGGACGACGGGTTATAATACAATTTTCCGTCATACGTCAGCACATTACGGTCATTGCTCTTGTCGTTGTCAGTACGATAAATTCTTGCCGGGTTATCCTTACTTAAGTCATTTACATTCGTAGAGGAAGAAGTAATCCGGTAAGGATTCAGCCATGCATGGAACTCCAGACCGCGTACATGCGCCTCTTCTACCATAATTTCCAACGGGTCAAAGCCAGGATCCTTCCCCTGTGTACCGGAAACATAACGCGACCATGGGAAATAATCGGACTCATACATTGCATCACCAAACGGGCGTACATGAACGACTACGGCATTCATATTCATGGCACTGACTTCATTAAACATCGTTTCTATCTGTGCCTGAAACTCCTTTTTCGTATAACCTGTCGTTTTAAAGTCCAGATAAGCAATCCAGACCGCACGGAACTCTTCTGTCTCTTTTACCTCGCCAAAACGCCGTATAATCACATGGGTGTTTCCTGCGGCATCCGTTGCCATAAAGGTATATTTTCCTTCCGAAAGAAGCAATTCTTTCTGGTTCGTAAAAACTTCTGCTTTCTTCCAAACCGGATCAGAAGGCGACGCATATGCCCCTTCCACATACCGGAGGCTGATGCTGTCACACTGGTCATCCTTTGCCTGCATGAATACCTGATACGAATCATTTACTTTCTTAGACGTTACCGTAATCACCGGAGCCTCTGTATCCACGTTGGCTACCTTGAAAACAAGAAGCGCTTCCTCTCCGTCCTTGTTGACCGCCAGTACAGAAACATAACCGTTTTGTACGACTGAAAACGAATAGGTTCCGTCGGCATTCTTTTTAGCATCAAACGTATTTTCTTCGTATTTTGTAAAGTAAGAGCTCTTTGCTACTCTTGCATACGTATACTTTAACACAGTTATCTCCGAAGAGCTTGTCACGGACAGCGTGACAGGCAGGGAGGTAACCGGCGTTTCCACATCATACTCTGCCTTAATATGAAGGGACGCTGCATTGGCCTGCTCAGCCTTGTTCCCAAAAAAGAACAGACCGGCAAAAAGCACGAATGTGCAAATAGAAAGCACTCTTTTTAGTTGATTTTTTTTCATAAAACATTCTCCTATCTTAACATTTCCTTCAAGTGACCTCTCAATTCTTTATCGTCTGGTCGGATACTGCCTGAAAATCTCATTTACTGCATCAAAAATAGCCTTTGCTGCCTTCTTCTGGTATGCAGCATCCCTGATTTTCTGCAAGTCGCCGTCATTGGTGATAAAGCCGCACTCGATTAACACGGCCGGAACGGTATTTTCATGTATCACAACGAATTTTGCCGTTGCAATACCACGGTTTTTGGTCCCCCATTCCGAAACCAGCTGCTTTAACACGGTATTAGCCAGTACAGAGCTTTTCAGCCCGGCAGCGTTTGCCTGGTTGTTCGAAGCGGAATAATACACGCTTGTCCCGGCCACCGCCGCATTGGAATGTGCATTTACATGAAAGCTGATAAAGAAATCTGCTCCTACCGATTTTGCAAATGCAGCACGGTTTTCCAGTGAAATTTTGGTATCCGTTGTACGGGTATAATATACCTTTATGTCGGAATTTTTAAAATATTCCGGCGCATATACGTTTACCACATTAAAATTAACATTTTTCTCATAAACATTTCCACGCAGTGTTCCCGGGTCAATTCCTCCATGTCCTGCATCAAGTACAATAATTTTATCGTATATCTCCGGCGGGTCCGCAATTTTTACCGCAAGGTAGCCGCCACAGACAACATAGGAATAGCCCTGTATTTTTGTTGTGTGAAAGGTAAGAATGGTACTGTCATCTGACGCCCGGTAGGAAACGGTATAATTCTTTAATGAAGAAACCGGATTGTATTCCTGCTGTTCCTTAAAAAATGCCACATGATTGCCAGGAATGCGGATGGTAAAGCGCCGGTTGGTATACTCGTCATTGTCCGTCAGTTCCTGCTCTGTAACCCCCTCCGGCAGACGGATAACAAAATGCTCCCTTGAAAATACTGCTGCAGGAAGCAGTGATGCTGACGTATTTTCTCCTGCCATCACATCAGTCCAATCCGGTGTTGGTATTACATTGTTGAATTTTATATAATCCTCATACATCCCGAGCGTATCTGTAAAATGAATTACGCAGCCGTCTGGTGCATCATAAGAATAATACTGTAAATCCTTCGTTTTGAAAATCGTTATTTTAAAATTGTTTTCACCAAACAGGTAACAATAGTTCAAATAGGCATTTTCGGTATTATAATAAGCTTTTTCTCCAAAAGGGTTCTTGCATTTCGGAATTTCGATTTCAATCACATCATATTTATCCGTTATTATAACATCACGCAGGCTAATCCCACGCAGATAAAGTGCATCGGAATGCACACAGGAATAAGCAGCTATAGCCCCTGGAACCTTATACCCGAGAGCCGTAAAATGCTCAATTACCTGCTGATAGGTCTGATGCGAGAATAACTCTTCTCCATAGGACGCAGTGTCCGGAATCACCGTGCCGGAACCTCCGGTTCCTCCCGGAAGCTGCTCCGTACTTCCGTTACCTGTACCACTTATCTGCAGCGCGCCCGTCTGTTCGTCATAAGAGGTCTCAAAGCCAAACGCGTCTGCAGCAAACTGTGCCGGTATGTATACCTTTGCCTTTGCCGAATCGCGCGGCGTAATCAGACGTGGAACCGTGCTTAGCAGATACGGTGTTTCATTGATATAGGCTACAGGACTATCTAGTACAAAACGAAGAAGGGTATCTCCTCTTTTTAACAAAATCAAACCGCTTCCTTCACTATAGGAATAAGAAGCCAGGCCAGTTTTTTCAAAGCAATCCTCTGCAGCAAACAATGCGCACCCGTCAAACACATACCCTGGTGCTCCGTTATCGCTTACTATACGGCCATTTAACGAAAGGGAAGGTGTTAGCCCCTGATAGTTTACTTTTTGGCTTCCATCATAAATTACATTCGGCCGCTGGATAGAGGAAGTACAGGCTGCACTGTCCCATGTGTAGGAAAGCCCGAACGACTCTGCAACAAAACGTGTCGGAACGTATAAGTATTTCTCCGTACCACCCTGAAACGAATACAGTACCGGTGCGTTCGGCATAATTTTCTGCACTCCGTTTACAAATGCTTTTTTATCCCCTAAAGTCATCCGAATCGTATAAGGACCGTACCGGAGGGAAAACTCCGTTGCCCCGTCAGTGTAATCAGACACGGCGCCAAGCCCTTCCTCAAATATTTCTTTGCAGGGACCAAGAGCGGAACCATCGCTTAAAACCAGTCCTGGATAAGCGGTCTGTACCTTCTTCCCATCCACATAATAGAGTACCTGTGTACCGGTATAATCATAGGTATCCTTTGTTACATAATTATGTACCCGTAATGCGGCAGCCTCTGCGGCAGACATTTCCCTGCATAGGGAAGCACCCATAAAGAAGCAGAATGATACTGCTGCTCCCAGAACTGCCCTGCGAAAGCTCCTGTTTCTATGTAACTCTTTTGTTTTCTGTGTCAAAAAAACGACCACCTTTCCCAAAAAACCATTGACATTTCATTCGTACGGACTTTATTGTAAGAAAGAAAAGTGTTATAAGTGTGTCAAATGGGAAAAAGGGTAAAAAAACTTGTCAAAAAACGCAGGATATGGTATAGTTAGTATGCATTTTAACCCTATACCTTCAACTGATAAAGGCATATGGAACACATTGGAAAGGACTGCAGGCATGAAACTACAGCAATTATTAAGCTATACACGGAAAGCCGTGGACGATTACCGGATGATACAACCGGGAGACAAAATTGCAGTCGGCATTTCCGGAGGGAAAGACTCCCTTGCACTTCTTTATGCCCTTGCGGGTCTCCGCCGCTTTTACCCAAATCCTTTTACGCTCTGTGCGATTACGGTGGACCTTGGCTTCGGTACATTTGATTTAAGCAGAATAGAGAAACTTTGTGCGGAGCTGGAAGTTCCGTATTATATACAGAAAACTGAAATCGGGGACGTAATTTTCAACATCCGGAAAGAAAGCAATCCCTGTTCTCTTTGCGCAAAGCTGAGAAAAGGCGCGTTCAATGATAAGGCAAAGGAACTGGGCTGCAATAAGTCTGCCTATGCCCACCATAAGGACGATGTAGTGGAAACAATGCTTCTGTCTCTTCTTTATGAAGGCCGCTATAGCTGCTTCTCTCCCGTCACCTATCTGGACCGTTCGGATATTACATTGATACGTCCGCTGATTTATGTGGAGGAAGCAGATATCATCGGCTTTCAGAAAAAATATGACCTTCCGGTCCAGAAGAACCCATGTCCCGCTGACGGCTATACCAGGCGCGCCTACGCAAAGGAACTGGTAAATCGTCTCAACAAAGAAAACAAAGGCGCAAAAGAACGGCTGTTCCATGCTATAACCGACGGTACACTCCCGGCATGGCAGAAGGCAGACAGGAATCCGGAGCAGACTACGGCTCCTTCTTTACGTAATACTGAATAATAAGATAAGTATCCGGATAAATCGTGTCGCTTTCCAGGTGGTTAATCCGCCGGATATCTTCTATAAAGTCGTAGATACTTTCTTTTTCTTTACAGTAAAAACGCTCTGCAATTTTCCAAAGGGAATCATTCTCTGCTACACAGATAGAAACAATTCTTCTTTCATAGGAAACGCCGCTCTCCGCCTTTGCTCTTACCGAAGGAACAGCCAGGAAGATTCCCGGAGACACTAACGCCGCGAAAAGTACTATCGCAAACAGGCGCTGCAAACGAAGCCTGTTTCTTTTCTTACGTCTCTCAGCAGAAATTTCCCTGAACGAACGGTACTCTGTACTGTATTCTCTCTCGTACTCTCTTTCCATAAATCCACCTCCTGATTTCAAAAACAGAACATATATTCCGAACATCTGTTTACAATATAGCATGCGAACATTCGTTTGTCAATAGATAAATCAATTTTTTTCGAACAAAGGTTTGACAAACGGGCGTTCTATATGCTATACTGTGTTTGAAAGTATGATATTACACTCTGAGGAGGTATTTTATGAGTTACGGAAAAATTACAGGAAAGCAGCAGGAAATATTAGATTTTATGAAAGAACAGATTTTAAATAAAGGATATCCTCCGGCCGTACGGGAAATTTGTGAAGCAGTAAAGTTAAAGTCCACCTCTTCCGTCCATGCCCATCTGGAAAGTCTCGAAAAGAACGGATACATCCGCCGCGACCCTGCAAAGCCGCGCGCCATCGAGATCGTAGATGACAATTTCAATATTACGCGCCGCGAAATGTCCTATATACCAGTAATCGGCACAGTTACTGCGGGTCAGCCGATTCTTGCGGTAGAAAACATTGAGTCCTACTTTCCTATTCCGGTAGACTACCTTCCGAACGCTGAGACCTTTATGCTGCATGTAAAGGGAGAAAGCATGGTAAACGCTGGAATTTTTGACGGCGACCAGATTCTTATCAAAAAGCAAAATTATGCGAAAAACGGGGATTTTGTCGTTGCTCTGATTGGGGATTCCGTTACAGTAAAGACTTTTTATAAAGAAGACGGCTACTACCGCTTACAGCCGGAAAATGACACTATGGAACCGATTATCGTAACCGAAGTCGAGATTCTAGGAAAGGTAATCGGACTGTTCCGGATATTCTGATTCAAAAAGCGAAAAGAGACAGGATCCTTTTCCGGATAATACACGACGGGGCTGTTGCAAAAAGCACAGCGGCTCCAGGCATGGCGGCTTCTTACAAGCGATAGAAAAACACGACTAACTGTAAAAGAGAGAAGTACAGCCTTATTTTTGCATTTGTCCGAAGGACCGCGTCTTTAGCGCAACCGGAATCACCTCTAAGAGCTGTTTAGGTGCGAGGACGCCACCGAGCGGCTTAGCAGCTCTTAGAGGAAGTCCGGCGGAGCGTTGCGCATTTCTATTTTGTAACAGCCCCGTTGATTCCGTACTATTTTCCTGCATTACCAGCTGGTATCCTCATATCCGTACACCTTCAGGTCATACCCGATAATTACCCTGCGGTCTACGCACCAGTCTTCATGTTCCTCTTGATTACAAAAGGTTACTCTCCACGCCTGTTTTCCTAAAGGAATGTTTTTCTTTCCCCAAAACATTGTCCATTCCAAAACAGGAATCACAAATTCCCCGTTTCTTTTCCCGTCCAGATCCCTGAGCCGTTCCTCGTTATACGCACCATAATGATCTAAATATACATAAACATGTTTATTCTCAAAGTCACGGCTATAGCGCTGTCGTTCTATCTGCAATTCCTCGTATAAAACTGCCCGGATAATCACATCCTCTGCCGTATATCCGTACTCCGCTTCT
This sequence comes from uncultured Lachnospiraceae bacterium, assembly GCA_910577175.1. GTDB lineage: Bacteria > Bacillota > Clostridia > Lachnospirales > Lachnospiraceae > SIG307. Next base: position 85,298 of record CAJTLU010000007.1, on the reverse strand, counting down.
GGCTTCTCCTTATAATCCACGACCGTATCCATACTGTCCCAGCCGCGTAATATCTTCTGATTATCATCCTTTACAACAAACTGCACCGAGCGCGTCCCGTCATCGTTCTGAAAAACTACATGCCATACGTACTTTGTTCCGTTGTATTTCTTGTCCAATAGCATTTCCAGCTCTATCGTCTGAAACTCCGCCCTACGGACACTCCAGGACTGCCATTCATCAAACCCCTCCGCGAAATACTGCTGTCCTTCCGCCAATACGGCTTCGATTGCGGCTTCGCCTGTCATTGCCGGTTCATAGCCTTTGCAGCCGCATAACATTGCGATAAGAAACAGAGCAGAAACGAAAAAAGCATTTTTCATAGGAACCTCCCTCTCCTAATTCAAAGCAGACGATACTGTACAGTTAAGATTATCTGAATTTGTAGAACCATTCACTACTGATAAAATAACACTATTATAAGTCGTTCCGTAATTATTAATAATGTATATGGTTAAATCATTTGCCGTAGCAGTCGGTGCAACCACTTCCGTAGTTCCATCCTTTTTATTTCGAACCAGACCTGTTCCTGATACTCCTGCATTTCTCCGTACGGAAATGGAAAGTTTTTTTGCCGTTGATGAATTTAAAGTATATACATACCTTGAACTTGTAAAACTATCACCAGTCACCGTGTAAGTATCCGGGGCAGAACGAATGGTATAGGATGCAATTCCCCATGCAGAAGTCGCTGTTGTATAAAATTCTGTTGGTTTACAAATATATAAAGAACAATAATTAAAGGCTTCTCCTGCTAATGTATAGGATTGTTTTACCTGTTCAATACCGTTTTGTATTGCTGTATATGCATTCGCTGTATCCTCTGTCGCCTCAAGAATTGCACGGATTGTAGGTATCCCTCCATTATACTCATCCAATGTTAATGCATACACACACAAACCATATGATGCACTTTCACCGCTCAGATCTTGGGGTGATATTGATGTATTCACTAAATATCGATTTATATAACCAGCTATACTTGCACTATCTCCCGTATAACGTAAACCTGCCCAACTTGCAAACGATTCATCAAACCATTTATCTTCGGATCCCATATTATATCTATAGGTAAAGCTAATTGCATGATACATCTCATGCGCTAAAGTAAATTTGAAAAGAGATGTAACACTATTTGTATTGGAATTATATTGTTCTCCAGTGTTAAATCTTAAATCTATATAACTGGCTGCTGTGGTTTTCAATCTATATTCTTGTGGAATTGCAGCACCATAATACTCATATCCCGATATGAGATATATATGATAATATTCCTCCTTTGATGGCTTTTTAGGTGCATGAAATCCATTAGTTATAAAAAAGTTATGTACATCCCGAACTGCTGTTACTACCGATGCTAAAACTGCAGCGTTTGGACCGCCAGTTCCTGCCTCATAATGTATTTGATAATAGTAATTTCCTGAACCAACATCAACATTAATCAAACCTTCCTGCAAATAAGGTCCCACGTGTGACCTTAATACATTATCAATCTTTGTCATAGTAGTGCTTACATTATCATCCTTGACATCTTTATTTTTGTTATAATAGTCCTCTAATTCCTGTATGAGTGATGTCCCACATGTTAATCCACTTTTTTCTGATATCAATGTTATTGCATCGCAATACAACGACATTTTTTCCTCTTCGGATAATACATTTAATCGATAAAGCAAATCTATCCGCTCACTTAAATCCATCTTATTTAAAGCATACACATATGAAGCTTCAGTACAGACACCATTCATTTCTATTTGTATTTCCCTGCTAATTGATTCAATATTCTTAATGTATTCTATTGAAACAACGGCATTTTTTAGTGATACACCATCTTTCATTAAATAGTGAAAAGAAGTATTCTTTTCACTTTCATTGCATAACGCATATATTCCAGTTCCATCTGCTGCATATGCCCTAGCCACCATTTGTCCTTCATCATATTCCGCCGTTATATGTGCTATCGAATATAAGCCTATATCTGCAATCTTATCCCCTTGTTTAACCAACGAAACAGTTTCTGCTATTCCAGTTTTTTCTGGCAAACTTGTAAGACTTACCGCTATGGCATAGTCCTTTGATGGCGGTATAAAAGCATAATTGCCGTCTGCGTCACAGAACACAGAAAATTCATATGTGCTGTTATATATTTCTAAATCAGCTGTATCCACATTCTTATCAAGTTCTGAGGAAAATACCTGAATTTCAATTCCTGCCAACGAAATCTTCTCTTTTGTCTTTTCAGCCTGATATACTTTTCCTTTTACCAGCATTGCTTTGTCTGCTTTATTTTCTTCTGCATATCCTATACAAATATTACTTCCCATCTGCAAACAAACAGCCAAAACTAAAATAATACTAAAACATTTTTTAATCATATGTTTCTCCCTTCTACGCATTAAATCATAAAAAACCTCTTATACTTTTCATGCGCATAAAATATAGTTTTATTTGGAATCGTTCTATAAATTTCCTTTATATGGTATTTTACCACAATTGCGGATAATCTTCAAGCACGACGCTAAATTATTCTGATTATTTGCCACAAAATAAAAATAAGCGCCGCCTGCTTCAAGCAAACACAGACAGCGCTTATTCGTTATTCCATCTCCCTTACAGGCTCTCCGGCTCCACAACTTTTCCGTCTCTCCAGATGCGCTCCAGATCATAAAACAGACGGTCCTCCTTGGAAAAAATGTGTATCACGACATCATTAAAGTCCATCAGAATCCAGCCGGAGGAACGGATTCCTTCCACCCGTGCAGGATGAATGCCCTGCTTTGCCAGCTCATCCGTCACCTGGTCTACCATAGCCTCCACCTGTGAGGAATTGGTGCCGTCTGCAATTACAAAATAGTCTGCAATCACGGAAATATCCCCGATATCAATGATTTTGATATCCTCTGCCTTCTTATCATCCAGCGCCTTATAAGCAATTTTTACAATTTCATCTGCCCGATTTGCCATCTTTACTGCCTCCTCATTTTTTTCTTATATTCTTCGTAGGTCTCTACCGTAGTAAAATCAATTTCCTGTTCCTTTGCAGACAAATAGTTTACCGTGTTTTCCAAGGCAAGAAATACCGCCCTGTCAAGGTCGGAAAAGGCAATTTTCCGTATTTCGTCCAAAGCCGGCGTCGTCGGCTGGGTCCGGAACGGTTCCAGATAATCCGCAAGAAACACAATCTTTTCATAGTCTGTCATCCCCGGACGACCTGTCGTATGATAACGGATTGCAGAAAGGATTTCTCCGTCGGTAATAAAATAGCGTTCCTTTGCATAATATGCTCCCAGCTTTGCATGCAGTAAAAAGCCGTTTCTTTGTTCGACCTCTGTTACCGGAAGAAAACACCGCTCGCATTCGGTAAGCAGCGCCTCGTCGGTATATGCCTTAGCGCAGTCATGCAAAATCCCTGCAAGCAGCGCTTTCTCCGGGTCAAGACCGCACGCCGCGGCGTAGGCCGCAGAAAGATGCGCTACCGCGACGGTATGAAGATAACGCTTTCTTGGAAGAATCCGTTGCATCTCTGCATCAAGCTCGTCGTAAGTAACTTTCAAAAACAGCCGGTTCTCCATCAGATACCGGTAAACCGCTTCCGGCAAAAATGGTCTTACGCGCTCTGCCTCTCCGGTAAAAAACGCCTTGCGGATTTCTTTTGAGGAAACCGGGTAATCGGAAAGCTGTACGATACCGACCTCGGCTCCCGGAACCGCCTTCCGCAGCGCTTCTGCCGCCGCATTTATTGTTTCTTCCCCGATTCCTGCGCGACCTGCACCCAAAAGCGCCGCAAGCTCAAGGATCCGTTCCGGTTGCCGCCAGCTAAAAAAATTCACCAGGGAATCGCCGCCAACAATAAAGTAAAACCGGCAGTCCGGATACTCCTTTGTCAGAAGCTCCAGCGTATCTGCCGTATAGGTAAGACCCTCCCGCAAAAGCTCAAAATCAGAAACGACAAACCTTTCATTCGTTTTTGCCGCAAGCTTCGTCATGGCAAGGCGGTGCTTCTCCGACAGAATGGCAAAATGCGACTTATGAGGCGGAAGCTTTGACGGCATCAGCCATACCTCCTCAAGCCCGTACTGCTCCATTGCCGCCTCTCCAAGCGCCAGATGCCCGTTATGAACCGGGTTAAACGTCCCGCCGAGAATGCCGATTTTCTTCATTTCATACTCCGTTCTGCCGTCAGAGGCGGCATGCATCCTGCAAGATTTATTCGCGCGAAGGCAAAGTGAGGATAGAGCAACTATATTTGCTCTATCCGAGCGCGCCCGCGGGGTCAAATCCCCCGCCCTTCTGGGGCGGACAAGTTAAGTCATGCCCGTAGCTTTCGCTACGGGATATTTGACTATGGAAGAACTATTTTTCTCTTTTCCGGCTGTCTTGCCTCACGATAAAGCACGAGCTTCTTTCCGATTACCTGCACGACCTCCGCATCAGTATGGCTGGCGATGGTAAAGGCAAGCTCCTTCGGGTCCTCCATGCAGTTTTTTAACACCGAAATCTTGATCAGCTCCCTTGCCTCTAATGCTTCCTCCACGCTGTCAAAATACTCTGTGGTCAGTCCTCCTTTCCCGATTTGGAACACCGGGTCAAGGTTCATGGCAAGTCCCTTTAAATATGCTCTTTGTTTTGTCGTCATAGTATCCTCACTTACTTATAATAATCAAATTGCAGTCCGTACATACGCACCGTATCGCCGTCCTGTATGCCAAGTGCTTCCAGCTCGTCCAGAATGCCGTTGTTTTTTAAAAAGTTCTGGAAAAATTCAAACCCTTTTTCGGAATCGATATTCGTATAGCCAAGCATCTTTTCAATCCGCGGGCCCTCTACAATGTAAAGCTTTTCCTCTTCGGAATATTCCACGGTAAAAGGCTCGTCCGGAAGGGTCAGCGTATCCAGAGAAAACTCCCGTTCAAACACAACCGTCTCATCCTTCGTCTCCTGCAGTAGCCCGGAAACTGCATACAACAGCTCCTTCACGCCCTTGCCGCTGACTGCGGAAATGGAATACACCGGAATGTCAAACGCCTCTTGCAGACGCGAAACTGCCTCTTCTGCTTCCTCCGGAAGCATCACATCGGTTTTATTTGCCGCGATAATCTGCGGCTTCTTTGCCAGCGCCTCATTATAGGCAGCAAGCTCCGCATTAATGGTCCTGATATCCTCTACCGGGTCCCTCCCTTCGGTGGAAGCTACATCGACAATATGAATCATCACACGGGTACGCTCCACATGGCGCAAAAACTCGTGGCCGAGTCCGATTCCTTCCGAGGCGCCCTCAATCAGTCCCGGAATATCCGCAATTACAAAACCGTTTCCATCCTCCATATCAACAACGCCAAGATTCGGATTCAGTGTAGTGAAATGATAATTTGCAATCTTCGGCTTTGCATTAGTCACGCGGGATAAAAAGGTCGATTTTCCGACATTCGGGAAGCCAATCAGACCGACATCTGCAATTACCTTCAGCTCCAGAATGACATTCAGCTCCTGCGCATCCTGCCCCGGCTGCGCATACTTCGGCACCTGCATGGTTGCAGTGGCGTAATGCTGGTTTCCCTTGCCGCCTCTGCCGCCCTTTAAAATCACCTCGCGGCGGTTTCCATGCGACATATCGGTAATTACCTTACCGGATTCCTTTTCCCTGATTACGGTACCCTCCGGCACCTTTAAAATCTTGTCCGCCCCGTTGCGTCCGGTACAGTGGTTCGTACCGCCGTTCTGGCCGTCTTCCGCACAATGCTTCCGGATAAAGCGGTAATCCGACAACGTATTTAACCCGTCGTCCACTTCAAAAATAATATCGCCGCCCTTTCCGCCGTCGCCGCCGTTCGGACCGCCTGCTGCAACAAAAAGCTCCCGCCGGAAAGATACGCTTCCGTCCCCGCCTTTTCCGGAACGGATATAAATTTCTGCTCTGTCTGCAAACATCGTTTTCACCTCCTATGACAAAATAAACCCTAAATTCATTACAAAAAGAATTCAGGGTTTATCGTGTTTCATTCAAATAAATCGGAACCTACTTTGCATCAACCGGATATACGGAAGCCTGCTTCTTGTCGCGTCCCTTTCTTTCAAATCTCAAAACACCGTCTACCAGTGCATATAATGTGTCGTCGCCACCGCGGCCGACATTAATGCCCGGATGAATTTTGGTGCCACGCTGTCTGTAAAGAATATTGCCGGCAAGAACAAACTGACCGTCTGCACGCTTTGCGCCAAGACGCTTCGATTCGGAATCTCTGCCGTTCTTCGTGGAACCTACACCCTTTTTATGAGCGAAAAACTGAAGGTTCATCTTAAACATGACCTATACCTCCTTATGAATTCTGAACTACAATACGTAAATACTTCTCTCCGTACTCCTCCTGAATATCCTTAAGCCCTAAGAAAAGGGAGCGAAGCAAAAGCAACGCTTCAGGACTGACTGCGGAAGTAATCTTAAATTCGACCATTCCCCTTTTTTCGTCCGTATCATAAGCAAATACATCCGTGGTAAGCGCATGCACCGAATTCATAGTGTTAATCACCAGAGCCGATACTGCGGCACAGATAATATCCCTGCCATGCTTTGCATAGCCTGCATGTCCCTCGGAACGAAAACCGGTAATGGACGCTTCACTGGCCTTTTGCCCGGTTTCTTTCGTATAAAATGTAACGGTAATCATACGATATAAAAACTAAGCGTTGATTTTTTCAATCTTCACCTTGGTATAAGGCTGTCTGTGACCGTTCTTCTTATGGTATCCGGACTTTCTCTTATACCGGTAAACAATAACCTTCTTTGCTTTTCCTTCCTCTACTACAGTAGCGGAAACGGTAGCTCCGGCAACGGTAGGATTTCCTACCGACAAAGAACCGTTATTTACGGCAAGCACACGGTCAAACGTTACTGCATTGCCAGCCTCAACACCGAGCTTTTCAACCTTAATCACGTCGCCCTCGGCAACCTTGTACTGTTTACCACCTGTTGCAATGATTGCGTACATATGGCACCTCCTGTTTACAATACTCGCCAGCTTTGGTGTCTGCTTCCGGAAAACGGGCAGAGCTTGAACCTCGCTGTGCGGCACACTAGAATACTATAGCATGGTTTTTATCGGATGTCAAGCCGTTACTTACAAATTTTTCATTCTGCTTACAGCATCTTGCGTTTCTGTATTTTTTACATCGCATATTGCAAATTCCGACTTCCCTATGTTATACTATATCACAACATATTTTTCTAAACCGAAAATTACAAACGGAGGTGTCTTATGGCAAACGAACATAAGAAAGGATTGAATGCCGATTTGGTCTGGGAGGATTTGGGAAACTGCTGCAAAAGTGAAGCGTCGTGCGGTCAATGCCAGGGAGAAGCATGTACCATAGGCTTTGCAAAGCAATGCATTGAAAACTATCGGAAGGAACCGAAAAAAGAGATCCCGGACGGTATGGAACGCATTCCGGTTTCGGATTTTAAGGTTTTTGAAGAAGAAGACCTGGAAATTGCAATTGCACATATTTTAAAGGAATGTAAGGACTGTAAAGAAGACCATACAGAAAACTGTATTATCAATGTAATCCGTAATTGCTACGAGGTCGGCTTATTCGGGGATTTGCACCCTTATGAAGGAAGCGCGTTGCAGTATTTAATGTACCTGCAGTCCAGTTTCCCGGAAAAGGCCAGAAAGATTGCCGATATCTATAAAAATCTTCCGACGAATTAGCCTGCTCTTTGAAATAAGAAATAAGCTATAAAAAGAAAGCCAACGGGGCTGACGCAGAAAGCGCAGCCCCGTTAGTCATGTAATCCTGCAATTTACGGTGTCTCTGCAGACCCGGACTGCGTCTTTCCTACAGAAGCGTCCTCCTAAGCTCCTCCGGACTCTGCGGATGCAGATAAGCAGGGGCAATGTCCAATACGGTCTTACAGCCGTACTGCCCTTCCTTTGCAAGACGATATACCGCCCTCGCATAAGCCGTCAGCACACTTGCAGTAAATTCCGGATTGGAATCCAGTTTCAAACGATACTCGATAATATGATGGTTTTCATTCTCTTTTCCTGTGGTTCCGCTGCGGAACACCATCCCGCCGTGCGGAATGCCGCTGTGCTCACGCTTTAACTCCTCCTCCGTAATAAAATGTACGGTAGTATCATAATCCGCAAAATAATTCGGCATTGTTTTAATTGCCTCTTCAATAGCTGCAAGGTCTGCCCCCTCTTCCGCTACGACAAAGCATTCCCTGAGATGCTTTTCTCTGGTGGAAAGCTCTGGATTTTCCCCGGCGCGGACACTTGCAAGAGCGCTCTCTACCGGAATCGTGTACTGCTTTGCGTCTTTTACGCCCGGAATCCGTCTGACTGCATCAGAATGCCCCTGGCTTACGCCCTTACCCCAGAAGGTATAATCTTTGCCGTTTGGAAGAATTGCCTGTCCATAGCAGCGATTTAACGAAAACATTCCCGGGTCCCAGCCGACCGAAATCATGCTGACCTTCTTTGCTTCCCTGCTGGCAGCATCCACTGCTGCAAAATGCTCCGGAATGCGGGCATGCGTATCAAAGCTGTCAACGACATTAAAATGTCTGGCAAGCTCCGGCGTCTGTACCGGCAGGTCATTTGCGCTTCCGCCACACAAAATCATAACGTCAATCTGTTCCTTCCACTTTACCGCATCCTCCATAGAATATACCGGAATTCCGGTGCGTGTCGTGACATCTGACGGGTTACGTCTTGTAAAAAGAGCTGCCAGTTCACAGTCCCCTGCTGCGCTTACTGCATTTTCCACTCCACGGCCAAGGTTGCCGTAGCCTGCGATTGCTATTCTGATACTCATGTCTGTCTTCCTCCAAAAAAAGATGAACTTATTATATTCCTGCAAAAAATGATTGTCAATCTTTTTTTGCCCGAGTTTCTGCATTTTGTGAATAAAATGTTACTATTCCCGCATAAGCAGTCTTAGCTCCGCAAGAAGCGGGACTGGAGCCGGAGGTAGTTCTTAACATCGATGGAATGACCTGGACCTGGGGAATCGAAATTGATTTGAAAAATATTTATTATACGGTTTTAGCTGAATATCCGGAACTAAAGTATACCTATGACGCTGCGGTATCCGTAGAAGACACTACGGCTGTATGCCAATTTTCCTATATGCCGTACATAACAGGCGCTTATGCTTCCGGAGTTCCTTCCGGAAGTCATACGGTAGGTTCCCTGTATGATGCAAAAATTATGGCACAAAGTATGATAAATGGAACCAAACAGCTTCCTATTGCGATTACAGACCCTACATTAAGCGTTAACGATATCGGTCTGGCTCTGCTACAGGCAGGCTACGGCTGGGTTGCCTATACGCTTAATGCAGACGGAACGGAAATCATAGCTTCGCCAGCCATGGGAAAAACATTGTCCGAATGCGCCGACGCCATCAACGAAAGCTTTGCATTGTGCAGCAGACTGCTTTCGGAACTCACAGATGATACTATGACAACACAAGAAAAAGTAAGCGCTGTCTATTCCTGGCTTGTAAAAAATGTTTCCTATGATTTCCGTTATTATACTGACCGTGACAGTATGCCATACGAGTCAACCGTAGCCTTAGGCGCGTTACAAAACGGTACGGCCATTTGCGGCGGCTATGCCCATACCTTTGAGATGCTGCTGACAATGCTGGGAGTCGAAAACTATACGGTTTCTGGTATGTGCAACAAAGAACATCATATGTGGAACTATCTGGTACTGGACGGAACCGGCTATTATTGTGATGCAACGGCAGACCGCGGCGGCATGGACAGACATTTTATGCTGACGGAAGCAGAACTGGAGGCCTATGGCGGATATTCCTGGAATAAGGACTTCTATAAAGCAATACAAAAGCAGTCCGCTCTTCCAACGCCTTGATTTTTCCCCAAAAAACGTCCCGATTTTATGAAATACTCTTAGGAAGGAGTTCATGCAACGGCTTTTTTACCTTTTTTCTTGTCAGTTCCACAAGCTTTAAGCCGGTCATATCAACTACGGTTACCGGTATCCGGTCCTCTGTGGCAAGCTCCCGCAAAAGCTGCAGCAAACGCTCGTTGTAGACCTCTTTTTCCATATTGATAAAGTCAATCAGAATCATCCCCGACAGATTCCTTAGGCGGATTTGCTGCATACAGGCTCTTGCCGCCTCCTCATTGATTTTATAAAACATCTCATCGCCTGTTTTTTTGCCGCTAATCGCTTTACCGGTATTCACATCGATTACCGTAAGCGTTTCCGTCGGCTCGATGACAATCGACGCGCCGGACTTTAACCAGACCGTTTTAGAAAGCGCCTCCTCCTTGATTTTCTGCAGGGAATACAGCGCCCCGAGAGACAGCGTTTCATCTGTATACAGTCTGAGCTTTTGTACATCTTCCGGTTGAAACAGCGTGGTATATTCGGTAAGCCTTGAAAAAATCTCCGCATCATCAGTAACCACCTCGGAAAGCTCCTGCTCCGGAAGGTCCCGCAGCAAATCAATATACCAAGGAAAGCTTTGATACACCAGACTTCCTCTTTGCTTATGAACACCGGTTTCACAAACAGTCCGATAAAGCGATACCAGCCGCTCTTCTTCCGCTTTTAACTGAAAATCCGACACCTGTAGAGCATTTGTGCGCACGATTAATCCATAATTCTCATTTTCGCAATTAGAAAACAGGGTTTTCAGCCGATTGACATCCTCCGGCTTCGTAATTTTATGGGAAATCTTCACCCCCCTGGTATCATGCAGCAGCACCAGATATTTCCCTGCAAACTGCAGCTTTCCGCTGACAGAAGGCTGTTTCGTCTTAATTCCCTCGCGCTGTACCTGTACCAGTACATAGTCCCCTTGGCAAAGCCTGGTCTGATTTGCGTGCGGTCCGAACAGGTAAGAGGTCTTCTCCTTTAAAGAACAATAGCACATACAGCCGCCTTCAATTTCAATGAATGCTGCCTCAATGTTCGGTACAACATTCATTACATGCCCAAGATAAATATTACCGAGACGGGACGGCACAGCCTCCGGCTCTGCATACAGCTCCACCGGCTTACCTTCCTCGTTAAATACGACCGAAAACACAAACGAATCCCGCTTCGTAATCACTAATTTGTACATTCCTCTTCGTTCCTCCCCTGCTCAAAACTACAGCAGTTCAAAATCCGGCGCCGCCCCGCCATACAGGTCAAACCGGTGAATCTGCCATGCATACGGGTTATATTCCGTGCCGCAGGCAAGGCAGAACGCCTCTGTCAGAAGCTCCGGCCGGATATTGTTTGCACTCCCGGCAGAAAGCCGCATGGCAAGTATTCTTCCGTTTTCATAGCGCTCGGCATGGGAAACACCTTCTGTCTGATAGCTTTCTGTCGCTACGTCTGGAGGACGCACCGCTCCCGTATTGGAAAGAAGCTCCTCTCTGTCCCTGCCGGTGCCGTAAAGGAACGGCTTTACGTCTATCTCCTGTTCTTCCCCGGACTTTTTCATCTTTTTTAAAACCGGAATGGTTTCCTGCCCGGAAAAATCCTGAAAACCTTTGTAAAACGCCTCTCTATCAAGCGGAAACTCATACCCGTCTTTCAGCGAAACAAGGTAGTCGGCTGCCGCAATCAGAGACATGGCAGTTTCCCGCTTCCTTCCATTTTCCGGTTCCGGAAGAACCCGGCAGCCCGTCACGGAAAAGCCCTCTGTCATTACCGCGTCCAAACGCTCTGTAACCTCCTTTGGTGTAAAGGCGCCATGAAGCTCCATATCCATATATTCGGAATCACTCGTAAGCCCGACGCCAAGCGGCAGGGCAAACGACATAATCTGGTGCGGATGATACCCTTTCGAATATACGATATCCAACTCCGCGCGGCGCACCGCCTTCTGGAAATACCGCAGCACATCCAGATGCCCCACAAACTTGACTGCTCCATATTTTGCAAAGCGTACCCTGACATTCATCGTTTTATTTCCTCCTTAACAGTCGGCAAGCAGACACTCCTTTGACGTCACTTCCCCCGATTCGTTGCGTGGCTCATAGCATACGCCGCCGTGGAACTGCTTTGCCCCACAGCCGGCACAGCCCTTCCTGCAGTTTGGCGTAATCTCCTCCCGCCTGCTTTTTTCATACTCACGATATAAAAAGTTCTTTGTAATTCCGGCATCGATAAAATCCCACGGAAACAGCTCATCCTTTGCACGCTCCCTGGAGGTATAAAACTCCACGGAAAGCCCGGTCTTTTCGAACTGCTTCTGCCAGATATCCCCACGGAAAAACTCCGACCACGAATCGAACATACAACCGTCACGGTAGGCTCCCTCTAACAACGCTGCACAGCGCCTGTCTCCTCTGGCAAATACGCCCTCTAGCATGGTCACATCCGTATCATGCCAGTTATATTTAATACTCTTTGCATTTAACTGCTCTTTCACTGCCGCGGATAAAAGCTTCCGTTTTTCCGTAAACTCCTCTGCGGTATCCATACGGACCCACTGGAACGGTGTAAACGGCTTTGGTACAAAAAATGACGTACTCGTCGTAATCTGGACCTTTCCATGGCGTTCGGACTTCGGGATAGTATCATAGTATACCTTTGCAATCTCGTTGGAAAGCTCCGCAATCTGGCGGATATCCTCCTCGCCCTCTGTCGGAAGTCCTAGCATAAAATACAGCTTTACCTTATTCCAGCCGCCCCGGAACGCCTCTGCCGCCCCGTTCAAAATGTCCTCCTTTGTCAGCCCCTTATTGATAACGTTACGCATCCGCTGGCTCCCTGCCTCCGGCGCAAAAGTAAGGCTTGACTTCGTAATATCCTGCACCTTGCTCATCACATCCAGCGCAAACGCATCAATCCGCAGGGAAGGCAGGGAAATATTCACGCCCTCCTTCTGGAACGTATCAATCAGGAAATAGACCAGCTCCTTCAGACAGGAATAGTCGCTTGAACTCAGAGAGGAAAGCGAAATCTCCTCCTGCCCGGTCGAACGAAGCATCTGTACCGCAAGTCTTTTTAAATACTCGACATTGCGCTCCCGGATTGGGCGGTACAGCATCCCCGCCTGACAGAAGCGGCAGCCGCGGATACAGCCGCGCTGGATTTCCAGGACAACGCGGTCCTGAATCACACGCAGATACGGCACAAGCGGCTTTTCCTGATAAAAGGTATCGGAAAGCGACATCTCCACCTGCTTCCTTATCACACGCTTTGCATGGGAATTGACCGGCTCAAAGGAGGCAAGCGTTCCGTCCTCATGGTAGGAGGCCTCATAAAACTGCGGCACGTACATTCCCTCTATGCCGGCAACCGCCTCTAAAAACTCCTTACGGCTGCCGCCGCGCCTTTTATGCTCCTTGTATTGATCCAAAATTTCATAATAAACCGTCTCACCCTCGCCCAGATAAAAAAAGTCAAAAAACTCCGCAAGCGGCTCCGGATTATAGGCGCATGGTCCCCCGCCGACAACAATCGGGTCATCTTCCCTACGCTCTGTGGCATGCAGCGGAATCCCTGCGAGGTCAAGAATCTGTAACACATTCGTATAACACATTTCATACTGTAACGTAATTCCGAGAAAATCAAATTCCTTTAGCGGCTCCTGACTCTCTAAGGCAAACAGCGGAATCTTCTTTTCCCGCAGTACCCGGTCCAAATCCGGCCACGGAGAATACACCCGTTCACAATAGGTATCCTCCCTCCGGTTGAACATATCGTACAATATCTGGATTCCGAGGTGCGACATCCCGACCTCGTACACATCAGGAAAACACATACAAAAGCGGATGTCAACCTCCCGCGGATTTTTCATCACCATATTCACTTCCCCGCCGATATACCGCGCCGGCTTGTCCACCGAAAGCAGGATTTCATCAGAAAGTGCCAGCTTACGCACAAACGTCTGTTTCTCTGACATAAACAGCCTCCTTAAAACAGCATAAATCAAACGCTTATCAGTATAACATATTTTACCGGTTCCGTAAAGAACTGTCGTACTTTTAGCGAAACCGGAATGGCCTCTTAAATATTTCCCTGAAAAGAAATAGTAACTTCCTTATCTGTCGGCCCACCCAATTTTTTAGCCTTTTTACTTAACTCTAAAATATCTCCGTCCTTTGATATAGCATCATATTTTTTCATTCCAACCTCTTTTCTTCCATGCCTCTCTTTCATATTCCCTTTAACGCCTGTCTTTAAAACGGCTTCTGATACTTTGCTTTCCATTCTGTCATCTCCTTTATCCGGTAAATCGCCTGTGGCAGGTTCATAGTCTTTCATATTGCATCCCATCCCATAAAAAGAGTATTCCCAGCGCTTTAAGGATTCCGCAAAAGAATAATTCCCGCTTTTCCTATCACTCCCGGTTTTTTAATCTCAACTGGCAAAAGATAAGCAATCCCCATAACGGTCAGGAGCAAAGGAAAACAAAGAATACTTTTGCACAGATGATGGTCATACAGCAGGTAAACTTCCGGCAGAAACAGCGCAATGGCAGTTACCAGAACACCTAAATAACTTTTTCTGCTTTCTTTTGTCTGCCGCTGTCTTTCTTCCTCCAGCACACTAAAATATGCAAGGCGTATCAACGCGCATAAAACAATCAAGGAAGCAATCAATTCAACAAATACATTTTTGCTGGAAACCATAATAGTACCACGTCAAATTATGTTGTTTATAATGAATCGCTATCTGCTGTTCCGACACGAACTTAATGCTCACAAAAAATAGCAGGCTGACCATCCCTGCAAGAAAAAGCAAGAGAAAGCATTCTAAATAAAGGGAACTCCTTTTTTCACTCTTCACACTCAAAACGATACCACTTTCCCCACACAGTTCTGATATAAACCGGCGAACGGCTGTCCGGTTCTATCTTGACCCGCAGCTTTTGTATATGGATCATCACCGTTCCATTACAGTTATAAAAATATGGTTCATTCCAGATGGATTCATACAGGTTTTGAGAAGAAAAAATCTTCCCTTTATTCTTCATCATTAAAAGAAGCATTTGGTATTCAATATCTGTCAGTTCTGCCGCTTTCCCGTTTACAGTAACCTCATTGAATGCCGTCTGTATCCGTATACCGCCTGACCTGGGCTTTTACCCTTCCCAGAAGCTCTGCATGGGAAAATGGTTTGGACAAATAGTCATCACCGCCTGCCATCAGTCCCAGAAGCTTATCCGATTCCTGCGCCGTGGCTGTTAAAAACAAAATCGGCACATAGGATTGCTTTCTGATTTCCTCACATACCCTTAAGTCTGACATTCCAGGCATCATGATATCCAGAATAACAAGTCCCGTATCCGCAGATAGTTTTAGCAGCCCTGTCTCTCCATTTTCTGCTTCTTCCACAAGGAATCTTTCACTCTCGAGCAATATCCGGCCCTCTCGCGGATATCAGCATCATCTTCAATAACCAGTATCTTGATTGCATCCATTATTTTCCTCCAATCCGGTATTCACCTCATTACTGCTTTTGCTTTCATCGTCAGGGCAAAAATAATTGTCAATATTACACTTGCCGTACCCGCCGCGACCGATGTCAGCCACACGCCGTTAAGCTGCCATACAGGCGTGAGAATAAAGAGAAAGGCAACGGGAAATACAAGCGTTCCGAAAAAGGATGTGAGCAACGACCGCACGGGACGCTCAAGTGCCGTGAAATAGGACGAAAAACACATATCCACCCAGCCCGTCAGATAAGAAAAGGAGAATACCTCCATACCAGCGATACTTACCGCAAGCAGTTCCGTGTCTTCGGGTTTTACGAATATAGGCGCAACGAAACGCCCGGCAAACAGCATAAAGAGCATGGAAGCGGTTGAAAGAATCACAGCGCCGAGAATAATGCGTTTCAATATCGCCCTGACCTTATCCATAAGTCCCGCCCCGTAGCAATAGCTGATAGCGGGCTGAAGTGAATCGCACATACCAAATACGAGCGTACCGATAATGCTGTCCACATACATAATGACCGAGAACGCCGCCACTGCCGTCGTCTGACCGTATTTCAGCAAAAACAAGTTATACACGACAGACATTACCGACATGGAGATGTTGCTGAAAAACTCACTGGAGCCGTTGGCAAGGATACGGAAAAACACAGATGCAGGGATGTTTTTTCTTGTATAATATAAATCCATCCGTTTTCCACGAAATAACCAGAGCGTGATTACCGAGCCAAGCGCCATGGCAAGACAGCTTGTAAAAGCCGCTGCCCTGATACCCTGTCCGAGGATTGCGATTAAAATCACATCAAGGATAATATTGAACGCCTGTGTGCTGATTCCCAGCCACATGCTGAGTTTTTCTTTGCCGCACACCCGCAGGAAATTATCGGTGGCAAAATAGATAGGCAAAAGCGGCGAAAAGACAGCGTACATCCGCGTGTATGTTATACCATATCCTACCGCCTGCTCCGTAGCGCCCGGTGCGAGAAGCCGCACAAATGACTCTGCCCCAAAAAATCCAATGATACCGATTACACAGGATAACAGGAAAATTGCCTTGATTGTGAAAGAGAATATACATGACGCTCCTTCCGGTTTTTTTTCGCCAAGCAAAACCGAGATACGCACGGAAGCCCCCGTTGCTATCATATTAGAAAAGGCGAATACCATCGTAATGACAGGCATAATAAGATTAACGGCGGCAAGCGCATCCTCACCGATAAACCGTCCAACGAACAGACCATCTGCAATCTGATAAAGCGCACCAGACGCCATTGCAATCATGGCCGGAACCGCACACCGGAAAAACAATTTCGTTGGTGGTAACTTTTCAAAAATTTCGGAATCCATAAAAACCTCCTGAAACAAAAAATAAGCCCGGCTACTACCTTAACGTAATAACCGGGCGCACCCGACACCTTATCTGACATGCGGCCTGCAAGATTGATAAATCATCTTACGATCCCCTGGCGCTACGGCGCCCTGTCCTCTGGTGACATATTCGTATAATCAAACTATTGCTTATATTATATACGATAATAGCAGAGATTTCAACAGGTTTAAGACTTGAGTTTCCACATTTTTGAATGACCTGGAAAAGTTCCGCAGACTACAAGACAGATTGCGCGGGTAGTCAAACATTATAGTTGAAATTATCGGATGGTTACGCTATACTGAAACCATAAGTATTCATAAATATTATTACGTTTTAAAACAAAAGGAGGAAGGGATATGCCGTGGTGTCCGAATTGTAAAACGGAATATCGGGAAGGAATTACGCATTGTGCGGATTGTAAGGCAGAATTGGTTGCCGATTTAAGTGTCGTGAAAGCCGGAATGGAGGACACAACCTCTCTGTTGGTTAAGGTGGATGGCAGGCAGGCTGATTTTGCAAAAAAGCTGGCTGATTTTCTGGAATATTCCGGCGTTCCGGTAAATGTCTCTGAGCCGGATGCAGAAGGACTGATTGGCGTATATACCACACCGGAGGCTTACCGGGACGCAAAACGCCATTTCCAGGCATTTTATTCCGTAGAAGCGGAGAACGCATTCCTTTCCGGAGAAGAGACACTGGAGCAGGAGTTCTTTTCAGAGGAAGAAGAGGCAGATGTAGAAGAAAAGACAGAAGAGCTTCCAGCAGAAAAAGACATCTTCCGCCATGAAAAAAGCTACGTCAGCGCAGTTTCCCGCTATGAGGATTACCGTTCCTCAGGCTTTACGTTTGTCAGCTTCGGTATTCTTGGTACGGGCTTTGCTTTGCTGAATCTGCTTGATATTGTACCTCTGTTTAATGTGTTCTCTGCCGCAGTTATTCTTGTTATGTTCACAGCCTTTCTTGTCATGGGTATCTTTTCTTTTACAAAGGCAGGCAAGCTGAAAGAAGACGCAGTAAAGGAAAAAGCGCTTACCGCAGAGGTCAGGAAATGGCTGGAAGAAAATATCTCCGAGGATACCCTGCACACCTACGATACCAGGAACGGCACCGAAGGCAAGAGCGAGGAACTGCTCTATTTGAACCGGCTCGACAGTCTCCGCGAGACACTGCTTACAGAATTTCCGGACTTGAACTCTTCGTTTGCAGAACAGCTGATTGAAGACTTTTACAGCACGCACTTTGATTAACGTCAAAGTGCGTTGCTTTTGCAAAATCAGGAGTTTTTCAGATATCCGCAAACAACTCCCGGATTTCCTCCTGCGTCAGTTTATTAAGAAAGGTTTCTCCCTCCTCGATAACTGCATGGAACAAATCCTGCTTCTTTTTCTGCAGACGGAATATTTTTTCCTCAATGGTACCCTTTGTCAGAAGTCTTATAATGTGAACCGTCTTTTCCTGCCCGATACGGTGCGCGCGGTCCGATGCCTGTTCTTCTACGGCTGGATTCCACCATGGGTCAAAATGAATCACCGTATCGGCGCCAGTCAGATTCAGTCCGGTGCCGCCCGCTTTTAAAGAAATCAGGAACAAATCCCCCTCTCCCGCATTAAACCGTTTTACATAATCCTGCCGGTCAGCAGGCTTTGTCGCACCGTTTAAGTAAAAGTAGGAAAACTCCGCTTCCGCCAAGGCCTCCTTTAATATTTCCAACATCGAAGTAAACTGGGAAAACACCAGGACACGGTGACCGTTCCTTTTAAGCTCATCTATAATCTGTAAAAAGAGCGCCGCCTTTCCGCTTCCGCCTCCATAGTTTTCTAAAAACATCCCCGGATGACAGCAAATCTGGCGGAGCCTCGTCAAAGCCGCAAGAATCTGCATCCGGCTCTTTTCTGCTCCAAGACGCAGGATATCCTCGGCAATATCCCGTCTTGCCTGTCTGACATAAGAAAGATACAAAAGCCGCTGCTCTTCCGTCAGGTCAGTTACAAGCTTCGTTTCAATTTTTTCCGAAAGCTCGGACAGCACGTCCTCCTTCATGCGCCGCAGCAAAAACGGCTTAATCCGGCGGTTCAGCTGCTGCAGCTGTTCCGTATGTCCCATGACCGCCGGACGTTCGTAACGTCTGGCAAAACGCGCATAGCTGAACAGATAGCCCGGCATAATAAAATCAAAAATCGACCAGAGCTCAGATAAGGAATTTTCAATCGGCGTACCGGTCAGGGCAAACCGGGTCCGGGCGTAAAGCTCCTTGACCGAACGGGCATTTCCTGTCATGGCATTCTTAATATACTGTGCCTCATCAATAAAAACCGTATGAAACCGTTTTCTTTTATATATGTCCAAATCCCTGCGGAGCAGCGGATACGAAGTAATGCACAAATCCCATTCCGCAGAATGCAGCAAAAGCTCCCTGCGCTCCTCCGGTGCCCCCTGAACCACCTTTACCCGGAACTGCGGCGCATAGGTTTCTACTTCGTCAAGCCAGTTATAAAGCAGCGAAGTCGGACAGACTACCAGAAACGGCACATCGGAAAAGCTTTCCTCCTTTAGTACGGATGCCATATAGGTAATTGCCTGCAGGGTCTTTCCAAGTCCCATATCATCTGCGAGCACCCCGCCAAACCCGTTATCCGACAGCATTCTGAGCCAGGAAAATCCGGTTTTCTGATACTCCCTTAACTCGGCCCGTATTGTATCCGGCACTGTATACTCCTGTTTTTCAGGAGAAAGGAGACGCCTTGTAAGCGTCGAAAAATTTTTATCCTTTTTTACCTCAAAGCCCATCTCCTGCGGCAGAAAATCCAGATAAGCCGCAAGGTTTTTCGGAACACGCAAATTTCCGTTTTTGTCAAAATCACGATAAGAAAGATTCATGCTTTCCAGTAAATCAGCGGTTTTGACAACAGACTCCTCCGTCAAATCAAGAAAACTCCCGTCTGATAAACGGTGATACTTCTTTTTCTGGCGGTAGGAATAGAAAATCGCACGCAGCTCTTCTTTGGAAACGCTGTCGTACTGAAATTCAATTTGAAGCAAATCCTCTCCGGAAGGCATTTCTATCCCCAGCTGTACATTTGTATGCCTCTTTGTCCGTATTCTCGTAAAGTCATCGGAAGAATAAAGCACCGCATGCTCCGCCAGAGCGGAAATCCCTTCCGTAACCAGTGCATAAATATCTTCCTCGTTTTTCATAAGATAAAAACCGTTGTGCGCTTCAAAGCCATAGCGTTCCAAAAGAGCATCCAACTGTGCTTCCTGCTCCTTTTCGCGCACCAGGATAGTTCCGCCAAACGCCGGGGTCTCAAAAGAATTAAACTCATATTCGCCGTAAACATAATACACCGTCGCCCGCACTGCGGAATGAAATAAATCAAAATATATCTTTGCAGAAAACGGCAGGGTAATATACCTGGCATGTACCTCCTCCGGTACCTCTACCTGGAGCGTTTCGTGAATCACCGGAAGCACATACTCCAAAAAAGCATTTTCATAATCGTCTTCAAAGACAAGCGGCGCCTTGTCATCGCCCAGGGTAGAATAAAACGGCAGATAGGTTTTCATAAAACGCTCTTCCGGCAGGTAAAGCACATTGTCCCGTAACAAAAGGGAGCCGTCTGCCGCAATCGGGACGACATGCTCCTGTTCCTTATAATTCATACTGACAGAGCCTTCCTGCATGAAAATATCATACTCAATCGGTGGATTGCCCTGCACAAAACGTACATTGTCCAGTTCCGTTTCCGACAGCTTCAGGATAAACGGAAGATTCCGGCACAGCTTCAGAACCTTTGTCAGAAGCCTCCGGTTTAAGACAATTCTTGACTTTTGGAACAATTTTGTACTGTTTTTTCCATCAACAAGCTCCAGAACCTCGCTGTAAGAAACCAGCTCCTGCAAAAGCTGCGCGGAAGCATGGTCAAACTCACTCTCCTCCGGGACATAGCAGAACTCCTTTCCGAGAACGATGTTTTCTTTTTTCTTATATTCCGTAAGGAAACGCTTTAATCCCTGTATCCGGTACATTTTCGCATTTCCGACACGAAGCGACAGATACGCCGGGTCACTTTCTTCCCGTAAAAGCGCCGGAATCTCAATACAAGGCTCCACATGGTACACCTCTTTATTGTACCGCGGCTCCTGCGCATTGATAAAATACCGGACTACCTTGTGGACACGCATGTCCCTTGGCATCACGCAATGAATCTTCTGCTCCTCCTGCTCCTGATACTGCAGTAAATGCAGTAACGCCGCAACCGTATGCTTACAGGCGCCTTTCTGCATATACAGCACAGGACAGTTGCACGAAAATTCAATATCGTGTTCGTTTGTTTCTTCTATGGTAACATGGTACTTCTGTTTTCCCTGGACAGTAAAACTGTAAATCTTTTGGTCTTTCGAGCAGGCTACATGAAGCACGCGTTTTTCTTTAAAATAGGCAAGCCCACGCTGAAACACCGCTTCATCCGCGGCAAGAACCTGAATTTTTCTTCTGCTTAATTGTATCATCGGCAGCCCCTCTCAAAAACACAGTAACCATGTAGTATCCGGGAAGGCAAATGGCTCCGCCTGTCCGGCAAAGCGAAAAGCCTTCCCCCAAAGTATACCATATTTTTGGGATTTTTTCTACTGGATTTCTCCAAAAGATGCGCCTGCTACGGCGTATTTACGATGCCAGTAAATAACGGCAGCCCTGCCTCCGAAGTAATGACAAATAAAAACGGCCGGTTTACGATAAAGTCGATATTATCCTTCAACGGCGGGCCATCCTTCGTTAAATCAAACTTTGAATAGGCCACCGCCGAGCAGCCCTTCTCATCGATTTGTACTCTTACCACATGCTGCGCCCCGGAAATCCGTTCTTCCCCTGTATCTCTTATAAGCGGGGAAAAATCTGCCGTCCTGCCGTCAAAGATTTCCGTTACGCCGAGATTTTTCAGTCCTTCTATCAAATCCGTTTCCGAACTGATATCAAACTTCGGCACAACAAGCCGCACCGAAAGGTCTTTTTTGTTCTCCCATACGCCGTTGGAAAGCAGAAATTCCATTGTCTGCGGCTCCGAAAGCAGCTCCTCCGGCGTCATACCCTCGTCCGGCAGGATAAACCACATTTTACAGCCTCCCCGTAACCCCTTCTGTACCGCAGAAAAGCGTTCTCCCCAATAATATGTGTCATCCTCCTTCTGGCTCATAAAATCACAGGAAACCTCTCCGGCAGGCGCATAAAAGATTCCCTGCTCCGTTTTCTCTTTCTGGAAAGCGTTCCACCATTCCGCCTCAAAAAAGACTGTGGAGACCAGAGACAACAAAGTAGGCCGCTCCAGATGCAGCCCCTCAATACTGTCACGGAGCCCCCCCCCGGTCTGCTGGTCCAGCCATTCCCTTAACGCCTTGTCAAAGCTCCCGGAGCCCATTTTACCGCAATAAGAGGACGCATAGTAGGTCTCTGCCAGAGTCTCCAGAGTCTCTTTATGAAAGCGGATGTCCTGATTCAGCCACAGGGAATTAGCAAGCACGCTGGTCAGCCACCCGTCGTCGCAATAGCATGCATTCCAGACTGCTGACGCGTTTTTGCGAAGCGTCTCGATATCGGAAATGCCAAGCAGTCCCATTATCTGCGCACGGCTCGTTCCCTCCGTAAGCTCTGCCAGCATACTGAGTGCCATATAGACATTAACCGGGGAATATACACAGTTTTCTCCCGGCCTTTCTGACAGAAACTCCCGGATGCTCTCTGCAAAAAATCCGTCTGCCGCCATACTTTTATCGTACCCGGACAGCTGCTCTTCCTTGCTGTTCCTCCACGCCTCGAACTCCTTATCATAGGACCGGCTGTTTTCCTCAGGATGAGGACACATCGTCGGATACTCCGCCTCTGCGACTGCATACGCGTGTAAGAAAAGCCGCCCTCTCCCAAAGAACAGACCGAGACCGAGAGAAAGCACCAGCACGGCTGCCAATACCGGAAGGAACGCGCTCCTTCTAAAAAACAGCTTCTTTTTCCCTTCCTTTGCCTGACGTATCAGTTCGTCGTCTACCATACCTACCGCATCTAAAATATCCTCCGGTTTCACTTGTTTCATTAAAATCCCTCCTTGTCCAAATGCTCCCGCAAGGCCTTCCTGCTATGATACAGCATGGATTTTACCTTGCTTTGACTGAAGCCTGTCCGTTTTGCAATAGAAGAAACAGAATCAGCATACCAGTAGCGGCACAAAAATACCTTCTGCTTTTCTTCCGGCAGCGACAAAAGAAAGTCGTTCATCGTGCGTGCGAGCTCGGAAAGCTCCCAGTCCCGCTCCACAGTACGCTCCGCCGGAACGCATTCCGTAAGCTCGGAAAGCAAAAACGCCATTTCGCCGCCGCCCCGCTTTTTTGCCGTATACCGCCGCCACCGGTCAATCGCTACACGCCTTGTGATTTTTCCCAGAAATGTGGAAAGAAGAAAAGGCCTGTGTGGCGGCATACTGTTCCAGGCATCCAGATAAGTATCGTTTACACTTTCCTGCGCGTCCTCACGGTTCTTTAAAATCCCGAACGCAATGGAATAACAGTAATTTTCATACTTTGTCGCGGTTTCCCTGATTGCAGCTTCGGAACGCTCCCAGTACAGCGCCACGATTTGTTCATCCTCCATCGTTATCCCTCCGTAAATTTATCGTTCACCCCTCTACTCGCAAAACAATCCATCCGGTTGCAAAAAACCGAAAAAAGTTTCCCCTTTTTTATCAATCTTAAAAGTCCCTCCATTTATGCCAAAACAAATCCATCAAGAAGAGAAACGGGCTGAAATATCAAGTGAATGTTCAAGGTGCAGCAGATGACAGGGATCACACAGCTGCGGACAGGAATGTCCGATACGAAATAGAATTTGAAGAATACCGGAAATAAAACCCTGACCCGGATTGACAGAAAGAACGGCAAATGCTTTGGAGATGATAGTTGATACATGAAGCTTTCCTATATTAGTTCCACCTAATCAAAATAGTTAAACGGGAAAAAGCGGAATTCACCAGCTTCGTAATAGCTTTCGTTTCCGCTCCCGTCATCGACGGGCCTGTGGTAACAACATCCATTTCTTCTTAGCTTTGTGCTCCATTCAATCGCCTCCCAATATGTCTTAACACATAATAAACATGCGATACCTTACTTTTTATTATATCACAGAACAGGTAAA
Source organism: uncultured Lachnospiraceae bacterium (assembly GCA_910577175.1). GTDB lineage: Bacteria > Bacillota > Clostridia > Lachnospirales > Lachnospiraceae > SIG307. The sequence goes on along the minus strand of CAJTLU010000007.1, from coordinate 61,293 downwards.
AAATAAAAACCTCTTGAATTTTCCCTGAAATCGTATTAGAATAAAGCGGCATAACTTGAGTTTCCGCATTTTGTATGTACTTCTATGTCCCGACGTTCAGGAGGCACTAAAAAATGCAGAAACCCAAGGCATATAAGGAGGCAGTAACAAATGAATCTTAAACCAAAGATATTTAGTGCATTAAAGAACTACTCCGGAAAACAGTTTTTTCTGGATATGAAAGCAGGCATTATCGTTGCGGTCATTGCGCTTCCGCTCTCGATTGCTTTTGCGCTCGGTTGCGGGGTTTCCGCGGAAAAGGGAATTTACTCCGCTGTTATCTCTGGTCTTTTTGTAGCGCTGCTCGGCGGCAGCCGTGTCCAGATTACCGGTCCGACCGGAGCCTTTATCGTAATCACCCAGTCAGTGATTGCCGGCTATGGCGCCCAGGGACTGATTATTTCCACCATGATAGCAGGGATTCTCTTAATTCTTATGGGTGTGTTCCGTCTCGGAAGGCTGATTAAGTATATCCCATCCCCGATTACCATCGGTTTTACCGGCGGTATTGCAATTACAATTGCCACTCTTGAAATCAAGGACCTTTTCGGGTTTCAGATTGCGTCCATGCCAACTTCCTTTCTTGGAAAATGGCAGACCTACTTCCAGCATATCGGCGAGCTCAATCCAAAGGCGCTTATCCTTGGTCTTTGCAGCATCGTGGTACTGATTATCTGGCCAAAGCTTAGCAAAACCATTCCGGGCTCCTTTGTGGTACTGGTGGCAGGCACCGCAGCAGCCTATTTTCTAAAGCTTGACGTAGACCTGCTCGGCGATATTCCAAAGACGCTCTCGCTTGCAAAAATCGAAACGCTTTCCTTTGATATGATTTTCTCGCTGATGTCCCCGGCGTTTACCATTGCGGTTCTGGTTGCCATGCAGGCGTTACTGTCTGCGGTCGTAACCGACGACATCATACATAGCAAGCACAATCCGAACGCAGAGCTGGTTGCCCAGGGCACCGCTAATTTTGTACTGGGACTTTTCGGCTGTATTCCGGCAACCGGCGGCGTGGCGCGTTCCATTGCCAATGCCAAAAACGGCGGCAGAACCCCGGTTGCGCTCCTGTTCCACAGCATAACGCTGCTCGCCATGCTACTGTTCGGGATGCCGCTCATCCGTCTGGTACCGCGCTGTGTCCTTGCGGCAATTCTTTTGACGGTATCTTACAACATGTTCAACATAAAGGCATTCCTTGCCTACCGTAAGGCGCCGAAATCCGATGCGGCTGTCCTGATTACCTCCTGCGTCCTGACCTTTGCCTTTGACCTGGTTCTTGCCATCGAAGCAGGCATCGTACTTTCCTGCGTTCTGTTTATGAAGCGTATGTCCGATGTTACAAATGTTTCCAGCTGGAGATACTTACGGGATGCTCTTCCAGAGGAGGAAAACGACCCGGAGCGCCTTGCCTTAAAGGTTGTGCCGGAACGAACGGAAGTCTTTGAGGTAATCGGTCCGATGTTCTTCGGCGCAGTCGATAAGCTGCTCCATTTAAAGCATCAGGCAATGAAACCAGAGACCCGCGTCGTAATTATCCGGATGCGGAGCGTTCCTGCCATCGATGCAACCGCAATGAACACGCTGCGCGACGTCACAAATGATTTGCTGAAATCGGATATTTCCGTTATTTTCTCCCATGTTCTTTCACAGCCGCGCGCCCTGATGAAAAAAAATGGCTTTATTGACATGGTGGGAGCAGAAAACTTCTGTGAAAACATCGACGCCGCCTTAGAGCGCGCCAGACAGCTTGGGAACGCTGACTAACGCGAAGCCGCTCGGTGCATCCTCGCGCCTAAGCGGTACTAAGAGGCGATTTCGGTTCCGCTAAAAACGCGGTCCTTCGGACAAATGCAAAAATCAGGCAACAGTATTCTCCTTTCCGGCCAGTCAGGTATTCTGACCGCTTGTAAGAATCCGTCGCACCCCGTTCATTCCTGCGGAAAAAGTAACCGCTTAATTGCCGCTCCCGAGAAAAAGTCCCGGAGCGCACGGGAAAAATAGAACCTGTAATCTACCGGTACAACTGCTTCTGCAGTCTGTATCGGTATTGTTTTGATACAGTCCTTTCCTACCTTTACCAAAAGTCTCCCAACCTCGGTTCCCTGTTCCACCGGCGCCAAAAGGGACGACTTGGTAAGCTCCGGGACAAAGGAAATCTGCTCCTCCCCGGACAGTAAAAGCTTCGTTTCCAAAAGCTCTTCAATTTCTTTTTCCCCGTAACAGAGCGCCACGCTTTCCTTCTGCCCCTTTATGACCGGAAGCTCTGGCAGCTCCGGCAGACGGCTTTTATCCATAAGCAGAGGCTTTTTCTCAAAGCCCTTGATACCATAATCCATCAGCTTTCCCGTATCGCTCCACTTATAATTTTTGTTCGGAGGCCAGCCGCTTGCCAGTACAACACTGACTAATAGTCTGTCGTCCCTTTTTACCGCACCGACAAAGCAATACCCGGCTTTTCCGGTAAATCCGGTTTTTACGCCGATTGCCCCCTCCATCATCGTAAGGAAACGGTTCTTGTTTGAAACGGTAAATCCGCGCCCTTTCGTCAGTTCCGTAAAGGAATAGGAGGCTGTATTGGTAATCTCGATAAACTCCTCCTGCTTTACCGCATAGGCGGCAATTTTAGCCAAATCCGCAGCATTAATGCCGTGTCCTTCGGCATCCAGTCCGTTCGGCGTCACAAAGTTCCCGGAATAGGCGCCAAGTGCCTTTGCCTTTGCGTTCATCATGGCGGCAAAGCCCTCCACACTTCCGCCCACATGCTCCGCCAGTGCTACTGCCGTATCGTTATGCGACTCTAACATCAGCGAATAGCACAGGTCCTTCACATAATACTGCTCGCCCGTATTCATATTCAGCTGTACATCCGGCTGCATGGCTGCATTTTTGGACACGGTAACGATTTCGTCCGGCTCGCTGTTTTCCAGTATGACAAGCAGCGTCAGAATTTTTGTCGTGCTTGCCATCGGAAGCACCTCATAACCGTTCTTTTCATAAAGAACCCTGCCGGCTTCCGCGTCATACAGAAGCGCTGAATAGGCATGCAGCTCATAGGGCTCCGGAATACTGCCATCCCCTACAGTCAATACTACCTCATCTTCATTTTCCTCTTCTGCCGCCGCCTCTGTCTCTGTCAGGCTTTCTATGGAGATTTCCTCTGCTGCCGCTCCCTGACCGGGATACAGGCAGGAAAGCAGAAAAAAGAAACACATCAGAAGATGCGTTCCTTTTGTTTTCAAGGTTATGATAACGTCTTTCATGGCCGCCACCGCAAAACATTCTCAAAGAAAGAATATGCCGTGCCTGCGGCAAATAGGACTAAAAGGACTAAATTTGAAGGGAGAGCTGCATTTCCTCCTCCGCCTCCAGTTTAAAATCCTCCATCTTTTCCGGATTAATAACCGGCAGGTCATCCAAAGAAACCAGGCCGAAGCTCCGCAAAAACTCCTCCGTCGTCCCGAATAAAATCGGACGGCCCGGCGCCTCCATACGCCCTACCTCCTGAATCAAATTGTACTCTACCAGCTTATTAACCGCATGGTCGCAGGAAACGCCGCGGATTGCCTCGATTTCCTGCCTTGTAATCGGCTGCTTATAGGCGACAATCGAAAGGGTCTCCAAAAGCACCTCTGTCAGAACATGCTTTTTCGGCACATGTGCAATCTTAATAATGGACTCGTACATGGACGCCTTTGTACACATCTGGAACGAACCGTCCAGCTCGATAATCTGGATTCCCCGGTCCTCTGCTTCATAACGGTCCATCATATTCCTGAGCACCCTGCGCACCGTATCCACATCATGCTCTAATGCCGCCGCAAGGCGGTCTGCCTCTACTGCTTCGCCAAGCGTAAATAAAATTGCCTCTAGCTGCGCTTCTAACTCCTGTAACTCCATTGCTTCTCCTCCGGCTTAAAAATCCGAATCTTCAAAATCGATGATATCCTCTGCAAGATACTCGATTTCAATATCGTCAAAAATTTCTTCCTGTACTACATGCATTCTTCCGAGCTTCATCAGCTCAAGTATACATAAAAAAGTTACGACAACATCCATCTTGTCATGCTGCTTCAGCAAAAGCGCCCGGAACGGAAAACGACGCTCGCGCAGTGCATATTCCTGAATCTCATGCATTTTCCCGGACATGCTGACCTCTTCCCGTTCAATCCGGCCAAACCTGCTCCGCACCGGGTCGATTTTGTCCTCCTGCTTTTTCATCACCGACTCAAAAATCGAATGGAGCTTCTGGAGCGTCAGGTCGGACAAAAGCTCCTTCGTATCGACCGGCTCTTTATACTCTGCGATTTCCGGCGGTATGGAGCCAGCCTTAAAAAGCACCCTTCCTGCGTCAAGCTGCCGGTCGGAAAGCTCCAGGGAGGCATACTTATACATCTTATACTGCAACAGCCGCTCGACTAACTCTGAACGCGGGTCTGCCGCATCCTCCTCCGTTTCCGGCTCCTCCTGCGGCAGAAGCATCTTTGACTTAATATTAAGCAGAGTCGCCGCCATCACCAGGAACTCACTCATAACCTCCATATCCTGCTCTTCCATCCGGCGGATATAGTCCATATACTGCTCTGTAATCTCCACAATCGGAATATCATAGATATTGATTTTATTCTTCTCAATGAGGTGCAGCAGCAAATCCAGCGGCCCCTCGAACTTTTCTAACGTAACGGACAGACTCATAACGCTTTCCTCGATTTCGTAGTAATCACACAGTATTCAATCCTGTTAAACAGCCGTGCCGGCAACGAATGTGAGCCGATTCCCGCACTTACGACAAGCGTCGAATCTCCAATCCGGTAGCAACCTCTCGTGTAGTCCGGAAAATAAAGCTGTGGTGAAATAAGCCCGCCGACAAAAGGCAGCCGGATAATCCCGCCGTGATTGTGTCCGGATACCGTAAGTGCGGCAAGCCCCGCGTATTCCGGGAAGAAATCCGGTATATGCGCCAGAAGCACCGTCTGCTCCGGCTTGCGGATCCTAAGCTCCTGGAATGCTTCCCCGGGCAGCTTTCTCCGTACTCTTTTACACAGATACTCCGGCCGTAATGTCAGACCTGCAAAATCGACATTCTTCCCCTGTAGAACAAGAGAAACGACCTCATTATCCGGAAACAGAATCCCGGCTTCCTTGATTTCCTTTTCATAGGCACTGTACTGCTCCGGAAATCCTGCGCGCAGGATTTCTTCGTGATTACCAAAGGAATATACGACCGGCGCAATACTCCGCAGGCGCTTTAAAAAAGCAGGTACACGGTCATTGCTCTTTTTCCCGTACTTACTTATCATATCGCCTGCCAGCAGAATCACATCCGGCCGTTCCTGCACAAGCCTTTGGAATACCCGCTTATTGTTACAAATGAACGGATTACAATGCAAATCAGAAAGAAGCAGCATCCGGAGCCCGGAAAGCTCCTCCGGCACCGTGACCTCGTATTCCCGCCGTACTGGTACGCCGTGCTCGAAGCATTCATATACTGCCGCCAGACACGCTGCAGCTGCCGCACCCGGCATAACCATACTGCTTATCTTCATCCGCATTACCCCTTCTCTCCGCAATTTTCTGTCATTACCTCTACCATCATACTTTGTTTTCGTTCTACTGTCAATCCCCGTTTTGCTTGAGTTTCCGCCCCGGCGGCTTTTTTTTCGTCTGCTTTTTTCCCGTCCGTCTCCTTCTGCTGTTCTGCCTCTTTTCCTTGCTCCTGTCCTCCCTTCTCTTCTGTCTCCGGCGTCTGGAAGCCGGAGCCGTCATCGCGGAAGAACAGGTCCTTACAACGCAGGAGGCTTGAGAAAAACGTGACCTTTTCTACATCCTCGGTACAGACAATCGGCACACTGCCAAGCTTTTTCCCGTTTAACCGGTAGCAATATTCCCCTACAACGTCTCCCGCCTTTAATGGCGCCTTGATTCCCTTAATAAATTCGGCGCTTCGTTCCACGGCGGTCAGGTCCTCCCCGCCGGTAAATACGTGATAGAACGGCTCCCGTAACCGTACCGGCACCGTTTCTTTCTGCGCCTGCGCCACCTTTATCTCAGTCGGTGAAAAGTCCGCCCCGTCGTCATGGTATACTGTACATTTTGCAAAGCCGTAATCTAAAAGTGCCGCCGCCTCACGGAATCTGGTTTTGGTATCCGGCGCAGCAAGCACAACTGCGACAAGCTTTATCCCGTTCCGCTCTGCCGTCGCGGACAGACAGTATTTGGCAGCGTCCGTCGAGCCTGTCTTCAGCCCGGTAATCCCGCTGTACTGCTTGATTAACTTATTCGTATTGGAAAGCCCGAACTCACTCGAACCGCGCTTGGTTGTATGTATAATCGTATCCATCCAGGTCGTCGTATACTTTGTTACCGACGGATGGTGCTTCATCAGCTCGCGGGACATCAGCGCAACATCCCTGGCACTGGAAACATGGCCGTCCACATCCAGACCGCAGCAGTTTAAAAAGGTCGTGTTTTTCATGCCGAGCTCCGCGGCACGCTTGTTCATCAGTTCCACAAACGCAGTCTCTGAGCCCGCAAGATGCTCTGCCATGGCAACACTGGCGTCGTTTGCGCTGGCAATGCTGATACATTTAATCATCGTATCCACGTCCTGCGTTTCGTAAGGCTCCAGATATACCTGGGAGCCTCCCATCGATGCCGCATGCTCGCTCACGGTCACGGAATCAGTCAGCTTGATTTTCCCGGAATCTAACGCTTCAAAAATTAAAAGCAGTGTCATAATTTTCGTTACGCTGGCAATCGGACGTGATATATCCGCGTTCTTTTCGGCAATGACCGCGCCGCTCTCGATTTCCATTAAAATAACGGACTCGGAGCTTACGGAAATTTCCTCCGCAAGTGCAGTGTACGGGCGGAATGCAGAGAGCAGGACTGCCTCTGCAAAAAGGAAAACGGCAAGTGCCCCGGCCGCTGCACGGTATACCGGTATCCCTCTTCCCGTTTTCTTTCGTTTTGCGAAGAATCGCTCTTTCATATGGTTTCTCCGGAATAGCATGTTTTATAACAGCATATTCACCTATTTTAAAACTATGACTTATCTACAACACCTAAAATATGCGGCAGCGGAGCGCATGCTTCCGTGCGGATACGGATTGCTCCTTTTAAACGCGCGGTTCCTGCCTTAAGCTTTCCGGCATCGCCTGAATACAGCATGGCAATCGTATCTCCGGCAGAAACCTTTGCCCCGATTTTCTTTTGAAATACAATACCTGCAGTCAGGTCGATTTCACTTTCCTTTGTTTCCCTTCCGCCGCCAAGCATAAGCGAAGCCAGACCGACCTCCTCTGTCAGCATCTCTGACACATAGCCGTCCGTCTCCGCCTTCAGTTCACAGCAATGCGCCGCCTCCGGGAAGCGGTCCGGCTCGTATACATAGCGCTCGTCGCCTCCCTGCGCCTTGATAAACTCTGCGAACTTATTTAATGCCGCTCCGGTTTCGATGCTCTTACGCAAAAGCTCCTCCGCCTCCGGAAGCTCTCTGACACGCCCCGTACCAAGCAGCATATAGGAGGCAAGCGTTATACAGGCTTCGCTTACATCCTCCGGCGCCCTGCCGTTTAATGCTCCGATTGCCTCCTTCACCTCAAGGATATTGCCGACTGCAAGCCCGAGTGGCTGGTTCATATCGGAAATCACGGCATAGGTCTTCCGCCCGGCGCCGTTCCCGATGTCCACCATCCGTTCCGCCAGCCGCCTTGCATCCTCATAGGTCTTCATAAATGCGCCGCTCCCTGCCTTCACGTCCAGCACAATGACGTCCGAGCCAGCTGCCAGCTTCTTACTCATAATACTCGCGGCAATCAGGGAAAGCTCATCCACCGTCGCGGTCACATCACGCAGGGCATAGAGCTTCTTATCTGCCGGGGCAAGCTCCGCCGTCTGCCCGATAATAGCAAGCTTCATCCGGTTTACATTGGAAATAAACTGCTCGTTTGAAATGGAAACAGAAAAGCCCGGAAAGCTCTCCAGCTTATCAATCGTACCTCCGGTATGGCCAAGTCCCCGTCCGGACATCTTTGCCACCGGAACACCAAGGGACGCCACCATCGGCCCCAGAATTAAGGAGGTCTTGTCCCCCACTCCGCCGGTGCTGTGCTTATCGGCGGTCTTTCCGTGAATTGCCGACAAATCTAACATCTCCCCGCTCTCCGCCATTGCCATCGTCAGCGAAAGCGTCTCTTTTTCGTCCATTCCGCAAAAGCAGACCGCCATTAAAAACGCAGACATCTGATAATCCGGAATCCCGCCGTTTGTATAGCCTGCGACCAAAAAACGGATTTCCTCATCGGACAAAACAAGCCCGTGCTTCTTTTTCATAATCAAATCGTACATCCGCATCATTTACCGCCGGGCAGACTCTGTCCCGGCTCTTCACTTCCTTTCTTTTCATAGTAGCACCATCTTTCTCTTGTCTTTATTATATTTAATTTCCCCGGAAATTTCAACCTGCACTTCCCCTCTTGAGTTTTCGCATTTTTTAAATCGTTTTAAGAAATTCCGCGGATTGTACGGTATCTTATTTTTGCATTTGTCCGAAGGACCGCGCTTTTAACGGAACCGGAATCACCTCTTAGTACCGGTTAGGCGCGAGGACGCCCCCAAGCGGCTTAACAGCACTTAGAGGAAGTCCGCGCGGAGTGTTGCGCATGCAAAACGAGGCTGCTGCACAGCCTGCGGAACAAAGAAGGACATACAAAATGCGGAAACATAAAGTGAAGCGAGTATTGACACTCCCCTGCACAAGTTCTATAATGTTCTTTGAATGCAAAGGACAATCCCTTTGGGATGTCCGGAAAGGATTGTATATGAGCTTTACACGTATCAGAGAGGTGATTTCACCGGAAGAATTAAAAGACTTATACCCGCTTTCCAAAGAGGCGGCAAAAGCAAAGGCTGACCGCGATGCAGAGATGAAACGGATTATTGCGGGAGAGTCGGATAAATTTATGGTTATCGTGGGACCCTGCTCCGCCGATAACGAACCGGCGGTGTTAGATTATATCAGCCGCCTTGCAAATGTTCAGGAAAAAGTAGCGGATAAGCTTTTTTTAGTGCCGCGCATCTATACCAATAAGCCGCGCACCACCGGCGAGGGCTATAAGGGAATTGCCCACCAGCCGAATCCGGAAAAGGCTCCGGATATGCAGGAGGGACTGATTGCCGTGCGGAAAATGCATCTGCACGCTATTGAGCAGACCCATCTGACTCCGGCAGATGAAATGCTCTATCCGGAAAACTGGCCGTATCTGGACGACCTTCTCTCTTACGTTGCCGTCGGCGCACGTTCGGTAGAGGACCAGCAGCACCGTCTTACCATCAGCGGCATGGACGTCCCGGCAGGAATGAAGAACCCGACCAGCGGCGACTTCTCGGTAATGTTAAACTCCGTTACCGCAGCACAGCATGCCCATACCTTCCTCTTCCGCCAGTGGGAGGTGGAAACAACCGGCAATCCGTATGCCCACACGATTTTACGCGGCGCCGTAAACAAACATGGACAGAGCCTCCCGAACTACCATTACGAGGACTTAATCCGTCTTCTTTCCATGTATGCGGAGCGTCCGCATTTAAAGAATCCTGCGGTTATCGTAGACGCAAACCACAACAATTCCAACAAGCAGTTTGCAGAACAGCCACGCATTGTCTCCGAGATTCTGCACAGCCGGAAGGTAAATCCGAAAATTGCCGCCTTTGTCAAGGGCGTTATGATTGAAAGCTATATTGAAGAGGGCTGCCAGAAAATCGGCGAGCACATTTACGGCAAATCCATCACCGACCCGTGCCTTGGCTGGAACGACACAGAAAGGCTGCTCTATGAGATTGCCGGACGGGTATAACAGCAGTATGCTATGCTCTCGGATGTGCCTGCCGGTACAGCTCCGGTATACTCTGCGTCTGCTTCTGGTAGTTCATTGCCGCAGACAGGCGCTTTGTGCCAAGTAACTGATGGACTCCCGCATAGGACGCCCCGTTGCTCATTAAATGCGTAATCATGGAATTGCGCAGAACGCGGGGCGTAATGTTCGGGAGTCCCGCTTTTTCAGCATACATGGTAATCCGCTTGAAAAATCCCTGTCTGGTCATCATTCCTCCCGCCCTGTTATAAAAAACAAGCTCCGGGTCGGAGTCCGGTACGGCAAGCACCGGCCTTGCCTCCTTCAAATACGCTTCCAGTCTTTCACAGGCGGTCTTCCCTAAAGGAAGCACCCGCTCCTCGCCCTGTTCCCGGATGCAAAGGAGCCGGTACTGGAGCTGTAACTGCGACATCGTAAGCTTTAAAAGAGAATTCAGCCGGATTCCGGTTGCGTACAAAACCTCCAGCATAGCGCGGTCACGCATCCCCTTCGGCCCGGACAAATCCGGCATCTCAAACAGGCGCTCCAGCTCTTCCACCGAAATAATCTCCTGTACCGCCTGCTCCGCCTTCGGCGCCTTCAGACGTTCCGCCGGGTCCTCCTTAATATAGCCGCGCTTTGCCAGATAATCAAAAAAGGTATGAATGCTCGATACCAGGCGTACAACGGAAGCTGCCTTTAATCCTCTGCGTTCTGTCAGCAGAATAAAGGAATTTAACTGCGTTTCCGTCACCTGCGCAAAAGACGGGATTCCGTTTTCACGCATGTAGGAAACAAGCCGCTGCAAATCCGAACGGTACGCTAACAGCGTATTTTCCGAAACCTGCTTTTTTTCCCTGCGATAATTGCAAAACTCGTCAATTATGGTTTCCATACATGCATCCCCTTTCGTTCTTTTATTGCGGCTTCCTTTTCAGCTCCTGATAGGCAAAAATCCCGGCGACTGTTTTACCATCCGTGATTTTTCCTTCCATCACCATACGGACCAGCTCCTCCAAGGAAAAACGCTCTATCGTAATGTATTCATTCTCATCCAATTCTATGTTGGCATAGCCTGTAATCATACAGTAAAAAATACTGACCCTCTCGTTATTATACGCAGGAGACGGCTGAATCATCAAAAGAGGCTCTGCCTTCCCGCAAAGCGCTCCGGTTTCCTCCTTAAGCTCCCGGACTGCCGCAGCCTCCGGCTCCTCTCCCGGATTGATGCCGCCTGCCGGCAGTTCTAAAATTTCCGCCTCGGCGCCGGGACGCCACTGCCGTATCATCACAATGCTGCCGTCTGCGTCTTCCGCTACCATCGCAGCGGCGCCGTTATGGGCAATAAAGTCCCAATAAGCCGTATTGCCGTTTGCAAAGGACATTGTGTCCCGGTACAAAGAAATCCAGGTTCCCTTGCACACAAGCGTCCGCTCCTGTCGTTTTATTTTTTCCATCTCATACTCCTTTCTGCTTTTTCAATCTATCCGATTCTCCTCATTCGACCCTCTTTGTTCCTTGGCGTTTATTTTTTCATGGACTTTACCTTATCAAATGTTGCAATGCAGGCTTCCATTACCGCACTGCGGAAGCCGTTCTCCTCTAACGCACGGATACCGGCAATGGTCGTCCCACCCGGCGTACAGACATTGTCCTTTAACTTCCCCGGATGCTCCCCCGTTTCTAACACCATCTTTGCGGCGCCAAGTACGGTCTGCGCCGTCATTTTATAGGCAGTCTCCCGCGGGATTCCACAGAGAACCGCAGCATCCGCCATCGCCTCAATAAACACATACACAAATGCCGAGGAGCTGCCGGAAGCCGGAATTGCCGCATCCTGCAAAGACTCCGGAAGCTCGACATAGCTCCCGAAGGAATCAAAAAAGCTGCCGATGGCAGACCTTTCTTCTGCCGTAAAAACGGCTGCCTCATCAAAGGTAACCGCGGACATCCCCTCCCCTACCATCGCAGGGGTATTCGGCATGACGCGGACAACCTTAATCTGCCCGCCGAGCGCCTCTTTTATGTAAGAAATTGTAATCCCGGCAGCAACGGTAATCACAATCGCACCCTCCTTTAACTTGCCCTGAATCTCTGCTAACACCGTGTCGTAAACATACGGCTTTATAGCAAGCACGACGATATCCGAAGCCGTTGCAAGCTCCGCATTATCCGGCCGATAAACCGCTCCTGTGGCAGTGGCACGCGCCTTCTCCGCCTCCCCCATACAGGTAAAGCATACGTTTTCCCCACCAAAGGTCTTAACTGCACCGCATAACATCGGATACCCCATGTTACCTGCACCAATCACACCAATTTTCATCACTTTCGTTCCTTTCCTCTGCCGCCTTTCTGACGGCTTTCTCTTACTCTTATTATATCGGTATCATAAAACCATGTCAAGGATACAAGAAACTTGCGGTTCTGCATTTTTTAGCAGAACTGCGCGTACAAAAACAAGGCTGCCGCTCCGGCAGAGAAAGCTTCTCCGCCGGGCAGCAGCCCTGGAAATCATGGTCGCAATATTACAATATGTTATTTCTGCCATACTTTAATATAATTCCCGTCCAGAAATATGTTAGTGTCCGTAAGTCCAGAAAGAGCACTGACATCTACAATCCGGTTTCTTTCCAATTCCAACGTGGTAAGCTTTGCAAGACCAGAAAGACTATCGACTTGAACAATCTCATTATCGTTCAGAGACAGCCAGGTAAGCTCTGTAAACCCCGAAAGAACGCTGATATCCATCAGATGGTTACCGGATAACTCCAGCGTATTAAGATTTTTTAATTCCGACAGGCTTTCAATGTCAAAAAGCCTGTTATTGCATAAACGCAATACAGTAAGCCCTGTAAGTCCAGATAGGCTGCTGATATCTGTCAGCTTGTTATCCATCAGATCTAGAAAAGTAAGCTTTGTAAGACCGGAAAGACTGCTGATATCCGCCAGTTTGTGATTATCACTAAGGAGCAAAATTTCCAAGTTCGTAAGCTTTGAAAGGCTACTGATATCCGTCAGCTCATTATTGTTAAGGTACAGCGCGGTAAGGTTCTCACACCCGGAAAGAGCATTGGTATCAGTCATTTTGTTACCGCTTAAATTCAATGAGCTAAGCTTCTTCAAGCCGGACAATCCCTGAAGGTCAACCGGCTCATTATAACTCAGATCCAGACTCGTAAGCTCCGGGAACTGTGGCAGACTGCTGATATCCGTCAGCCCATTAAAGCTTAAGTCCAAATAGGTAAGCTTTGTAAGACCGGAAAGGTTTTTCAAATCCAGGTTCTGGTTCCCGCTCAGGTTCAGCGTAACAAGGTTTTTAAGCTCTAAAACCCCGTCTGTAGTAAAAAGCTCATTCTGGCTGACATCCAGGGAAACAAGATTAAAAAGCGCTTGGAGACCGCCGGCTCCGACAAGCTCATTTTCACTTACATCTAATTTTATAAGAGCCGGAAAACGCGATACCCCAAGACTTTCGACATCAGCAAGCAGATTTCCGCCCAGGTTCAGTTTTGCAAGATTTTCAAGCGGCGGCAGAGCCTCGATATCTTCCGTGGTAAACCCGTTGTTACTTAAATCAAGGGTAGTAAGACCGGTAAAACCCTTCAATGTACTGAGCTCAAATTTTTCAGAATCGGATATCGTGTTATCCGCCAGTTTCAGTGTCGTAAGCTTTGTAAGCCCTGCTAATGCACTGACGTCTGTAATCTTGTTACCAGACAGGTCCAGTTCCGTCAGGCTGGTTAAACCAGCCAAAGCGCTGATATCGGATATCTTATCCCCGGAGCCGTCACTGGATAAATCCAGTTCTGTAATCTGTTTCACATCTCCCCATGTAATCGGACGGTCCATAATTCCGGTTTCCCGCCGCATTGCTGCCTCCAGCGCACTATCTTTCCAGTCGATGCTATTCTGGTCAGATTCCTCATTATCCGCTGATTTTCTTTCGTTCCTGTCATTTCCTGTCTCATCCTGATTCTCTACCGGATACTCTTCTTTCTCTTTCGGATTGGTCAGAAAAGCAATTCCCACGCCAAGAAAGGCAACTGCTGCGGCAACACTAATCCAAAAGGCTGGTTTTTTGTAATTTAGCACAGATTTTATCCTCCTTTTTACACTCACCTCGCCAAACGCCAACGGGCATACCGCCAGCAGCCTGCGCGGGATACTACAGTTAATTAGTGCCATTGAATAAGATTTCTTACTTTCCGCCCCCAATTCCTTTATCACCTTTTCATCACAGGCAAGCTCAATATCGCGGCAAAGTAAAAGATAGGAAAGCCATAAAAGCGGATGAAACCAGTACACGGAAAGCAGCAGAAAACCAAGCGGCTTCCAGATATGGTCACAACGCTTCAGATGCGCCGTCTCATGTGCCAGTACATAGACCCTGTCCGCTTCGTTTAAATCGGAAGGCAGGTAAATCCGCGGCCGGAAAAGACCAAGAATGAACGGGCTCCCAATATGGTCACAAATCCGGATATTTCCTGAAAGTGAAACGGATTCCCTTACCCGCCGGGCAATCCTCCGATAGCTGAGAGCGCCGCAAATAAGCATTCCTGCCATACCGGCAAGCCAGACAGCTGATGCTACTTCCAGAACGGAGATAGAACGCGTCGCATTGTTGTCCTGTTCTGCGGCGCTTCCCACGTCTGTGACAACCGCATTCTCTTCCCTGTGCTCCGGCTTTCCCGGTTCCCCATTTAGTTTGTCCAAAGCGTCCGGCTCTTTCACAGCCGGGACATGCTCCGCTAAAACACCAGAGACTCCGGACAGCGTTTCTTTCTCCGCGGAAGTTTCTTTCCCTGCAGACAAAAGACTTCCGGAAGAAAACAGCTCCTGCGGTACCGGTTCTGCCGTCCTGAGCAGGCTGAATCTGCTTTCAAAGGAAAACGGACACAACAGCCGGATACCGACCAGGAGCCACAGCGCGGCAAAAAAAGCCTTCGGCGCCCTTTGAAACAGCAGACGCAGCACCAGAACCGCCAGAACGAGCCAGCCTGTGGTAATACTTCTGTTGAGAAGCATTAAAAAGAGTTCTCCTGTCATACTTCCTCCTCATACTCTGCAACCATGCGGCGCAATTCCTTAACCTCCTCTGGTGATAATCTGCCTTTCCTTGCGGTAAATGCAGCAAGAAATGCCGGAAGAGAACCATCAAAGGTCTCCTGCACAAACATCTCACTCTGCAGCGAATAAAACTCCGCCCTTGACATCACGGCTGAAACGATGCTGTTCTTGTTTGCAAAAATCCCCTTCTCGCAAAGCCGCCGCAGTACCGTATAAGTGGTCGACTTCTTCCAGTTCAGCTTTTCCCCGGCAAGCTTTACGATTTCGCGCGAATGTACCGGCTCATGCTCCCAGATAATATCTGCAAACTTTGATTCTACTGTGCCTAATTGGATTTCTGGCATAACATCACTCCTTCTTCTACTCATTGCTCTCCCACGCTAGTCTATACCATGTAGATTATCTATAGTTTATATTATGTAGACCTGTTTGTCAACCTGTTTTTGCAAATAATTTCACATTTTTCCTTCTATTTTACAAGTATTAAGATAGAAACTTTCCATACAATCAGGGACCGCCGCACAAGGTGCGGCGGTCCCTGGGGCTTTGACGCCCGGGCGGGCGGCGGCTTTCCCGGACGGCTCCGTAGCACGGCGAAGAGCTAAGATTCCGGATTCAACCAGAAAGCGGGACGGACACCGCCGCCTTCATAGTCAATCCTACCACCAGACACGCCGAAGCTGCCCCTGTGTTCGACGCACACGGCACTTCTACCAATACCCGGCGACCGGAGCCAATACCACCCGTTCCCGACATCGTTGGCAGATGCGCCCTGCGCCTTGGCATACGCCGTTACCTTTGCACTGCGTGCAGTGCTTAAATCGAAGTAATTATCATGCTGCTTTTTTCTGTTGTCCTTCATGGTGTCTCCTCTCTTTTGCAGGGCATTCTCCCATGCTCCCTTTATCGTAACATGCGGTTTTTATGCCATCAATCCCCGCAGTGATAATTTCAGACTATTTTTCCAGCGGTCTTAAATGTCCCGGAAGACGGCATACAAAATGCAAAACTGCGTGTACAAAAACAGGGGTGCCGCTCCGGCAGAGAACACTTCTCCACCAGACGGCACCCCCGGAAATATATGATATTTATGAATCTTGGGGAGCGTCTCCGTCAGCGTTTCCCCGATACCGCGGCAGGCTATTTCTGCCATGTCTTAATGTCGTTCCCATCCAGCCATTTGCTCGTGTGTGTAAGCCCGGAAAGAGCACTGACATCTTCAATCCGGTTCCTCTCCAGTGCCAGTGTAGTAAGCCTTGTAAGTCCCGAAAGACTATCGACATTGGTAATTTCATTATCGCTCAGGGACAGCCAGGTAAGCTTTGTAAGCCCGGAAAGCACACTGATATCTGTCAGCCTGTTACCAGCTAGCAGCAGCACGGTAAGATTTTTCAGCTCTGACAGGCTTTCAATGTCAGTCAGCCTATTATCACACAAGCTCAATTCCGTAAGCCTTGTAAGCCCGGCCAAGAAACGGATATCTTCCAGTTCATTCCCCATCAGATACAGCTCAGTCAGATTCGTAAGCCCGGAAAGACTGCTGAAATCTGCCAATTCGTTATAGCTAAGGAGCAGGCATTCCAGATTCGTAAGCCCGGAAAGACCACGGATATCCGTCAGTTCATTATTGTTAAGGTCCAGCACGGTAAGACTTGTAAACCCGGAAAGCGTATCGGCATCGGTCATTCCGTTACCGCTTAAATGCAGTTCGGTAAGATTCTTCAAGCCGGACAGCACAGAAAGGTCCGCAGGTTTATTATAGCTCAGCTCCAGACTCGTAAGCTTCGGAAGCCTTGATAAGCTGCTGATATCGGTCAGCCCGTTAAAGCTTAAGTCCAGCTTCGTAAGGTCTGTAAGCTCCGGCAGCTTTGAAAGCTCCAGTTCTTCATTTCTGCTCAGATTCAGCGAGACAAGTCTTGTCAGTCCGGAAAGCTCTTTCAAATCAAGTCCACGGTTCCCGCTCAGGTTCAGTACCGCAAGGTTTGTAAGCTCTGAAATCCCGTCCGTAGTAAGCAGCTTGTTCTGGCTGGCATCCAACGAATCCAGAAAGAGAACGCTCTGGAGACCGCCGCCGCCGACAAGCTTATTGCCGCTTACATCCAGTTCCGTAAGAACCGGGAAACGCGATACTGTAAGACTCCCGACATCAGTAAGCAGATTTCCGCTCAGCTTCAGCACTGAAAGATGTTCAAGTGGCGGCAGGGCGCTGATATCCGTAAGCTCATTGTTGCTTAAATCAAGGCTGGCAAGAGCAGTAAAACCCTCCAGCGTACCGGGCTCAAATTTCCTGAAATCAGACGCCTTGTTATCTGCCACGTTCAGCGCTATCAGATTACGAAGCCCTGCCAATGTACTGACATCTGTAATCTTGTTACCGGACAGGTTCAGAACTGTAAGATTATGAAGCCCTGCCAAGGCACTGACATCTGTAAGCTTGTTGCCGGACAGGTCTAACTCCGTAAGGCTGGTAAGCTCCGCCAAGGCACTGATGTCTGCAATCTTATCCCCGGAGCCTGACCCGGATAAGTACAGCTTTGTAATATGTTTCACATCTCCCCATGTAACCGGACGGTCCGTAATTCCGGTTTCCCGCCGCATTGCCGCCTCCAGCGCGCTATCTTTCCAGTCGATACTATCCTGGTCGGATTTTCCGCTATTCGTTAATTTCCCTTCATTCCCTGCCCCACCCGGATTCTCAACCGGATACTCTTTTTTCTCTTTCGGGTTACTTAAAAAGGCAACTCCCACACCAAGGAAAGCAACCGCTGCGGCGATAATAATCCAAAAGGCCGGTTTTTTGTAGTTTAACACAGCTTTTATCCTCCTTTTCACACTCACCTCGCCGAATGCCAGCGGACACGCCGAAAGCAGCCTGCACGGGATACTACAGTTAATTAACGCCGTCGAATAAGATTTCTTGCTTTCCGTCCCCAGCTCCTTTATCACCTTTTCATCACAAGCAAGCTCAATATCGCGGCAAAGTAAAAGATAGGAAAGCCATAAAAGCGGATGAAACCAGTACACGGAAAGCAGCAGAAAACTAAGCGGCTTCCAGATATGGTCACAACGCCTCAGATGCGCTGTCTCATGCGCCAATACATAAACCCTGTCCGTTTCATTTACTGCGGAAGGCAGATAAATCCTCGGACGGAAGACACCGAGAATGAACGGGCTCCCGATACGGTCACAAAGCCGGACATTTCCGGAAAGCGGGATGGACTCCCTCACCCTCCGGGCAATCCTCCGATAGCTGAGAGCGCCGTAAATAAGCATTCCTGCCATACCTGCAAGCCAGACAGCTGATGCTGCTGGTAAAACAGAGACGGAACTCCCCGCATTGTTCTGCCCTGCCGCGCTGCTCCTGTCTGCACCAACTGTATCCTCCTCCCTGTGCTCCGGCTTGCCCGGTTCCCCGTCTGTTTTCCCCAACACTCCAGGTTCTTTTGCAGGCGGTACCTTCTCCGCCAAAACGCCGGAAGCTCCTGGCAACGTTTCTTTCCCCGCAGAAAAAAGACTTCCGGAAGAAAACAGCTCCTGCGGTATCGGCTCTGCAGTCCGAAGCAGGCTGAATCTGCTTTCAAAGGAAAACGGACACAACAGCCGGATACCGACCAGGAGCCACAGCGCGGCAAAAAAAGCCTTCGGCGCCCTTTGAAACAGCAGACGCAGCACCAGAACCGCCAGAACGAGCCAGCCTGTGGTAATACTTCTGTTGAGAAGCATTAAAAAGAGTTCTCCTGTCATACTTCCTCCTCATACTCTGCAACCATGCGGCGCAATTCCTTAACCTCCTCTGGTGATAATCTGCCTTTCCTTGCGGTAAATGCAGCAAGAAATGCCGGAAGAGAACCATCAAAGGTCTCCTGCACAAACATCTCACTCTGCAGCGAATAAAACTCCGCCCTTGACATCACGGCTGAAACGATGCTGTTCTTGTTTGCAAAAATCCCCTTCTCGCAAAGCCGCCGCAGTACCGTATAAGTGGTCGACTTCTTCCAGTTCAGCTTTTCCCCGGCAAGCTTTACGATTTCGCGCGAATGTACCGGCTCATGCTCCCAGATAATATCTGCAAACTTTGATTCTACTGTGCCTAATTGGATTTCTGGCATAACATCACTCCTTCTTCTACTCATTGCTCTCCCACGCTAGTCTATACCATGTAGATTATCTATAGTTTATATTATGTAGACCTGTTTGTCAACCTGTTTTTGCAAATAATTTCACATTTTTCCTTCTATTTTACTTTATAAGTTTACAAGTATTAAGTATTAAGATGAAAACTTTCCATACAAAAAACCCGGAGCTTCTGTTACAAAGCTCCGGGAACTTATTTTTGCTTATTGGAGTCCCTTTTCTTTTTATTTACTTTCCTCCGTGTCCTTGATAAAGCGTTCGATACGGTCCAGACCCTTTTTAATCTGCTCCATGGAAATCGCATAGGACAAACGGATATGGTCGTCAAAGCCGAAATCTGCACACGGAATTACCGCGGTCATATAATCCTCAATTAAAATTTCTGCAAGCCTGCCGACATTTTTGATTTCCTCACCCTTATAAAATCTTGAAAGAAGCCTGCTGACATCAACAAAGATATAAAACGCGCCTAACGGCCGTATCGCGTCAACCAGCTCCATTTTACTGATTCGCTCGTACATATAGTCCCGGCGTCTGTCAAACTCTTTATTCATTGCAACCACCGTATCCTGCGGTCCTAAAAGCGCCTCTACCGTCGCCTTCTGCGCAATGGAGTTCGGATTCGAGGTCTGGTGGCTCTGCACGCTGCCCATCAGCTTTGCAATCTCCGCAGAGGAGCCCGTATAGCCGATTCTCCAACCGGTCATAGCATAGCTCTTTGCCACACCACTGCAGGTAATCGTCCTCTTATAAATCTCCTCGCCTAACGACGCAATGCTGACAGCCTCGTTTCCTTCATAAATCAGGTTCTCATACATCTCATCCGCAACACAGTAGATATCCTTTTCCACAATCACCTTTGCCAAGGCTTCTAACTCTTCCCTGGTATAAATCATACCGGTCGGATTGTTCGGCGTATTCAGTACAAACGCTTTCGTCTTTTCGGTGCAGGCAGCCGCAAGCTGCTCCGCTGTTATCTTATAGCTCTGCTCCTTGCCGCAGCGTACAATCACCGGTACACCATCTGCAAGACGCACAATTTCCGGATAGCTGAGCCAGTACGGGGATGGAATAACCACCTCGTCTCCCGGATTCAGAATTGCTGAAAATACATTAGTTAAAGAATGCTTTCCTCCGTTACTTACTACAATCTGTGCCGGCTCATAGTGCAGCCTGTTAAAAAGCTCAAACTTCTGGCAGATTGCCTGCTTTAACTCTGCTGTCCCGGATGCCGGGGTATATTTTGTAAAGCCGGCATGAATTGCATTGACGGCTGCTTCGCAAATATTGTCCGGCGTATTGAAATCCGGCTCTCCTGCGCCAAAACCGACCACATCAAGTCCCTTTGCCTTTAACTCGTTTGCCTTTGCGGTAATGGCAAGCGTAGACGAAGGCTTTACTGCCTGTGCTTTCTTTGATAACGTAAGCGACATAGTTTCTTCCTCTCCTTCTTTCAACCGTCCATAATGTATTATTGTATACAACCGAACAGAGATTTCTTTCCTATTGTAATATATCATATATAAAAATGCAAGCTTTTTTTCCTTGTGTTTCCGCAAAAAGAAGCCGTCACACAATTTTTTATGTAACGGCTTCTTTTCCTTCTTACTTCGCGTAGTCTGTTACTCTTGTTTCGCGTACTACGTTAATCTTAATCTGACCCGGATACTCCAGCTCAGACTCAATCTTTTTCGATAAGTCGCGGGCAAGCAATACAAGGTCATCGTCGGAAACCTGTTCCGGTACAACCATAACCCGTACTTCTCTTCCTGCCTGGATTGCAAAGGACTTATCTACCCCCTTAAAGCTATTGGCAATATCTTCTAACTGTTTCAATCTGTTGGTGTACGCGTCAAGCGTCTCACGTCTTGCGCCCGGACGGGCAGCGGAAATCGTATCGGCAGCCTGTACAATGCAGGCAACCAGAGTCTGCGGTTCAACATCACCATGGTGAGCCTCCACCGCATTGATTACATTTGCGGACTCCTTATACTTACGGCACAAATCAACGCCAATCTGTACATGAGTCCCCTCCATTTCATGATCCACGGACTTTCCGATGTCATGCAGCAGGCCTGCACGCTTTGCAAGCCTTGTGTCTACGCCGATTTCTCCGGCAAGAAGCCCGGATAAAATCGCAACTTCAATGGAATGCTTTAATGCATTTTGACCGTAGCTTGTACGGAACTTCATACGACCAAGGAGCTTAATCAGCTCCGGATGGATACCATGTACGCCTACTTCCAAGGCTGCCGATTCGCCTTCCTCACGAATCAGGGTATCCACTTCCTTTTGCGCTTTCTCTACCATTTCTTCTATCCGTGCCGGATGGATGCGGCCGTCAATAATCAGCTTTTCCAATGCGATTCTTGCAACCTCTCTCCGAATTGGATCGAATCCGGAAAGCACTACGGCTTCCGGCGTATCGTCAATGATAAGTTCTACGCCTGTTAAGGTTTCGAGTGTACGGATATTACGGCCTTCACGTCCGATAATACGTCCCTTCATTTCGTCATTCGGCAGCGGAACAACCGAAATGGTAGACTCTGCCACATGGTCTGCCGCACATTTCTGAATTGCGGTAACGACATACTCCTTTGCCTTTTTTTCCGCTTCCTCCCTTGCACGGTTGTCCATCTCCTTAATCAGAATGGCAGTTTCATGCTTTACATCGTCCTCAACAGATTTGATAAGATATTCCTTTGCTTGTTCGGAGGTTAATCCGGAAATTTTTTCAAGCTCATGCAACTGCTTCTGATGAAACTCTTCCACTTCGTTTCTGAGTTTCTCCAGCTCAGCTTCCTTTGCATTCAGCCTGCCTTCCCTTTTTTCCAATGCACTGGCTTTCTTATCAATGGCTTCTTCCTTTGATAAGACACGCTGCTCGTAGCGGTGTAAATCGGAACGTTGCTCTTTTGCCTCTTTCTCCAGTTCGTTCTGGGTCTTCAGCTTCTCTTCCTTGATTTCGAGCAGTGCTTCCTTTTTCATGGCTTCAGCCGCTTTTAATGCCTCATTTTTTATGTCCCTTGCCATGCTCTCCGCCGAACCGATTTTCGATTCCACGAATCTCTTGCGGTAACCAATCGCCAGAAACCAGCAGGCAAGTCCAACTACAACCGCAGTCACAACGATTGCAATAATAAGCACAACCAAATTTACCGGATGCACGGAAACACCTCCTTTATTCAATTTTCATTGTACATAACACAACATAATAATTTTATACTTTTTTAAAACTTATGTCAAGTATAACCTGCTTGAGTTTGCATTTTTTTTAGTAGTCTGAAAAGTCCAGGCGGCTATGCGGCAGTTTCATTTTGCATTTGTCCAAAGGAGCGCGGTTTTTAACGCTGCCGGAACAAAAGGGAACAAAAGGCTACATACAAAATAAGGACCTTCCTGATGCTATACCTGTCTGCCGATATAATAAAATCCCTTGCACTCACAAAGCTTTACCTGTACAAACTGTCCGACCAGGGACGCCTCGCCTGGAAAATGCACCAAAAGGTTGTTTCCGAGGCGCCCTGTCAAAAGGGACGGCTCTTGTTCGTTCTGTTCTTCCACCAGCACCTCCGCAGTCATTCCGGTATGCTTTCCGGTCTGCTTTGCCGACTGCTCCGACAGCAGGGCTAAAAGCCGGTTGAACCGCTCCTTTGCCACAGCCTCCGGTACCTGCTCCTCCATTGTCGCCGCAGGCGTCCCGGTCCGTTTAGAATACAAAAATGTATAGGCAGAATCAAAGCCTGCACGCTTTACTACATCAAGCGTATCAAGGAAATCCTCTTCCGTTTCTCCCGGAAACCCTGTAATAATATCCGTCGTCAGAGAAATATCCGGCATAGCGGCCTTTATCCTGTCTACTAATGCCAGATAGTCCTCTTTGCTATATCTGCGGTTCATCCGGGAAAGGATTTTCGTACTGCCCGACTGCATCGGAAGATGCAGATGCCTGCAGACCTTCCGGGACTGCCGCATCACCTCAATCAATTCATCCGACAAATCCTTTGGATGAGACGTCATAAAACGGATTCTGCGGATTCCCTCCACCGCTTCCACCTTTTTCAGCAATTCCGCAAAGCTTAACGGGCTGTCAAGCGTCTTTCCATAAGAGTTCACATTCTGCCCTAACAGCATGACCTCCACAATGCCCTCGTCCGCCAGCTTTTTTATCTCGGCAAGGATATCCTCAGGCCTTCTGGAGCGCTCCCTTCCCCTGACATACGGCACAATACAATAGCTGCAAAAATTATTGCAGCCGTACATAATATTGACACCTGCCTTAAAACGATACTTATGCTCGCTCGGAAGCTCCTCCACAATCTTTTCCGTACCGTCCCAGATTTCTACGACCCTCTTTTCTCCCGATACCAGACGCCAGATAAGCTCCGCCAGCATATAAATGTTATGCGTGCCGAACACGATATCCACAAAACGATAGCTCTGTTTAATTTTCGCAAGGACATGCGGCTCCTGCATCATACAGCCGCAAAGCGCAATCCGCATCTCCGGGTTTTTAGACTTTAAATTCCCGAGGTAGCCGATACGCCCATACACCTTTGTATTTGCATTTTCCCGCACCGTACATGTATTGTATAACACAAAATCCGCCTGCTCGGAAAGCTCCGGCACATAGCCTGCGGCTTCGAGAATCCCGGCAAGCTTTTCCGAATCCTTCGCATTCATCTGACACCCGAATGTTTCGATATGATACGTCAGACTTCTCCCAAGCTCTGCGCTCCGTTCCTCATTGTGCCTGCGCAAAAGCTCCATAAAATAATACTGGCGCTCCGGCTCGCCTGCCGGTGCAAGTTCCCGTTCCTTTTCTGTCTGCATCGTGTCCTTCTTCGTATCCTCTCTGTTCCTACTCTCTGACCTGTCCCTGTCCAAAAATAATATATTTCGTTGTCGTCAGCGCTTCTAAGCCCATCGGTCCCCTTGCATGGAGCTTCTGGGTGCTGATTCCGATTTCCGCCCCGAACCCGAACTCTTCGCCGTCGGTAAACCGTGTCGATGCATTGACATAAACCGCTGCCGCATCAATTTCCTCCAAAAAGCGCATCGCCGTATCGTAGTTTTCCGTAATGACTGCCTCGGAATGCCCGGTATTGTACCAGTTAATATGTGCGATTGCTTCCTCCAGGGAATCCACGGTCTTAACCGAAATCAGGCGGTCAAGGTACTCCTTTCCGAAATCCTCCTCTGTTGCCGCCTCGCACTGCGGGCAGACTGCCCTTGCACGGGCATCGGCACGGATTACAACATCCTTTGCGGTCAGACGTGCCACAAGCTGCGGGAAAAATTCCTCTAAAACTGATGAATGAATCACAAGGGACTCACAGGCGTTGCATACGCCCAGCCGCTGCGTTTTCGCATTATCAATAATTTCTAACGCCATAGCAAAGTCTGCATCTTTATCTACATAAATATGACAGTTCCCGGTGCCGGTTTCAATGACCGGAACGGTACTGTTCCGGACAACGCTTGCAATCAGCCCTGCGCCGCCCCGCGGAATCAAAACATCAATATACTGGTTCAGCTTCATAAATGCCGTGGCCGTTTCCCGGCTCGTATCCGTCAAAAGCTGCACTGCGTCCGCAGAAATGCCACAGGAAGCAAGCGCATTACGAAGCACGGAAACAATCGCGGTATTGGAATGGATGGCATCACTTCCACCGCGCAGAATCACCGCATTTCCGGTTTTAAAGCAAAGCCCGAAGGCATCCGAGGTTACGTTCGGACGGGACTCGTAAATGATTCCCACACAGCCAAGCGGCACACGCTTCTTTCCGATTAACAGTCCGTTCGGACGCTTCTCCATAGAAAGTACGCTCCCGACCGGGTCCGGCAGTGCGGCAACCTTACGGAGCCCCTCTGCCATTGCCTCAATCCGCGCAACGGTAAGGGTAAGGCGGTCCAACAGCCCCTCCGACATCCCGTTTTCCCTTGCGGCATCCGTATCCTTCCGGTTGCCCGCAAGAATCTCATCCGCATGTATAACAAGCGCCTCTGCCACAGCATATAGCGCCTCTGTTTTCTTTTTCTGTCCCAGCAGAAGCAGCTCTGTCTTTGCTTCCCTGGCACGCTGTCCGATGACTTCCAGTGTCTCCATAAAAATCCCCTTTGCTCAGCTGATTTAGCGCTAATTATAGCGCAATAGAAGCTAAAATTCAAGTAAAAAACTTACGGTTCCAGACTTAACCAAAATGCAGGCCTCACAACACTGACCGTGTCAAATACAATGAGCCCTTCGCGGTTGACGCTGCCAAGAAGGTAAATATTTGCCGCCTTGCCACTATTCATACCCGGCGAGCGGAGCCACCACCAGCCGCTTCCGTTATACTCCGGATTCCCGGCCACCTTGAATTCCTCTTCATTATATACCATGGCTCCCTGCGCCTTTGCATATTCTGTTACCTTTACACAGCGTGCAAAATCCCATGCACCCGGGTCAGAATTAAAATACTGGATTGCTTCTTTGATACTTAGAAGAAATACCTTATCCTCCGTATCATTTCCACCCTCTGTCTTATAAATCGGATTATCTTCATTTTTCACCTGTGTCGTCGCAATGCAGTCCTGCTCCGCCTGACTGAACGCAGTGTCATAAAATGTCCCGTTCAGCCACTCCCGCAGTGTACAAGTCTCCCAGGTAACCTCTGTTTCCTCCTCGTTATAACTCTTACAATCTAATGCATATTTACTAAGCAACAGAAGCTTTCCATCCTGCTTATCCAGTACAATCCACTCAATCGCTTCTGCTCCGTTGCTTTGGTCATTGTCTTGTTCATAGGTTCCGAACAGCACCGTATCACCAGCCTCTGCCTCTGAAACATCAACAATAGCCGGCTTGGGGGTTACTGCCTCTGTCGGCGCATTCGTCGGCTCCGGGGTTACCGCCTCTGTCGGTACGTTCGTCGGCTCCGCGTCCGTCTTAGCACAAGCCGCAGCAGATGCTGTCAGAAACACCGATGCCACAAACAAAAGCACACGGATATGCCTGTTCTTTCCTGCTGTTTTTGTTTTCTTTTTCTCCTGTTGTTTTCTTTCTGACATAGTAACCTCCTGCTTTTTCTGACGTATTCTTCTATTAAAAAAGCCAGAATAAAGCTTTTGATTCTATTTTATACAAATAATTTACTTGTGTCAATCAAATAAACCCTTAAACTTTATCGTCCCGCAGAAATTTCCCGGAACCCTCAAAACCTGTAGAAACCGGAACAAACCTCTGCTCTGTTTATGAAACCTGCGTCCCCAAGGCAGCATTCTATAAAATATGGCAAATGAACTATACGTTAGCACTATTCTTTTTAGGAAATTGAAAGAAAAGATGCCATGTCGATGCTGCTACGATACCATTTCGCGGCATATCTTTTGTATGATATCAACATTCTGAAAGGAAAGAAAGAATGGAATCATGCAAAGGAACCGAAAAAAAGCAAAAAAAGAACAGCGTTCTGCTGCTTTTCGGAATCATTCTTGTACTGTTTTTTACAGGAGCCGTCCTGCTCCACAGACTGCGGACGACCCGACCGGACGAAGCATTTTTGCCAGAGAGCGGGAGCTATCTCATCCAGGGCGTCCCGCATTATAACCAGAAAAAAAGCTATCCGACCGGCTGCGAAAGCGTCGCCGCTGTTTCCCTGATGCAATATTACGGCATCGACATCTCCATTCACGAATTTATTGACGATTATCTGCCAAAGGCTGGACTGCCTGTTTCCAGAGGCAGCGACACACTGTACGGGGAAAGCCCGTGGAAATATTTTATCGGGGACCCGAAAGCAGAGGACGGCTGCGGCTGCTACGCACCTGTTATTGTCGGGGCTGTCAACCGGGTTCCCGAAACGGGCTTCCACGCAAAGTTTCTCACTGACACGGACCTTATGGCACTGTCCGAAGAATATGTGTCAAATGAAACCCCGGTCCTGATCTGGGCGACCATCGGCATGACAAAGACACGTCCCGGACGAAGCTGGGTCCTGCCGGACGGAACAGACTTTACCTTTCCGAAGCCGGAGCACGCCCTGCTCCTGATTGGCTACGACGAGGAATCCTACTATTTCAGCGATTCCTTATCAGACAAAAGAATCACCGCTTACCCGAAAGAGGACTGCGAAAAGGCCTTTGCAGCGCTTGGCTGTCAGGCCGTTATCCTGTGTCCCGATTAGGCAGATATCAGTTCTTTGTGTTTCTGCGCGGCTTTGTCACGCTTCCGTCCGGCTCGAGAATCGAAACGTTCTCGAGAGTCGCCCGGATATTGTTCCGGAAGGACTGGATATACTCCTTCCGGAGCGCAGCCTGCTCGTTCTTTTCTTCCTCGGTAAGTCCCTCGTTTTTGGACTTATGGTACAGCTCATTAATTCTTGCAACCTTTTCTTCCATTGTCATGTCACATCACTCCTCTTTTCCGGATATGTAATTCGTCAGATGGAAATTTGGTACCTTATGGGCAAGCACAAGCGTTCCCACTGGCTCCCCGTTTAACACAGCACGGATATTTTCAATCCGGTTTCCATTGGTAATTACCATATCGGCGCCCGAATCCGCGGCAATCCTTGCCGCCGAAAGCTTTGTCTTCATGCCCCCGGTTCCAAAGGACGTGCCCGCGCCCTTTCCCATCGTGATATACTCCTCTGTCAGCTCCGGCACCAGACTGATAAACTCCGCCTTCTCGTTCTTTCTCGGGTCATCGCTATAAAGCCCGTCGATGTCCGATAACAGAATCAGCAGGTCCGCATGAATCAGCGCCGCTACAATTGCCGAAAGCGTATCATTCTCCCCGAGTCCGAGCTCTTTAATCTCTTCGGTGGAAATCGTATCGTTTTCGTTGACAATCGGAATCACGCCCATTTCATTGAGCTTTTCAAAGGTATTCCTTGCATTCTGACGGCTGATGTCGTTGATCATAATATACTTTGTCAAAAGTATCTGCGCCGTAAGCTGATGATATTCCGAAAAAAGCTTCTGGTAAATTGTCATAAGGCTTGCCTGTCCGACCGCGGCGCACGCCTGCTTCCCGGAAATATCTGCCGGTCTCTCTTTTAAGCCAAGCATCTTCCTGCCTACCGCAATAGCGCCCGAGGAAACCAGCACTACTTCCTTTCCGCTGTTTCTTAAATCCGTCAGAAGGCGTACCAGCTTCTCCATCTTTTCCAGGTCCAGGTTCCCGGTCTCCGCATGGGTCAGGGAGGAAGAGCCGATTTTTATTACAATTCTCTTTTTCTCTTTTATCGCTTGTCTGTCGTCCATTTTCGTTTCTATCCTTTCTCCGGAGCAAATGAATTTCCCCGCTTAAAACCTGCCAGCACGGTAACGCTCCGCTATTTTTTCATAAACCCGGATGCCGTCCACGGCAGCAGACATAATGCCACCGGCATAGCCTGCTCCTTCTCCGCACGGATAAAGTCCTGCGATAGCAGACTCCAGTCCTTCATTCCGCTCAATTCGCACCGGGGAAGACGTTCTTGC
Organism: uncultured Lachnospiraceae bacterium; assembly: GCA_910577175.1. Taxonomy (GTDB): domain Bacteria; phylum Bacillota; class Clostridia; order Lachnospirales; family Lachnospiraceae; genus SIG307. The sequence goes on along the minus strand of CAJTLU010000007.1, from coordinate 32,737 downwards.
CTCTACACCGAGCAGAACTGCCTCCTCATCGGCAAAGCCCGGAATTTTCCGGTCAAATGCCGCAATCCCGTCTAACAGCGCCTCCGTAATAAAATCCGGAAGACACTCTGTAAGAGAGCCTGGCCGGTACGCTCCCTTTGTATTCGGAACAATATGACCTATTGTAACAGATGGTCTTTGATTTAACAAGTCCCCGTAAAGCTGGAGCGGAATTTTTCCGCCACCCGCACGATAGGCGGCACGCTCCATTCTCCGCTGGAACTCCACGCCCGCAAGCACGTCTCCTGTCTCGCCGCCGAAATCCTCCGGCATTACATTCACCACCAGCGCACTGTTTGCATTCCGTTCCGCCCGGTCATGGTTGCTCATTCCATTCACCGTAAGCCCCCCTGGCTCCGAGGAAGCGTTTACGACAAACCCGCCCGGACACATGCAAAACGAATACACGCTCCGCCCGTTTGCTGCTGTATGCGTCAGTTTGTAGTCTGCCGCAGGAAGCTCTTCTGCCACTGCGCCGTACTGCGCCCGGTTAATCAGCTCCTGCTCGTGCTCGATACGCACGCCTGCCGCAAAAGCCTTCCTCGCCATCGGGACGCCACGCTCCCTTAGCATGGCAAAAGTATCTCTTGCACTGTGCCCCACCGCCAGTACTAAAACCTCGCAGGGCAGAAATTCGTCTCCTGCATATACGCCCTTCAGCTGTCCGTTTTCCGTCACAAGATCCGTTACCATGGTATGAAACCGCACCTCGCAGCCAAGACGAAGCAGCTCCTTACGCATATTGACAATGACCTCCCGCAGACGGTCAGTTCCGATATGGGGCTTATGCAGGTACGCAATCTCCTCCGGCGCGCCAAAGCTTACAAAGGTCTCTAATACCGAACGGATTCTTCCGGTCGTCTCCTTTACCATTGTATTGAGCTTTCCATCGGAAAACGTCCCGGCACCACCCTCACCGAACTGCACGTTCGTATCCGGCAGTAACGTCCCGTCCCTCCAGAACTGCTCCACGGCTTCTACACGCTCCTCTATCTGTCCTCCGCGCTCTAACAGCACCGGCGCGTACCCCGCAAGTGCCAGACGATACGCGCAGAACAGCCCTGCCGGACCAGCACCTGCAATCACCGGACGATGCCTTAACTCTTCCGTTCCCGAAGGCGTGTGGCTGTAGTACATACGCTCCGCCCGCACTACGTTCTGCGGCTTTACACGCCGTAGCACCCTTTCCTCCAACGCGTGAGAGGAAAGGACTACCTCGCACACATAGGAATAGTGGATGTCCTCCTTTTTTCTGGCGTCCAGCGAACGCTTTACCGGACGGCATTCCACAATGTCCTCCCTCCGCACGGCAAGCACCTTTGCCGCCTGCGAAAGCAAATCCTCTTTTCTATGACGAAGCTTTAATTTTAACTGCTGAATCCGAAGCATATCTTCCTCCGATTTCTCTTCCGGCCGCCGCGCCGCTGCTCCATGCCCATTGCAGGTTATAGCCTCCGCAGGTGCCGTCAATGTCCGTAAGCTCTCCCGTAAAAAACAATCCCCTGACAAGTCTTGACTCCATTTGCTCTGTCAGCTCCGTAAGCGGCACGCCGCCAACGCACGCCTGTGCCTGTTCAAAGCCGTTGGTATCTGTAATTTTTATAATAAAATGTTTCAGCTTTCCAGCTATCCTTGCCGCGTCCTCCCTCGTAAGCGTTCCCGCTGCTTTCTCTGGGGGAATCCCGCAAAGGGTCAGCACAACATAATTTAACTTATGGTTGCACAGCCCGCACATTGCTTCCTCCGCCGTATTGTCTCTCATCCGGAGGAACCGGCGCATCAGCTCCTCAAAAAGCTCCGCCTCCTCTGCCGCAGGAAACAAGTCAAGCTCCGCCTGAACCGCCCTTTTCTCCGCCAGCGCCACCGCTGCATACCGGCTCAGCTGCATCACCGGGATTCCCGAAATCCCATACGGCGCAAACAAAAGCTCTCCCTGCTCCGTATAGCACTCCGTGCCGCCCTTTGTTTCAATATGTAGCCTTACCGTCCCTTCCGTCCGGACACCGGCAAGCGTTTTAAAAAAACGCCCCTCTGCCTTTAGCTGTACAATAGCCGGAAGCGGCAAAAGCACCGTATGCCCGAAGGCTTCTGCCAGAGGATATCCGCTTCCGTCGGAGCCATGTACCGGGGATGCCTTTCCACCCGTGGCAAGCACCATACTCTTCCCGGAATAACATTTCCCTTCCGCTTCGGCAAAAAACAGGCCCTCCTCCGTTTTTCCGGCACGCAACACCTTCTTTCCGGTGATACAACGCACCGAAAGACGTTCAGCTTCCCGGCATAATGCTTCCGCGACCGAAGCTGCCTGCTCAGAATTCGGATAATAATATCCATTCCGCTCCTTCGGATAAATACCGATTTCCTGAAAAAAAGCCAGCGTATCAGAAAGCCCGAAAGAACGCAGAACCGGCTCTGCAAGCCGGGAATTGCTTCCCCGGAAATACGAGGCCTTCCAGTCTTTATTTGTAAAATTGCATTTCCCGTTGCCGGTCGCATAAATTTTTTTGCAAAGCTTCTCCTTCTGCTCCAGCACCAGAACGCTACATCCTGCCCTTGCCGCAAAAATAGCCGCGGTCATTCCGGATGCTCCGCCGCCTGCTATAACGACATCAAACCTCTCTTTTGTCATAATGCTCTCCTTTTTGAGCTTCCGCATGCTTTAAGCGCCTTACGTTCCTAGCGCCGTACCGTCATGCAATTTTTCATGCGCGGGCGCTCCGCCGGACAAATGAAAAATGACACAACTGCACGATATCAGGAACTCTTCAGGCCCCCAAAGCATGCAAAACCCAGGCTTCTTCTAACTGGAGAAGCTCTCCAATAGAGAATATAACTCCTCCCGGTCCTTGACATAAATCCCTTTAATCAGGGAAAGCCGCACGTCCTCTGACAAATCCACCGCCGGAATGTGCGTATATTCAAACACGGACTTCATATCACTGTAGTAAACAATTACCATACCGTCAGATATATTTACATAATATTTATATGGAACCTTGTTCACGTTATAGGTTTTCCGAAGCACTACCTTATTTTCGGAAAAAGAAACCACTTCATAGGCCTGCAGACCTGCTTCATATTCTGCCAGGGAAAGGTTGTCCATATAATGGTTAATATACTCCGTCAGTTCTTCTCTTGTCATTCCGATTAAAAAGCCAGGCGCGGTTTTCACCTCTGAATTTAAGAGCCCTGTCGTTAAATCATAGGTTTCCTCAATATAAGAGACGGTCGGAAGCACCGTGTTTTTCTGGGCAAGCCCGGTCTCAAGCGTATCGTCATCCGGCTTTTGCGCAAGCTCCTGCTGTTTTTCTTCTTCCTCTTTCTGCGCCAGCTCATTTAACAACGCCTTATTTTCCTCGCTGACACGGACCAGTTCCGTATAAATACTATTCTCTTGTTTCTGGGCCTTCCGGTTAAAGTCCCGTAAAGCAGCCTTATAGCTTGCATAATAGCAGATACAGAACAACACGCTGACTGCTGTAAACCCTGTTGCATACCAAATTATTTTCTTCACGAAAACACCTCCTGATACGAAGTGTTTCCGTAAAGAAGAAATCTATACCAGAAATCTACATTAAATGAAATTTTTTCGCCAGGCGCACCAGATACACACCCTTTGGCATATCACGAAGCTCCCTCTCATCTACCGCACGGAACGCTACCATCATCACAAAATAGACCATCGCTGCCAGCCCGATTGCTGTCAGAAGCGAAACTGCATTGTGCTTTGTCAGGAAAAACATCCCCCGGTAAAGAAGCATGGCAATGATTGACATAAATGCAGCGCAGAGTCCGGTCCGCAGAAAGGTTTTATCCAATTCCTGCACATAGTAAAGCTCCCGCCGCAGCGTAATCCAGTTCAGCACACTGATAATCAGCGGAAATATCATATTGCCGATGACAAGGGAATACACACCAAGCGGCGTAAACAAAAGCAGAAGCAGGTCAAGCACCAGATAAATGGCAAGTGAAATCACGCCGTGAAATACCGGCACACGCATCCGGTTCACTCCCTGCAAAATACTGTTGGTCGCCGTAGAGTAGGCAAAAAACACAATGGATGCAGCCCCCATATGCATCATTTTTGACGTCATCTCCAGCGCCTCGCCGGTATCTCCGAACACAAACTGCATAATCGGGGCAGCAAGCACCGCCATACCTCCCGCACAAGGCATTGCAATCATCATATTCAGCTTTACCGCCTGCGCAATCCGGCTCCTCAACAGCCTGGAATCCTTGGAAGTATGTGCCTGCACAATACTAGGGATAATCGCCATTCCGATTGCGGAGGCGACCGCAATCGGCACATTCGTCATCAGACGATATTTACTCGAATACCGTCCGAACAGCGTCCGGCGTACCAGCGCCTCGATTCCCTTACTGTCGAATACCTGATTTAACAGAACGCTGTCTAAAAAACTGCTGATGGAATACACGGTCTGGTTCAGGATAATCGGAATGGTTGTCATAAACAGAATCTTCAAAAGAAACGCTTTATCCTCATAGGCGCCGACTCTGTCCTTTCGCAATCTCCGCTTCAAATACGGATAATAGATACAGAGGATAAACAAAAGGAACAGGAGCGCTGACAATGCACCGCAAAGCGTCCCAAGCGTTCCGCCTGCCGCGCCGTACGCGGAAATCTTTGGTGAAGCACTGTAATAGCCGATTAAAAGCTTTGCTGCAACAACGCTCACAACTGCATTGACCACCTGCTCTAAAATCTGGGAAATCGAAGTCGGTATCACCGTATGCTTTCCCTGAAAGAATCCGCGTATTACACCTGTCACTGAAAAAACAAAGATGGTCGGCGCAAGCACTTTTAACGGAATTGCCGTACTTAAGTCTGCCTCTTTAAAAACCGTCTTTGCGATAAAATCCGCCCCGCAGAACAAAAGCAGGGAAGCAAACAACCCGACGGCCATTGCAAAAACCAGACCTACCTGTAATAAGTGAAAAGAGTTCCCGTATTCTTTTTTATCTTCCCGCTCTGAAATCAGCTTGGAAATTGCTGTCGGAATACTGTATGTAGACAGCAGCAATGCAATATTGTATACCTCATACGCATTGGAGTACGCCCCAAGCCCGTCGTCCCCGATAATCCTTGCCAAGGGAATACGGTAAATCAGGCCAATCACGCGGACAATCACAGATGCCGCCGCAAGGATAATTCCCTGCGTAATAAAATTTGCTTTTCTCTCTTTCACTGACATAATCAAACCCCGTTTACCGATATATTTTTAACGCATCCATAACCTCTCTTTGTTTATTCTCCATAATGGTGCGCTCCGCTTCCTCCATGTGGTCAAACCCGCACAGATGCAAAACGCTGTGTGCTGTCAGAAAGCCAAGCTCGCGTGGAACGGAATGCCCGAAGCTTTCTGCCTGGGCAAGAACATGCTCCACGGAAATCACAATATCCCCCAGAAGCAGTTCCCCCGTATCCGGATGAAATACTTCCGGCTGGCTTTCCTCCAGCGTATCAAAATCTGCCGGAGAACCATATTCCGCTAAAGGAAACGACAATACGTCAGTAGACGCATCGATTCCACGGCTTTCCTTATTGATTTCACGTATGGAAGCATCGTCCGTGAGCAGAACATTCACTTCCGCCTCATAAGGGCATCCTGCCTTCTCTAAGGTTTCGTTAATTACATGCTCGATGAGTGCCTTATAGTCAAATGAAAACGGAATCTTCGTTTCTTCCTCTACGTAAATCGTCAAAACATATCCTCCTTTATCAGCTCCGCCATCGCATTCCGGATTATGGAAAGATCCTTTACCGTCAAACCGCTTACGCTTAAGTCTTCTTTTGCAATCCGAAGCCCCAGTGCTTTATCAATTACCTTTACCACCAAAAGCTTTCCCTTTTGTGTCTTCCTCAGATGCTCGCACATACTGCATACGCTGTCGGTCAGAAGCAGTACCGCCGCCTCCTTGGAATCGGGCTTGTCGCCCTTTATCGTATGCGTCAGAAGAATCTGCCTTAATGCTTCCGGAAACTCCTCCTGCTCTGCAATGGCAAGCGTATTTTCCAGCGTATTTGCCCCCTTTAATCGTCCGATTTCATGGTAATATCCCCCGGCCTGCACCAGAAGGGCATCCGCTCCCTCGATATGTTCCGCAATCTGCCGTGCAAGCAGCGCGACACGGCAGACATGGAGAAATGCCGCAGGTTGCTCCCCGGAAAGCCTTGCGAGTAACGGCGCATCCTCTGCACAAAGAAATAAAAGCTGCTCCCTGTCTCGTTCCTTCTGCAAAACAGTTTTCTGTACGATTTCCTGCGCAGAAGGAAGCACTCTGCCAGACTGCTCCTGCGCTCCGGGTTCTTCTCCCTCCTCGCTCGCCGCCAGTTCCTCCAGAAATAAGGAACCCTCCTGCGGCCGCTTCGCAGTGTCACTGCACAAAAGCTTCGAGAATAGAAACGCTCCTGCAATCACACCGGTATAGACTGCGGCGAGCAGAAAAATATCTCCATTCAAAATATCCTGCTTCAGGATAAAGAAAAATACAATCCTGACGCTTACAATGACTGCGGCAACCGAAATAATTACGTTGACCACATCGCCCAATCTCTTTACATAAAACATTACAATGCCCAGCAAAAGCAGGCACAATACCTGCATCACCACTGCCTCTGCAGACGGTTCCGGCTGCGTGCTTCCAATCAGAAACAGGAAAAAATAATTTAACAGCAGTCCGTAACGCACGCCAAAGGCGCAGAGAAGCAGAATTCCTCCAAAACACCAGAACGGCATCAGAAGCGGACGGTCAAACAGCAGCATAACAGTATAAGAAATAGCATACAAAAGCGGAGTCAGCCAGAACAAAGCCCCCTCCGTTATCTTCGGCTCAAAGAAAAACGCATATGCCTCTGCACAAAACGCAAGCGCTACAGCAAAAATATAATACCAGACCGACACAGTCCGTCCACTTTCACGAAACACCGGGACAAGCACGCCTCCGCCGATAGTAAGCACTATCATCATCACATGCCAGAGCAGCGTCCGGTACCGGTAGGACAGATGCCCTGCCCTATTCATTTTATTTTCTTGCAAAGAAAGAATCCCCCTTTTTCTTCACCGCATGTCCGACTTTTATACCTGCGGCCGTTTTTTCCCGCTTTGCGGCGGTTCTCTTCTCATAATTGTCATATGCCTGTACGATTTTTTGTACCAGAGGATGACGCACTACATCCTGTGACGTCAGCCTGCAGATTCCGATATCATCAATACTTTTCAGCACACGGAGCGCAACGTCCAGCCCCGATACCGCACCGCCCGGCAAGTCCTTCTGCGTCATATCGCCGGTAATAATCACCTTAGAGCCGAAACCGATACGGGTCAGGAACATCTTCATCTGCGCCGGAGTCGTATTCTGTGCCTCATCCAGTATAATAAACGCATTATCTAAGGTTCTTCCGCGCATATAAGCAAGCGGAGCCACTTCAATCAGCCCCTTTTCCATATTCTTCGTAAAACTGTCAGCCCCCATAATCTGGTACAGCGCATCGTAAAGCGGCCGTAGATACGGATCGACCTTACTTTGCAGGTCCCCCGGCAGAAAGCCTAGCTTCTCTCCCGCCTCGATGGCAGGCCGGGTCAGGATAATGCGGCTTACCTCGTCGTTTTTAAATGCTGTAATCCCCATTGCCATGGCAAGGTAGGTCTTACCAGTTCCGGCAGGACCTACACCGAATACAATCATCTTTTTCCGGATTAAATCCACATACTGCTTCTGCCCGAGCGTCTTCGGCTTAATCGGCTTTCCCTGTATCGTATGACAAATCAGCTCCTTGTCAATCTCCGTAAGACTCGCCTCCTGCGCCTTCGGTAAAAGGGAAATCGCATAAGAAACATTCTGCTCCGTAATCGCGTTGCCGCGTTCAGACAAAAGACAGAGCTGGTCTATCACACGTTTTGCCTGCTCCGCAGCCTCCGCGTTTCCAAGAATTTTCAACTTATCATTACGAATAATCAGCGTTACGCCAAGACTTTTCTCTATCAGCTTTGCATAAGAATCAAACTGCCCGAAAATATTTCTGCTATGTTCCGCCGGCAGTTCCATCATCATTTCCACTATACTCATTTGAACTCTGCTGCCTCCACTCTTCTTCCTGTACCGCAACCTGTTCCCACGCAGCGGACAAAAGTATCAGTTTTCCTTCCGTATCTACCTTATCTTTTCCAACGGTTGTTGAAACCTCTACGGAAAGCACCGTCGTCTGATGCTCCTCAAGATATGATAAATAACGCTGTAATGCCTGGTCTGCCAGTGCCTTTGCCTCCTCCTCGGTATAATCGCGCGTCGCCGGGATATATTCCGAGGTCACTACCTTCTGTGTCCGGAACGGCAGCGGAAAATGCTCATGCAGTGACAAAACGCTATCCTCTGCTATTATAGCATAATTCGTATAGGAATGACTAGGCATATGCGAAAATATTTTTTTATTTCCAAAATAAAACGCATATCCCGTTTTTTTCTTCCCGGTAAATTCCTTTTCCACGACCTTACGGGAGAAACTGTGAGAATATAATTTTACATTTTTTAAAAGAATATCCGCATCGGCAGCAACCGGATAACGGTTGACTAAAGTCTCGTTATCCCCGATAACCGAAACTATCCCGCTTACAAGGATGTCCCCCTTTTTCACCACATCTCCGATTTTTACCATCGGGGTTCCGCTGCGGCACACAAGGCTTTCGACAATCCCGTCCGCGGTTGCGACAAGATGTACCGGCACGCTTTCTTCCTTCTGCATCAAAGGCATATCCGTTTCCGCAAGCCGCAGGAAAAGCTTTGTCCCACGAAGCTCTGCCGACACCCAGCCGATGTCCGGATAATCGATGCGTAACTGCCTCTCGATTTCCGTACAATCTACCTGGTCCCGCCGCATCCCGCATACAATCTGATTGGTACGCAGATACGAAAGCATTTCTTCCTCCGTATGTACAAATCCGCCGCTTACGGAAATATCCCAGACAAACTGGGACAAAAGCCACATCAGCCAGAGACAATACGCTCCTCCGGCAAAAAACACCACGCGGCTGCGGTACTTTTTTAAAAGGAACGGTATACCGATACGCTTTCTGATATACGGAATACAGTGCGATTTTTTTGCAATCCCGCGAATCCGCAAATAGTCCCGCAGCTTCATCTTTGCCACATAGACCGTTCCCCGCTCTGTCACATGGGACGCCACCTCGTAAAGCGGTATCTTCCGGCTGCGGCATACATTAAAAAACCGCTCCGGAGAGTTTCCCCGCAATTCCACAAAGACCATACCCTTGAAAAAATCAAACAGTTGCTTCATCTATGCTCACCCTCTAATGATAGGATACGCCGATAATATTACCGACAATTCTCAGTTCCTCCGGCAGAAAATACTCCAGACGCAGATATTCGCCTTCGACGCACAATTCATAATGCTTTGTTTTCAGACGGATTCTGCCGGACGTATATTCTGTTACCGAAGCGAAATTCCGCACCAGCATACAATGTCTGCCTGCAAGATACACCATCATCTCCCCTGCAACATCGTTGGTCAGGGAGACGGACTCCGTCAGACGTTCAAAAAAGGCAGCATACTCCTTCTTCTCCCGTTTTTCTGCCCGTTTCACCTCTATGTAAAGCTCTCTGTGCGCCTTCCGCTTCCCGCGCCGGTGCACCTTATACTTTGCCATGCTGCCCTCCGCTAAAGCTTCCCTTACTTATCAATATATTCTCCCGAAAACGTAAAATGCCCCTTAATCCAAAGATTAAGGGGCTTTTCGCACATTATTTATACTTGCGCTTACGAGCAGCTTCGGACTTCTTCTTCCGTCTTACGCTCGGCTTCTCGTAATGCTCTCTTTTGCGAATCTCCTGCTGAATGCCAGCCTTTGCGCAGTTTCTCTTGAATCTGCGGAGAGCGCTGTCGAGGGATTCATTCTCTTTTACGATAACATTCGACATTTTCTCACCTAACCTCCCTCCAGTTGTGTATTGTGCCTATATACAACTGTTTGGGTATTTTATAGCACTAAATTGATTATATCATAAAATTTCCATTCGTCAACCGTAAATTTGCAATTACAGAAAAATTTTTTCCATAAAATCTCTATCCGCTTTGAAGCGCCTTCCGGGAGGTTTGTCAATCCCCTCTGCATTCCGCTCTTACCTGTTTCAGCACAGATGAAATACCCCGATTTCTTTATAATGCTCCAGCTTATAATCAATCAGACAGAGACTTCCCTGCAGCTCCTCTATCTTCTGCTGGATACGCTGTCTGTGCTTCTGCAGTATTTCTTTTCTTGCTTCAGCACCATCCTCCTTTAAAAGACAAAACTCCACAAACTTTCGTATTTCTTCCACCGGCATATTACTTCTTTTTAAGCAGCAGATCAGGTTCAAAAAACAAATGTCTTCTTCACTATATTGCCTTACCCCTGATGCCGTATGATGAATTTGCGGCGTCAGTCCCATTTTATCATAATACCGCAGTGTTGAAACCGGAAAATGTGTCCGCTCTGATACCTGCTTGATACTATAATATACCGTATTCTTTTCTTCTCTTTTCTCCATGCTTTTCTTATCCCTTCCGATTTTTAAACTTTTCTCTTGCCCTAAAGTATACTTTAGCATTTATAATCATTTTTGTAAAGAATCCACAAGCCTTGAGTTTCCGCATTTTTTAGCATTCTTAAAGGTCCCGGCGGCTGTGACACAACGGTATATGCAAAATGCGGAAACTCAAGTCCACCAGCAAAAGGAGGTCCCTATGAACATGAATTTACCAGACAGCGTTACCCTGAATAACGGAAAAAGCATGCCAATCCTTGGTCTTGGCGTATTCCAGTCCGCGGAAAAAACCTATGATGCGGTCCGCTGTGCGCTGGAACTTGGATACCGTCATATCGATACCGCTTCGCTGTACGGCAACGAAGAACAGGTCGGCAGAGCGGTACGGGACAGCGGCATCCCACGCTCCGAAATCTTTGTTACGACAAAAATATGGAACAGTGAACAGCGCTCCCACCGTCAGAAGGAAGCGTTCTGGGCAAGTATGGAGCGCCTGAATCTTGATTACATCGATTTATATCTGCTCCACTGGCCGGTGCCGGAGTCATTCCATGAAAGCTGGGCTGTACTGGAAGAGCTTTATGACGGAAAAAATCTGAAATCCATTGGCGTCTCCAATTTCCTGGAACACCATATCGATGAGTTAATGACAACGGCAAAAGTCAAGCCGGCTGTAGACCAGGTTGAAGTACATCCTTACAATACCAAATATGAGCTCCGCCAGTATTTAATCGAACATCAGATTGCCTGTGAAGCATTAAGCCCTCTTGGCAGGGATAACAAAGAACTGATTACTGACCCGCGGATTGGGGAAATCGGCCAAAAATACGGAAAAACAATTGCCCAGGTCATCTTACGCTGGGATGTCCAAAACGGAATCATCACGATTCCAAAATCCGTTCATCCTGACCGTATCAGACAAAACTCGGAAATTTTTGATTTTGAACTGACCGCAGAGGAGATGCTTCTGATTGAACAAATGAACCGGAACCAGCTGCATGAAGACCCGGAAACCTTCTGCAACTTCTATTAAATCCATTAAAATATTCAACCAGAAGCCTTAACTTAAAGATAGCATAAATTAAAAACCCCAGGGCTCCCTCCGTAATAAGCCTTTGCAGGGAGCCCTGTACTTCTTCTATACTTTTCCTTCTGTTATTCCAGCTTCCCGCACCCTTCTATCACAACCTCCTCTATCTCTGATAAATCAAGGTCAATCCGCCGAAGCTCCGGGCAGTTCCATACCACCAGCCTTTTTAAGCCCAGCGCATCCCCGCCGATAACCTCTAAGGAAGGATGGTTTTCCACAACCAGGCTCCCTGTATGCCCAAGATAAAGATCCGTAAGATTCGGAAAATATTCTAACCCGTCTAATATTTCCCCGGAAAAACGGAACAACCCTTCAAAATTCAAAACCTGCACACTTTCCCGCTCTTTTAAAGATAAGCCTTCTTTGGAATCGATGTTGTGAAAGCATTCAAGATAACGCCGGAATATATCGCTCGAAAAATGCGCCCCGTCAATCGGAATTACTTCATTGTCCGGGACAGGCTCCTCTGAAAATTCCGTATTTTCCACATAATCTTCCATTGAAAAAAATACTGCGCCGTCCTTCCGGATAATGCAGGAGCAGTTCATCTCTTCCAAGCCCCCGATTTTTTTCTCCGCCCCTCCATCCTGATACCAGAACTCTAGCTCATATCTGAGTCCGAGCCGCGTTTTTTCTGCAGAATGCTCTAACCAAAACACTTTACTGTTTTCCCCGATACGTAGCTTTACCTTCTCCGCTTCCGGCATTTCCTCCGCATAACACACAATACCATTTGATGTCGCATCCGACATAGGGTCAAGGTCATACGCGGAAAGAATCCATTTCTTCCTTCCCTGTGAATCCTCCACAACATCCTTTACCTGTCCCTCCCCGAAATAGTCCGGAAACCCCTTTCTATCATCCTCCCAGGCAGAAACGGAAACCCCATAAAAATCTACCTCCTTCCCCACAAAATAATCCTTCCAGAACTCCTCCAAAAGGACGACCCCGTCCTCTGTCCGCTCCAGCCATTGTACCGGAAGCTCCCCATAAAATCCTCTTCCACCCTTTTCCCCGGACAAAATGCCAGGCAGCTTTGTTCCCATGCATACTATCAGTTCCCCGTCCAGAACCCTTTTCCCAAACTGTCCTGACTCCGACCGGTAAGTCTCCCCCCAGTGCTCTTCCCAAAAAAAATCCGGTGCCGCCTTTGAGACATATACCTGATTGGAATTTATCCAATAAGAGAAAAGCGAACAGAACTTCGGACAGTTCTCAGCATAAAGAAAGCTCTCACGCGCAAGACGCACTCCCCGGATGGACGGATGGTCTTTTATGATAATCTGTCCTGCCCTGCCTGCCGACAGAAACCTCAGGTTCGGAAAATAACCCAGTCCGTCTATCACCTGAAATCCGTCCTGCATCTCCCCCTCCGGCAGGACATCCTCCGCCCAGCTGATTGTCAGCACAGCCTCCCGCTCGGTATCAGAAAGATACCTATCCCCGTCTGTATCATAATTTTCCGAAATCACCTTACGAAAATCTGAACTCGTAAAATGCTCCTCATCAATCGGTATCCGCTCTCCCTCCGGCTCCGGAAGCGTCGTCGGGGACAATTCCCTTGTCGGGACTGTAGTCGGATGAGTCCCCGGTTCTTCCGTCACGGAAGGCGCCTTTGTATTCCCCGGAAGCGCGGTCAGGTCAGGCGCTGGCGTCACTGTCATACCGGTTTCCTGTCCCCGGTGGCAGGCGCAGAGCAGACCTGCAAAAAGACAAAAAATAAATATTGTAAAAGCCGTCTTTTTTCTCATTTATTTCCTCCTTTACGGGACAAAATAGGTATCCCCTTCAAAATCAAACACACCTCCGGTTCCTGACTTCAGATCTGCATAGACGAAGAAGCTGCTCCAAAGATTATATGCCGCGGTATCCATCGCCTGTGCATACGGAGCAAAATTGCCAAGATAAAAGCGCATATCCTTATCCGTTCCAAAGTAAGACTTTGCAATAGCAAAATCATATACCGTGCCGACGCTGCCGGAATATGCCTTACCAATTACATTCTTTACTACCTGCATTGCTGCTGTATAACGATTCGGAAAAAAGGAAGTATTATCTGCCCCTCTTTTATGTGTAATTCTGGTATTGTCCCTTATAATATTCCCTTTCTCATTCTCTTCTTCCCACGCCCACGCACTGTGCGCAAACAAATCCCCGACTAAATGAATCGCTATTCCATAAATAAATATCCTTCTGTTTTCATTCGTATCCGGAACTCCTACCTTTTGAAACACGCTGCTCCAGTCCGTAGCCCCGATTTTTCCTCCTTTAAAGTCCTCATAAATCCTGTTATAGTCATTTTGCAGCATATTATTAGCTTCTTCTTTTTTTATCCCTTCTACTTCCCCATTTTTTAAGGCTAACTTGGTCAAAAAAATGTAATTTGCAATATAATTCGAGTCATATAAAGGTTTATAATCATATTTTTCCTTTTTATTATTAACTATTCTTTCTTTATATTGCCTCTGCCACAGAAATCCATGATACGGGTTATCATCCATGTCCTTTAATCCTGCATCCTGATCCGGATAATTGCAGGCAAACGTAAGGATTTTCATCTGTTCCGAAGTAAATGAGACCGACATTTCATTCACCACAGCCCCAAGACCGCTGTGTCCGGCACTTCCCCACATCCCCTCTACAACCTCCACTCCCGTAAAGGTTTCCACTGCCTTTTCGTTTTCCGGTATTGTCTTTAGTACCTCGCCCCAGAACTTCTCCTTCTGCTTCTCCTTTTCCTTTTCATTCTTTTCCGCTTTATCGATATGTTTCCCATAGAGTTTTTTAAACTTATCGTTTATCTCCACCGCATATCCTAAGTCAAGTACCCCGTTCCCGTACTCGTCCGGGGAGCCGTACAGGTTGGCACTGTAGTTTAACAGCATCCGTATGTAATCCGCAGGCATTTCCGGGTTTAGCTCCATCAGGACGGAAGCCGCCCCTGCCACATGCGGTGCCGCCATACTTGTGCCGGACATTCCGGTGACGCCTCCAAAAATACCGCTGGAAAGGATATTCTTCCCCGGCGCCATCAGTTCGAGCGCTTCCCCTCCCGCACTGCCTTCTGCTGCAAGCCCCTCTGCCGTGACAGAGCCAACCGCAATCACTTCATCATATGCCGCAGGATAGGCAACGGTCTCCCCGTTTCCTGCCGCCGCCACTAACAGGATACCTTCCTCCGCGGCTCTCTCAACCGCTTCCTCCAGTTCTTTTACGTTCTTTGCAAGCCCGAAGCTCATGTTGATGATGTCCACGTCCTGCTCTACCGCCCAGTCGATTGCCTCCACAATCCGTCCCGCCGGTGCTTCCAGCTTTGCGTCCAGTACACGTGCTGAGTAAAGCTCCACGCGCGGATTGATGCCGGTAATCCCCTCGTCATTGTCCAGTGCCGCGATAACCCCTGCAACCGCGGTCCCATGTCCGCTTGGGTCCTCGTAAAGCACACTGCGTTCCTCCTCCGGGATAAAGTTTTTCCTTACGGCAACCGGAAGGTCGGTACTGAAATTAATGCCGGAATCAATCACCGCAATCTTTATTTTCCTGCTGGATTCTTCCGCTTTCTCTGCATTTATGTTTCCCGCCTGTATCATCTGCATGTTCCATGATTTGCCGTTCTGGTTCCCCGGATTCCCGTGGTTTACCCTGACCTTTATTTCCTTCTGCTTTTTATTCTTGATTTTGCTCCCGAAGCCGCGGACAATATCCTGACTTTCCTCTGGCGGGCTGCCTCCCGGGTTTTTTATATCTATATATGCTTCCGACTTCCCGCCTGTCATCCTGGTGCCTCCCTCTCCGGCATATCCTGACACGGGCAGGCTACTCACGCTGATACATACTGCCAGCAGTAATGTAGCAATTCTTTGAAAATACCTTCCTTTTCTTTTGGGGCTTTGAACCCTTTTTTCCATAACGCCACTCCTCTTTTTGTATTCTATTTTTGCCTGCGACATTTTCCACTCGAATGGGTGCACATCCTGCGGAGCGTTTTTCACTTCATAGAATGCACCTTAACGCGCGGATGCAACATAGTGGTTTCCTATGAAATAAAAACACCCCCGGCTGCAGCCAAAGCCTTTGCAGCCGGGGGTAACATCTGAATCCTGCCCTAAAAAATTCGTTTTCCTTTGCAGATTTCCCTTTTTACTCCCACATCTTACATTCTTACGGTTCCGTAAGTCCGCTTTATCCTACGCTTCCACAATAACATAATTTCCCTTTTCTGTCAATGATTTCCTCCCCTTGGATTTCCATATTGAAATGCAATTATTATGCAACTTCCTGTACGAACTCTGGTGCAAACAGACGAAATACAAAAAAGGGATTCTCCCCGTATGGCAGAACCGTTCCCTCCCCGTCAGGCACCTTCATATTGATATAGATTGAAAAAGACACCTTCTTTTTTCATCAATTCATCAAAGCTTCCTCTTTCCACGACATGGCCTGCTTCCATTACAAGAATCTCATCATATTTCTGCATAAGCGTTTTATTGTATCTGTGGGTAATGCTGATAATAGTCATATTCTCCTCTAACAGTCTTTTTTCAATCTCATAGGCAGTGGCATTATCAAGCCCCGATGTAATTTCATCAAGAAAGGTCATTGTTTTGTTTCTTAAAAACAACCTTGCCAGAGCAATTCTCTGTAATTCGCCGCCCGAGAAATTTTTCCCGTTCTCCTGAATCTGCTCCCTAAGCCCCTCCGGAAGCTGCCGGATAGTCTCGTAGATTCCTGCCTTTTTAAGTGCTTCAATGACCTGCTCCTCTGAATAATCCTGATACAGCGCCACATTGTTAAAAACCGTGTCATTGAACAGATAGGTCTGCTGGTAGCAAACCGGACTTACATGCATAATGCTTTCCCGGTTAAGCCCTGACAGCTCTTTTTCATTTATCAGTGCCTGACCGGTATAGTCTGCTCCATATTCCGTAAGTAATTTTATAATGCTTGATTTTCCGCTGCCGCTTTTGCCAACAATTGCATATTTTTTCCCTTTCTCAAAGGTCAGCGTCAGATTATCCAGGGAAAAGCTTTCGCTGATTTTCTGGCTGAGCCGGTTAAGACGGATTTCCCGTATCTCCTCCTTCATAGCCTCCTTCTGACTATTTTCACTTTCTGTCGCTAACAGCTCCTCTAACTCAGCCTTTACCTTTTCCATTGCCTTTAACTGAATTATACCGTTTGCAATGGCTTTGCACGGAGTTAAAACAAAATTCATCATATTAGTGATTGCTACTACTTCGCCGACCGTAATTCTTCCTGCTGCCACAAAAAACATACAGCTTCCCAGAACAATCAGAAACGCCCCATTATTTACAAAGGAGGCCAATGCCTGCGCCCAGCACATGGTTTTAGAGGAATCCTCATTCTTGCGGCAAACAAAATCACTCAGCTTTTCCTGTCTGCCTAAAATCTGCTTCACGGCATCAAAGGTTCTTATGACTTTATGTCCTCCTAAGTCGCTTTTTACTCCGTCCAGATAGACCTCCACGGCCTCCGTATATTCTTTTCTGGAGGAGCTTATTTTCTTTTTCAGCAGATTCGGGACTATGAACTGGACAATACTGACACAGGCCACAACCAGCAGAATAAACGGCTCTACACAGAGCAGGTAAATGACGGCCACAATCCCGAAAACAAACTGCAGCAGCATACCGTATATATTGTTAATTCCGTCATCCATAATAATTCTTATATCCGTTGTAAACTTGGAAAGATAATACGCCAGACCCTTTTTCTCAAATTGGTTTGCCGAAATAGCAAACAGCCTGCCCATCAGGTCATTACGCAAATTCTTTTCCATATCCCGTACAACGGCTACCTGGCTCTTTTTGCTGAACCACTCAAAAATAAATACGCCGATGCTGAAAATAACAGCAATCAGACATTTTTCTAACAGCTCCTTATAGCTTTTGGAATCAATCAGAAGCTGCATGATATAGGAACGTAAAGGAGCCATGATACCGATAATCACTACCGGAATCAGGCTGAGCAGAAACTTAGTTCTGTTTTTTGAAATAATCTCTCTTAACATTGTCTGTTCCTCCCTTTCCAGAAACCTACAAGATATAAATCATCTACTTATAAATTATTATAGTCTTGTACCATTATCAATTTGATTTTCTTAAAAACTCTCCTTGCTCCGGTGTTATGACTTATGGACCACCTTCCGGTAGTCATAAATCACTCCGCCATCGCAGCTTTCATGTACAAAATATTCAAATCCCCTGCGCACAAGCGCCTCCTCGGGCACTTTCCGCTTTACTTCATCGTCGCCGTTACAGCAGATAAGGACCCCGCCGTCCTTTACGACACGTGTCATCTCGGCAATCCCTTCTTCATACAAAGCGCCGGCAACATGCCCCGCCATGACTACATCAAAGGTATTGTCCTCATACGGCAGATTCGTTATCTCCCCGTCAAGTACCTTCATATTGGTAATCCCGTTCTGTCTGATTTTATCACGCATATATTCGCGCAGGACATCACAGGGCTCGCTGGCATAAACACGTTCTGCACGGGCTGCCGCCGCGAACGCCAGGCGTCCTGTCCCGGAACCGATGTCCAGGACAAGCTTCCCTTTGAACTCTGCCAGCGCATACAGCCGTTCCGGCCTCCAGTTCCGGATATAACCAAGCTGCTCCATGACCTCCGGATAGGCGTACACAACGAAGTGTTCCCATGCGGATAAAATTTCGGTTTCCGCACGCCGCGCTTCCGCCTCGCTGATACGGGCGGCATGGATTCCCCTGATTTCCTTTAAAAATCCTGCCGCATTGATATCCTCGATTTCCTTTAAAAAACCGGCACACTCGGGCGCTTTTCTTTTGCAGAACTCTATTACATAAGGATAACGGCTGAGTGCCTTTGCCATATCGGTTTTATAATCACGCTGTCCGTTATTGTACCAGGTATTTTCACTCATAATATACCGGATGACCCAGCGGTCAAACAGTAAAACCGCCTCCATCGAAAACTCTTCTGCTTTTATCCAATGATATCCCATAAGTCCCCTCCAAACTTACATTTCACTTTTCACCGCAGTATTTTCATAATACTGCGCCTGTGCCATATAGAGTGAATAATACAAGCCGCTTTCGTCTGCCATCAGCGTCGTATGGCTTCCCCGCTGTACTACCTGCCCCTTGTCAAACACTACAATGTCATCGCAGAACCGGCAGGAAGAAAGCCTGTGGCTGATGTAAATGGCTGTTTTGCTGCCTACCATTTCATCAAAGGCAGAATATACCTCATACTCTGCAACCGGGTCTAAGGCAGCCGTAGGCTCATCCAGCAGAATGAACGGAGAATCCTTATACAATGCTCTTGCAATGGCGATTTTCTGCCGTTCTCCGCCTGAAAAAAGGATGCCCTTCTCATCATACCCCTTATCAATCAGCGTTTCAGTCCCGTCAGGCAGCCTGCCAAGCCGTTCACCGAAGCCGGCTTTAATCAGGCTTTCCACTACCTTTTCGGAGTCATACTTCTCCCCTGTTGCCACATTTTCCGCTATGGAATAGTCAAACAGGGCAAAGTCCTGAAACACGACCGAAAAGAGCTGCATATACTCACAATAATCATACTTGCGGATATCTACCCCGTTCAGATAGATTACGCCCTCCGTAGGCTCATACAGCCGGCAGAGCAGTTTAATCATGGTAGTTTTTCCTGAACCGTTCTTTCCCACGACTGCCATACGCTCTCCGATACGCAGCTTCAGGGAGAAATTGCGGAGTGCATACTCCTCCCGTCCCGGATACCGGAAAGACACATTGCAGAACTCGACTTCATACTCGTTGTCGCTCCGCTTTTCTACCGGCAGCTTTCCCTCATAAAAGCTTGGTTTGATATCAAGAAACTCAAACATCGTACTCTGTCTGCGTGCAACCAGAAGAAATGCCTGCGCATCGTGAAGTATGTTCTGGACAGAATTTGTCAGCCGTTCAAAGCATGCCACATACCGGATGAGCAGGCCTGCGGCAAGGCTTCCTCCCGCCGCTATCAGTGTAAGAAACAGATAACAGATTCCCCTGACACCGGCATTCAGGATATTGATGATAAACTCCCTGCGCCCGCTCGTGCCTGCGACAAGATTGTCCTTATGCTTCAAAAACTTCATGCCATGAACAAAGGTATATTCCTTTAATAAATCGATTACATCGTAAAGCTTCACGTCCTTACGGTTTTCCATGGATATTCCGTCGTACACCGCATAGTACCACATCAGGTTGGTATCCTCCGGTTTATCGTTCGTCCAAAGCGCCATATATTCCGTCAGCTTTCTTCCAAAATAACGCTCTGCTATGCCGTTACAAAGGATTACCAGCACAAGCACTGCAAAAAAGATGTAGGTCAATACATTTTTGTGCCCGAGCAGCTCATATAGCACAGGAACCAGCATTCCTATTGCAAACAATGCGTTAAATATCTGATAACACAGCTTTTCAAAGTTATCAAAGCCCCCATAGATTCCGCTTCCCCACCGGTTATCCTCCTCCATACGGCTATACAGCTTGTTGGTATAAGGACTGTCCAGATCCGGATAATTCATTTCCATATTTTTAATTGCCTTTCTGGCGTCCAGAAGCTCCCATGAATGGCTTTTAATTACCTCGCTCTCATTCGAGAGCTTTCCAATGAGAAGATACAGTATAAGTGTTGCCAGCATCCAAAGAACTACCTTCGGAATCAGCCGTTCGGCAGAGGTTCCCTCCTGCAGCTCGTTCAATACCATCGTAGAAATATAAATTCCGATATAGCCTACCGCAACGCGGAATAGCTGCCGGAAAATCGTAACGACAATAAAACTTGGCGCCAGCAGATAAATTTCTTTCAAAAGCCGCAGCAGAACTGCTTTCTTTTCACGGAAGGTCAGCTTTTCCGTTATTTCTTTGCTATTCACATCCATAATCTTCCTCCTTTCTTCCCTTCTCTTCTTCCGTCAGATTATAATAATAGCTCTGCAGCTCATACAGTCTGGCATATTCCCCGCCTGCTGCCAGCAACTCCTCGTGGTTCCCCTTCTCTATAATGTGGCCGTTCTGCAAAAACATGATCCAGTCAGAAAACTGTGTGCTTGCAAGCCGGTGGGAAATGAACAGTGCCGTTTTGTTCCGGCAGAGCTTCTGGTACGATTCATAGACCTCCTGCTCTGCAAGCGGATCTAACGCCGCCGTAGGCTCATCTAAGAGCAGCACCGGCGCATCCTTGTAAAGCGCTCTTGCTAATAGGAACTTCTGCTCCTGCCCGCCGGACAGATAAATCCCATCCTCAACCAGCCGGTCCGTCATATAGCTGTTAAGTGTAATATTCCGCTCGGAAAAATCTGTATCGAGTCCTGAAAGACGAAGCATCTCTTCCACCCTTTTTCTGTCTACATCCGCCTTCGGCCGGAGCGCAATATTTTCATCGATCATAGCAGGCAGAATCATCGTGTCCTGGAATACTGCGGAATAAAGCTGATAGATATCCTTTTTCCTGAGCTTTGTAATATCTGCGCCGTTCAGCCGTATTGTTCCTTTGGTTGGCTCATACATTCCCATCATCAGCTTTAACAGCGTACTTTTTCCTGCACCGTTCAGTCCTACTAACGCTACATGCTCTCCTTTCCTGATATGGAAGCTCAGGTCAGAAATTACGCTCTTCTCACTTCCCGGATAAGCAAAGCTGACATGATCAAACTCTATCTCTACACCTTCCGACAAATCCGGCATCTCACATTCCCCACTATTGGTATCCTCCGCCGGAATATCAAGAAAGGTACGCAGGTCATTCATTTTTACATTGGCAGTTTTTATCATGCTCATCTGGTCCACCAGACCGGTCACCCAGACCGAAAAGCCGGTGATTGCCCCAAAGAACAGCATGAAATCACCCATTCCTATCTTTCCTTGTACGGTCTGTAGAATCAGATAAGCATACGCAAAGCTGTCCCTGAAAAAATTCAGCCAGCAGCTGACCAGATGCGTTTCATACCCTTTCCTGCGGCGGATTCTCAGGATTTCCCTTTCATCCTCCTGGAATCTCTGAATCTGCCGCATCAGCCAGCCCTTCATGTTATAAACACGGACATCCTTTCCTGTCCGGCTGTCCCCGCACTCCCCGATAGTATAATACAATCTCTTTTCTGCCATTGCATAATCATTTCTCGTGCGTTCATAACATACATTTTCCCTGTGCCGGAAAAAATAGATCACAAGAGAGGTCAGCATCAGGAACACAATGACGAGAATATGCAGCTGCGATAAAATTCCCGAGTACAGGAAAAAGCATGCTGCTCCTGTGATTACCTGCGGTATCTGGTCAAAAAATACAGAAGTGCCGCTCGCATCCCCGCTCCGCACCGAATTGATGGCGCGCCGGTAAAGTTTGTAAAACTCCCCATCCTCCGTATAAGAATACTTACACTGCAGCGATACCAGAAACAGACTTTGAACAAAAAAGGTGTTTCTGAATTCATTATGATGGTAATACACCCGTTTCGACAGGTACCCGTGAAGCCCCTGTAAGATGAGCAGACCGCCCACCATGCTGCCAAGCACCTGCAGCACACGCATTGGTTCCGCTTTCTGAAGCAGCAGGTCAACTGCTACCTTGGGCAGATAAATCCCGAACAGCGGCAATGCAATTCCTGTCAGTGTGGTAATTGCAAGAAACAGCAGAATCCTTTTATCCCATTTCCAGCTTTCTTTTGCCAAAAACCACGCATTCTGAATTATGTTATCATTTCTCTGCCTGATTTCTTCCATGAATTATCTCCTCTCCGTAACTATTGAATGTTTTCATTAGGGATTCTATCATAATGTGGTGAAGAATAAAAAAAACGTGCACAAAAGGTCTCTTTTTGTGCACGAATGGTCTCCTTATGACAACGGCAGCATTATTTCGGTGACAAAAACTCCCTCCTCATGCTGTCGGTTTAAATATCCATTATACTTTTTTACCACCCTGTCAATCCTCATTAACCCAAATCCATGACTGCCGCGCTTGGTTGACAGATACTGTTCTCCTGACTTACGTATATCGTCTGCCATCGAATTACAAACATAAATATAGAGCTGTCCCTTTAAGGCTTCGATATACACACGGAGAAACTGATTTCCCTCTTTCATCTTATCACAGGCCTCCATGGCATTGTCCAGCAGATTCCCGATAATGACACACAAATCCACCTCTTTCATCTTAAGGCTCTCCGGGACAGTTGCCTTTGCATTCACCTGGATTCCCTTTGACTTCGCCACTGCCAGCTTGGAATTGAGTACCGCATCAATGCGTACATTCCCCGTTTTCAATATCGTATCTACCTCTGTCAGGTCCGTATCCAGCTCACTTAAATATTCATCCAGCTCTTGGTATTGCTCCATCAGAAGGTGCGCCTTCATCGTCTGGATATGGTGCTTATAGTCATGTCTCCAGCCCCGCATCTGCCGGTACATATTTTCGACTTCTTCATAGTGCTTTTCCACCAGGTCATTCTGATACACCGAAATTCTCTTATCAACCAACCCGATAAAAACAGCGCGGCACAGGAATACAAGCAGGATGATTCCCGCTATCCCTGCAACAATGATAATTCCGTATTTCATTCCCTGTAATCCTCTTCCTGACTTGAGTTTCCGTATCTTTTAAGCACCCTTGAAATGTCCGGCAGCTGCGCGGCAGTTTAATTTTATAGTTGTCCGAAGGACCGCATCTTTTAGCGCAGCCGCCGGGACATAAAGCTACATACAAAATACGAAAACCCAGGACTTACTAATAGTCCGTAAAGCCATCCTCCTCCCGCATTCTGCTGTAAAACCGGATAAACGCCTGGTTCACTTCTTTATAACTTCTTCTGCTCAACGGGACCTGTCTCCCGTCATCCAAAATAACCGACTCTTTCTCCAGACGAACCACATGAAACAGATTGACCAGATAAGAGCGGTGACAAGAACAGAACGCCTCCTCCGGAAGCCGTTCCTTCCATATGCTGATACCCTCTCTGACACAATAGCACTTTTCTTTTGTATAAAGCTGCGTATTATGGGCAAAAGCCTCGATATACACAATATCCTCCGGCAAAAGCCGCAGGGTTACGCGGTTGTTTCGCTGCCCGCCTACAAGTTCTTCCGCCTCTGTCAGAAGCGCCTTCTGTCTTTCCTGTTCACAATATCTGGAAAAAATACGTTCCATGCAACCGTCAATTTTTTCTGCATCGACAGGCTTAATCAGGTAATGCAGGGCTTCCACCTCATACCCTTCTAAAAGATAGTCGGTGACTCCCGTCACAAAAACAATCGCAACCCGTCTGTTTTCCTGACGAATTTTTTTTGCAAGTTCGATTCCGTTTAAGCCGGGCATCTGGATATCAAAAAACATGGCGTTCCATGCCTGGTCCTGTTCCCATTCAAATAGAAATGCCGCCGCATCTGGGAACTCCCGGATACAAAAAGGGATATTTCTCTTCTGCAGCCATGCCTCCAGAAAACGAACCAGCACAACGGCATGCACTCTTTCATCCTCCACGACAGCTATCTTCAATCCTTCTGTCATTTCCTGTCTGTCATCTCCTGTCTCTGCGCCACCTGCTCCGGCTCAGTCAAATCCCCCGCAGCACAAGCTGCGGGGCATAATTTAGCTTCTCTTTCGCTTGTCCGCCCCGGAGGGGCGGGGTATTTGACCCCGCGGGCGCGCTCAGATAGTGCAAATATATTTGCACTATCCTCACTTTGCCTTCGCGCGGATATAAAACCGCCACAGATAATCCGCTGCCTCCTCTGCATAGGCGACGCCGATGCGCTTTCCGGTACAAATCTGCTCCGGCGGTATGGAGACTCCCTCTGTCACATAAAATGTCTGACTTTCCACTAAATCAATATCATTGTCCGCCTTTGTAATGTGCATGGCAATGCAAAGCCTGCCAGGACCGTCTGCCAGATGCTTCTTCAGACCTGCCGGAAGTACCTCTTTCCCGTCCTGCCATTTTTTCCTTCCTGCCATCCGCAACGCGCGCATTCTTTCCTCCGATTCCGCGTCCGCTGGCACTACGCTCCGTAATAACGCCGCCTGAGGAATCCCTTCCGTCATAGCAGCGATATTCATACAGCGGTACATCCCATAAATCAAATAGACATAAGACGTTCCACCCTTATGATACATCGGCTCCGTACGGCCCGTGCGCTTTCCTCCGTAAGTATGGGAAGCCTTGTCCTCCTCCCCCATATAGCTTTCTGTTTCGGTAATAATTCCACGCACGGTACCAAGAGGCGTTTCATGCACCAAAACCTTTCCTAAAAGCTCCTTTGCCACCGTAATTCCATCTCTGGTAAAAAACTCTCTGGTAAGCCTGTCCGCCATTCCGGTCCTCCTGCTGTCCGCACTCCGGTACGTTTACTTTATCTGTGCCGCCAGTACCGCAGAAGCCTTTGCAATTGCATCGTCGATTCCTGCCGGGTTCTTTCCGCCTGCCTGCGCCATATTCGGCCGTCCGCCGCCGCCGCCGCCGACACATGCCGCAACCTCTTTAATCAGATTGCCTGCATGGGCGCCCTTTGCCATTGCGCCGTCGGTTGCCATGGCAATCAGGTTCACCTTGCCGTCAAAAGCAGAAGCTAACATGATTACGCCCTCTCCGAGCTTTTCCTTTAAGCTGTCGCCGAGGCTGCGGATGGCGTTCATATCCATCTCCGGCACCTTTGCCGCCAATACCTTAACACCATGAATCTCCTGTACGTTGTTCATTACATCGCCAAGGGAGGCGTTTGCAAGCTTTGCCTTTAGTCGTTCATTTTCGGAATGCGCCGCCTTTAACTCCTCCTGCATTGCTTCAATCTTCTTTAACAGTGCCGAAGGCTCTGTCTTTGCTGCCTTTGCCGCCGCAAAGAGCTCCTCCTCAAGCTTTTTATAATACGCAAATACGCCGTCTGCCGTAATTGCCTCGATACGTCTGACGCCTGCCGCAATCCCGGACTCGGACAAAATCTTAAATGCGGAAATCACGCCGGTATTTCCTACATGCGTACCGCCGCAGAATTCCTTGGAAAACTCTCCCATGGATACGACACGTACCACATCGCCATACTTTTCACCGAACAGTGCCTTTGCTCCGGTCTTTCTCGCCTCGTCGATGCTCATTTCCTTCATCTCAATCGTCAGGTTCTTTGCAATCTGTTCATTGACAATCTCCTCTACCTTTGCAAGCTCTTCCTTTGTCATGGCAGAAAAATGAGTAAAGTCAAAGCGAAGCCGCTCCGGAGTTACCAATGAGCCCGCCTGCTCCACATGGGAGCCTAATACCTGACGGAGCGCCTCCTGCAACAGATGCGTCGCACTGTGGTTCTTACCGATTGCCGCCCTGCGTGCAGTATCGATTGTTAAGGTAACAGTATCGCCGACAGTAAACATCCCGCTCTCTACCACACCGACATGGCCTATCTTGCCGCCCTTTAATTTTATCGTATCGGTTACGGTAAATACCGCACCATCCTTTGTAATCTGGCCGAGGTCTGCAATCTGACCGCCCATGGTTGCATAAAACGGCGTTTCGTCTACAATTACAGTTGCGTTCTGCCCTGCTATGACCTCCTTTACAAGCTCGGTCTCCGTCGTCAGCACCGTAATTTCAGAAACCGTGCTGTGCTTATCATAGCCGGTAAATGTGCTGGTTACTGCGGCGTCGATTTCATCATAAACCGTCGCGTCCGCACCCATGTAATTTGTAACGGCACGAGCGCTTCTTGCGGTTTCCTTCTGCACCTTCATTGCCTGTGAAAAACCTTCCATATCCACAGAAAATCCCTTTTCTGCAAGGATTTCCCCGGTCAGGTCAATCGGAAAGCCATAAGTATCATACAGCTTAAACGCATCCTCTCCGGAAAGCGTTTTCTTTCCCTCCGCCGATGCAGCCGCTTCCATTTCAGACAGGATAGAAAGCCCCTGGTCAATGGTTTTATTGAACTTTTCTTCCTCAATCGTCAGAATCTTTAAGATATACTCGCGCTTTTCCTCTAACTCCGGATAGCCGTCCTTCGACTCTGCAATCACAGTCTCGCACAGCTTTGCTAAAAACAGGCCCTTGATGCCTAACAGCCTTCCATGACGTGCCGCACGGCGTAAAAGTCTTCGCAGTACATAGCCGCGGCCCTCGTTGGACGGAATAATACCGTCCGAGGTCATAAAGGTCACGGAACGGATGTGGTCGGTAATCAGACGGATGGACTCGTCCTTCTTCTTATCTTCCCTGTAAGTAACGCCTGCCATCTCGCACACCTTATCACGGATTGCTTTCATTGTATCGACATCAAAAACGGAATCCACATCCTGCACAACAACAGCAAGACGTTCCAGTCCCATGCCAGTATCAATATTCTTCTGTGTCAGCTCGGTATAGTGATGGTTTCCGTCGCTCTCAAACTGCGTAAATACATTGTTCCAGACCTCCATAAACCGGTCACAGTCACAGCCCACCTTGCAATCCGGGCTTCCGCAGCCGTACTTTTCACCACGGTCATAATAAATCTCAGAGCAAGGCCCGCAAGGACCTGCGCCGTGCTCCCAGAAATTATCGCAGTCGCCGTTTTCATCACGGTAAAAGCGGGTAATCCTCTCCTTTGGTACGCCTACCTCCTCGGTCCAGATACGGAATGCCTCCTCATCCTCACAATAAATAGACGGATAAAGCCGCTCCGGCTCCATCCCCACATGCTTTGTTAAAAACTCCCATGACCAATGGATTGCTTCTTTTTTAAAATAATCGCCAAAGGAGAAATTGCCGAGCATCTCAAAAAAGGTCAGATGCCTTGCCGTCTTACCGACATTCTCAATATCGCCGGTGCGGATACACTTCTGACAGGTCGTAACACGCTTCCTTGGCGGAATCTCCTGTCCGGTAAAATAAGGCTTCATCGGCGCCATGCCGGAATTGATTAACAGCAGACTCTTATCGTTATGCGGAATCAGGGAAAAGCTCTTTAAACAAAGATGCTCCTTGCTCTCAAAAAACTCTAAATACATTCTTCTTAATTCATTTACACCGTACTTTTTCACAATAGTGATTCTCCTTTCGCGCGCTTCCTCCGGTTTTGCGCAGACAACTATTGTATCATTATAAGATTCTGCCTTGCTTTTGTCAATAATGGGAGGAAATTTTATCCTCGTTTTTCTGCATTTTTTCTACCCTTGATACAGCGCCTGCACACAGAATATTCCTGTCTTTTCTACCGGATCTGCTCAAAATCCGCCGCACCATGCTTACAAATCGGACAGATATAGTCCTCTGGCAGGCTTTCGCCCTCATATACATAGCCGCAGACCTTGCAGACATAAGCATGTGCTTCCCCGTTTCCCGTACTTTTGCCTTCTGCAGCTGCACCCTCTTCCGGTTTTTTGACTGCCGGTTTGTATGCCTGCTTTACATAACTCTGGTAATAGTCATAGGTGACAGGCTTCTGGCTGCTTACTACATCCGCCTCCGTCACTTCTACCAGAAACATCGTATGGGTATCCAGCACATAGCGTTCGCTGACGGTTCCGCAAAAATACGCGCTGCTGTTACGGTTCAGACGGTAAATTCCATTAGCACAACGGGTCACATCCTCAAAGTCTTCAAATTTATCCGTCTTTTTCCCGCTCTGATAGCCAAAATGCTGGTAAACCGAAAACGGCGTCTTCTCTGTCAGCACCGAAATTGTCAGCTTTCCGGTATGTTCTATCATATCATGGGTCAGGTTCTGGTTACTGACACTGACTAAAAGCCTGACCGGATTCTGTGTCACCTGCATCACTGTATTTACAATACAGGCATTGTCCTTTCCGTTTTCCCTGGCAGCCACCAGGTACAATCCGTAACCAATCTGAAATAATGCCTCCTGCTTCATAAAAACTCCTCGCTTTCCTTTTTCTCTTATCCGGCTTTTTCCTGTATATTGTTTCCAAAATACGCCGAACCTATCTGCGCTTATACAGAATAAATTTTTATCATAGTCTATTTTACCCTGTTTTTTCCGGGAAGTAAACCCTTTTGAGACCTTGCATTTTCGCATTTTGTATGCAGTTCCGGGCGTGGCAACGGCTTATAAGCATTCGGAAATCTGCCTGACTATAAAAGGAATACCGTTGTCTTATTTTTGCGTTTGTCCGAAAGACCGCGTTTCTAGCGTAGGCAAAATCACCTCCTAATACCGCTTAGGCACGAGTACGCTGCCAAGCGGCTTAGCGGTACTTGGAGGAAGTCCGGTGTGTCGCCCGCGCATGCAAAATTACGTTGTTGCATAGTCTTTGGGACATAAGGGGGGGTACGCAAAATGCGGAAACTCAAGAACAGCCCCGTTGACATTCCGATATAATGTGCTAAAATATTTTAAATAACAGGAGGTAACTTATGTTTGAAATAAAAGAACAATGTATGGCAGCGGCAAAAGAGCTCATTGAAACCGCAGGCTTAAAGAAAGGACAAATCGTTGTTGTAGGCTGTTCCACAAGTGAGGTGTGCGGCTCTAAAATCGGCACGGACTCCCGGCCGGAGGTTGCTGTGGAGATGGTGGATGGTATTCTTTCCGTCTTAAAGGAACAGGGAATTTATCTGGCTGCGCAGTGCTGCGAGCATTTGAACCGTGCCATTATCGTAGAGCGCGCCGCCGCTCCCTACGCGGAAGCTGTCAACGTCGTTCCACAGCCAAAGGCAGGCGGCTCCTTTGCTACCGCCCTTTATGCAAGGCTTACGGAGCCTGTTGCTTTAGAAGAAATCAAAGCAGACGCAGGACTTGACATCGGCGGTACCTTAATCGGCATGCACCTGAAAAAGGTCGCTGTACCGCTTCGCCTTTCCATAAAACAAATCGGCGAGGCTTCTCTTCTTGCAGCGCGCACCCGCCCGAAATACATCGGCGGCAGCAGGGCGCAGTATGACGAGACACTGGGCTGAAAAGAAGAAACATAAAAACTATAAATAAGAGACAAAGTAGCAGACGCAGGCAGAGACATCCTGCCCTGCTGCTTCCTTTATGCGCTCCAACGTCATGGCAGTTTCAATAGGTTATTTCATGCTCCTCCTGTTGCATTTCGCCCGGATTGAACCAAACCTCATAATTGAGATACTCGAAAAAGCCTGCCTTCATCTTTTCATACACTACAAAACCTTTCTCCGCCTGTAAGAAAGGGCCGCGCTCTATGCGACAGCCCCTTAATTTTTCAGCATTACTATGACTCCCTTATAGCGGCGTTTCCCATGCTACGGAATACGGACCGTCCGGCAGTGCAGAGAGTCTGTCATAAATCTCGAAAAACTCGGGCTGTTTCTCCGAAACTCCGCTTTCAAGACCGACGCCCTCTATGTATGCCTGTGCAAATTCATGCCATGAATGATACTTAGTACGGATAACCTCCGCCACCTTGACCGAAGCGGTCATCATTTCTTCTCTGGTGAGGTAACCGCCCAGATAACCTCTGGCAGCGATATTTGCCGCACAACCATAATTAAATGCGGATTTTTTTGCCTCCTCACCCGCATTGTTTTTGTCGTCAATCAGATAATCCACCATCTCCAGCACCCCCTGCTTGTTCGTAACAAGCCAATCTCCGTTCAATACGCCGCGCACCATGCTGGCATTGGAACGATTTTTCTCATATCCGCCAAAAAACTTGTAGCTGCCCCCGCAATATTCTGACCATAACGCATAGATGCCAGTAATCCATCTTTCCGCATCATTTTGCGGCATGGAATCTGCCGGATCGCTCTTTGTACCTCCAAATAAACCGAATAATCCCATTGCGTTTTCTCCTTTCCACTTCTTGGTTGTCATTATAGCACGAAGCGGTTCCATTGTAAATGCTATTGTATCCTTGCGTTTTCTCATTTTCTAAGCGACCTTGGAAGTCCCGGCGGCTGTACGGCCGCCGGGACACAGAGGCACTTGAAAAATGCAGAAATTCAAGTATTGTATCTGCCCTTTTTATGTGTTACAATCATTCAATAAATTATCTGATTGGAATTGAGTGTACTAACATGAAAAAAGATTTGACACAAGGAAATGTAACCAAAACAATGCTGTTGTTTGCCTGTCCGATGATATTGGGTAATCTTTTGCAGCAATTTTATAATATCGCTGACGCATGGATTGTCGGCAAGTTTCTTGGGCCGGACGCTTTGGCCGCAGTGGGGTCGGCTTATTCTCTGATGACCTTTTTAACCTCCGTTATGATAGGTTTATGTATGGGCAGCGGAACTGTTTTTTCTGTATGCTTTGGCAAGAAGGAAAAACAGCAATTAAAAAACAGCATCCTGACCTCATTTGGCTTTATTGCTGCAGTAACGATTCTAATGAACCTGCTGGTATTTGCAGGCATTGATTTCATTTTATATCTCCTGCGTGTACCGTCCGATATTTATGAATTAATGCGGGAATATGTATGGATTATTTTTTATGGCATATTTTTTGTGTTTCTTTATAACTATTTCGCTTTTTTACTACGTGCAATCGGAAACTCCGTAGCGCCGTTATTTTTTCTTGGGATATCGGTTCTATTCAATATTTTTCTTGATTTTTTGTTTGTTGTAGTATTCGAACAGGGGGTAGGCGGAGCGGCACTTGCTACGATAATCGCCCAGGCTATATCCGGAATCGGAATAGGCATTTACGTTTACCTCAAAGAGCCTGCGCTTCGTCCAAAAAGAAAAGAGTTTAAAATTAACAGAAAAACAACAATCGAGGTAATACGGCATTCCGCGGCGGCATGTGTCCAGCAGTCAGTGATGAACTTTGGCATTTTAATGATACAGGGTCTTGTAAACAGCTTTGGCGCAGCTGTTATGGCCGCTTTCGCAGCAGTAGTAAAAATTGATTCCTTTGCCTATATGCCTGCACAGGAGTTTGGCAACGCCTTTTCACTTTTTATCTCACAGAACTATGGCGGAGGAAAGCCGGAAAGAGTAAGGGAAGGCATACGGAAAGCAGTAAAAATTTCACTTCTCTTTTGTCTGTCGGTATCCGCAGTTATTTTTGTCGCTGCGCCGTATTTGATACAGATTTTTGTGGATAGTACAGAAACGGAAATCATACGGACAGGTGTCGAGTATTTGCGGATTGAGGGCAGCTTCTACTGCGGAATCGGAATTCTGTTTTTACTATATGGCTATTACCGCGGAATTGAAAAGCCTGAAATGTCTTTGCTTTTAACGATAATTTCTTTAGGAACAAGGGTTTTACTTGCCTATCTGCTCGCGCCGGTTTCCTCAATTGGAGTTCTTGGAATCTGGTGGGCAATTCCTATCGGCTGGTTTTTGGCGGACCTGACCGGGATATTGTGCATAAGAAAAATGAGAGCAGGCTTTAGATAAAAGGCAGCCTTCTCTTCCCCCCGGACGCACATAAATCTGCTCCTTTACATAAAAAAGAGCTCATAGACTAATTTTCTATAAGCCCTGACGCTGTGTCATTATTTTATTATAATTATGGTAGCAGCTGTTTAGTCAAGCTGGAAGTTATTGTGTTCTTTTACACAAAAGAACACAATGCTTTGCCCGCTAAATAGCAATCCACCAACATACACCATACTTATCAATAACAGTGGCACAGCATTTACTCCATGGCAACTCATGAATTGCTTCAATAACAACTCCACCATCACGCAAAACATCAAATGCACGCTGAACATTATCTTCGGTTCCCATCTCAAATACATTAAACGTCATTGTTTCCCACTTCATTTTGTGAACAAAATCTACATCACAAGGATTTTTTGCTTCGCCTATTGCTAAAAAGCCTTCGCCATTCACTGATAATTCACAATGTTCATAGGCAGTCCCACTGTCATTTTTCATCTCAAATGACCTAATAACCAATTCTCAATTTGCTGAAGTTGTTTTGATGTTATCATTTCCGTTTTATCCTTTCTAACTAAAATATGCTTCTATTATACCATATACTTTATCCGGTCATAAATATCAACAAATACTACAAACTAAACAGAAAGCGCATCCTTTTCAGATGCGCTTTCCGGGGTTGGGCTGTATTAAAAATACAGAGCAGCTCGTAGCGGAATCGAACCGCTGTTTTCGCCGTGAGAGGGCGACGTCTT
>CAJTLU010000006.1:184239-206979 GCA_910577175.1 uncultured Lachnospiraceae bacterium | reverse complement strand
TTTTTTCAAAAAAACAAAAGGGAACGGAGAAAGAGGGATTTGAACCCTCGCGCCGGTTGCCCGACCTACACCCTTAGCAGGGGCGCCTCTTCAGCCTCTTGAGTATTTCTCCACTTCTGAAGTGCCATTCCAAGGTATTCAGTTTTGCGCTGCTTTTGTTAGCGCATTGTTCATTATAGCAAGATTTCTTCCGAATGTCAATAATTATTTTGAATTTATTCTAATTTATCTTCTTCCTCTGCCTGTTCCTCTATTTTTTCCTGCTTTTCCGCTTAAAATACATGGAACTGCTACAGGGTAGACCTGACTTTTCTCTTAAACAAAACGCCCTTTGACAGACAAAGAAAAAGAGACCGCGCTCAAAGCGCGGTCCCATGAAATCATTCTTTGCCTTTACATCTTTAAACTTACTTTAATGTAAACTTATTTACGATATCCTCAAGACGTTCTGCCATCGCACGATTCTCTTCCGACTGCTTTTGGATACCATGCGCAATTTCCGAAGTAACTTCACTCTTATCCACAATTACCTCGATTGCCTCTTTATTTTCCTTTGCACTGTAGTTTACATCTGTAATATTGCTGGATATCTCCTCAACGGATTTTTCCAGATTTTCTACAAAATTGCTGACCTGGGCAATATCCTGCTTAATCTTTTCTACAGATACCGTGTAATCCTCCGAGTGTGTTACAAACTCGCCAAAGCTGTCCAGAACATCATTTTCCATAAAGGACATAATCTCTTCTACACATTCGTTTACGGTTGCAATACTTCTGTTTGAGAACTCGCACAGCTTTTGAATCTGTGAAGCCGTATCCTTTGAAGTGTCTGCCAGCTTGCCGATTTCCTCTGCTACAACGGCAAAGCCTCTGCCGGCTTCTCCTGACCTTGCAGCTTCAATCGCAGCATTGATTGACAAAAGGTTCGTCTGTGATGCAATATCCAGGATACTGGAAGCCATTCCGTTAATCTGTGACAGACTGTTCAGGCTTTCCATTGCTTCCTTCACCGACTTCTTCGTATCCTCTAACTTGCTCTTACTTTCATGGAACGCATTCTTAGCCGTATCCTTCATCTGATTTGCTCCGCCAAGCATTACATCGCTGGAGGAGTTACTGTCTGACAGACTATCGGCAATAGAACTGATTGCCGTATGGATACTGTTGATTTCCTGGTTAATATTCTCGGTTGCTATATTTACATTTTCCAGACTTGCAGAAAGCTCTTCGGTAATCGCAATATTGTCAGTTACACAGTCTACCAGATTCACGGAGGAATCCTTCAAATCATGGCCCTTTACATTCATTTGCTTACAGCAGTCCTTCAATGTAACAATAATACCGCGCAAGGAATCAATTACCACCTTAGACGCCTCTGCAATTCCACCAAGGTCATCATTCCGGTTTACATACTTCAGTACCTCTTCATCTTCACTCAGATTGCAATGTGCAATACGAAGCAGTATTTTCCCAATCGGGCTGAGCGGTTTCATCGAAACAGAAATTGTTAAGAACGATACCAGAGTTAACAATATAATTGCAACCAGACATAAAATTAACAAAATCTGCTTTGTCTGATTTACAGATGCAAATATCTCATCGGAGGTATCTGTTAATAAAAAGATCCAGCCTCTGTCAGCCATATAATGATATGCTGCAATGCTTCCGCCCTCTTCGTCAAAGTCGGTCGCATCTCCGCCTGCAGACACTCTGTTAATAATATCTTTTATGTATTGTTCCTCTGCAACAACGCCAAGCATATCCTCCGATTCGTGGAAGATATATTCGCCTGTTTTCGCATTAATCAGGAAATACTTTGCCTGCTTTAAATCGCCAACAGGAAAGCTGTCAAGCAGGTTCTTTAATCCAGTCGTAAAAATACCGCCGCCGACTAATCCAATCGGTTCATTATTCTCATCAAAAACAGCACGGTACATCGAAATAATCTGCTGTCCGGTTGCCGGGGAAATAATGAAACCGGTATTGTATACCCCGTCTGCCTCCAGCATGGACTTCTGTAATGCTGCCAGAGAGTCTCCGGTTCTGGTGGTAATACCTACTACCTTGGCACTGGTATGTGTCAGAACGTGCGTATTCCATTCACTTGCATAAATGCCCTCCAGATAATCCATATCTGCACTGAACTTTTCCGTATACTTCTGTGCTGCCGCCTGCGCCGCTGCATCGTTCGGATTCTTTAACAAAGCGGTAATCTCTCCGGCTCTGCTATATGCGGTCAGGTACATTTCTGTCTCTTCCACATAATTCTCAATAATGGAAGAACGCTCTGTTACAATTGTCTGCATGTTTGCAACTGTGTTATCCCTGATATTTTTTGTAAGCTGCATCTTTACAAAAAAATACAGGACGCATAATACAATGCACTGTACAGTTAAAATCAATGCAGTAATCAGATAAGATACTTTTACTTTCCTCTTTTTCATTACCTCTTACCTCCTGAATCTTTTGAACCTTACAAAAACTTCCTCCAAACCAAATCCCTCTGCCTGAACTTAATATTTAGCACAATAACTTGATTGTACCCCACTCTGTATTGTATAGAATACCACATTTTGCTTTCCTTGTCAAAGCATTATAACTACTTTCTTAATTTTTTAAAAACTACTCTGTCAATTTTTTTAAAATTAATGATACAAGTTGTTCCCATTACAATCAATTACCACAATTATTGGAAAATCTTCTACTGATAATTTGTAAATTGCTTCTGCACCTAAATCTTCATAGGCAATTACTTCTGCCTTTTTAATACATTTGGAAAGCAGCGCACCGGCGCCTCCCACCGCTGCAAAATACACGGCAGAATTTTTTTTCATAGATGCAATGACCTCTTCCGAACGCCTTCCCTTACCTATCATGCCCGTCTGCCCAAGCTCAAGCAGTGCCGGCGCATACTTATCCATACGGCTTGCCGTTGTCGGTCCCGCCGAACCAATCGCCTGACCCGGACGGGGCGGTGTCGGTCCGAGATAATAAATAATTTCATTTTCTAACGGAAGCGGAAGCGCTTCCCCCGCTGCCAGACTTTCTGTAAGACGCTTATGCGCCGCATCCCTTGCGGAATAAATCGTACCGGTCAGATAAACATAATCTCCTGCGCATAACGTCCTTGCAATCTCTTTGGTAAGCGGCGTATGTATTCTTTTCTCCATAGAAATCATTCCTCGTATTTCAGTAATATTAGTAATCCGTATTGATTATTCCATTATATCATACTATTTTTCCACATGACTAGTGAATTTTTACCATACTTATCCACAGCTTTTCCACAAAAGACATCCAAGAAATCCGCCTATCCCCTCATATCACAAACAGGCTGTTGATAACTTAAATCACTCTTGTCACATGCCGGTTGACATGACAGCAGATATTCACCGCAACCGGAAGTCCTGCAATATGCGTTGGATACGTTTCAATATTGACACCAAGCGCTGTTACTGTTCCGCCAAGTCCTCCGGGACCGATATTTAATTGGTTTATTTTTGTAAACAGCTCTTCCTCCATTGCACGGATATGCGGCAGCTCTGAACGGACATCCAGACTTCTTGCCAACGCCCTTTTAGCAAGCAGCGCACACTGTTCAAATGTTCCGCCAATCCCGACGCCGACCACTAACGGCGGGCAGGCATTCGGTCCTGCCAGCTTAACTGTCTCAATGACTGCCTCCTTGACTCCTTCTTCCCCGTCTGCCGGCTTTAACATAATGACACGGCTCATATTCTCACTGCCAAAGCCCTTTGGCGCCACCGTAATCTTTATCTGTTCTCCTGGAACAAGTCTCATATGAATTACTGCAGGCGTATTATCCTTCGTATTCACACGGAGCAGCGGGTCCCCTACCACCGACTTTCTAAGATACCCTTCCTGGTATCCCTGCCTGACACCCTCGTTTATGGCATCCTCCACATAATCCCCTTCCAAATGAACCTCCTGCCCGATTTCCATAAAAACAACTGCCATACCGGTGTCCTGGCAGATTGGAATACATTCTGCCTCCGCAATTTCCATATTCTCTTTCAGCTGGGAAAGTATTTTTCTTCCCAATTCAGAAGTCTCCTGCTTTCTTGCTTCGCAAATCCGTCTTTCCACATCCCCGGAAAGTACGAGATTTGCTTCGATACACATTTCTTTTATGGCATCCCTGACGATATCCGTATGCACTATTCTCATCTCATCATTTCCTTTCTTCCTCTTAATATCAAAACCGCCGCAGGAGTCTCTTGCTGCCTTCCCCTACGACGGTTTTTCCAATACTTTTTAATTACTGTCCGTCTGACTCCCCGGACTCTTCAGGCTCATCCGCCTCATCGGAATCCGATACCTGTTCATCCTCCTCTAACATAGCCTTTTCCATCTGCTCTAATATAATTTCCTGGGTTTCACTTCCTTCGGCTTCCTTTACTTTCGTAAAGCTTGCAACACGGATATCATTTTCGGTATCCATATGAATCAGCTTTACGCCGGAGGTAATACGTCCAAGGATACTGATATCACTGACTGCAATCCGGATAATAATACCTTCGTTCGTGATAATCATAATCTCCTGCTGCTCCCCGACTGCCTTGGCACCGACAATATTTCCTGTCTTTTCCATAATCTTATAACACTTGACACCCTTGCCGCCGCGGTGCTGCGCATTAAACTCTTCAATTTCTGTTCTCTTCCCATAGCCGTTTTCAGAAACTGTCAGAAGATATTTTCCTTGCGTGTTCATCTGCATTGCGACAACCTCGTCGCCGTCGTCTAATGTCATACCGATTACACCCATGGAAACACGTCCTGTAGAACGCACATCCTTTTCCCTGAAACGGATGCACATACCATACTTTGTTACCAGAAGAATATCCTTTTCTCCGTTCGTTGCCTTTACTTCAATCAGCTCGTCATCCTCCCTGAGACTAATCGCCTGAAGACCGGTTTTACGGATATTCATATACTCTTTTACCTTTGTCTTTTTCACAATACCGGACTTGGTTGCCATAAACAGGTATCTCTGGTCGTCAAACTCCTTTAATGTAATGACTGCGGTTATTTTTTCCTCCGGCAGAAGCTGCAAAAGATTGATAATTGCCGTCCCTCTCGCGGTTCTACTGGATTCCGGTATCTCATAACCCTTGATACGGTAAACGCGCCCCTTGTTCGTAAAGAACATAATGTAATGATGCGTTTTCGTCATAAAGAGCTCTTCAATATAATCGTCCTCTATTGTCTGCATGCCCTTAATACCTTTACCGCCACGATGCTGGCTCTTAAAGTTATCCACTGTCATGCGCTTAATATAGCCGAGCTTTGTCATGGCAATCACGGTAAGTTCATCCGGAATCAGGTCCTCATCCGTAAAGTCCTCATCGTCATATCCGATAGAGGTTCTACGCTCATCGCCATATTTTTCAGCAATTTCATCAATCTCCTTACGAATTACACCAAGCAAAAGCTTTTCATCGGCAAGGATTGCTTTAAACTCTGCAATCTTTTGCATTAACTCTGCATGCTCCTGTTCAATTTTCTCCCGCTCCAAACCAGTCAATGCACGCAGACGCATATCAATAATTGCCTGTGCCTGCACATCATCCAGACCGAAGCGCTCCATCAGACGCTCTTTCGCCTCCGCGCCGTTTTTCGAGCTGCGGATAATCTTAATAACCTCATCAATATTATCTAAGGCAATCAGCAATCCTCTTAAAATATGGGCGCGCTCCTCCGCCTTATTTAAGTCGTACCGGGTCCGGCGTGTTACTACCTCTTCCTGATGCTTTAAATAAACATCCAGTGCCTCCGGAAGAGAAAGCACCTTTGGCTCGCCCTCCACCAGCGCTAACATAATTACGCCAAACGTATCCTGCAGCTGGGTATGCTTATAAAGCTGGTTCAAAATAACATTCGCGTTTGCGTCACGGCGCAATTCGATACAGATGCGCATTCCCTCACGGTCAGACTCATCCTGTATCATTGTAATACCGTCAATTTTCTTATCCCGTACCAGCTCGGCAATCTTTTCAATCAGTCTTGCCTTATTGACCATATACGGAAGCTCGGTTACGATAATATTGCTCTTTCCATTCGGAAGAGTTTCAATGTTCGTTACCGCGCGTACCTTTATTTTGCCGCGCCCGGTCCGGTATGCTTCCTGAATCCCTCTAGTACCGAGAATTGTTGCACCAGTCGGAAAGTCAGGCCCCTTAACAATTTCTAACAGCTCCTCTATAGAGGTCTCTTTATCATTTACCTTGTTATCAATAATCCGGATAACTGCCTGGATGGTTTCCTTCAGATTATGCGGCGGAATATTAGTCGCCATACCTACTGCAATACCAGTCGTTCCGTTTACTAAAAGATTCGGAAAGCGTGACGGCAGAATTGCCGGTTCTTTTTCCGTTTCATCAAAGTTCGGTTCAAAGTCAACCGTATCCTTGTTAATATCGGAAAGCATCTCCATAGAAATCTTACTTAGTCTTGCTTCAGTATAACGCATTGCAGCGGCGCCGTCACCGTCTATCGAACCGAAGTTCCCGTGC
Source organism: uncultured Lachnospiraceae bacterium (assembly GCA_910577175.1). GTDB lineage: Bacteria > Bacillota > Clostridia > Lachnospirales > Lachnospiraceae > SIG307. Next base: position 200,446 of record CAJTLU010000006.1, on the reverse strand, counting down.
CCGTCTACTAACGGATAGCGGGTAGACCATTCCTGTGCAAGATTAACAAGGGCTCCGTAAATAGAGCTGTCTCCGTGCGGATGATATTTACCCATCGTATCGCCGACAATACGCGCACACTTTCTATGCGGCTTGTCGGGACCATTATTCAGCTCTATCATCGCATATAAAATTCTTCTTTGTACCGGCTTTAAACCATCCCTGGCGTCCGGAAGGGCACGGGATGCAATGACCGACATCGCATAGTTTACATACGATGATTCCATGGTCTTTTGGAGGTCAACCTCCTGTATCTTATCAAAGATATGTTCGTCCATTCTTACCTCCTGTGAATACGACAGTTCTTGCCCGCCGCTTCTTAACAGTATTTATCTAAATCCTTTACAAACTTCGCATTCTTCTCGATAAACTCACGGCGCGGCTCCACATTATCCCCCATTAATACATTAAACGTAAGGTCAAGCTCTGACATTGCGTCGTCATTCATACATACCTTCTTTAAAATACGCTTCTCTGGATCCATTGTAGTCTCCCAGAGCTGCTCCGGGTCCATTTCGCCAAGACCCTTATAACGCTGTATTTTATTGTTCTGGTCACGTCCGATTTCCAAAAGAATCGCATTCAGTTCCTCTTCGTCGTATGCATACCATACGTTCTTGTTTTTCTCAATCTTAAACAGCGGAGGCGTTGCAAGATAAACATAGCCCTGCTTAATCAGCTCCGGCATAAAACGGTACAGGAAAGTAAGCAGAAGCGTATCGATGTGGGCTCCGTCCACATCGGCATCTGTCATAATAATAATCTTATGATACCTGAGCTTACTGATATCAAAATCTTCAGAAATACCGGTTCCGAATGCCGTAATCATTGCCCTGATTTCCTGACTGCTTAAAATACGGTCCAGCCTTGCCTTTTCCACATTCAGAATCTTTCCACGTAACGGCAGGATTGCCTGCGTGGCACGGGAACGTGCCGTCTTTGCAGAACCGCCTGCAGAGTCACCCTCTACCAGATAAATCTCACAGTTTTTCGGGTCCTTGTCAGAACAGTCGGCAAGCTTTCCTGGAAGACTCATACCGTCTAAAGCATTTTTTCTTCTTGTTAAATCCCTTGCCTTTCTTGCGGCATCCCTCGCACGCTGTGCGAGTACTGCCTTTTCACAGATTACCTTTGCCACGGACGGGTTCTGCTCTAAAAAGTAGGTCAGCTGCTCACTGACAACAGAATCCACTGCGCCTCTTGCTTCGCTGTTCCCAAGCTTCTGTTTTGTCTGTCCTTCAAACTGCGGCTCGCCAAGCTTTACGCTGATAATTGCAGTTAATCCTTCCCTGATATCCTCTCCGGACAAATTCTGCTCATTTTCCTTTAAATATTTCTGTGACTTCGCATAATCATTAAAAGTTTTTGTTAATGCGTTCTTAAATCCGGCTAAATGCGTACCGCCCTCTGGTGTTGTAATATTGTTTACAAAGCTGTAGCACCCTTCGTTATAGCCGTCGTTATGCTGCATTGCTACTTCGACATAAACATCGTTTACCGTACCTTCACAGTAGATAATTGCCGGATACAGTACCTCTTTACTTTTATTCAGGTATTCCACATATTCGCGGATACCTCCTTCATAGTGGAACTCTCTGACCTTTTCCTCTTCCTCTCTCTTATCCCGAAGAATAATTTTAATTCCCTTTGTCAAAAATGCCATTTCTCTTAAACGGCTCTTTAACGTATCAAATTCAAATATAGTTTCTTCGAAAATCGTATCATCCGGCAAAAAAGTAACTGTTGTACCAGTTTTGTCAGAATCGCCAATAACTTCAAGCGGAGTCACCGGCTTTCCCTTTTCATAACGCTGGCGATAGATATGGCCATTCTGCTCTACCTTTACTTCCATATACTTTGAAAGCGCATTCACAACCGATGCACCTACGCCATGAAGACCTCCTGATACCTTATAGGCTCCGCCGCCGAATTTTCCTCCTGCATGCAGAATGGTATAAACTACCTCTACCGTGGAAACTCCCTTTTTCTGATTCATTTCAACCGGCACGCCACGACCGTTATCAATAACCGTAACCGAATTATCCGGATTGATAGAAACGTCAATTACTGTACAAAAGCCTGCCAATGCTTCATCGACTGCATTATCTACAATCTCATAGACGAGATGATGAAGACCGCGTACTGATGTGCTTCCGATGTACATACCCGGTCTTTTCCGGACTGCCTCCAATCCCTCTAAAATCTGTATCTGGTCTGCTCCATATTCCTTACTCATGTAAGCCTCCTTGTTACTCTCTGCTTTCCTTCTGTTCCTGTACCATACCGTTCATTACATGAAAAATCCTATGATACTTTTTTCTGTCCCCGATAAACTCTTCCAACCCGGTGCAGGTAATCATCGTCTGTAAATCTGTAATACTTTCTAACAGATAAGTCTGCCGGTTCCTGTCAAGCTCCGACAAAACATCATCCAAAAGAAGCACCGGACTTTCTTTGATTTTCGTTCTTACAAGCTCGATTTCCGCAAGCTTTAAGGACAATGCCGCAGTTCTTTGCTGTCCCTGGGAGCCATACAACTTCAGACTTTTCTCCTCTACATAGAAATTGATATCGTCCCTGTGTGGACCGCAGCCCGTTGACTTTAATGCCAAATCCCGTTCCAGACTGGTTTTCAACTTTAATTCAAACTCCGTTTCCGAAACATCCGGCTCATATCGGATACAAAGCTCTTCCTTTCCTCCGGAAAGCCTTGCGTGAATCCGTGGGAGCAGTTCGTTTAACTCATCGACAAACCTTTTTCTTGCCCGGATAATTTCCGTTCCATATCCGGAAAGCTGTGTATCCCAGACTCCGACAGTATCTGCTAATTCCTTGCGGAATCCGATCTGTTTTAAAAGATTATTTCTCTGACTAAGCGCCCTGTTGTAATTTCCAAGATAATACAAATACATTTTATCCAACTGGCAAAGTTCTAAATCAAGAAATCTGCGCCGTTCTCCCGGTCCGTTTTTTATCATGCTCAAATCCTCGGGAGAAAAGAAAACGATATGTAACAGACCAAATAAGTCGGAAGAACGCTTAATCGGTATTCCGTCGATAGCAGCTCCCTTTGTTTTATTTTTTTTCAAATGCATATCAATCCGATGAGGAATTTCGGCCTTCTCTATCAGCAATCTGATATGTGCTTCCTCTTCTGAAATCCGTATCATTTCCCTGTCTTTGCTTCCCTTATGTGACTTTGTCGTTCCGCAAAGATAAATAGCTTCTAACACGTTGGTCTTTCCCTGTGCATTATCGCCGTATAAAATATTTACCTTTTCATCAAACTCCAAAGACAGGGCCTTATAATTCCGGAACTCGCTTAATTCTAATCTTTTTATTTTCAAGACAGCACCAACTATCCTACAATTTTAATTTCCTTCCCCCGGAAGGAAACAATATCACCGTCTGTCAGCTTTTTTCCACGCTGTGTACAAACTTCATTATTTACCTTTACAAGACCTTCCTGTATAACCTCTTTTGCTTCTGCACCCGATTCTGTAAAACCGACAGCTTTTAATGCCTGTCCAAGCTTAATAAAACTATCCTTTAACTTAATTTCTTCCATATCTACTCCGTTTCTTATCTTGCAGCAGCGTTAAAATTTACCGGCAAAATCAAATAAATGTAAGACTCTTCACTATCCTTAATAAAACAAGGCGCCTTTGGATTTGTCATATAAATAGTAATCTCTTCCTCATCAATGACACGAAGCGCATCAATTAAAAACTTCGGATTAAAGCCAATTAAAATATCGCTTCCCTCTTTTGTAATATCGATGCTTTCATCCATAGAACCAATCGTAGAGGTCATCTCTAACTGCATTTCTCCGTCCTTGACTCCTATAATAATCGGCTTCTTCTCAGACTCCTTTACAAGCAGGGTCGCACGGTCAATACTATCCAGAAACTCCTTTTTATTTACCGTAATCTTTGTGTCATAATCACCGGAAAGCATCTGGTTAATCTTATAATACTCTCCTTCAATTAACCTTGACAGTACCATCGTATCATCAAACTCAAAAATAATATGCTTATCAGTAAAGTAAATCCTGACCTCATCTGAAATCTCACCGGACAAAATCTTGCTGATTTCAATTAAGGTCTTTCCCGGAACAATTACCTTCGTATCCTGAAACTTTTCCTTTAGTTCAATTCTCCGTACCGAAATACGATGACCGTCCAAAGAAACAACTCTTAATTTGTTTTCGGCCACTTCAAATAACTCACCGGTCATAATTTTATTATTCTCACTGTCAGAAATAGAGAATACAGTCTGTCGGATCAGTTCCTTTAACGTGAACTGGGACAGTACCATCGTTTCTTTCCTTTCAATAAACGGAAGAGAAGGAAACTCGTCGCTTACCTTTCCCGGAATTGAAAACTTTGACTTTCCACACGTAATTGTAACCATATATTTGGCATCGGTTTCAATCCGGATTTCATTATCCGGAAGCTTTCTTATAATATCAGACAATATTTTTGCATTAATTGCAATACTTCCTGTCTCTATAATGGTTCCCTTTACAATAGTTTCAATACCAAGTTCCATATCATTGGTAGTGAACTTTATAAAGCTGTCGGTTACGTCAATTGCAATACACTCCAGAATAGGCATGGTAGATTTTGCAGGGACAGCCCTGAGTGCAATATTAACACTGCTTAATAAGTCAGACTTTTGACATGTGATTTTCATAAAGTGAATATCTCCTTTCGCTGAAAGCTCTATCTATATATCATATATAATATTACAGACGAAGTAATAGGCAGGGTTCATAGTGTGAATAAGCTCGCAATCCCTTATTATAAGCTGACTTTAAGTGAATTGTCAGGGTGAATGGAGCTTGGGATAAGGGAGCCTGTATCTGTGGATAATTTGATAAAGTAAAGTGTAAAATAAACAAATAGAAGTAATTTATCCACAATAGTTCACAGTTAATCACAAGTTATTCACAAAATGCCTATGGACAAGTAAAACGAGTTTCTTCCTATTTAATGTGCAGTATCCAATATATAAAATGGTTTTTGCATGATATGCTACGGATTTATCTTTTTCAGAAGCACATCGATGGTATTTTGAAGCTGAGGATTGAGCTTTAAATCCTCTTCAATTTTATTTCTTCCATGAATGACCGTGGAGTGGTCCCTGTTGTTCAGCTGTTTTCCGATGTCTGTCGTCGATAAGTCTGTCAGCTTTGTAGCGAGGTACATGACAATCTGTCTGGCATTTGCGATTTCACTGCTTCTTTTCTTAGAGTAGATGTCAGAAGAGGAAATGGCAAGATGCTCTGAAACAATATCTACGATGTAACCGACTGTAATGGTCTTATGGTTATTTGTAGAAATATAATCTTTCAGTGCCTCTTGGGCAAGCTCCATTGTAATCGGCTGCTTCTTCAGTCTTGAAAGGGCAACGAGCTTATTCAAAGCACCCTCCAGTTCACGGATATTTGACTTGATATTTTCCGCGAAGTAGGCAAGAATGTCATTGCTGATAGCAAAATTATCCATATCATTTTTCTTGCTGAGAATGGCCATGCGGGTTTCATAATCCGGACTTCCGATATCTACAATCAGGCCCATCTCAAAGCGGGAGCGAAGGCGTTCCTCTAAGGTAGCGATATCCTTCGGCGGCTTATCACTCGAAATAACAATATGCTTCTTAGAATCGTAAAGCGTGTTAAACGTATGGAAAAACTCCTCCTGCGTGCTCTCCTTTCCGATGATAAACTGAATATCATCGATAAGCAGCATATCGGCATTCCGGTATTTTTCACGAAATTCGGAAGTTTTGTTGTTGCGGATAGATTCAATCAGCTCGTTTGTAAACTTCTCACTCGTAACATAGCGAATCAAAGAGTCCTTGTTCCGGTCTAAAATGTCGTGGGCAATCGACTGCATCAGGTGGGTTTTTCCAAGTCCTGCCCCGCCGTAGAGGAACAAAGGATTGTAGGCTTCTCCGGGTGCTGCGGCAACTGCAACAGACGCTGCATGTGCCATATGATTGCTTTTTCCTACGACAAAGGTATCAAAGGTATATTTCGGGTTCAGCGTATCGTAGCTTTCGTTTTGCTTCTTATTTTTAATAGAAGACTCGGAGAACTCTTCTTCGGATACTTCGTCTGATAAAATAAGCTCGATTTCATATTCTTCATTCAGGATGGTTTCTACAGAGGTTTCAAGATACCGCAGATATCTTTTCTTAATGAAATCGATTCCCATCATACCCAGTTCTTTGTTTGTAAAGTGAATAATTAGTTTATTTCCTTTTATGGCATAAGGGCACATCGGAAGAAGCCATGTTTTATAAAGTGCGTCCGGAATGACGAACTCTGTTTTCATGTACTCTAAAATCTCCGTCCATTTGTTTTTTATCGTTTTGATATCCATTTTGTATTACCCTTTCTATAAACTGCCTCTAATGCGAAAATAACGCTCTTTAAAGCCTATAAATCCACTATCTTATATTATATCAAAAATAACAGAAATAGCAAAGTGTTTTTTTAAAATAAAATTTAGGAAAAATGCAATTTTTACTTGACGAAAGACGAGTTTCCTACTATAATATAGATGCTATTTAGGTAAAATGCTGTAGTGTGCGGTTTTTGCACGTAGCAAACAGAAAGAGAGGTGTTAGTTTATGAAGATGACGTTTCAGCCGAAGAAGAGACAGAGATCCAAGGTACATGGATTCCGTTCGAGAATGAGTACCACAAACGGAAGAAAGGTGTTAGCCAGAAGAAGAGCAAAGGGTAGACATAAATTATCTGCATAGGTCGCATAATATGTGACCTTTTCTCTTACTCTTTCTTTTTCAGGAGAGAACACAGTGGCGGAATCAATCAAAAGGAATGAAGATTTTAAAAAGGTTTACCAGCTGGGTAAATCGTATGCCAACAAGTATTTGGTAATGTATGCAAAGAAGAATGATTTAGAAACCGGCAGGCTTGGTATTTCGGTAAGTAAAAAAGTAGGCAACAGTGTTGTAAGACACAGAATAACGAGATTGCTCAGAGAAAGCTACCGATTAAATGAAGGGAAGTTCCATAGTGGTTGGGACATTGTTGTAATTGCCAGACAGGGAGCAAAGGGTAGAAGCTATTTTGAAATTAACAGTGCTATGCTGCATTTAGCAAAACTGCATAGAATACTTTGCGAGGAATCAAATTGAAAAAAGGATTAATTGCATTTGTTCGTTTTTATCAAAAGTATATATCGCCTTATAAGGGAGGGTCCTGTTGCAGGTTTATACCTACCTGTTCTCAATATGCCTTGGAAGCGCTGGAAAAATATGGTGCTTTGAAGGGCTCCTGGCTTGCAATCCGAAGAATACTCCGTTGTCACCCGTTTCATGCGGGTGGCTACGACCCGGTTCCTTAGTTGTAATTAAGGAGGATTTTTAATTTGTTGGATTTTGTTTTTTTAACAAAAGAAGACGGTCTTATTATGGGACCGATTTCCAGATTATTAGGCTGGATTTTGAACGGTATCTATGAATTTCTTTCGTTATTTCACGAGGATGTAAATGGAATTGGAATTGCAAATATCGCGCTTTGTATTATTCTGTTTACCATCATCGTAAAAATGCTGATGCTTCCGCTCACGATTAAGCAACAGAAATCTACAAGGCTCTCTTCCCAGATGAGTCCGGAGCTTACGGCAATTAACGAAAAATATAAAGGAAAAACAGACGAGGCTTCCCGCAGAAAAATGCAGATGGAAACCCAGGCGGTTTATAATAAGTACGGTACAAATCCGATGATGGGTTGTCTTACGCTTTTAGTTTCCCTGCAGGTTTTGTTTGCTCTTTATCGTGTAATTTATGCGATTCCTGCTTATATTAACGATGTTTATGATATGTATGAGCTTGCAGCAGAATCGATTCAGGGCGTGGAAGGCTATGCAGAAACACTTGCGAATTTTGTGAAAGATGCTAAAATCGGCGTTTCTGTTGAAAAGTTTACCGGCTATGAAATAGGCGTTTTAACAAAGACGAACATTATCGATGTATTGTCTAAGTGTAATGAAAGTACGTGGGATGCATTGGCTTCTGCATTTCCTAGTATTTCTGACGCTTTACTCGGATATTCCGAGCCGATTCTCAGTATCCATAAGTTTATCGGCGGTCTGAATATTTTGAACAGCCCGGTAATGAATGGAAATTATTTTACTCCGGCAATTCTGATTCCGATTCTGGCAATGGCGATGCAGTTTATTCAGTCAAAGCTCTCCATGGCGAGTACGAAAAAGAACAACGGGAAGCAGGAAGACCCGGCTATGTCCAGCATGAAAATGATGAACATATTTTTCCCGATTATGTCCGGCGTTATCTGTCTTATGATTCCAATCGGCGTAGGTATCTACTGGATTATCAGTTCTGTCGTACAGATTGTACAGCAGTTCTTTATCAACCGTTATCTGGACAAGATAGGCGTGGAGCAGTTAATTGCAAAGAGTCAGGAAAAGCGTGCAAAGAAGCTGAAAAAGTCCGGCATTGAAACGGGAAATAAAATGGCTGAGGTAGCGAAGACTTCCACGAAATCGATTGAAGTACAGCCAAAGTCTACGGCAGATTATGCAAATATGGCTGGAAAGAATTATAACAATGCGGCAGCCGCTACAAGTGCAGATACAGAAGAAAATCAGGAAAATACGGAGAATAAAGAAACTCCTGTTTCCGGTGGCAGTATTTCAAGTTATGCAAATGTTTTGAAAAATCGTTCCGGAAAGTAGTAAGTGATTTTATTAGGAGGTATTGATATGAATGAGTGGATTGAAGTTACCGCAAAAACGGTAGAAGATGCAATAATAGAAGCCGGAATCAAGCTCGGAGCTTCTGCAGAAAATATAGAGTACGAAGTAATTGAAAAGGAGTCGAGCGGTTTTCTTGGATTGAATAAAAAGCCGGCAAGGATTCGTGCAAGAGAGAAGGAAGAGGAGAAGAATCCGGCAGAGAGCTTCCTTTCTAAAGTATTTGAGGCAATGGGTGTTAATGCAGAGGCAGAAATTCAGTTTGACGAAGCAGAAAAGACCATGAATATCAACCTGACGGGCGGAGATATGGGTGTGTTAATCGGTAAAAGAGGGCAGACCCTGGATTCTTTACAGTACCTTGTAAGCCTTGTAGTAAATAAGGACAGCGATACTTACATTAAGGTAAAGCTGGATACGGAAAATTACCGTGAAAGAAGAAAGGAAACGCTTGAAAACCTTGCAAAGAATATTGCAAACAAGGTAAAGAGAACCAGACGTCCGGTTGCATTAGAGCCGATGAATCCTTATGAAAGAAGAATTATCCACTCTGTATTACAGGGCAATAAGTATGTAGAGACCCATAGCGAAGGGGACGAGCCTTATCGTAAGGTAATCATTTCTTTAAAGAAGGGTGTCCGTGACTTCGGAAATGAAAGATATTATGGGAAAGGGAATTATGGTAACAGCCGCGGCGGCTACACAAAGGGTGGTTATAAGAACGGCTACCGTAAATATAACCGCAGTGACTCTTCTTTTGAAGAGGCAGAGACTTCTTCTACGGATACGGAAACTGCAACCGAACAGGCAGAGTAATTTGATAAGGGGCTGTCGCATAGCGCGCAGCCTCTTTTTCTCATAGTATAGGAAGCTTTGTCCTTATATGAGAAAGAGCCATGATTTTTATTCAGGCGGAGATTTTGGAAAGGTGGAACAAAGGTGGATACAATTGCTGCGATTTCAACCGGATTAAGTAATTCGGGTATCAGTATTATCCGGGTGAGCGGACCGGAGACCTTTGAAGTAATGGATAAAATTTTTTCTGCAAGAAATACGGAAAAAAAACTGTCTGCACAAAAAACGCATACCATTCATTATGGATTTATCAAAGACGGTGAGGAAATCATTGACGAGGTTCTCGTTTCTGTGATGCGTGCTCCTCATACCTATACAGCCGAGCATGTAGCAGAGATTAACTGTCATGGTGGAAGTCTTGTAACAAAAAAAGTGCTGGAAACTGTATTAAAGCAGGGAGTCCGTCTTGCAGAGGCAGGAGAGTTTACAAAGAGGGCTTTTCTAAATGGCAGAATTGATTTATCAAAGGCAGAGGCAGTGATGGAGGTAATCCGTGCAAAAAGTGACCTGGCTTTAAAAAATTCCATGGCACAGTTACAGGGTAGAGTATTAAAGGAAATTTCTGATTTAAGAGAAGTTATGATACATCATACTGCGTTCATTGAAGCAGCACTGGACGATCCGGAACATATTTCACTGGATGGTTTTACAAATGAGTTAAAAGAAAGTATAATAAAAATCAGGGAGCGTTTAAAGAAATTGATTGATTCTGCAGAAAACGGAAGAATGCTCCGGGAAGGAATCCGTACTGTAATTTTGGGAAAACCGAACGTAGGGAAGTCTTCTCTTTTAAATCTGCTTGCGGGAGAGGAACGTGCGATTGTAACGGATATTGCGGGAACGACAAGGGATACGATAGAGGAAACCGTTACGATACGCGGAATTGCACTTTCTTTAATTGATACCGCGGGTATCCGTTCTACGGAGGATATTGTAGAGAAAATAGGAGTGGAAAAGGCAAAAAAGGCAGCAGAGGATGCAGATTTAATTCTTTATCTTGCAGATGCCACAGAACAGGTTTTGGAGGAAGAGAAAGAACTTATTTCCCTGATTGCGCGGAAAAAGTCAATTATACTGTTAAATAAAATAGATTTATGCGAGATGCCGGATACTTCTGCCTTAGAAAAGCTGACGGGACAGAAGGTGCTCTGTATTTCTGCAAAAAATGAAGAGGGTCTGGAAGAGCTTTACGATACAATCGAGCAGATGTTTTTTCAAAATGAGCTTTCCTATAATGAAGAGCTTTACATTACAGGAGAGCGGCAGAAGCAGGCATTGCAGAGTGCCTATGAAGCAGCCGGTCAGGTTTTACAGAGTATAGAGGCGGGACTTCCAGAGGATTTTTATTCTATTGATTTAATGCAGGGATATGAAAGTCTCGGTGAAATCACCGGGGAATCTGTGGATGAGGATTTGGTAAATACCATATTTCGTGAATTTTGTATGGGTAAGTAAAAAAGTCGGGGAGAAACCTATGGAATATAATTGTGAAAGCTATGATGTTGCGGTAGTCGGCGCAGGGCATGCGGGTTGCGAAGCGGCGCTTGCCTGTGCCAGATTATCCTTAAATACGATTTTGTTTACGGTCAGTACAGACAGCATTGCACTGATGCCGTGTAATCCGAATATCGGAGGTACTTCAAAGGGTCATCTTGTAAGAGAAATCGATGCCCTTGGGGGTGAAATGGGAAAAAACATTGATAAGACCTATATCCAGTCTAAAATGTTGAACCGTTCCAAAGGGCCTGCGGTACATTCCCTCCGCGCACAGGCGGATAAGCAGGACTATTCGAATGAAATGCGGAGAGTTTTAGAAAATACGGACAATCTGACCATCCGGCAGGCAGAGGTTTCTGAAATTATAACTGAGGATGGCCGCATTACAGGGCTAAAGACCGTATCAGGTGCTGTGTATTCCTGCCGGGCAGCAGTGCTTTGCACCGGTGTTTATTTAAAAGCGCGCTGTATTTGCGGTGAAGTAAGCCAGAATACTGGTCCGAACGGCCTGCCTGCGGCAAATCATCTGACGGAAAGTCTGCTTGCGCACGGAATTGAGATGTATCGCTTTAAGACGGGTACTCCGGCGCGTATTGACCGGCGTTCGATTGATTTTTCCGTAATGGAGGAGCAGTTTGGTGATGAAACGGTAGTACCGTTTTCCTTTACAACGGACCCGGAAACTTTAACAAAACCACAAGTTTCTTGCTGGCTTGCCTATACAAATGAGGAAACACATGATATTATTAAAAAGAACATTGACCGTTCTCCTCTGTATTCCGGAGTAATTCATGGAACCGGTCCCCGGTATTGTCCTTCCATTGAGGATAAGGTAATGAAGTTTTCAGATAAGGACAGACATCAGATTTTTATTGAGCCGGAAGGCAATTATACGAATGAAATGTATATTGCAGGAATGTCCAGTTCTCTGCCAGAGGATGTCCAGCTTGCAATGTACCGTTCCGTTAAGGGAATGGAACATGCAAAAATTGTAAAAAATGCCTATGCAATAGAATATGATTGTATCAATCCGATGCAATTAAAGGCAAGTCTTGAGTTTAAAGCAATAAGCGGTTTGTTCAGCGGAGGGCAGTTTAACGGCAGCTCCGGCTATGAAGAAGCTGCAGCACAGGGGCTGATTGCAGGAATTAATGCAGCAAGGAAGCTGCAGGGAAGAGAACCGCTTATTCTGGATCGTTCGGAAGCGTATATCGGAGTTCTGATTGACGATTTAGTAACAAAAGAGACCCATGAACCGTACCGTATGATGACATCCCGTGCAGAGTATCGTCTGATTTTGCGGCAGGATAATGCTGATTTGCGTTTGACAAGGTATGGCTATGAGGTAGGTCTGATTGACGAGGAGCGATACCGCAGACTAGAACAGAAACGGGAAAGCATTGAGAAGGAGCTTGCTCGCGCAAAGGCACAGACAATTGGTGCTACTGCACAAGTACAAGAGCTTCTGGCTTCTTTAAAAAGTACGCCGTTAAAATCCGGAGTAACTCTGGCGGAACTGATTACAAGACCAGAGCTTTCCTATGACGCCCTTAAGCCAATTGACAAGAACCGCCCGGCGCTTTCTGCGGAGGTAACGGAGCAGGTGGAAATCGAATTAAAATATGAGGGATATATCAAGCGTCAGATGAGCCAGGTGGCACAGTTTAAAAAGATGGAACACAAAAAAATACCGGTTTCTACAGATTATGACAAAATACCATCTCTCCGAATTGAGGCAAGACAGAAGTTAAAGCAGGTACGTCCGGAAAATGTGGGACAGGCCTCTAGAATTTCCGGCGTTTCCCCGGCAGATATTTCAGTACTGTTGGTCTATCTGGCGAGAGGATAATTTCATGTTACAGAAAGGGTGCTTTTGCTGTGCATCCGGTATAAGGAGGAAGTATGCGGGATAATACAATACTTTTGTCAGGTGCAGAGAAGCTTGGAATCGTATTAGATAAAGAAAAGCAGGAGCAGTTTGAAGCCTATTATGATTATCTGATAGAGCAGAATCAGGTGATGAATCTGACCGCAATTACGGAATATGAGGAAGTTCTTTGCAAGCATTTTCTGGACAGTCTGTTTCTGGCAGGCAGCATAAAAAATCTGAACGGGAAGAAGCTCTTAGACCTTGGTACGGGAGCGGGTTTTCCGGGAATACCGTTAAAAATAGCTTTTCCGGAAACAGAGTTTGTATTGATGGATTCCTTAAACAAAAGAGTTTCTTTTTTAAATCGGTTAATCGGACTGCTCGGTTTAAAAAATGTAACCGCGGTACATGCAAGAGCAGAGGAAGCAGCGCGTAAGGAAGAGTACAGAGAACAGTTTGATTACTGTGTTTCCAGGGCGGTAGCAAGGCTTGCTTCTTTGTCCGAGTTTTGTCTTCCCTTTGTAAAGCCGGATGGAATGTTTATTTCATATAAAGCCGGAGATTGTAAGGAAGAATGCGAAGAAGCAGAAAATGCAATTAAGCTCTTGAGAGGAAAGCTGATAAAAGCAGAGCAGGGCTGCCTGCCGGATACAGAAATTGCACGGACGTTTGTCCTCATTAAAAAAACAGGGAAGACGCCAGAAAAATATCCGCGGGGACAGGGAAAACCGTTGAAACAGCCACTGTAATAGAAAGGAATAAAACATGATTTGTGGAAAATATTATTTAGGTTTAGACCATATGGAGGAAATTGCACCAATCTGGGAAGAAGTATTTGTGACCGAGTTTGGTTTTTCAAAGAATATTGTTTTTGACGATATGGACGAGACAGCAATACATGCAGTAGTATATAAGGATAGTGACAGGACAATACCAATTGCCGCGGGCAGGCTTTATAAGGTTGAAGCAGGAGAAGATTATAAAATCGGACGGATTGCTGTAAAGAAAGAAGAACGGGGAAAAGGTTTTGGAGATTTTCTTGTCCGGATGCTTGTGGATAAGGCGTTGATGATGGGAGCCGACCGGGTGATACTAGGCTCGCAGCCTCATGCGGTAAAATTTTATGAAAAGATAGGATTCCGTCCAACTGGTGAAACTTATATGGAAGCGGGCGTAGAGCATACAGTATTAGAAATCAGGCAGAACAGTATTTGCAGGGCCTGTCAGAATCATACTTCGTAGTTTAAAACTGCGGAAGGCATTTTAAAACCTAGCACATAGGAGGTGCCCATGATGAGGGAAGAGAAAAACTTTACTATCGAAGAAACAGTTTGTTTTTTGGATACATTAGAGACAGAGAACGAAGCACAGCTTACAAAAATAATAGAGGAAATCCAAGGAACAGAGCAAAAAATACGTGAAGTTGATTATTCCTTGCAGAAGCTGGAGCAAAAGCAGGATAGTAATATTAACTTTTTTTCACCGGTTGGTGTGTATGAAGAAGGAGAAGAAAAAAGAACCTTGCTCCGGGAGGCGGAGGGAGTGAGGGAAAAGCTTCCAGGGTTAAAGGAGAAGCTGGAACAATATAAATCCCGTAAGGAACAATTACAATATTTAAAGAATGTAGTCTGTAAAATACCAGAAACTTCCGCAACCACTTCTGTAAATGCCGAAGAGGATACAAAGGGGCTGCACATTTTAGAAACACAGGAATATGACCGTAACCGGATTGCGATGGATTTGCATGATTCCTCCGTACAGAGTCTGACAAGTCTGGTACACAAAACAGAATTTTGCATGAAGCTGCTGGATATTGATACAGTACGGGTAAAGCTGGAACTCCAGACAATGATTGAAACGATAAAGACAATTATAAATGAAATGAGGGAAATTATTTATGATCTCCGTCCGATGTCTTTGAACAATCTTGGTCTGGCAGTTACGATTGATGCTTACTGCTTGAAATTGCAAAAAAGTTATGACATTAAGGTAACCTTTCAGGAGGGTTCGGAAGAACCGGCAAATCTACTTCCGATATGGAAAGTAACTCTTTATCGGATTCTTCAGGAAGCATGCAGCAATGTGATAAAACATGCAAGGGCATCTGAAATTGATATTTTGATTTCTTATGAACAGGAAAAAGCGATTCTAAAAATAAAGGATAACGGAGTCGGCTTTGATGCTGAGACACAATTAAAATCGTCTGTAAAGGATGAGCCGTATGGATTTGGGATTTCTATGATGCAGGAGCGTATTGCCCTGCTTGGAGGAACAATTTCAATTGAATCGGTCATCAGCGGAGGAACAACAGTTGTAATAGAGCTTCCGCTAAAAACAGAGAAGGAGGAAAAGAATGGATAAAATAAGTGTATTGCTTGCGGATGACCATTCTATGGTGCGTGAAGGAATAAAACAATTATTAGAATTGGAAAATGATATTAAGGTAACTGGAGAAGCCGGTGATGGTGAAAAATGTTTAGAATTGATAGAGGAATTGCATCCGGATGTGGTTTTGCTGGATATTAATATGCCGGGAATGAACGGGTTAGATGTACTTGGAAAACTCCATGAAACCGGAAATAAGCAAAAGGTGTTGATTTTGACAATCCATAATGAGATAGAATATTTAATGCGCGCAATAGAAATAGGCGTTGCAGGTTATGTTTTAAAGGATTCTGAATCCTCTGTTTTAAAAAGTGCGATTTATGCAGTTCATAACGGAGAAAGCTATATTGATGCCTCTTTAACTCCGTTATTAAAGGAAAAAAAATATGTAAAAGAATTGAGGCAGGAAGCACGAAGCAAGGAGAAAACATTATCGGCAAGAGAAGTAGAGGTTCTGTGTTTTTTGGCCGAAGGACTTTACAACAAGGAAATCGCAGTCCAGTTGAAAATTAGTGAGAAAACGGTAAAAAATCATGTTTCTAACATATTTAAGAAAATTGGAGTGGCTGACCGGACGCAGGCCGCAGTCTATGCAATCAAGCATAACTTTGTAGAGCTGAAATAATGGAATAAAATGTTTCACGTGGAACATTAACATTTCCAAAAATGGATTTGTTTCACGTGAAACATTTCCTATAGCTATTTTGCAAAATATATGTTATAATGAGCGTGAAGGCAAAGTGAGCTTGAGGAAAGAACTCTCCCAGCAAATGCATATTTGCTGGGAGAGTTCTTTCCTCAAGGCGAACGC
>CAJTLU010000006.1:122164-184139 GCA_910577175.1 uncultured Lachnospiraceae bacterium | reverse complement strand
GCCAGCGGGCTAAAAGAAAAACGAAGTTTTTCTTTTAGTTGCCTTCACGCGAATAACTTAAGCAAAGCATATTTGCTGGGAGAGTTCTTTCCTCAAGGCGAACGCGCCAGCGGGCTAAAAGAAAAACGAAGTTTTTCTTTTAGTTGCCTTCACGCGAATACTTAAGCAAAGCATATTTGCTAATATGGGGTAGATTATGAAAGAAGTGATTTTGAGCCACGATAGTGAAGCAACAATTTATTTAGTGCCTGATGAAGTTGCAGATAATCTGGATAAATACTGCTGGGAGTTTGCGGCTGACTGGCTTTGGAAAAGCCCCCATGCAAAACGGTACCATGAGATTTCGAATGGAATTGAAATTGTGAGATATGGAGCACCTGATTTTATTGAGTATCTTAATGAATGGGTATTTCCAGATCAGCCATCCATGCTTGTCAGGGGACTTGGCTGCTATAATTATGAAATACCAGAAAAGTATCGGAACTATCCGCGATACAATTTCTAATTGCAGAATAATGTTTAGAGAGGTAGATATATGGGACGAGCAATTGCTATTGCAAATCAAAAAGGCGGTGTAGGTAAAACAACTACGGCAATCAATCTTGCCGCTTGTCTTGCCGAAAAGGGAAAAAAGGTGTTAGCAGTTGATATTGACCCACAGGGAAATATGACGAGCGGTCTTGGTATAAATAAAAAGAAATGCAAAAAGACGATGTATGATTTGATTATCGGGGAAAGTGAACTGGACGAGTGCATTATGAAAAGTGTAATGAGTGGCGTTAAAGTAGTTCCTTCGAATGTTGACCTTGCCGCTGCAGAAATTGAATTGATTGGTCTGGAGAAGAAAGAATATATTTTGAAAGGGCATGTTGATAAAATAAGAGAAGAATATGATTATATTGTAATAGATTGTCCACCCTCTTTGAATACATTAACAATCAATGCGATGACAACGGCTGACACGGTACTTGTTCCGATACAGTGCGAATATTATGCACTGGAGGGACTGTCCCAGTTAGTACATACCATTGACCTCGTAAAGAAAAGATTGAATCCATCGCTTGAAATGGAAGGAGTTGTTTTTACAATGTTTGATTCACGTACGAATCTTTCTCTTCAGGTAGTGGAAAATGTAAGGAAAAACTTAAAGGAAAACATTTACAAGTCGATTATTCCGCGTAATGTAAAGCTTGCAGAGGCTCCGAGCCATGGGTTGCCGATTATTTTGTATGACTCAAAGTGTAACGGTGCAGAAGGGTATCGTGCACTTGCAGAGGAAGTAATTGAACGTGATGTACGGGAATGGTATCAATATTAAGGAGGAACGGATATGGCAGGAAAGAGAAAGTCGGCATTGGGAAATGGTCTGGAAGGAATGTTTGGAATAGAAGAAACTGTTACCGAGGAAAAGAATGTTTCACGTGAAACATTTCTTCGCCTTTCGGAAATTGAGCCAAATAGAACACAGCCACGCAGAAATTTTGATGAAGATGCATTACAGGAGCTTGCGGATTCCATTAAGCAATACGGAATTATCCAGCCGATTGTAGTTCAGAAAAAGGAAAAGCGGTATGAGATTATTGCGGGTGAAAGAAGATGGAGAGCAGCAAGAAAGGCAGGATTGCTGGAGGCTCCGGTGATTATAAAGGAGTTTGCACCGGAGGATGTCTTTGCGGTTGCGTTAATTGAAAATATCCAGCGTGAGGATTTGAATCCGATTGAAGAAGCGCAGGCATATAGTCGTCTGATTCAGGAGTATCATTTGAAGCAGGATGAGCTGGCGGAAAAGGTAGCAAAGAACCGTGTTACAATAACAAATTCGATGCGGCTATTGAAGCTGGATGAGAGGGTACAGCAGATGTTGATTGATAATATGCTTACCGGCGGACATGCACGTGCCCTTCTTTCAATTACAGACAAAGAGGAACAGCACCTTTTGGCAATGCGCGTTTTTGATGAAAAGCTGAGTGTGCGTGAAACGGAAAGTCTCGTAAAACGTACTCTTGCAGAAAGAGAGAAGCAGGAAAAGCCAAAGACGGAAAAGACGTCACAGGAGGACAAGCTCATTTACCGTGATGTTGAAAACCGTATGAAAGATATTTTAGGGACTAAGGTGGAAATCAAAAAGAAGACAAAGGATAAGGGAAAAATTGAAATAGAATATTATTCTTTGGAAGAATTGGAACGGCTTATTGATATGATAAACCGTTTAAAATAAGGAGATACAAAAATGGATAAGGATGTAATTACAATTGCAGGACAAAAAATAGAAGAAGCGGCTATTTTACGTTTTTCAATCATTGCCGGCATTTCTTTAATCATCATGGTATTTATTTTGATAGTTTTGTCGGTTGTGTCAATGGTAAAAATAAAAAGGCTGAATGAAAAGTATACCGTTTTTATGAAGGGTGCAGATGGAAAGGATTTGGAAAGCGCTATTTTTTCAAGGTTCAAAGATATTGATAAAATGAAGGCCGATATCGAGTACATGTCCAGAAAGCTGAATATTGCATGTGAAACACTTTTAAATTCCTATCAGAAGATGAGCATTATCAAATATGATGCTTTTAAGGAAATGGGTGGAAAGTTAAGCTTTTCTCTTGCCATGCTGGATGACAAAAATAATGGTTACATTTTGACATCAGTTCATACGAGAGATGGCTGCTATACTTATGTAAAAGAAATTATTAAGGGAGAATCTTTTGTAGTGCTTGCGGAGGAAGAGCGAAAGGCGCTGGAGGATGCAAAAAACAAACGGAATTATATGGCATAAGTCTTTGACTTATTAGCTTTCGGAGTGTAGATAAAGCAGGTAAGGGGACCGGCAGATGAAACAATCTGGAAGGAGGTATTGCGTTGAGAAGAATATTGATAGAAGCAATTCGTGACGGGGATGTTCTTGCAAAGGATGTTTTTAGTTCATCCGGAGTAGTGCTGATGTCAGGAGGAACGAAGCTAAAAAGGGAATACATACCCCGACTGTCCGAGCTTCATATTAAAAGTATTTTTATCCGTGAAGGAGCGGAAGAAAAAGACAGCATGGAAGATATTACAGAAGAGGAAATCAAAATGCAGTGCGGTGAAACCGTAAGGAATACCATTCAGAAGTATACCTATGCGGACAGGGACGAATTAAAGGAAATGATTAAGGTTGCGGATGAGATTATGGCAGATATTCTCAGCCAGCCGGATATTATGTATAATGTTTCCTGCGTCCGGGAAAAAAGCAATGAATTGTATCTGCATTCGGTGAATGTGGCAGCAATTTCAACGCTGCTTTCCCTGCGTGCAAAGCTTCCGAAAAATAAGACAAAAGAGATTGTAATCGGGGGTCTGTTACATGATATCGGTTATACTACGATAACCATTGACACTTCCGACCTGGTTCTTGAAGAATGTGAAGAAAAGGTCCGGAAGGAAGTGATGCGTCATGTCATTTATGGGTATACTGATGTTGAAAAAAAGGATTGGCTTTCGAAAACGGTGAAAGATATTGTCCTCCAGCACCATGAGAGACTTGATGGAAGCGGCTATCCGTTTCATATGGAAGGGAAGCATTTAAAGCAGGAGGTAAGAATTGTGTCATTATGTGACCAGTTTGATAATATGGTATACGGAAATCTTATGCCGCGTTTTAAGGTGCGCCAGGCAATAGAGTATATTATGAGTCAGGCTGGAACGAAGTTTGATTTCACATTGGTACAGCTTTTTATAGAATCGGTTGCGGCGTATCCGATTGGAACTACGGTAATTACAAATGAAGGAGATTTTGCAGTAGTTTTGAGACAAAACTATAAGTTTCCGACAAGACCGGTGATTCGTCTGCTGAAAAATTCCGAAGGAATAGAATACGGAGCTTTTGAGGAAAGGGATTTGACAAAAAATCTTACTTTATTTATTGTTGATTCTGTGGAATACTAGGAAAACAGGTTGCCTCAGGGTAGGGATTCTGGCGGGGATTGGATAAATATAGTTTTGTGCGGAAAGGTGTTAAAAATGCATAGTTTTTTGAAAGCAGTTGGATTTAGTGATATAAAAAGCCGTAAGGACGTGGAGCAGTTAATTAATCTTGTAATAGAGCAGGGCGCGGAGCGGTATATGGCAAATCTGGGCGGTAAGACAACCATTGCAGAAATCTTTCTGGAAGCCGCAGAAGATATTGGTGTAGCATTGCGGGGAGAGTATGACGAGCGTGGAAATTTTCATGTAGAGCACTACTTTCCGTATTTGCGGGGACAGAACGTAAGCTCGAAGGAGTCAGTATTTATCAGCAAACGCGTAGATACGGATGCGTATACCGGAATGTGTGATGATTACCGGCTGGGTGTTTCCCTGATTTTCTATCTGCAGAATGTCACAGACTATATTTCAAGACAATATGCGGAAGAAAAAAAAGAGCATGCGGTTACACTTGCGGCGCTGGCAACGGAGGGGAAGATTCTGCTTCCGACACTTTCCATGAAGACGGCACAGGTGAAGGAGCCAGTGAATACATCGGGACGCATCAAGCTTGTGGAGGCAGCACGGAAGGGCGACCGGGAGGCAATGGAGGCGCTCACAATTGATGACATTGATTTGTATGCACAGATTAATAAGCGTTTAAAAACAGAGGATGTCTATTCGATTGTGGAAACGACGTTTATTCCTTATGGTTCGGAATCGGATAATTATACGATTCTTGCCGTGATTGAATCAGTCTATGAGAGAAAGAACCATATTACAGGAGAAGAGCTTTATTATATGAATTTGCGCTGCAATGACCTGCGCTTTCCAGTCTGCATCAATAAAAAGGATTTGTACGGAGAGCCGAAGGAAGGAAGACGTTTTCGCGGAAACATATGGATGCAGGGAACGGTAAATTTTGATATGGCGTAGTACAGGGAAATTATTTAAAAATGTGGAAACTTAAGTGTAAAAGAGTTGACGAAATAGAAAAATCATAGTAAAATAGAGAGGTATGAAGCTAGAACGGATAAGCAGGGAAAACAACGTTATAGTTTTATGAATGTCGCTATAGCTCAGTTGGATAGAGCGACCGCCTCCTAAGCGGTAGGCCGGAGGTTCAAATCCTCTTAGCGACGCCAAAAAACCCGCCGAAAGCCTTGTAAAATGAAGGTTTTCGGCGTTTCTTATTTTTTATTTAATCAAAGGGTCAGGGCATTGTTTTCAATTTCATGGCTCAGCCTCCTATAAAGATAGCGATTGGATATGCTCCCGGCAAAATGAGGATGGTCTTTGGGAGTTCCCAAAGAAAGTTTGATTTTGCACTTTCCGATTCCTGGAGAGGCAAAAACAAGACGATTGACCGCTCTATTTTTGTTGCATTATTTGAACGTACAGAACCCAGACTATGCAAATTGAGTTTCTACATTTTGAATGCAAGTATTGAAAAACGGAGTCGTTTATGTTAAAATACTTTACACGAAAAATCAATTGCTGTTTTATAGAAAGTAATAATTCGGCAGGGGAAAGATTTTTCGAATACAAAGTTTATTTATGTCATGGAGGAAATTTTAAATGAAATTTCTAGTAAGCCGTAAGCTTGCAACACGTATTGGCATTGTTACAACAGTCATAATTATAGCAGGAATGCTGTCGCTTTGGTTTATTGTATCGGACAATGTTGCTTCAATGGTTAAGAGCAATATTACGAACCAGATGACAGACGCAGTAGAAGCCAGAGCTGCCATTATTAATGACTATGTAGCCTCCGCAGAGGAATATGTGACTGCTTTTGCCCTCGGTAGCGAGGTGCATGAGCTTCTTGCAAATCCGGAGGATTCCGGATTGTTAGAAAAGGTCCAGAAGTATACGGAGGAATTTGCTGCAGTTAAGGGGATTTTTGAGGGTTTGTATATTGCGACTCCGGACACTTACGTCCTGACGCATACATCTCAGGGAGCTATCGGAATAACTACCCGGACGGGAGAATCGTTAAAAGTATTCCATGAAACTATTCTGGCACAACAGAAATTAACCAATTTAGGAATTATGAAGTCCCCGGGAACCGGAAGTATGATTCTTTCGATGTATTATCCTATTTTTGAAGGTCAGAATTGTATCGGCTATGTAGGAGCCGGTGTTTATGCCAGCCGGTTGACGGATGCCTTGCTGAACCTGAACATCGAGGGACTGCCTAATAGCGAATATGTGTTTTTGAATGCAGAGACTGGCGTATATCTTTACCATGAGGATGAAACGCTGTTGAATACAGAGACGGCAGACAGCGGATATCTCGAAATCATCCGCCGGGTAAAGGAGGATGGGGGCACCCAGGCAGGTACATACTCTTATCAGGATGAAAATGGTGTGGACCAATTAGTTGTTTATAAGTATTTGAAAGACCGGGACTGGATTTTTATGGTTCACGATAGTGAGTCAGAGGTCTACGGAGCGGTTGCGAAAGTGCGCGTTGTAGTAGGTATGCTGTGTGCAGCCGTAACGGCCGCCGTTATCTTTGTAACGCTTCTGATTTTGTATCAGGTAGGTAAGGAGCTTATGGTTGTGGAAAGCGCTATCAGACATCTTGGAAATCTGGACCTTTCTGCCGACCGGGAATTGAACGGCTTCTATGGCAGAACAGATGAAATCGGCATGATTGCACAGACGACGCATCATGTTTGTAACTATCTGCGTAAAACGATTGATGATATCGGACGGATTTTAGGCGAGATGGCGAAGGGCAATATTGCGGTAGATGTTGCGAAGAACGAGGCGTATTATATTGGTGATTTTAAGGTTCTGGCAGAAAGCCTGAAAACAATCCGGACAAATCTTATGAGCGTGATGGGTGATATTTCCAATATTGCGAACCAGGTTGATACAGGAGCGGACCAGGTATCTGCAGGGGTGGAGACGCTGTCCCGGGGAACAATGGAACAGTCGGTATCCATTGACGGACTTGCTTCTAATGTGACGGAAATTACTTCTAAGATAAAAGACAGTGCCGTGCGTTGCAGCAGTGCCAGTGAACTGGTAGATAAAGCGAACGGATATGCTACTGAGGCCGATACAAAGATGGAGCAGCTGACTATTGCTACAAGGAACATCGACCAGTCTTCAAATCAAATCGGTAGTATTATAAAAACGATTGAAGAGATTGCGTTCCAGACAAATGTTCTGGCATTAAACGCTTCTGTCGAAGCTGCCCATGCAGGCAGTGCCGGAAAGGGATTTTCGGTTGTAGCAGACGAGGTTCGCAGCCTTGCCAATAAGTCCGGCGAAGCTGCTCAGAATACCAGTGTTCTGATTGGCCGTTCTATTCAGGATATAAAGGTAGGGACGGAGTCTACCGATCATGCAATTTCTGCAATGCAAGTAATAAATGAGTGCATTCAGTCAATCAAAATGCTGATGGACGAAATTGCGCTTGCCAGTGTCCAGCAGTCAGAAATGATTACCTCTGTGGAAAAGGGGATTAAAGAGATTTCCAGAGTAGTACAGACAAACTCTGCGGCTGCTGAGGAAAGCGCTGCAGTTTCCAAGGAATTGTCCAGTCAGGCAAGAACGCTGAACCGTTTGATTGGTCAGTTCCGTATCCGGTAAGCACAACTTTAAAAAGAATAAATAGGTATTATTTCAAAAGGAGCTGTCGTATAAAGCGCGGCTCCTTTTTGTTTTGATGAGCGCGTGGGTATATTAGCCCACGGATATTGTATTGAAAATATAGGAAGCGTGTGCTAAAATAAAATTAGTAAAATTTGCCGTGGAACTGTAAGGCGAAGTGTTGTCAGACAGTAACAGGCAGAGTCAGGTTTTATCAATACAACGAAAAGTAGGCGAGGAGGTTGTTCGTAAAAATTAGGAAGTGAATAAGGAGGAAGAGCGGCATATGAAAAATGCAAAGAAGTTAGTCGGAAGCTTATGTATGATGGTAGTTTTAGCGTTAACTTTGACGGGGTGTGGTAAAAAGAGTCCACTAGACCCTGATAATCCTGTTTCTCTGACAGTGTGGCATTACTATAACGGTTCCCAGCAGGCGGCATTTGACGCTCTGGTAGAGGAGTTTAATCAGACTGTTGGTAGAGAAAAAGGAATTTATGTGCAGGGCTATAGTCAGGGTTCCGTTCCGGATCTGGAGACCGCTGTAAGAGATTCCATTGCCGGAAAAGTAGGAGCGGATGAAATGCCGGATATTTTTTCCTCCTATGCAGATACCGCCTATGAGGTAGAGCAGGCAGGCGCTCTGGCTAATCTGTCTGATTATCTTAGCAAGGCAGATTTGAAAAAGTATGTGGACTCCTATATTGAGGAGGGCTGCATTGCTGCTGACGGTACATTGAGGATTTTCCCGACGGCAAAATCTACGGAAATTATGATGATTAACAAGACAGACTGGGAGCGTTTTGCATCGGCTACAGGCGCAGTTTTAGAGGATTTGAAGACAATGGAGGGCGTAACAGCCGTCGCTAAAGCGTACTACGAGTGGACGGATAGTCTGACGCCGGATGTGCCGGGGGACGGCAGGGCATTTTATGGAAGAGACGCCGTAGCAAATTATTTTATCATTGGTATGCAGCAGCTTGGCGTAGAGATTTTCCAGGTAGAGAATGGCAGCCTGACCCTGAATGTGCCAAAGGAAGAGCTGCATCGACTTTGGGAGAATTATTATGTGCCTATGGTGAAAGGGTATTTCGGAGCTTACGGTTCATTCCGTTCGGATGATGTGAAGACGGGAGAGCTTCTCGCTTATACAGGCTCCACATCCTCCGCGATGTATTTCCCGAATCAGGTGGAGCTGGATGATTCTTCCTATGCAATTGAATATATTGTAATGGCAGCGCCTGTTTTTGAGGGCGGAAGAAGTTATGCCGTACAGCAGGGCGCCGGAATGGTAGTCAGCAAGTCTGATGAAAAGCATGAGTATGCGGCAGTGGAGTTTCTGAAGTGGTTTACAGAGGCAGAGAATAATCTGCAGTTTGGCAGCGTATCCGGTTACCTCCCTGTGCTGAAGGAGGCGAACAGCAAGGAAAAGCTGGACCAGGTGATTGAGGAGAAGAAGCTCACGGTAGCGCCGAAGACGTATGAATGCCTGACTACGATTTTCCGCGAAATGGATGGTCTTACACTGTATACGAATAAGAGCTTTGAAAACGGTTCTGCTGCAAGAAAGGTGCTGGAATACAATCTTTCGGATAAGGCGGTAAAGGACCGTAAGAGTGTGGTGGAAGCCTTAGAGCAGGGGAAGAGCTTAGAGGAGGCATCGGCGCCGTATGTAACAGAGGAAGCTTTTGAGGAGTGGTATAATTCTTTTTGTGATGCACTGAACAGTGCGACTAAAAAGCAGGGATGATATGGAAAAAAGGTCAAAAAAGAAAAAAGCAAATATATTCAGGATTTTTCTGATTCCCTTAATTGCAATTATGTTAATCCAAGGCTTCATTACAATCGGGACATTAGTGCTCAGGAAAATTACGAAAATGCTGAATGAGTATTCCACCGGTATCATGAGCCGTCTTGTGGAAAACAGAAAGGTAATCCTGCAGAATGATATGAATCAGCGCTGGGCATCGATTTATGAGCAGGCGCCGGTTATGAATGATGTCTTGAAGCAGCTTTTGGAAAATGAGGGCGTAGGGCTGGATGAATTTCTGAATTCAAAGGAAATGAAAAATAAGCTGTTGGAACAGCTTTTTCCGGAATGCCTTGATATTTTGCAGAATAATTTTACGACAGGTATTTTTTTGATTCTGACAGGAACCGATATGCAGGCATCGGAGTTTGACGGCTTTTTTATCCGGGACTCTGACCCGGATACCAATCCTGCAAATTATACGGATTTGTTGCTAGAAAGAGGAAGCAAGCATTTGTCCAGAGAATGGAATATTCCTTTGGATACTTACTGGACGACCCGCTTTCGTATGGATGGTCAGGGAAAGAATGCTTCCGACCGCTATTTTTACGAACCATGGCGTGCCGGAGCCGAATATGCAGATGCAGATACAAAGGATTTGGGCTATTGGTCCATGCCGTTCATTCTGGAGAAGGGAACGACAGATTCCTATGAGATGATTACATATTCCCTGCCCCTCCGGTATGAAGACCAGGTATACGGCGTGCTGGGACTGGAGGTTTCCAGCAGAAGACTGTGCGACTATTTCCCGGTAGAGGAATTAAATGATTCCCAGCAGTCAGGATATATGCTGGCAGTCAGGCAGAAGGATGGAAGCTATGTACCTATGGTGGGTAAAGGGGTTCTTTATAATCTGGTTTGTTCGGAGAGGGACACCTTTATTCTGCAGGACACCGATTATGAGAATCTTTCGCTGATAAAGAATATACGGCTGAATCAGCAGAAGGTTTATGCTGTAACCTGTCCGCTAAAGCTGTACAGCAATAATGTTCCTTATGAGAATACAGAATGGGTGCTTCTGGGTTTAGAAACAGAGGAAGATCTTTTTGGCATGAGCCACCAGCTTTATATCTGGATGCTTGCTGCTGTTTTAATCGGTTTGATTTTCGGTATGTTTGGCATCTACTTTCTGGTAAAGCATCTGACAAGGCCGATTCAGCGTCTGATGTACTGCATCAGCAGGGGGAGCGAAGGGCTTCAGGAGTTTAAGCTTTCTAATATTCTGGAGATTGACGCCCTGTATGATGTAGTGAATGATTTGACGGACAGGCAGAAGGAGGCAGAGAATATTCTTTTGGAGGAAAAGGAGCGCTACAGGGTTGCGCTGGAGTCTTCCAAGGATATCTTTTTTTCCTATGATTTTGAGAGCCGTATCCTGGATATTGTAAATCATAAGACAATGAGCGGAAATTGGCCGTGTGAGGATTTTGCGGGCTGCTTTATCAAGCCTGCCTGCATCCATGAAGCGGACCGTGAGAACGTTATCCAGGTAATGCAGAGCAAAGCCGACAGGCTGTTTGTGGAATTCCGGATAAAATGGCCGGAGGATGCGGAGTTTATATGGGTGGCACTTTCTAGTAATGCAGTTTATGATACGGATGGGAAACGGCGGAAGCTGGTGGGAAGCATCCGTGATATACAGGAGCAGAAGGAAAGAGAGGCGGAACAGCTCAGGAAGAATACGACGGACGGTGTGACCGGGCTTTATGTATTCAGCGCAGGTGTAGAACGTCTCCATGAGTGCCGCAGGCTCCGGCAGGACGGAGTTATGATAAACCTGTTTCTGAACCGGTTGAAGGAGAGCAATGAAAAGAATGGTATTGTGTTTGGCGATATGATTCTTGAGGAAATGGGACTCCTGACCAGAAACAGCTGTCAGGAGTTTACCCAAAGGACAAATTGGAATACGGTAGCACTGCGTCTTGATGGGGATGAATTTGTGCTTTGGCTGGAAAACCAGTCGAAGGAGCAGGCAGCGGAGTTTGTGGAAGATTTGCTTGGAAAGATTTCGAAAAGCTTTGAAGCGGAAGTATTTCAGGTTGACGTTTATGCCGGTATGGTTTGCGCCGGAAAGGAACAGAGTACAGAGAAGCTGCTCCGTATGGCAAAGCAGGCGAGCAGATATGTAGTTCCGGATGTCACAGGACGGTACATTTTTTATGAGGATATTCCGGAGAAGAAGCTTACGCCGCTTCCGGAATTGCAAGGGCGCGAAATCAATACTCTGGATTACAGCGAGGAAGTCAGCCTCGTCTCCCTGGCATTGAATTTGTTTGGTAAGGGAGCTGATTTTCCTGCTCAGATGCTGCTGATGATTCAAAAAATCGGCAGATTTTATAAAGCGAGCGACGTACTGGTATCCGTACTCCGGGATGATTTCAGCTCCAGCTATCTGGACTATCAGTGGCATAGAAACCGAAAGCCTGTCAATGAAAATGTAAGGCAGTACAGAGAAGAGGAGAAAGAGAGATTCTTTGACTGGCTGGGACAGGAGGAAGTACGTTATTTTTCAGAGGAGGACAGCCAGAAGCCGGAGCTTCAGTGCTTTTTAGGTATCATGCCGGGTCAGGAAGGCATTATGCTTCCTATGTATGACAACGGAAGCTATATGGGAAATATTTGTATTCTCGGAATTGAGCCGCAGCTTTTGGAAAATCCGGAGGAGCATCAGGACCTTGCAGAGCTTGGCAGGGTAATTGAGAACCAGCTGAACCAGCAGCAGCATGATATTGCCAGCAAGGCAAAGTCAGACTTTTTGTCCCGTATGAGTCACGAAATCCGTACGCCTATGAACGGTATTATCGGTATGACGGCCATTGCCCTGCAGCAGGACCAGAGTCAGGAGAGGGTTACCGATTGTCTGCAGAAGATACAGTCTTCCTCGAATTATCTGCTGGGACTGCTTAATGATATTCTGGATATGTCTAAGATTGAAAGTGGTAAGATGAAATTGGATTTGTTCAATTTCAGCATATATGAAATGTTAGATACCATCAGGGAGCTGATAACACCTCAGGCAGCAGGCAAGCGTATTCATTTTGTACAGGATATCCAGCTGACGCATAGCTGGTTTATGGCAGACAAAATGAGAATCAGCCAGGTGCTTATCAATTTATTAGGCAATGCGGTAAAGTTTACCCCGGAAGACGGACAGATTACCCTGACAGTGCATGAGACAGAGGCGACAGAAACGGAAGCGCTCGTTTATTTTGCAGTGCAGGATACCGGAGCCGGGATTGCAAAAGAGGACCAGGGAAGAGTATTCCGTTCCTTTGAGCAGGCCGGGTCGGCTGCTGCAGACCCGTCTAAGCAGCGCGGTACAGGACTGGGACTTTCCATCAGCAGCCGCCTGATTCAGATGATGGGGAGCAGTATCCAGCTGGAGAGTGAGCTGGGAGAGGGCAGTACATTCAGTTTTTCCATTTCGCTGGGACTTGGTGAAAATATGGAAAGCGAGCCGGAAGAGGAAGAAATTTCCTTTGACGGGTGCCGGATTCTGGTGGTGGAGGACAATGAGCTGAATGCCGAGATTGCGCAGAGTCTGCTGGAGGAGCGTAATTTTGAAGTGGACTGTGTTTATGACGGAGCGCAGGCAGTAGAACGCATCCGCACTACAGAGCCAGGCACGTATGATGCAATTCTGATGGATATTATGATGCCGGTGATGGATGGTCTGGAAGCAACGCGTACTATCCGGAGCATGGAGCGCGAGGACTGTCGTACGCTACCAATTGTCGCTATGTCGGCGAATGCTTTTGACGACGATTTGAAAAAGTCTGTAGAATGCGGTATGAACGGACATTTGTCCAAGCCGGTGGAGATAGATAAGCTGTACCAGAAGCTAAATGAGGTAATCCGCAGAAATAAAAGCTGATATTGTAATGATAAGGGAGTGTTATAAAAGAAAGTTACTGTAAAAAAAGTACCGTCAGCCGTTTTGGCTGACGGTACAAAAGTTTTAGGAGTAGTTCTAAGGCTTACTTTAACTCGTCAACGAGCTTCTGCAGTGCTGCAAGAGCCTCGTCCGGAAGCTTATCGTAGCCGTCCTTTGCCGTTGCGAACTTAGCAACAGCGTCTACACGGTTCTGCATAGCAGCCTTTAACTGGGTAAGATAATCTCCGTCGTTCATATCCGGAGTAAAGCCTTCCCAATCCATGATTTCGATATCCTCAAACGGACCCCACTGCTTGAAAGCAGCCTTGCCTTCTACGATAGATTCCAGAATGCCAAGCGTATCAGCAGGCTTTACCTTCTTGCCCATAAAGTCACCAGTATTGATGATGTAGCAGTCAACATTCTTTTCCTCTACAAGCTTCTTAAACTTCACATAGTCGTTTGCAAGCGGATAGGTTCTGAACGGATTTGCGTACGGAACGATACGAAGTGCGTTCAGGTCGGTACCTGCAGCAACACGCTCTGCGGTAGAGGTCTTGGTTGCGAGTGTAGCACCCATAACCGAAGCAAGCGCAGCGCCCTTTAACTTAACTACCGGCGGAATGGTCGGATCCTTCATAATCCAGAAGATGGAATTAACCGGAGATACAATCTTATCCACACGGTTCGGAGACCAGAGCTTAGACTTGATTGCACGGCCGTTGCCGTTACGGATATCCTCGGTTACAAGCTGAATCTTGCCTTCCTCGTCCATGGTAGCCGAACAGTTCTGTGCAGATAACAGATACTTGTTGTCCGGGCAGCCGGTCGGGTAGTCAGCGGTCTTATCAAAATAAGTCGGCTCAAGCGCGATGGAAGAACAGGTGTCGGAATTGATGATGAAAGCATCATCATGGAGAACCGTAACACCGTACTTGCCGCCGTGCTTTGCGTGGGTCAGGGTGGACTTACCGGAACCGGACAGACCGAATACGGAAGCAACGTACTTGGAACCGTCGGAAAGCGTATATTCCTTCTGGCCGCCGTGGCAGGAAGCGTAACCGTTACGGTTTGCAATTGCCCATGCCATTGTAAGCGTACCCTTCTTGTGCTCACCAAAGTACTTCATACCAAGGATTGCAGCACAGTTTTCAGCAGTGTCAAAATAGCAGAGCGTAAGCGGGTCGCTTAAGCAGCTGTAATCAACATCCGGACGATTTCCCGGAATCCACTGTGGATCAGAGAAGATGTAAATATCTGCTTCCTTGCCGTCGCCGACCGGCTTGGAATTTTTGTACATCTTTACATATTCATCAGACATATACTGGAAGTTAATCATCCAGTTGTACAACAGGTTCTCTTCGCCTTCCGGAATCAGCAGATGTGCCTTTACCATGAACTCCGGATCAAGACCTACGAAGCACTCCGCATGATACATGGTCTTCCAACGGGTCTCGTAAACGGCGTCCATCACAACCTTATCAAGCTTTACATCATCTACGCCAGGCTCGCCCTTAATGCGGCGTGCAGTAGCATAGCGGCCGGTAACAGCACCGTCATTGAATAGCAGCACTTTTGCATCGCTTTCAAGACCGAACTCTTCGCCTCTGTAAACCGGCATATCGGTTACGATAGTGCCTGGGGAGTTCTTTGCGAGATTGTACGCTTCTTTTAAGGAGTTTACCTTAACTACATTGTTGCCGTAAAAAGCGGCTTCGATGATGGAACGGGTTCTGGAAAAACCTACTTTGCCAGCACCGATTTCCTCGTGCTTGTAATAAGCCTTTGTTGACATATGAAATCCTCCTGTCTTAAGATAATTATAGAAGTAATTTATATAAAATAAATTATAACTACCAAACGTACACCACGATAATTATACCGTGAGCTATTGTAAATGTCAAGGGCTGGAATTTTGTTTTTTTGGAGAGATATACAAAACTCAAAGTAGATTTTGTATAATAGTAACAAAAATGTATGGATAAAAAGAAGAACTATTGACAAAATAACCAAAAACTTATAGAATGGAAAGAGATGGTACCATGTCTCTTACATGGGTGCGTGTACATATTTTTTCTGCACAAGGTGTAGGGGACAGAAGCTGCCGCAAAATGTCCGGCAGCTTAACTATTATCCACAATATTGTTATAAGAAAGGAGAAGCAATGGGAAGCAGTAAAAAAGCAGTAAGAAAAATCCTTGTCGGAGCTTTAGTGGCTGCGATGGGAGTTACGACCCTGTTTTCGCATGCGGGAAGTTCTTATGCAGCCGGGGAGGCCAAGCTGAATAAGACAAGTCGTAACATTTTAACAAGGCAGACCTATGATTTTGATGTAACAGGTGTGCCGTCAGATGCAGTCATTACTTGGAAGAGCAGTGACGAAACGATAGCAACTGTAGATGAAAACGGTGTAGTTACCGGTATAAAAAAAGGAGCAGCAACGATTACCTGTGAGATTACCTCGGCTGGTAAGACGCAGACGCTTGC
Organism: uncultured Lachnospiraceae bacterium; assembly: GCA_910577175.1. Classification (GTDB taxonomy): domain Bacteria; phylum Bacillota; class Clostridia; order Lachnospirales; family Lachnospiraceae; genus SIG307. Next base: position 168,426 of record CAJTLU010000006.1, on the reverse strand, counting down.
CGCGAAGGTACAGATTCGTAAACCGGCCTTAAAGATTGAGATTAACAATAAGGTTTCGGAGTTAAAGTACGGTGAGAAGGTGGATTTGAACCGCACGCTAACGCCAAAGACTTCCAATGACGTTACTACATGGAAGTCCAGCAATACCAAGATTGCTACAGTAGACGCTAACGGCGTCGTGAAGGGATTAAAGGACGGTACTGTAACGATTACGGCGACGACAATGAGCGGGAAGAGCGATTCGGTAGAGATTACCGTTTATGGCGCTCCGGCACCGACCAAGGCACCGGAAGCTACCGCTACGCCGGTACCAACTAAGACCCCGGGAAAGCCGACCCCGACCCCGAAGCCGACCCAGTCAGGCGTGATTTATGAGGAAAGCTTTGAGAAGTCTGCAGGACTGTGGGCAGGCCGTGCCGCAACACTTGGCACAAAGAGTTCTGTAACATCTCCGGACGGAACCAAATATCTTGAGATTTCCGGAAGAAGCTCCAGCTGGAACGGCGCTGGTATTAACTTAAATAAGTTAGTTGAAGTCGGCGGCGTTTATAAGGTAAGCGCATATGTAAAGCAGGATGCGGCAGACGGCGAAATCATCCGGCTGACATGGGATAAGAACAAAGGCGAGGAGTACATCGCAGTCAGCACGGCAGAGCCGAAGAAGGGCGAATGGACGCTGATTGAGGGCACCTTTGAGGTGAAGGAAGAGACCACGGATATCGTGCTTTATTTTGAAGCAGATAACGCAACCATGAACATCGGTCTGGACGCTGTGAAGATTACGGAGATATCCGGAGGCACCAGACTGGTTTCCAAGCCGGCAGGCGGCAGTTCCCAGACAGCGCCGGATGGAAGCCTGGTTTATAAGTTTGCAGACATGAAGCCGGCCGGATACGGGTATAAGGCAGAGAATACTTCGGACGGCGGCGTGAAGATTGCATTTGAGGGTCAGTATCAGGAGGTATTCTATATGCTTCCGGACGATGTGGACCTGGCGAAGTTTGATAAGGCAATCTTCTCTCTCGAAACGGCGACCGGTAAGGATGCAGTTGCTCTTAAGGTCTGTGCACCGGATGCCGAGCTTGACCAGTACAATAACCCGACACCGATGGAAATCCGTTGGGGTGTTACAACCTCCGGTGTGGCGAATATCGAAATGGATTTAAGTGCGCATGCGAAGAAGGATGTCAACAGAATCGGCATTATGTCAAATGACGGTGCTGCTAACATAACGCTGTACAGCATTACTTTCGTTCCGAAAAAGTAGAGCAACGGGTTTGCAGTAATGACAAAGTAACTCTGAGACAGTTTCAAGGGAAGCCTCCGCTTCATGGTTTACCGGTTGTGGCAGGCGCATTGTGAAAGCGGCGGCTCCTTTGAAGAAAGAAAGGAGAATTATGAGAAAATTAGGATTGCGTGTGCTTGCAGGAAGCCTGGCGGTTCTGATGACGACATCCGTCTTCGGTCCGGCAACGCCTGCAAGGGCAGAGAGTGATTTACTAATTGCTCCGGCGCCAATAGCGGTAAATACGCTTTATATTGCGGAAGATATGGTGGATAGCGATAATGAGGTTATCATTTCTGGTGAGAACTGGGACCGTATCGTAGTAACGAAAGAAGCCGCAGCAGCAAATATTTATTTTGACGAAGTAGAAGTTGGCGAGCTCGTTATTGAGAGCGGCAGCGAATCCGTCATCCAGCTCTGGAAGGTAGATGCGGGCAAGGTAACCGTTCAGGAGCCGGAGTTAAAGGAAATTGACATGACCGGACTGCGTGTTCTTCTTGCAGAAGAGGAGACAAGACAACAGGCAATGGATTATTTCATGCGGGTGCAGGCAGAGAACGAGCAGATGTTACGTTCGGCTCCGCTGATTATGACTATGGAGGATGCCGCAGTTGAGACAATTTCTGCAGGTGCGAATGTCCGTCTTGATTTACATGAGGGCGATGTCAAGGCTCTGAATGTAGAGGCAAGCGCGAAGCAGGACCGTATTGATGTGACCCTGGAGGGTTACAGCGGAGAGGTTGTTTACAAGGGGAATGATGTTTTCAATATTGTAAATCTGAAAAATGTAGACAGCCGTATCAGTAAGCTTGTAGTGGGTGATTCTGCTACAAACAATTACCTGAATGTAAGCAACCGGGATTCCCTTGCACTTAATGTAGAAGTAGCAGGCGATGCAAAGATTTCCTTAAACATTCCGATGGGTGAGTTAAATATCACCGAAGCGGTAAAGGCAGCACAGGTCGATGTATTAAACGCAGTAGATAATATGAATGTTTCCGGAAGCAATGCAACAGTAGAGATTGCGCCAATCGGAAATGTGGCAAAGGCAAGTATTACCGGAGACAATATAAAGATTGGTGGCACTGGCGTGCTTACCGAAGCGGTGATTCTCGGAAAAGAGGTTTATGTATCTACAAAAGGCACCAGCGTAGAGGGCGAGAATTGCTATGTGGAGCCGGTATACCAAGCGCCTCAGGTAGTAGTGAAAAACACCTATGACAACATGACAGCAGGTGCAACTACGCTGACCAAGAACAGCAACGGTACCGCAACGATATCTTTCTCCGGACAGTATCAGAAGGCAACCTTTAATGTTCCGGCAAATGTAGATGTGGACCGCATCCGCTCGATTGTCGTTGAGGTTACGACAGGCGGACAGTTTGGTCTCTCCATCCTTACAACAGATGGTACGAACATTACCAAAAATAATGGTGATGGCGAATATCCTGGCTGGGGTATTTCCGAGCCGACAAAGAAGGAGTTTACTTATTCCGTGGATCCGAGGGAACAGAAGGTTGCAAAAATTGAGCTGATGTCCCTGAATGCAGCACAGCCGGATTTGACACTGGAATCTGTTACGTTCAACCTGTATGAGGAAGGCAAGGTTCCGACGCCGACACTTACACCGACACCGATACCGCTGCCGCCGGTAGAGCCTGGGTCATTGAAGACTTTCACCCCGAAGGATTGTAATCCTGCGCTTGCGGGGTCAGAATGGAATCCATATACGGCAGAGTACCTTGAAAACGGGGCAATAAAGGTTGATTTTGCAGCTCAGTATAACGCAATTGACTTTAAGCTTCCAGAGAAGATTTATCCTGCCCAGTATGGTAAATTAAGAATTAAGTTAGCTACTGGTAATGTGACGAAGAAAGACGAAGTTGCAATTAAATTACTGGACAGCAGCGCCCCGTTAGGAACGGAATATGGCGCGCCGAAGCCAATTTTGGTGAAGTATGGAATCATCAAATCTCCAGAAGGCGTTTATGAAATTGACCTGAGTGAAGTGTCACAGTATGTTGTCGACGGAGTTTCTATCATGTCTAACGAGGGTGCATGCTCGTGTAATATCTACGAGATTACATTTGTTGCGAAAGGAGAGGCAGAACCTACACCAGGCGTAACAGGAACACCAGAACCTACCCCGGGCGTAACAGGAACACCAGAGCCGACTCCGGGCGTAACGGGAACGCCGGAACCGACTCCGGGTGTAACAGGAACGCCGGAACCGACTCCGGGTGTGACAGGAACGCCAGAGGCTACACCGACCCCGGAGGCTACACCGACGCCGACGCCAAATCCGGTGACCAAGGTTGATCTTGATTTGAATGAATTAAATGTAGCAGGAGCAGTAGAAGGTTCTGTTAAGCACAACGCAGATGGAAGCGTAGAAATTTCCTATGAGAAAAACTACCAGGGGACGAATATTGCGATTCCGGCAGAGTATGCAAATCTGAAGTATGTAGAGGTTTCAGTATCGTCTACCCAAGGAGGGGAAGCGTTAACAGATGGAAATCAGATAGCGCTCCGGAGTGCAGCAGGAGAGATTACTACACTGTATGGAGCTGGTGTAAAGTCTTACATCGTTCCTGATGATGTAACGCTTACTTCTATCATAATTAATTCTCAGGTAGGAGCGGAGGGCAATCCTCAGGTTCAGACGATTCATCACATTAAGCTGGCAGCGGTTGTCAATCTTGACATTACCAAATTTGAAAAAGGTGGAGCAGTATCCATGACCACGAATGACGACGGGTCTGTTACGTGTAGCTTTGATGGAGCGGCTTATACAGGCTCTCATATGCCGATACCGGAGGAGTATCAGGATTGTACCTATTTTGAAGTTTATGCAGAAGGGGTAGAGGCGTTTAATGATACGACGGGAGAAGCAGTAACAAAGCCGGGCGTTCAGGTTTCCTTTATTGATACTGACGGTGCAAAGATTGGTGACGACCAATATATTGCATGGTCGGGTTATATTGGTCGCATGGAGATACCGGAAGGTAAAAAGTGCGCTAAGATTGTTGTAAATAATCAGGAAAAGAAAGCCGTATTAACCATTCATTATGTAAAGGGACGTTACTAATGAGAGAAGTACGGGCAGCAGTGAAATAAGACAGCTGTCAATAGGATAAAGTAACAAAACAGACCCCCCTTTTGGGCAGGCAGGAGATATCCGCCGCCCGGAGGGGAGTCTGTTTTTGTCTCTTTAAGTTCATCCGCAATCTGTAGGACGGATTTCTCCGATGGAATATGCGGTTACTGGAACGTTGTCAGCAGACGCTCCTTTAGTACCGGGAACGGCGCGGGACCCGTTTCCAGAAGGAATGTGTGGAACGCAAGGAGCGGGGCATCGTTTCCTTTCAGTGACAGATAAGTTTTCAGCAAATCGGAAAATTCCAGATAGCCGACGGAATACGGGAGGTAAATTGCCGGCTCTGCCAGCTGTGCATAGTAGAGCTCTGTAGCTCCCTCTTTTGTGAGACCATAATCCTGCAGGAAGGAAAGAATACGTTCCATGTCTTCCCCACGGTAGTGGATACGGATGTCGGAGAGACTGTAAAGGCAGAGACCTGCAATCTGTTCTGCGACCAGAAGCTGGCGTAACTTATCGGAGCAATCGGCGTAACGATAGGCAAAGGCTTCCGCATAGGTTGCCCAGCCCTCATCGTACCCGGTAAAATTCAAAAGCATACGGACAGGGTGCGGTGCAGACGCCGCAAAATAAGTATTCTGATAAAGATGACCCGGATAGCCCTCGTGGGCAAGCGTGGAAAAAAGCTCTTCCGGGGAGCATTTTGCCTGATTGATGTAAATTACATTTTCCGTATAGCCGTCAAGCGGTGGAACGAGATAAAGCGCCGGACTGAGAAAATCTTCCAGAGATGGGTGGACGGTTTCTACGCGACAGGCACTTTTTACCGGAGACGGAAAATCCGCCTGAATCTGTTCCTTTAAAGAGGAGAGAAGTGCGGCGGAGGAATCCGTATCCGCAGTCTTATCCATAGCGCCCGTCTGTGAAGTGGTATCTTGAAGCGCGGAAAGCCCGCTTCTCTGGTAGCTTTCCCATTCCGCACGCAGGGCTTTATCCTCAGAAAATGTGACAATAGTGAGCAGGCTGTCAAAAAGGGCAGTCTCTAACATTTCTTCCAATTCTTCAACGCTCCGGCCCGAACCGGTATTACTGCGGACCAGATGCTCGTAGTATGCGGCTCCGTCCGGCAGGGCGCAGAGGCCCTTTGGCGGGATGGCAGGGTCGGAAAGCTCCTCTAAGGTTTCAATCAAAAGTTCATAGGCAGGAATCACTTTCGTAAAAATAAGCTTTTGGTTGCGGATACAAAGTTCAGCAGTCTGCGCGGCAGTTAGGTCAGGCAGCGCCGCAAGACGGTCACGGAATCCGGCAATCAGGAAATTGTCCTCCGGATTTTCCACAAAGGCCTTACACTGCAGGACAATGCGGGAGAGCACCTCGGCGCAGGACTGTGTTCCGGCGGCAGAGCGCTCCCGCTCAAACGCGCAGAGTTCGGAAAAATAATTCGGAAGGTCTGCGAGTAGTAAAAAATAGTCTTCTACATCGGCAGGAGAAGAAAAGCGGTATTCTGCAAGCAGGATAGGAAGCTGGCTCTGTAACCCCGTAACAGGACCAAGCGGGGTATCGTAAAGCTCCGTACCTTCCGGCAGAACCGAGGATTCCAGGGAGTATTCCAATAAATCATAAGTCAGCTGCTCAGAAGCATCCAGCGAGGCACGGGAAAAGGAATGGAGAAGCTCCAGGCTTTTTTTTGCAGCGGCAGCGGAAGCTTTCAGTTCCTTTACGGAAAAGTGTCCCAGCGTTACCGGGGGCTTTGTAATCTGCATTGCCTCAGGATTGCTTATGGTGTAATGCAGTGACAGGCTGTCGGCAGCAGCATACTGCCGGAAGAGCTGGTTCAAAAAAGAAGAAAAGGAGTCCTTTGCTGCATCCGGTGTAACAGAAGATTCCGGAACGCCGGATGCGGACGGGCCGGGAACAGGAGAGGGTGCTTTACCGGCGGAGGAACAGCCGGAAAGCAGGCAAAGCGAAACAGCAAGGAAAAGAAAATAAGAGCGGAATTTATGCAAAAGAGAGGACATGACAGCTCCTTATAAAAGGCTTTCTATAAATCTATTCAGAGGAAAGCGCTGGAATGTATAAAGATTTTTGCCGGAAAGACCGAAATAATAAGAAAGAGAAAAACGGAATCTTGGAGGAGGCGTTTGTATGAATGGAATCCATACCTTATATGGCGACAGAAAACCGGAGAAGGCTGGTGAAGTACAACACTCCGCCACGGCTGCGGGGAAGAATGCTTCCGCAGTTTTTGCAGCACAGACCGCCAAGGAAGGCGGTAAGACCAATATAACGGTAAGTGTATCAGAAGGAGCTGTCGGCAGTGTGGAGGAGGAAATCTGCTATGGCGATGTAAGCAAAACCCGTCCGGAGGAAGAGGAACAGACCTCACAGGAGGAGGAAAAGACCTTAGAAGATACCGTAGGACAGCTGACAGAGGAGGATTATGAGGCGCTTTGTGCGGAAGGGATTACGGTAGAGGAGCTGACAGCAGAGCAGCTTGCCAGAGCCATCGAGCATATCCGTCTGGGACGGGAGTTAAAGGCAGCAAATCTGGAAAGCCAGAAAATGAAGCTGGTTGAAAAGCGTGAAGCAGTGATTGCAATTGCAAAAAAAGCGTTAAAAGGAAATCCGGCAGCAGAATATATTGCGGAGAAGCTGTTAGCGGCAGGGGTTCCGGTTACGGAAGCGACTGTAAATAAGGTATATCAGGCGGTGGAGTTTGCAGGAAAAGTATCAGAGATGTCTGAGTCGGTGCAGTATTATATGATTAAGTTTGAAAAGGAGCCGACGATTGAAAATGTATATCTGGCGCAATACAGCGCAGGAAACGTAAAATCGACGCCGGTATCAGAAAAGGTATGGGAGCGCCTGACCAAATCAGCAAATCAGGTGTGCGTCAATGCCGGACTGCCGATTACAAAGGAAAATATTTCGAACGCCAGATGGCTTACGGAGCATGGTCTTCCGATTACGGGAGAAAATCTGGTGCAGATGCGGCTGTTAAACGATGTAAAAAAGCGTACACCGGAGGAAGTGGCAGAGCTGGCAGCAGGAGCGCTGCAGGAAGGCAGACAGGCAATCCAGGCAAGTCTTACCGTTCTTACGAAAACCGAGGTAGGCGAACGTGTAGAGCGTATGCAGGGCTTTGCACCGGAGACGGTAGAGCGTGCTTATGTTAAAAAAGCGGCCCAGAAGGTACAAGAGCTGCAGCCAGGCCAGGAGGTTCCGGAGGAAGCCGTATTAGGGCGGGCAATGCAGCAGGCGGCAAGGGAAGACGTTACCTTTAATGACCTCGCTTTTGCCGAAGATGAGATAAAGAGTAATGCACAGCCGAATACGTTAGAGCAGGCGGTATTGAAGGAAGTTTCCGGCTTTTCCATGGACTTCGACATCAGTGTGGTGCGGGCGAAAAGAAGACTGGAAGAAATCCGTCTGAAAATGACAACAGAGTCCGCCTACCGTCTGGAGCGGCAGGGAATCCGGATTGATACCTCAGGTCTTGCAAAGGTAGTAGATGGTCTGCGTATTCTGGAAAATAATTATTACCGTTACTATACGGACAATGCCGGAGTTTCCGGAAACCGCTCGATGGAAGAGATGTTCCGCCAGACGATGCAGAATCTGGACAGCCTGTCCAAGTCTCCGAGCTATACGCTGGGTATTACCTTTGAAAACCGCAGCGATGTGACGTTGGAGGCACTTTCTGCTGCCGGAAGTAATCTGAGTGCAAAGATGCAGCGTGCCGGAGAAGCCTATGATATGCTTGGAACAAGACCGCAGTCGATATACGGCGATTCCATTAATAACGCCTTTTCGGGAAATGCGCAGCTGCTTACTTCCATGGGAATGGAGGTATCGCCGGAGAATCTGCGTGCGGTGCGGATTTTGGCGTATAATTCGATTGAATTGAACGAAGCGAACATTGCGGCCGTGAAGGAATATGACCGTAAGGTGACTGAATTAGTAGAGGGAATGCATCCGGCAGCGGCGTTACGCTTAATCAGAGAGGGAATTAACCCGCTTACAGAGACCGTAGATGCTCTGGCGCGCAGGGTTGCCGAAATCCGCATGGAGGACGGTCTTGAAAATGATACGGAGAAGTTTGCAAGGTATCTCTTTAAGGTAGAAAAGAATGCGGGAGTCACTCCGGAGGAGCGTTCCGCCTATATCGGAATGTTCCGTCTGTTTAACCAGCTGGAGAAAACGGACGGCGCTGCAATCGGTGTCGTTATGGAGAGCGGAAGGGAATTAACGCTTGGAAATCTTCTTTCGGCGATGCGGACGGCAAAAATGGGCGGCATCAATGTAACGGCAGATGAAAATGTAAGCCGGGTACGGGAGATGCTTCCGAACAGTTCAAAAATCGATGCACAAATTCTTTCCGGTATTAAGATTCCGGGGAAAATTGCCGATATATCGGTTAGCGACGGTTATGAGTTTTATAAAGAAGGGACTGCCCGCACGGAGGAAGAAACGGCGCAGGCAGTACAGGAGCTCCGTACGAATGCGGAAAGCGCAGCACAGGCTCCGGAGTTTTTAAAGGGACTTGGTCTTGTAGTTACCTCTAATAATGTGGAGGCGGCAAAGGAATTCCTGGCAGGAACCGGAGAGATGTACGGAAGGCTCGGCAGTCTGTTGAAGCAGTATGGGAAGCAGACGGAGAAAGAGACGGAGAGCGAAGCGGATGCGCTGCTTTCGGCAGGCGGTGCGGATAGTACCGAGAGTCTGTTCGACGTACGCGTTGCCGGAGGGTTCTACCGTAATCTGAAAAAGGCCGTGCGTAACTTAGAGGACGATATGTGCGCAGGAGAACCGGCTGCGGTTGATTTGAAGGCGCTGAAACGGATTAAGATGGGAGTAAAGCTGCGTGGGGAATGCGCAGGAAAGGAATGCTTTGATTTTCCGATAGAAACCGCCGAAGGCTTAAAGAGCATGCGGGTAACATTACAAACGGAAGGTCAGGCAGAAGAGGGTGGAAGAGCATCGGTAAAGATTCCGTTGGTAAAGCTTGGAACTGTCCAGGCGGATATACATATGGAAGACAATCGGATTTTCTGTTTTGTCAGCAGTGATTCCCGGGAAGGAACCGGACTGATTGAACACAGTAAACGGGAGCTGACAGAACGGTTATTGGATTTAGGGGTATCGGATGCATTGGTATACTGCGGTAACGGCACAAGGTCGGAGGAGTATGCGGTGAACCGGATCCCAGGCATTGACACGGAAGGAGATGTCACCGAACCGCAGTCGGGCGAAAAGCCGGATACGGCACAGCTTCTGGCAGCATCGAAAGCGGTATTTGTTCATATTATGGAAATCGAGAAGGCATAGCAGAACGCGGCAGACCTGCGTTTGTGACCTTGGAAAGGAACAGGTGACAGTATGAGAATCAACCACAACATTTCAGCGTTAAAGGCGTGTAATATTCTTGGAAAGACAAATAACAGACTGGATACGAGTTTGGAGCGTCTTTCCTCCGGCTTCCGCATTAACCGTGCGGCAGATGATGCGGCAGGACTTGCAATTTCCGAAAAGATGAAGACACAGATTGCAGGTCTGGAGCAGGCTTCCCGGAACGCCGCAGACGGTATTTCGGTAATTCAGACTGCGGAGGGAGCGTTAGAGGAAGTAGAAGCAATGCTGCAGCGTATGAGAGAGCTTTCTGTACAGGCAGCGAACGGCGTTAATACAGACGATGACCGGAAGGCAATCCAGGACGAAATCGACCAGTTGAATGAAGAAATCAACCGTATTTCCGATACGACAGAATTTAATACTAAGAAGTTGTTAAACGGCACGGTAGACCGTCGGTCTTATTCGGACAATGAACAGATTCAGCTGCTTTCCTTATCGGATGCAGTAGAAATTACGGAATATAAGCTTACGGTTACGACAGCGCCGGAGTCGGCAAAAATAGAAACCCAGATGCCGGCGACTACAAGCAAAACCGCAGCACTTGGCTGTACCGGAAAGATTTCCATCAATGATAAGGAAATCGAAATCGAGGCAACAGATACGTTAAACGATATTTATGAAAAAATGCGTAATGCAGGCTCTGCCGTAGATATCGAGATTGCGCCGGTAGCAGCGGATGCAGGAGGCGATATGCAGGTAAGTACGCTGGCAGACGCCGAAGGCTTCCGGTTTGAAAGCGTTGATAAGGGTGACGATGCAGAGATTGAAATTTATTGCACGGATGCAACGCTTGCCGCTGCGCTCGGAATTACCTCCGGTATGAAGGCACAAGGGGTAGACGCGGTAGTAGAGTTAGATTATACTACAGGGTTTAAGCCGACGGCGACCGTTTCCATCGATGGCGACTATGTCACCGTGACGGACGTAAATGATTTTAAGATGAAGTTTAAGGTAGAGGGAACTGCTTCAGCAACCGTTACCGTGTTAAAGGCGGGACCTATGGATTTGCAGATTGGTGCAAACGAGGGACAGACGATGGAGGTGCGTATCCCGAAAGTAAATACCGATACGCTCGGAACAGAGGTTGTCAATGTAAATACACAGGAATCTGCGCAGAGAGCAATTACGATATTTGAGAACGCGGTGAATGAGATTTCTTCTATCCGCGCAAAGCTCGGCGCATATCAGAATCGTCTGGAGCATTGTATTAACAGTCTGAATGTTTCCGCAGAGAACCTGACGGAAGCACTTTCCCGTATCGAGGATGTGGATATGGCGAAGGAAATGGTAACCTATACACAGCAGCAGGTGCTGTCCCAGTCGGGTAACGCGATGCTTGCCCAAGCAAACGAGCGTCCGCAGAATATTTTATCGTTGCTGCAGAGCTGATAAAACCAGGCGGAAAAGACAGGTTAAAAATGGAGGCATAATATGAAAAAGGAATTAATACAGGAGTTCAGTATGCGGGTAACACAGGCATCCCGCAGTGAGCTGATTGTGATTATGTACGAAATTATCCTGAGTGACCTTGAGTCAGCAAAGGAGGCCTTTGCGGCAGAAGACTTGGCGGTATACGAAAAAGAGCTTGTCCATGCAGGACGCTTTATCAGTGAACTGATGGCATCCCTTGACTATCAGGTCGGACTTTCCTATCATCTGATGAGCCTTTACATTTTTGCAAACCGCGAACTGACCGCCGCAAGGCTGCATAAGCAGCCAGAGCGTCTGGCAAATGTGGCAGAAGTTATCGAAAAGCTTCTTGACGGCTATAAAAAGGTAAGCGAAGAAGACAGCAGCGGCCCGGTAATGAAGAACACCCAGCAGGTATATGCGGGGCTGACCTATGGTCGTGGCAAGTTAAACGAAATATATGTAAATGTAAACGAAGCAAAGAGAGGATTTACGGCATAAAAGCTGCTCTATGCTGCCAGGGGAAATGTTGTTCCCTTAAGGGGCTGTCGCACGAAGCGCAGCCCCGGCTTGCAGAGAAGCATCTTCTATTGCAAAGGGAATACAATTGTCTTATTTTTGCATGCGCCAGAAACGCGGTCCTTCGGACAAATGCAAAAATAGGACAATCGTATTCCCTTTTGTAAACAAGCAGACGATTTAAGAAAAGCATGAGGAATGGAATGGGAACGAAACTAAAACTATATTCAAAGAGTAGTGCAGTTTTATTGAACAGCATATTTGGAGTATGTCTGAGCTATACGGCGATTGTGTTATGGTTTGCGCTAAAAAGCGGATTTGTTGTAGAATGTGGCTTTATAGTAGGATTTTCATTGTACAATCTTATATGGCTGGCGTCAGATATCGCTTACAACATAGCAAGATATCGAAAGCAAGGCGGCGGTTTATTTTTTTGGATGTCCCTTCTATTACCGCCAGTATTCATTATTATAATATTGGCAGCGGTGATAGTGCTGTTTTTTTAGTATTATAGACATGAGAAATGATATATGGAGGCTCAGGATAGTATGAACTATACACATTATGTCAGCAGTCCTATGCTCAATGGCTCCCATTATGGGAAAAAGGGTTTCGCGTCTCCTATGAAGGAGCTGAATGAGCAGACGGTTCTGCTGGAAGGCTGTGGGAATAAGAATGACAGCTACCGTCAGAAAACGAAATATGACGACAAGGTAGACAGCTATTATAGTACCTATGATTTAGGAATCTTATTGCATAACAGTGACAGCTATCTGGAAGGAAGGCTGGATTCCAACGGGGATGTAGATTGCTATTCCTTTTTCTATGGTCAGAGGAACTTTTATGCAAAGATGGGCATAGGGACAAAGCTTACAATCCGACTGGAACATATTCCTGAGGGCTGTGATTATGATTTAGTTGTTTATGATGCGCAGGGAAACCAGATAGGGATAGCGAAAGAGAACGGCGACGGCAGCAAGGAGCTTACTCTGCCGGACTGGGACAACTCGGACCGTTATACCATCAAAGTGGAAAATCACGGCGGCGCGGATGTCAATATAGAAGAGCCTTACCGTATCCGCATTGCGGAAGAAAAATACCAAAAGCAGGCGACGGCGGATGACAGGCAGACGTATAGTGATGAAATGGAACGGCTGCATAGGGAGCAGTATCATTCCCTGCCGGAAGAGGAACGCTATGCGGGAGACAAAAGCGTGGAAGAATTGTTGGAGAAAAAGGCATCCGGGGAACTGCTCAATAATCAGGAGGAGGCTTACCTGAAAATTTTTGCAAACCTGCATGATTATGAACGAGCGGCTGCTTATGGTAGGATACAAAATACGTTACTCCCGAAAATGCAGGAAGCATTGGAGGAGGCAGGGATTGATATTTTGGGGAAAGCCTGTGCCATAGAGTTAGATGTCTATGGGAAGATAACCGTTACCGGAGATTTTACGGAGGAAGAAAAACGGCGGGCGGTTAGTGTATTGGAAGGACAGTTTTCAGAAGAACTGTGGGACTGCCATATGCAGGCATCCGATTATACGAAGGCAGAATTTAACCGGATTAACGCTTATAAGGAGCTTTCCGGCTTTCTTGGAAAAGCAACCGGAGGCCGGTATTCCTGGGATAACATTGCAGTGGATGGGAACGGAAAAATCAGCGGGCTTCCCAAGGGGATGTGCCAGCTGTTAAATTCACAGGAAAGCAACGGCAGATATGAGCAGCTGAGAGACGATATCCTGATGCTCTGCGATTATGCACGGGTGCACGGGATGGAAGCGCTCTCTGGCTACAGGGTAAAGTACGAGGTGACAGGAGCGTACATGAAGATTGTGAATTAGGTAGAAAAGGAAAACCGGAGGAACCCCGTTTCTTTTTTATCGGTTTTGTGATATACTAGCAATAACAAATTTTCGTAAGCGTCTGCGGCAGAAGAGGGTGCTGCTTTTAGAGTAGTTTTCTAAAAACAGCATAAACTAGGAACAGTAAGAATAGGAATCTGCCTGTACACATCCCACACAGGCAGATTTAAACCATGCCATAAGGCGCGGGACTAAACGGAAAGGGGAACAGAAATGGAAACAGATAAGAAATGGGAGCGGAGCGTAGGGATTCTGATGCCAATCAGCAGTCTGCCGGGACCTTACGGCATCGGCACATTGGGGAAAGAGGCATTTGCCTTTGTTGATTTTGCCAGAGAGATGGAATATTCCTACTGGCAGGTACTTCCGGTAGGGCCTACCGGCTACGGTGACAGCCCGTACCAGTCATTTTCTGCATTTGCGGGGAATCCGTACTTTATTGACCTTTCAGCGTTAATTGAAGAGGGACTGATTTCTGCGGAGGACTGCAGCGAAGTTTTCTGGGGCGAATCTCCGGATTGTGTGGATTATGGCGCACTTTATGAAGGACGCAGAGAGGTACTTCATACGGCCTATCAAAACAGTAAGCATAAAAAGACAGAGGAGTTTTTAGAGTTTTGTGAAAAAAACGCCTTTTGGCTGAAGGACTATGCCACCTTTATGGCAATTAAGGATTCCCTTGGCGGGCAGCCGTGGCAGGAGTGGAAGATGCCGCTTCGTCTGCATGAGGCGGAGGCGCTGGCGGAGATAGAAGCGAAGCTTTCCGAGGAAATCGGTTATTATATGTTCTGTCAGTATAAATTTGATGAGCAGTGGAACCGTTTGCATGACTATGCAAAGAAAAAGGGCGTTGCGATAATCGGAGACATCCCGCTTTATATGGCAATGGACTCCGCTGACGTATGGGCGCACTATGATTTGTTTGAGTTGGACGCGCTCCGTAAAGAAATCAACATTGCAGGAGTTCCACCGGATTTGTTTTCCGCAACCGGGCAGCGCTGGGGCAATCCGCTGTACCGCTGGGATGCCATGGAGCAGCAGGACTTTTTATGGTGGAGGGAGCGTATGGCGGTTTCTGCCGCGCGCTATGACGTAATCCGCATCGACCATTTTATCGGAATCGTAAATTATTATTCGATTGACGCAGAAAGTGAAACTGCCATGGAGGGCGAATGGAAACAGGGACCGGGAGAAAAGCTGACGCGCGTTATCAATGAGGTAATCGGAGACGGAAAAATTATTGCGGAGGACCTTGGTGTCGTGACACAGCCGGTCATCGACTTAATGCAGCAGAACGGATATCCGGGAATGAAGGTTCTGGAGTTTGCACTGGATTGTACGCCGGATAATCCGTATCTTCCGCACAATTTTACTTCCAATAACAACATTGCCTATATCGGCACCCATGACAATGAAACGCTGTATGGCTGTCTTTCAGGCAAGTCAGACTGGGATATGGGAGGAATCCGGGAGTATTTCGGTATTGGACGGCAGGAGTCCGTAGCGGAAGCACTGATTCGCGCGACATACCGTTCCTCGTTGCATACGGCAATTTTCCAGATGCAGGACCTTTTGGGACTCGGAAATGAGGCGCGTATGAATTTTCCATCTACGCTCGGGGGAAACTGGCAGTGGCGCATGAAAAAGGAGCAGTACGAAAAGATTAATATTCCGTATTATCAGAAGCTTGCGCGGATGTACTGCAGACAGAATAAAAACTAAAAAGAAAGAATAAACTGCCGCCGGAACGGTTAGGATATCTGTGTAAGAAATACGCGGGTCCCCGTCCGGCGGCAGTTTTTATTTTGCGAGGGAACAAAATGAAAAAGGCTGTGAAGAAATCAGGGAATTTGCCGTCTGGGCAGGGCAGGACTCCGGAAATGAGAGGAAGCAGAGATGAGACAATTAAAAAGAATAATGGCAGCGGTATTGTTCTGCGGAATGCTTCTTGGAAGCATGGCGGGCTGCGCCTGTAAGGAAGACAACAATGATGATAATAACGGCGGGAACGGCGGCGAAAATGTAAGCGCAACACCACCACAGGGAGGGAATACCGGCGGAGAGACAAAGAAAATGACCCTGACGGTCTGGTCTCCGGCAGAGGACCAGGCAGCGCAGGAGGGCGCGCCGAACGGTCTGCTTGCAAAATGGTGTACCGAGTTTAATGAGGCGCATCCGGAATGGGATATCACCTTCCAGTACGGCGTATGCTCCGAAGGCGACGCAAAGGATGTTGTAATCAAAGACCTGGATACGGCAGCAGATGTCTATATGTATGCCAATGACCAGCTGGCGGCCCTGGTAGGCGCGGGTGCACTTGCAGAGCTGGGAGGTTCTGCGGTAGAAACCATACGGCAGGAAAATAACGATACCATGTACCAGAGCGTTGTCTATGAGGATGCTGTCTATGGCGTTCCGTATACGCCGAATACGTTGATTTTGTATTACAACAAGAGTATGCTGACGCCGGAGGATGTCAAATCCCTGAATACGATGTTAGACAAGGACTTAGGGGACGGAGTTGCAGCATTTGGCTTTGAATTGACGAACAGCTGGTATATCGAGCAGTTTTATTATGCAGGCGGCTTTTCCCTGTTTGGGGAAGACGGAACCGAGCAGGAAAAGGGAACCGATATCGGTAACTTTAGTTTTGTAACCGAATATCTGGTCGACCTTGTAAAGAACCCGCGCTTCCACAAGGAGGCAGGAGACGATTCCATTTCAAGGATGGCAAACGGAACGCTTGCGTCGCTTGTTTCAGGTTCCTGGAAGGCGAGTGCGGTAAAAGAGGCGCTCGGTGAAAATTTTGCGACAGCACAGCTTCCGACTGTAACGTATGACAACGGAGTTTCGGGCGTGATGCGCCAGTTTACCGGTTCAAAGGCAGTCGGCGTAAATCCACGCAGCCAGAATATGGCAGCGGCGGTAGCGCTTGCGTTGTATCTTGGCGGCGAGAGCGTGCAAAGGGACCGCTTTACGTACCGCCATGTTACGCCGTCTAATGTTAAGCTTGCAGCATCGGAGGAGGTGCTTGCAAGTCCGGTAGCAGTAGCAGAAAATGCAGTCGTTTTAAATACCTCTGTCGTACAGCCGACGGTGCCGCAGATTGAGAGCTGGTTCCGGATTTCGGAAACCTTTGGAGAGGAAATCTATAACGGAACGGTGACAAAGCAGAACGCGGAACAAAGGACGAAGGAGCTGCAAGACGCAATTAATGCGGGAACCGGATTTTAGGCAGAGTTAGAAAAATTCTTCGGTGCGGGCAGAAAGGAGCTGCCTGCACCGGCAAGGAGGAGAAATGAAAAAATCTATGCAAAGCGTGGAAATCGGTGAGGCAGGGTTTTTTAAATCGTTGGCAAAAGGCGACGGTTTCACAAAGCTTTCCCTTCTTGTACCCGGCATCGGAAATATCCGTCGCGGACAGATAGGAAAAGGTATTTTGTTTTTGTGCATTACGGCAGTATACTGGCTGTACTTCTTTCAGACAGGGCTGACGGTGTTAGAAAAGCTGCCGACGCTCGGAACAAAGACGCAGGAGAAGGTCTGGGATGAGGCACAGGGAATTTATGTGTATGAGGCCGGGGATAACTCGCTGCTGATTTTGCTTTCCGGCGTTATTTTTGTATTTTTGACGGTGGCATTTCTGCTGTTCTGGCGGGCGGCAGTCCGCTCCGCTTACAAGGCGGAGGAATTAAAAAAGGCAGGGCGCAGGGTTCCGGGCTTTTGGGAAGAGGTGGAGAGTTATTTTGACACAAAGCTTTACCGGAGCCTGTTAAGCCTTCCGGTGCTGGGTGTTCTTATTTTTACGGTTCTGCCGTTGGTTTTTATGGCCAGCATGGCATTTACCAATTATGACCGTGACCACCAGGTGCCCGGAAAGCTGTTTACATGGATTGGACTGGATAATTTCCGTACCGTGCTGGACTTTAACGGAGCATTCGGAAAGACTTTCTGGCCGATTCTCGGCTGGACGCTGACCTGGGCAGTGTTTGCTACCTTTTTAAATTACATTCTGGGAATGCTGTTAGCAATTTTGATTAACCACCGGTCGGTAAAAGCAAAGGGGTTCTGGAGGTTTTGTTTTATTCTCTCCATTGCGACGCCGCAGTTTGTAACGCTGCTCACGATGCGGACGCTGCTGCAGCCGAACGGAGCCGTTAATGTACTGCTGCGGGAGATGGGGCTTTTGGCATCCGATGCGGCGCTGCCTTTTTTCACGGATGCAACCTGGGCAAGAGTGACGATTATTCTTGTGAATATCTGGGTTGGCGTACCCTATACCCTGTTGACAACGACCGGAATCCTGCAGAATATTCCGACCGAGCTGTATGAGGCGGCAAAGGTGGACGGAGCAAACGCACGGGTGACCTTTTTAAAAATCACGCTGCCGTATATGCTGTTTGTAACGGCGCCGACGCTGATTACGACCTTTATTAACAACATTAACAATTTTAATGTAATTTACCTGCTGTCCGGCGGTGCGCCCGCAACGTTAGAGTATTACCGGGGAACGGCGGGAAAAACAGATTTGCTTGTTACGTGGCTGTATAAGCTGACAATTGATAATAAAGATTACTGCTATGGTGCGGTAATCGGTATTTTAACATTTGTAATTTCCATTGTGCTGTCTTTGGTAGCCTACCGGAGAACTGCTGCCTATAAGAACGAGGAGGGATTCCAGTGAAAAACAGTACGGCCAGAGGCTCTTACCAAAGAAAAAAGAAGCTCCGCACGGTGCTTATGCACATTCTGCTAGCCGTGCTGGCGCTCATATGGCTGTTTCCGATTTTCTGGATTATTATGACATCCCTGCGGGGAGAGCCGGGCTCTTATTTTACCACATTTTTTCCGAAAAAGGTTACCTTTTCCAATTATACGCGGCTTTTTACTGAAACGGATATATTAAACTTTCCGCGCTGGTTTGCCAATACGCTCGTCGTAGCGTGCGTAACCTGTGTGATTTCCACGTTTTTCGTACTGGCAGTATCTTATTCCATGTCGCGGATGCGGTTTAAAATGCGGAAGCCGTTTATGAATGTCGCTCTTGTTCTCGGGATGTTTCCGGCGTTTATGTCCATGATTGCGGTGTATTATATCCTGAAAGGCTTAAACCTTACCGAAGGGGTAATGAAACTGGTTGCGCTTGTTTTAGTATATTCTGCCAGTGCCGGTCTCACATTTTATATTGCAAAGGGCTTTTTTGATACAATACCGAAAAGTGTGGATGAGGCGGCAATGATTGACGGAGCGTCCCGGTTTAAGATTTTTTACCGGATTACCGTACCTCTGTCCAAGCCGATTATTGTGTATACTATAATTACCTCGTTTCTGGCGCCGTGGTTAGACTTTATCTTTGCAAGGGTAATTGCCGGAGCCGACAGCCGTTATTATACGGTGGCAATCGGACTTTGGAACATGTTGGAAAAAGAATATGTATACCATTACTATACAAGATTTGCCGCAGGCTCAGTCTGTGTGGCAATCCCGATTGCGGCGTTATTTGTATTTACCCAGCGTTATTATGCCGAGGGCCTGTCCGGTGCAGTTAAGGGCTGACGCCGGCAGTACCGCGTACAGACGAAATCACCGTTGCCGGCGGAGACAACGGTGATTCGTCGGTTCTATGAAGACTGCAGAAGCGATTCAGCATGCTTTAACTGTTTTAAGAGAAACTGATAACGCTCCTGTACCGAATTAATGCGATAAATACTGCTGGCAACGAGGTCCGGGTCAACGGCATTTTCAAAAATGGAATAGGCAGTTTCCAGTTCCATGCGTGTTGCCTGTAATTCTTTGATAAGCGGGTTTTCCGGTTGTTTTTTCTTTTTCAAATGTGGCATAAACGTACTCCCTTCTTTTTTATATTTCAATTTAATTATAGGCTGGAAGGTGGGAAAATATACCTGTAAAAAAATCCGCACACGGTTGGTTTAAGAAAAAAATGTCTAAAACGCTTGTTAGTAAGCGGGTTTTAGAAAAAAAGCACGAATTTTGCCATAGTAATAGTGCTAGAAAAAAAGTACGAAATATTGGTGAAAAGCACGAAAGTAAAGAAATGGGAGAAAAGCCATTGACTTTCCCCGAAAAAGAAGTTATGATAATAGCATCAAAGCTCCTTCCGAGCGAAGGATTCCGATTGCGGGGTCCTGATTTCCCAGACAAAATAAAATGAAAAGTAAAAATTGAAAAGAAAAATGAAGGAAAATGAGAATCGAAAGAGGGGTGTCGTTGGAGAAGTTAATTGTAATGGCAGACGAAATGCCGGACTATGCGCATCAGCTGGCGGTTTATCTCAATGGCAGAAGGGGGTTTCCCTACCGTGCGGTAGTAGTTTCGTCTGTCCCGGAGATAAAAGGCTATGTAGAAAATGGCGCGGTATATGCGCTTTTAGTTTCGGAGGGACTGGAAAAGGAGGTGCTTGGACTCGGACTTCCAGAAGATGTGCTGCTGTTTTTGTTTAGCGAAACAAAGAGCATACAGAAGGAGTCGGTGCTGTACCGTTACCAGTCCGCAAAGGAAATCGAAAAGAGGTTTATCGCTTCTCCCAGGAACAGGGCGCATCTTCCGGTGTTCGGGGTGTATTCTCCTGCCGGAGGTGTCTGGACAGAGCTTCTTTCGCGCAGGATTGCAGAACGGATTTCGAAGGAAAAGGGGAGAAAGGCGTTATATCTTCCGTTTTTGCCCTTTGGGATTTACGGACGGGAGACCGGAGACGGCATGTCGGAGCTTTTGTTTTATGTCCGGCAGAGGGACACTGCTCTGCCGGAGCGCCTTGCTTCTCTGCGGCAGGAGGGGGAAGGGACGGACAGTTTTGCCCCGGTTCGCTGGAGCACGGAGCTGCAGGATATCACGAGAGAGGATATGGAGTATCTGTTGCACTGCATTGAAAGGAAAGGCAGATATAGTGCGGCAGTGCTGGCAGCAGGACAGTTTGATGCGGCAGGAACTGCTATACTCCGTTGTTGCGATATCATTCTGATTCCGGTTTGGGACGCCCCGGAGGGACGCCGGATACAGGCGGAGTTTCTAAAGCAGCTGAAGGAAGCAGGAGAAGCGGAGCTGCTTTCCCGTATAACAGAGTTTCCGGTAAGGAGCTGTGAAGAAAAGGAAGGATTTTTCTCCGCTGTAGCGGATGCAGTAAAAAAAGGAGGAGCAGTGCTTGCAGGAGGTAAGGGAGGAAATCAGGCGCCGGACGCTGGAGCGGCTGAACCTGTCGGAAGAGCTGGCCGATGAACAGGTGCTTGTGGAAATTGAGGCTGTAATTTTGGAATACGGAAGAGAATCGTATCTGCCGTTGGAGAAAAAGTGCAGATTAAAGCAGGAAATCTTTCATGCTATCCGCGGGCTTGATATTTTAGAGGAGCTGTTACAGGACGAGGCGGTAACGGAGATTATGGTGAACGGGCACCGGAGCATTTTTTATGAAAAGGAAGGGCGGCTGTTTCAGTGGGAAAAGGAGTTTTCTTCGGAGGAACGGCTACGCGATGTGATTCAGAAAATGGCTGCCGGGGCGAACCGGATTGTAAATGAAGCAAGTCCAGTTGCCGATACCAGGCTTCCCGACGGTTCCAGGGTAAACATTGTACTGCCGCCGGTGTCTCTTGACGGTCCTGCGGTGACAATCCGGAAGTTTTCCAAAGCGCCTTATACGATGGAGCGGCTGATACAGATGGGAGCGTTGTCGGAGCAGGCAGGGGAGTATCTTGCAGAGGCGGTGGGCAGGCGGCGGAATATTTTTATCAGCGGTGGTACCGGTTCCGGAAAAACCACTTTCTTAAACGCATTATCAGCGTACATTCCAGAGGAAGAACGAATTATTACAATTGAAGATGCTGCGGAGCTGCAAATCAGAAGCAGTCCGAATCTCGTCCGGATGGAGGTGCGGAACGCGAATACGGAGGGCTGCAGTGCCGTTACTGTCCGGGATTTGATAAAAACCGCGCTCCGTATGCGTCCCTCCCGAATTATTGTTGGCGAGGTACGCGGAGCAGAAGCACTGGATATGCTGCAGGCGATGAATACCGGCCATGAGGGTTCTCTTTCGACGGGTCATGCAAATTCGGCGGAGGATATGATTTCCCGTCTGGAAACAATGGTACTGCAGGGAAATGATATTCCATTGTCTGCCGTGCGCAGGCAGATTGCTTCGGCAATTGATATTTTTGTACAGCTCTGCAGAAGGCGCGACGGCAGCCGCGGCATACTGCAAATTTGTGAAAACAGGGGGCTGCAGAACGGAGAGATTGTGTTAAGTCCGGTATTTGAGTATTGTGGGACGGCGGACGGGGGCAGGGTATGCCGGTGCGGAAAGCCGGAGCTTTAGAAGGAGGGTATGGAAGGTGGAGCAGAGTGCAGATAGAGAAAAGAGAAGAACAGGAACAAGAGGCAGGATAGGGTTTCTGGCAGCGGGACTGCTAAAGGGCTCCGCAATCGGAGGGCTTGCCGCCTGGCTGTTTTACCGGAGTGTTTACGGGCTGTCTGTGATGCCGTTTTTTCTCGGGGCTTCGGTTTTCCTGGAGCGGAAACGGCTTTTGCAGCGGCAGAAGGAGCAAGAGCAGCAGATGTTTGCGGAATGGCTCGGTTTTCTGAGGGAAGCGCTACAGGTCGGATATTCTTTGGAACAGGCAGTCGGCGAGGCAAAGAGAGGCATGCTGACTTCTTATAAAGAGGAAGAGCCGTTTCTTTGTCTGGTAACCCGCGTACAGAGAAAGATACAGCTTGGAATGCCGGCAGAGGAGGCGTTTGCAGAACTGGCAAAGGAGTGCAGCTGTGAGGAAATGACGGACTTTTCGGAGGTGCTTTTTATCGCAAAGAGGACGGGAGGCACGGTACAGCAGGTGATTTCTAATACAGAGCGGATAATCCGGGAAAAGCAGGAAACGGTCCGTCACATCCGCGCAGTACTGGGGAGCCGGGAGTATGAAGTACGGTTGATGAAAGGGATGCCCTTTGCCATGCTTTTATATCTGCAAGTGTTTCTGCCGGAGTTTCTGTCCCCGTTGTACCAGAATGCGGCGGGTGCAGGACTGATGTCGGTGTTTCTGTTGATTTATGGAGGACTTTGTTTTGCAGTGGATAAAATCACGGCGGTTTCGTTTTAGGGGGAATATTATGGAAAGAAAGGAAAAAGTCCAAATTGCGGTTATCGTAGGGATTGTTTTTGGAACAGCGGCTCTTTTGCAGATGCGTGTCAGTTTTGGGGAGCAGGAGGGTATCTGGATTGCAAGACCGGAAAGCGGGACAAAGAGACAGACCGTTTCTTTTTTGAAGGATGACGCAGAAGAGTCGTTTACATTTGAGCTAAGGGCAAGAGAACGCACAGCCGAGGAAATGGACACGGCGTATATGGAAACGCTGCAACGCATCAATAAGGTAATAAATCCGGAGGGCAAGGCGGAGGTGATACTGACAGAGTCGTTGACACTGCCGCAATATGTAGAAGAGACAGGCGCCCTTATCCGGTGGGAAAGCTCTGACGAGGAGAGAGTCAGCAGAACAGGAAGAGTTCGGCGGGAGGGACTTTCGGAGGCACACAAGGTTTCCCTGTGTGCAAGGGTTACGATAGGGGAGGAATGCAGGGAGTATTGGTTTTCCCTTGGGATTTTGCCGTATGAGAGCGGGAGCAGTGAGGCAGAGTTTTACCAGACAGGCGAGGAGCTAAAGAAGCTAGAGCAAGAAACGGCGGCAGAGGAGGGATTTTATCTGCCGGAGCAAATCGGAGCGGTAGCGCTTCGTCTGCCAAAGGATAGGGTATCTGCGCCAGGCGTATTTGCGGTAGTCCTGTGTTCCATCATGCTGATAGTAGTAGCAAAGCGGAAGGAAAGACAGAAGGAGCGGCAGAAACGGGAGGAAGAATTTTTGATGGCGTATCCGCAGCTTGTAACAAAGCTTACGCTTTATGTCGGTGCCGGATTAAGCCTGCGCGGCGCGTGGGAGCGGCTGGCAGCGGAGTACCGGAAAAAGGTAGAAGCATCGGGGAAGGAAAAGGTGGTTTATGCAGAGGTACTGTTGCTTGCAGGGGAGTTAAAAAACGGGACATCCGAAGCAGCCGCATATGAAGCATTTGGCAGGCGGATTGGCTTAAAGCCTTATCTGCGCTGTGCATCTCTTTTAGTCAGCCAGCTGCAAAAAGGGAGCGGCGGGCTCCGGGAGGGACTGGAAAATGAAGTAAGGCTTGCGTGGGAGATACGGCGGAGGCAGGCAGAAAGGCAGGGGGAGGAGGCACAGATAAAGCTGTTATTTCCAATGATGGGAATGCTTTTGCTGGTACTCGCACTCGTGATGTTTCCGGCATTTTATAGTATGGGAATCTGACAGGGAAGCAGTCCTGGAGTATTTTAAAAGTGGTAAAAGTGCGAAAAACAAAAAGGATATGGAGGAAGAGGAATGACAGAAGAAAACAAAAGGGAAGGATTTTTACAAAATAATGCAGGTGTCGGCGTAGTGGAGATTATATTGATTCTTGTAGTCTTGATTGCCCTGGTGCTGATTTTTAAAGACCAGCTGACGGTGATTGTAGAAAAGGCAATGTCGGCGCTGGAAAAAAGTGTAGACAGGATACTGCCGTGAAAAGGAGGGGTTCTGTTACGGTGGTTTTTTCCATGGTGTTTTTGCTGCTGCTTAGCTTTATTCTTTCCTTCTTTGAAATGGCAGCCTATACTGCACGCGCCTCCTATCATGCTTCTGCGGCATTGCTTGCGGTGGAAAATTATTTTGCCGCTTATCTTAAGCCCTTGTACAAACAGTATCATATCTTTGGCAGAGAGGTACCCGAGGGGCAGGAGATTTTGCAGTGGACAGAGGAAGCCATTGCGAAGGATGTGGCTTATATGACACAAAAAAGGGAGGGAGAGAAGTCGCTTTTGCTGCGTTCCGGCGCTACATTTTCGGTAAATTCGGCAACGGTGCTGACGGAGCAGAATCTGGACGGCTTCTATCTGCAGGCGGCTTCCGCTATGAAATACCGGGGTGTTTTGGAAGTTTCGGAGCTACTGAAACAGTTTATGGGAATGGCAGAACAGGCAGATGCACAGCTTGAAGCTGCAGTGGCAAAAAGCGCCGTGGATACGGCATATGCGCAAGTAGAAGAAAGGCTGTTAAAGCTGATGGAGCAGATAGATGGTGTGGATTTTTCACGATATGAAAGGTTTTTCAAGGGCAGGACAAGCGCCTTTCAAAAAGATGCCTATGTGAAGTATTTCTGTACGGATGCCCAAAATGCAGCACAGTATTTTGACCGGACAGAGGTATACCAGGCATTCTTACATAACTCGGAAAATCCTTGCGAGGTGCTGGCGCGCCTGATAGGGGAAACGGAGGAGCTGACGGGTCAGGTGAAAGAGCGGGAGGAAGGCGAGGCTGCGTGCAGGCGCCGCCTGGAGGAAATTGCGGCGGAGCAAAGTCTTACCGCACAGGCAGTGGAACAGCTTTGTGTCGATAAGGAGAGGGCCAATGAACAGCTGGCGCCGGTACAAACGCAGATAACAGAAGTCATGGAGATGTTACCGGAGGAAGTATCCGGGGTGGTTATGACAAATTTGGCGGCGCTGCTTGCCGAAAAGAAGCGGATTTTGTCAGAAATAGAAGGGATGACGGAGGAAGAGGAAGCGTTAAAAAAACGGCAAAAGGAGCTGTCAGATGAGCAGAAGGAGCAGGAGAAGCTGCTTGCCGGGCTTAAAAAGCAGAAACGGGAGCAGGATACGCAAGTAAAACGTCTCTCAAAGGAGGAGGAGAGCTTTTTAAAAAAATGTGCCGGGATTGCCAGAAAGTGTGAAGAGGCATACCAGGAAACAGGTGAAATCCTCAAAGAGCTCGAAGAGGCAAAAAAGGTAAAGAGCGGCTGCGAAAAGCTGTTGGATTCGATGCAAAGCGTACTTGGAGAAGAGAGCGTGAAGGAGTACCGGGAAGAGCTGGAAAAGTACAAGTTTTATGAAAGTGCCGAAGGGTATGATTTTGAGCAGATAAAGGCTACGCTCGTCCAGGATACCGGGATACTGGACGATATCAGGAAGGCGCTTACGCTTCCGACCGCAGATTCCGCGGCGTTAGAGGAGGCATTGACGGTACTGCGGAAGGAAAAAGCAGCTTTTGAGGAATATTCCTTTGAGGGCTTGAAGCTGAATTACGGTGAAATATCTTTGGGAAAGGATTTATCCGGGCAGGCAGAGGACAGCCTGATGAGAGCGGCAGGGAAAGGGTTTCTTGGTTTCCTGACAGAAAAAGAAGTTTCAGGGAAAAAGCTGGAGGTTTCCTATCTGCCGTCCGGGTTCCGCTATGAAGGAGGGGCTTCTGCCAACGTATTTTCCATGTTTGGAAGCAATATAACGGATATGCTAAAAGAGCTACGGGAGATGCTTCCGTCGGGAAATGTACCGGAAATGGCCTTGAATGCAGCATTATTCCATTCTTATCTGATGACGCATTTTTCGGATTATCTGGAGGAAAGCGGGGAAGGAGCGCTGTCCTATGAGCTGGAATATCTGATTGCGGGAAAGGCAGCAGACATGGACAATCTTTTTTCTGTTGTAATGCAGCTTTGTATGCTGCGGGCAGTGCTTCATTTTATTTCGCTTTATACGGATAGTGCGCGTAAGTCCGTGGCAGAGCAGGCGGCGCTTGCAGCGTGTGGGATTATCGGTCTTCCGGCATTGAAAAGCATCATTACCTTTCTTCTCTTATTTGTCTGGGCAGTGGAGGAAGCGGTGATTGATGTGGCGGCGCTTTTGCAGGGAAAGAAGCTTGCCTTATATCCCGGAAAAAACGGAGGCAGTCTGACATTCCCGGAACTCTTTCTTTTCTCCCGGAAGCTTACGG
The DNA here is from genome assembly GCA_910577175.1 of uncultured Lachnospiraceae bacterium. Taxonomy (GTDB): domain Bacteria; phylum Bacillota; class Clostridia; order Lachnospirales; family Lachnospiraceae; genus SIG307. The sequence goes on along the minus strand of CAJTLU010000006.1, from coordinate 142,025 downwards.
CGGAAAAGGCAAAGGGAAAAAAAGAGGTTGGAGGGCTTGGGTTTGGTTATCGGGAATATCTTCAGGTGTTTTTATGGCTGCTTCCGAAGGATGTAAAGTCTTACCGTTCCCTGGATCTGATTCAGGAAAATCTGCGGCAAGGTTACAATGCTTCGTTCCGGGTCAGCCGCTGTGTGTGGAAGATTTCTTACCGGACAGACCAAAGAAGCTATGAATATGCTTATGATAACTAAACTGGAATTTGCAGGCGCAGCGTTTCGCCGGACAAATATAAAAATAAGATAGTGTGCAGCTTTTGGAAAATTTTATGGGCGCTGCCAAAACACAATGAAAGGAGGTGTATTCCGATATCTGTTCTTAGGTTGATAAGACGACACATTTTTTTCTCCGGTAAGACGGCAGGTTTTGTATTCCCCTTTTCTCTTACTGCCGTTTTATTTGATACTTGGTTCATGTACAAAAATAACACAAAATTAACTTGCGGAAAGGTTCATAAAAATCCACTTCGTCGAAAACTTAAGAGCAGATACCGGAATGCATCTCTGACTGTAGAGGCGGCGCTTGTATTTCCCGCATTCTTCTTTGCAGTCCTGTATCTGATTCAGATGTTTGTAGTTTTGCAGGCAGAGCTTGCCATTGCAGAGGCAGGACTTGTCTCCGCCAGAGAGGCGGCTGCGTTTTCCTATGCGGCAGAGCGGCTGGCAGACGGAGAAGTGGCCGCGGCGGAAAAGGTGTTTTCATTATTTGATAAAAAGATAGTAAGAGACGGGGCGGCTACAGCATTGTTTTACGGGCGTTGTAATAAGGAACTACTGAAGCGGGCAGGTGTGGCGGAAGGACTTGGCGGTATATGGGTGGATACGTCAAAGGAGGAGGAAAGAGTACGGCTTAGCATCAATTACCGGGTAAGGCCAGAAAACGCCCTGTTTCCGCGAAAGCAGACCTATTACTGTCTCCGTCTTGTCTACCGGAACTGGACAGGAGAAGGAAAGGAAGCGGAAAAAGAGGAGAAAGGCACAGAGCAGAAGGTATATCTTGCTGATTATGCGACCGTTTACCATTTGGATAAAAATTGTACCTATATCCATATAAAAGTAAGCAGCGTGCTGTCCGGAAAAATTGGAGAGGAGCGAAATGCCTCTGGCGCAAAGTATTATCCCTGTGAGTTCTGCGAGCCGGTGCTCCGGGAGAACGAAGCGGTGTACGTGACTCTGTATGGAACGAGATACCATGCGCTTTCTTCCTGCTCTGCGTTAAAGCGTACTCCGCGGGAATGCCCTTTGGAGGAGGTTAAGGAGGAATACAGGGTATGCAAAAAGTGTGATAAGCAACAGGAAAGCAAAGGAGAAAAATGATGGAAGTATGGGAAAGGGTGGTGCGTGAACTTGGCAGTATGCCGGTGCTTTTGTGGCTGGCACTGTTGGATAAAAAGCATCTGGAAATTAAAAAGAGTGTCCTGTTTGTCGCAGCGGCAGTATTGCTTGTGGCAGGGGGCGCAGGGAATGTTGCGCTTTCCCTGCGTCTGGGAGGAGGCGCGCTTGGCATCCTTCTGCTGTTTTTCTGCCGGTTTTCAAAGGAGGCGATGGGAATGGCAGACGGTCTTTTGATTTTTGTCTGTGGTGTGGCATTCGGGCTGTATGAAGCTGCGGCGCTTTGCTTTTTTGCCGCACTTTATGCAGGTATTTTTTCGGCAGTTCTGCTGATTGCGCATAAGGCGGGAAGAAAAAGCCGGATTCCGTTTCTGCCCTTTTTATTACTTGGCTATGTTACTATGGCACTTATTTTGCATACCGCGTAGGGGAGAAGGCTTTGCGCGACGCTTTACCGGACTTCTTCTAAGAGCTGTTAAGCCGTTTGGGGGGCGCATCTGTCCCGGTGAAACTATAATCAGGTTCAGGAGGAATGAAAGATGCAACAAAAATTAAAGGGCTCTGTGACGGTGGAAGCCGCGCTGCTTTATCCTTTTTTGCTGCTGGTTACCTTTCTGCTGGTGAAGCTGACGCTTTGTCAGTATGAAGCGGCAGCCGCTCAGGCAGCAGATTTGTGCCGTACCATGTTTACGGAGTGGAAGCTGCAGACTCCGGAAATAATCAGGGCTTCGGAAACGATATTTGACTTTTTTGATTGACAGAAAAGAGGAAGCATGGAACAAATCTTGGAGGAAGACTATAAAAAGGAGACAGACGGAAAATCTTATCTCTTATTGAGGAAAACAAAAAGAAGCTATGAGCAGGCAATGATACAGGAAGCAATGCCGGCCGGGGTACTGCCAATGGTAAAATCAGAGCAAGAAAATCATTATAAGTATGATATCACAGGACGAAAAACGCTTTCTATGACCTTTGAGCGTGTGCCGATGAATGCAGAACAGGTGCAGAAGGTGTTGCAGGGAATTTTTGCTACTGTGGAGCGGGCACGGGAGTATCTGCTTTTGGAGGAGCATTTCATTTTACGGCCGGATTACATTTTTCTCCGTATTCCGGAGTATGAAGTAACCTTGTGCTATTATCCGGAATATGGCGTTCCATTTTCGGAACAGCTGGGAAAATTGTTTGAAATGCTTTTAAACCGGGTAGATTACCGGGAGGAGAAAGCCATTGCCCTAGTCTATACATTATACATGCAGTTACAGGAGCCGGATATGACACTGGAGCGTTTGCAGGAAAAGCTAAGCGCGCATTTTGGGGAGGAACGAAAGGGTGTATCCGGAGCTGTGAGGGTGGATGCGCCTGTTAAAGAGGAGAGGACGGAAAATATTGAAGAAAAAAGCAGGAAAAAACCGTCTTTTTTGGAACGCCTGAGGGAAGAGGTATCGTTAAAGTTTCCGCTGCAGACAGAGGAGCGAAAGCCGCGCTCTGTGGCAGGGAAAAAATCCGTTTTCCCGACCGGGAAGAAGCAGACGGAAAGGGAGGAGGTGCAGCAGCCTTCGTATGTTATGGAAAGTGCCCCGGAGTGGGGAAGTCAGCACACAAGAGTGATTTCCGTAAAAAGAGAAAACAAAATGCCGTTTCTTGTGTCAGAGGAAACCGGAGAAAGCATTCCGTTAACAAAATTTCCGTTCTATATCGGAAGTCTTGCAGGGTATGCGGATTATGTTATTCAAAGCGATACCGTCAGTCGTTTTCATGCAAAGCTTTTTAAGAAGGACGGAGAGCTTTTTGCAGTAGATTTAAATAGCACTAACGGAACCAAGGTCAACGGGCAGTTGCTGAACATACAGGAAAGTGTGCGTCTGCTGGCAGGAGATAGTATTTGTTTTGCAGATAGAACGTACCATTACTTTGCGGGAGCAGAGGAAAGGGATTCCTTATTTTACCGGTAGATTTTTCGGTTTTTTTGTATTATACTGTACTTGTACAAAAGAGAACGGCAGGGTTCTTTCCGGTGCAGTATCTGCATCAGAGAGAACCCTGTCTTATTTTTTCCTGAAATACTGATAGGACAGCCCGGATAAGGGTAAACTATATGCCTGAAAGAGTGCGGTTGTGATATTTTGTACCTTGAACAAAGCGAAAGGAACGGGTATGAAAATGAGACGATATTTTGTGCTTTTATTTTTTATGGCGATGATGATAGTTTCCGCGACTGGCTGTGGCAGAAAAAATAACGGAAATCCGCCTTTTTCAGATAAGACGGTAAAAGGACAGATTATAATCGGAAGCACCACACAGATGAGCGGCGACTGGGAAACACTCTGGACAAACAATGGTGCGGATTCGGATGTATTGCAGCTGATTTCCGGTTACGATACCGTAGCGCAGACAAAGGACGGGGAGTTTATCTGGGATAAAACGGTAGTAAAGCTGGCAATTGAAAAAACGAATGAGGATGGCAGCAAAACCTTTACCTTTGTGCTGAACGACGGGTTATACTGGAATGACTCGACAGAAATAACCGCAAAGGACTATCTGTGGTTCTATGCTGTATTTGCGGACAAGGAGCGTGCGGCAGCGTTTGGTCTTTCGGGGAATGCCGGCAAGGATTATGTAGGACATGATGCGTACTACGATGGAAGTATGCCGGTCTTTACGGGGCTCCGGCTACTAGGTGACAGGCGTTTTTCCGTCACAGTGGCAGCAGAAAAGCTTCCATACTATTATGATAAGCTGATGGTAAGCCTGTCTCCATATCCGATGCATGTATGGCTTCCGGAAGGAGCAGAGCTTTTCGATGCCGGAGACGGTATTTACCTTGGCGGAAATGTGACGACAGAGGATATCAGGGAGACGGTAAAGGCTGCACGGTGGAACTCGGAAAACCGTGTTTCCTGCGGCCCGTACAGCTTGAAAAGCTATGATAAGTCTGCGGCAATGGCGGTATTGGAGGCAAACCCTTATTATCTTGGAAATTATGAAGGAAAAAGACCTAAAATTGCAAAGATTTTTTATATTAAGCTGGAGAGCGAAACGCAGTTGGATATGTTAAAAACCGGAGAAGTAGATTTGATTTCGGGGATGGCGGAGGGTGTAGAAATTAACGCGGCGCTTGATATGGTAGAGGCAGGGGGTTTTGAAGCGGTCTCCTATGAGCGGAACGGGTACGGCAAGCTTTTATTTGTATGTGATTTCGGGCCGACGCAGTTTGTGGAGGTCCGGCGTGCCATTGCCTATCTTTTGAACAGGGAGGAGTTTGCGAGCCAGTTCTGTCAGGGGTATGGAACTGTAGTAAACGGTCCGTACGGACTTGCCATGCCGATGTATAAGGCCGCAAAGGAGGAGCTGGATAGGCGCCTGAACGCATATTCCTACAGTCAGGAAAAGGCGGTGGAGGAGTTAGAGAGAGGCGGTTGGATTTATGGCGTGGACGGAAAGCCATACCAGTCAGGACTGCGTTATAAGGAAGTAAGCGAAAATGAAATGTCGGGGTATGAGGACAAAATTATACGTCTGTCTGACGGCAGGAAGCTGATGCCGTTAGTCATTGAATGGCTTTCTTCGGAGAATAATCCGATTTCCGAGCTTTTGGACATCATGTTAGTAAAGGGAGAAGCAGCGGCAGCGGCGGGTATCCGGATTAACCGGACAACAGTACAGTTTGCGGAGCTGCAGAACTGGGTGATGCGGGATGTTTCCCAAGGAGTGCAGTATGAGATACCAACGTATAATATGTTCAATCTTGCAAGCGATTTTTCCGCATATTATGACCAGTCTTACCAGTGGACGCAGGATGAGAATCTGATTGCGTATGGTTATAATGTACAGCGGCTGTCCGATCCGGAGTTAGACCGGCTTTCCATGGATATGGTATATGGTGTAGCGCCTGGGGATGAGGAAGAATACCAGAAAATATGGGTGGAGTATATTGCCCGGTATAACGAGCTGCTACCGGAGCTCCCGCTCTATTCTAATACCTATTATGATGTGTTTCGTGATAAAATCCGGGGATATGAGGTAAACTCTTTATGGAAGGCAGTGGATGCAATTCTTTACTGTACGGTAGAGGAGTAGGACATTGAGAAACCGCGGTCCTTCGGACAAATGCAAAAATCAGAGAGCATACAGTCCTTAAAACTTTTCAGGGGCGTTCAAAAAATTCATAGGACTCAGGCAGGGGCATATTGGAAACAGGACGGTAAATGCGATGGTAAAGTATGTGGTAAAGAGACTGTGGTATATGGCGGCAGTGTTTTTGATTGTTTCGGCAGTGCTTTACTTTTTGTACCATCTGATTCCGGGCGACCCGGTGAAAGCAGAGCTGGCAAATTTCGTGAAAGAGAATAAAAATCTTACAGTGGAACAGATTGAAGCAGAAAAGCAGGCTATTACGGTTCGTCTGGGACTTGATAAGCCGTTGCCGCTCCGCTATGTCCGGTGGATTGCCGGACTGCTAACCGGGAATTTCGGGTATTCACAGTCGTACCGGCAGCCGGTGGCGCAGGTAATCGTGGCGCCGATGCAGAATACGGTGATTTTAAACCTGATGTCGGTCGTTCTGGCGCTGTCTCTTACGATACCGCTCGGAATTGCCTGCGCCGTAAAGAAAAACTCGGTGTTTGACCGTGTAACACAAATTGTAACGATGGTCGGTTACGGCGTGCCGGTTTATATTATTGCGCTGTTGTTTATTTATATATTTGCGGTGGTACTGCGCTGGTTTCCGGTTTCCGGAATGAATACGCCGGGAGCAGAATTTTCCTCTGTGTCCGGCTGGCTGATTGACCGCATAAAATATATGGCATTGCCGCTTTTGGTGATGACCGCCGGTTCGCTTGGCGGCATGACGCGTTATGTAAGAACGGCAATGGTGGATGCGCTGGGACAGGATTATATCCGTACTGCCCGTGCAAAGGGACTTCCTGAGCGGGTCGTTATTTTTTCCCATGCATGGCGGAATGCTCTTTTACCGGTCATTGCGCTGATTATCAGCTGGTTTCTTGGTATTTTCGGGGGTTCTTTGATTATTGAAAACATTTTCGGGCTGAACGGTGTCGGAAAGCTTTTATATGATGCGCTGATGCAGAAGGATTATGAGCTAGTGTTAGCGGCGCAGATGTTTTATGTAGTAATCAGTCTGGCGGGAAATCTGTTTCTTGATTTGATTTACGGTGTGGTAGATCCGCGGATTCGTGTGGCAGGATAACAAGGAGAACGGAATGAAGAAGAATGAGGAAGCAGTGCAGACTCCTCTTTGGACCGTCTGCCGGAGGTTTTCAGAGAACAAGGCCGCTATGGCGGGCGCGGTTATTTTTTTGCTTATTTTTCTTGTTATGCTGGCAGGACCGTTCTTTTTTCCATTGGATTTGTCCTATTCGGAGTCCACGCAGGCGAATGTACCGCCAGGACGGAGTCTGATGAAGCTGCCGTCGGAGTTGGAAGGAAAGCTTGCGGATATCGTGGTAGGTGCGACGTTTTCGGTCGGACTGTCAACGGAGGGGAAGGTATTTGTCTGGGGACACGGTCAGGTGACCGGTACGACGGATGTGGCGGAAATTCCACAGGAGGTACAGGATAGCGTTATTACTGCAGTAGCTGCCGGAAACGACCATGTAGTGGCGCTTTCCGAAGATAACCGCATCTTTGTCTGGGGCAATACAAGGCTGGGACAGGGAGATATTCCGGAGGCGTTGAAGAATGCGGACAGGATTGTACAGATTGCCGCAGGGAATCAGTGCTCTGCCGTGGTAGATGAAAATGGGAGGGCATATCTCTGGGGCAATGAAAATTTATGTGACATTCAAATAAAAGAAGAATATCAGGGGAGAATCCGGAAGCTTGTATTTACAGGGTTTGCTTACGCGGTACTTTTAGAGGACGGAACCGTGGCGTATACCGGAAGAAAGGAGACTGCGGTTTCGGATATTCCGGAGAGGGCAAGGCAGGGCGGCGTGGCAGACCTTGCCGCTACTGCCCAGACGGTGGCAGCGGTGTTTGAGGACGGCACGGCACTTGTCTGGGGGAACTGTGTAAAAGGAGAGGAGAGGGTGCCGGAGGCGGGCGGGGAGTTTGTGAAGCTTGTTGGAGGAAGATATCATTATACGGCAGTAACGAAAGCGGGAGAGATTCTCTCCTGGGGTGATAATTCCTTTCGGCAGGCAAGTCCTCCAAAGAGGAAAAAGACAAAGGTGGTAGACGTATTTTGCGGCAGTTATCAGAATTATGCGCTTTATGAGGACGGAAGTGTCGAAACGTGGGGACTAAAGGGATATTTTTGCGGGACAGACGAGTTTGGAAGGGATATTTTTGTGAGGCTTTTGAACGGCGGACGTATGACAATGACGGTAGGCGCAGCCGCAGTTGTAATTTCCACGGTGCTCGGGGTAATTATCGGCGGGATTTCCGGGTACTTTGGCGGGAAAGTAGATTTGCTTTTGCAGCGGTTTACAGAGATTGTGAGCGCACTTCCGTTTCTTCCCTTTGCAATGATACTTTCCTCTGTTATCGGTTCTTCCATGACGGAAAACAGCCGGATTCTGCTGATTATGGTAGTGCTGGGCGTACTGAACTGGCCGGGTCTGGCAAGGCTTGTGCGGGCGCAGGTGCTCGCGGAGCGGGAAAAGGAGTTTGTTACGGCGGCACGTTCTGTCGGTGTACGGGAAGCGGTTATTGTATTCCGGCATGTGATTCCAAATGTGCTTTCCGTGATTATTGTAAGTGCGACGCTGGATTTTGCTACCTGTATGCTGACGGAGTCTTCGCTTTCCTATCTGGGGTTCGGCGTAATGCCGCCGCAGCCGACCTGGGGGAATATGCTGAGCGGGGCGAATAATTCGACGGTAATCCGGAGCTACTGGTGGCGCTGGGTGTTTCCTGCCGTGGTATTTGCCATCTGTACGGTTTGTATTCATCTGGCGGGCGACGGTCTGCGGGATGCATTAGACCCTAAAACTGAGGAAAGGTAGGGCGGTTATGGCATTACTGGAAGTAAAGGAGCTGCAGACTGTTTTTATGACGAAGAAGGGAGCGGTGAAAGCGGTAGACGGAGTCTCCTATGTACTGGAAGAAGGGAAAACGCTTGGCATCGTGGGGGAAAGCGGCTCCGGGAAAAGCGTATCTGCCATGAGTATTCTGGGACTTCTTTCCGGGAACGGAAAAATTACAGGCGGTGAAATCCGGTTTGAAGGAAAGAATCTTGCGCTGGCATCAAAAAAGGAGATGCGCCATATCCGCGGCAACCGGATTTCTGTTATTTTTCAGGAGCCTATGACAAGTCTGAATCCGGTATTTACGATAAGGCGCCAGGTGGCGGAGCCATTCCGGGTTCATCAGAAGCTTAGGAAAAGAGAAGCGGAGCGGGCAGCGGCAGAGATGCTCCGGCTGGTACGGATTCCAAACCCGGAGGTTACAGCAAAGCAGTATCCGCATCAGCTATCCGGCGGAATGCGTCAGAGGGTGATGATTGCAATGGCACTGGCCTGCAGGCCGAAGCTTTTGATTGCGGATGAGCCGACAACCGCGTTAGACGTTACCATACAGGCGCAGATATTAAGGTTGATGAACGAATTGAAAGAGGAACAGGGGACGGCAATTCTATTTATTACACATGACCTCGGGGTAGTCAGGGAAATGGCGGATGAGGTTGCGGTCATGTACTGCGGAAAGATTGTGGAGCAGGTGCCAGTGGAACGGCTTTTTCAAAGAGAAGCCCCGAAGCATCCTTATACGGAAGCGCTGATGGCTTCTTTGCCGGGAAGTGCGGCAAAGGGCGGAAGGCTTCCGGTGATTGAGGGGGCGGTGCCGCATCCGCAGATGCTTCGGGAGGGCTGCAGTTTTGCGCCGCGCTGCCCCTATGCAATGCCATGCTGTAAACGGGAGGAGCCGTCCGTTTATTCCGTGGAACCGGGGCATACCATCCGGTGTTACCGTGATGCGTAGTAAGGAGGCGGACAATGGAACAGAAGGTACTGCTTCGTGTAAAAGGGTGGAAAAAGTATTTTCCGGTGAAAAACGGGAGAAAGCAGGAGCTTCTGCGCGCCAATGACGGGATTGACCTGGAGATTTTTCAGGGGGAAACCCTTGGGCTTGTAGGAGAATCCGGCTGCGGCAAGTCTACCTTCGGGAGAGGCGTGCTGCGTTTTTTTCCGCCCACGGAAGGGAGTGTCAGCTATTTCCGGGACGGAAGGGAGATTGTGCTTTCCGGCTTAAAGGAAAAGGAGCTGCGCCCGCTCCGGCGGGAGCTCCAGATGGTGTTCCAGGACCCATACTCTTCGCTGGACCCGCGGAAAAATGTCGGGCAGATTATCGGGGAGGGACTGGAAAAAATGACACCTGTCTGCCGCAGGGAGTATATATTAAGGATTATGGAACGCTGCGGACTAGCGCCGTATTTTATCAACCGTTATCCGCACCAGTTTTCCGGAGGACAGCGGCAGCGTATCGGGATTGCCCGCGCACTGGCAAGAAAGCCGCGTTTTGTAGTCTGTGATGAGGCGGTTTCTGCGTTGGATGTTTCCGTACAGGCGCAGATACTGAATCTTCTCTTGGATTTAAAGGAGCAGGACGGGCTTACTTATCTTTTTATTTCCCATGATTTAGGCGTAGTGCGTCATATCAGCGACCGCATCGGAGTCATGTATCTTGGTGTTCTTGCGGAGCTTTCGGAAACGGAAGAATTATTTCGAAGGCCCCTGCACCCGTATACGGAGGCACTCCTTTCCGCAATTCCTTCTACAGACTTGAATGAAAGCAAAAAAACAGTTATACTGGAAGGAGATATCCCGAGTCCCATTCATCCACCTTCGGGTTGCCGGTTCCATACACGATGTGCGTACTGTACAAAACGGTGCCGTGAGAAGGAGCCGGAGCTTTTGGAGATTGTACCGGGACATTTTGCGGCATGTCATCATCCGCTTGGGGGATAGTGCGGATGAGAGGAGCAGGAAGCTTTGGAAACGGAGATGGAACAAATGAATGTGGAAGAGAAAAAGAGACTCCCTTTGATTACTACACTTCTGGTAATTGTCAATGCAATAGTTTTTCTAATCGCTGATTTTGTGTTTTTTCAGGAACAGGAAAGGGTCGTCGCGTTTATGGCGCTGAATCCGGCGCTTGTTCTGGAGGAGGGAGAGTATTGGCGGCTGTTTACCTCGATGTTTTATCATTTTAACATAGAGCATGTCATGTTTAACATGCTGATGCTGTATTTTTCCGGTGCGATTTTGGAGCCGTTTTTTGGAAGACTCCGGTTTTTTATTTTGTACTTTGTCTCGGGACTTCTTGCAGACGCTGCATTAATCATATATAATAGTGTTATTGTAGGTGAAAATGCAGAAATAGTGTTTGCAGCCGGAGCATCCGGCGCGGTATATGGTCTGCTTGGCGCGTTTTCGGCAATACTCCTGCTTTTGCGGGATAAGGTGCCGGGAGAAGAACGCCGACGGCTTCCGCTGATGGTCTTTTTGCTGCTGTTTGGGAATATTTTTAATAAAAGCGTAGGACATGCCGCACATTTCGGAGGCTTTTTTGCGGGAGCCGCGTTAGGCGCCGGCTACTGCATGTATCTGCGGAGACGGCAGGGCGGGGAACAGAGAACAAAGGAGTAATTCACGGAGGTGGAACATGAAAATAGCGGTTTATTACGGAGGACGGGGTGTAATTGAGGATACGACGATTTATGTAGTCAATAAGCTGGTCGAGGTATTTCAGGAATTAAACGTGCAGGTGCGCCGCTATAATCTGTATGAACAGAAAAATGAGATTGCAGCGCTGTCCGGCAGCATCAAGGAGGTGGATGGCGTAGTGCTTGCCGTGCCGCTTGAATGGTATGGTATCGGAGGCTATATGCAGCAGTTTTTGGATGCCTGCTGGCTGTATGCGGATAAAAAGAAGCTGCAGAACATGTATATGATGCCGGTCGTAGTGGCGACTACCTGTGGAGAACGGCAGGCGGAGATTGCACTCCGCAGTTCCTGGGAGCTGCTTGGCGGGAAGGTGACAGACGGCATCTGTACATTTGTGGAAAATCAGGTGGAATTTGAAACGAATACCGATTACGCAAAGATAATTGAAGAAAAGGCAGAGAGCTTTTACCGCACGGTATCCAGAAAGGAGATACAGCTGCCGACCGGATGGGGACTGGTAAAGCAGAGCATTGCAACGGTGCCGATTCCACTGACGCCGCAGGAGAGCGAGGACTTATCAAAGTATGTTTCAAATGATAAATATGTAAAGCGCCAGAAGGAGGATATAGAGGAGCTTTCCCAGATGTTTAAGGGAATGCTGGAGAAAAGCAGCGCAGGTATGAACCCGAAGATGGAGTTCCTTGCAAGCCTGCGGACGAATTATCATGCGCCGGAGGAAAAGATAACGGTGTCCTATACGCTGCATTTTGAGGATAACGGACGGACGTTGCTGATAGAGATTAAAGAGGGCAAGCTGTTTTGCAGTTACACCGAAGAGGCGGTGCAGGCTGATGTGACCGCCCGGCTGACCCGTACGGTAATGGAGAATATCGTCAATGGCAGGGTAACATTCCAGGGCGCATTTATGTCCGGCGATATTACGGCAAAGGGAGACTTTAAGCTGCTTCGGCAGTTTGATATGATGTTCCGCTTCCAGACACTGGTATAGGAAATAAGATGAAAATCGGAGGAAAAAAGATGGAGAATTGTATTTTTTGTAAGATTGCAAACGGAGAAATACCGTCCGCGACGGTATATGAGGATGCGAATTTCCGTGCGATTCTGGATATCGCACCGGCAGCAAAGGGGCATGTGCTGCTGCTTCCGAAGGCACATATAAAAAATCTGACAGAGGCGGACGATGCGGTACTTTCCGCAGCGCTTCCGGTGGTAAAGCGCATTTCGGGCGCTATCGGAAAGACCCTCTCCTGTGATGGAATTAATGTGCTTCAGAATAATGGGGAAGCAGCCGGACAGAGCGTGTTCCATCTGCATATTCATATGATTCCGCGCTATGTGGCAGACGGCGTAACAATTCCGTGGGAAACGAAAAGCTATGAGGACGGGGAAGCGGCAGAGCTGGCAGAGAAAATCGCAGAGAATCTGTAGCGGCGTGAAAGTATCTAAAATTAGCTGCAATTGATTCTGTGTTCAATTGTTTAAAAGATAACAAAAGGATAAAAGAGAAAGATATATCTATCATGAACAGGAATTGCGATGGATAGAATGAATGTTTAGAGTCTTGAAAAGGCGAAAAACTTCCGGTTGCAGCTCCGGGGAAAATGTGGTATAATCCATTTATCATTTGGGAAAGGCGGTGAGAAGTATGAAGCAATACGAAGTTCTTCTGGCAAAGGAATTATTTCGTGGCAGTGACATTATACGCAAATTTACGTATAAAATGGCGAGTGCAGGGACAACTATGCCCATTTTTGGGAAACGGATTGTTTTGTACGCTGCTCACCATGTAAAGCATTGCTAGGAGACATGACGGGGAGATAACCCTGTGGTGATACACCGCTATGCGAATACAAAGATGACTTTGGGAAGGTATACCCTGCGTGGACAAAACAGTCTGCGCAGGGTATTTTTGTGCCCTAAAACAGGAAACATATAAGTCTGTCTGCCCCGGAGAACGCGGATTTCGGAGGAAAGCAAAGTCCGAAGAAAAGCAAAGGTCAGGAGAAAAGAGAGCCTGGGGGCAGGCAGAAAAACTGTAAAAGGAGAGAAATAGATATGTTTGGAAAATATGGAATAACCGCCCGGATGTCAGTGCGGAGCAAGACAAATGGCGGTTTGGTATATCTTATACCGGAAATTTTCATGAGGCTGGTATCTCTGGTGCCTCTGCTGTTTATCTGGAGGCTACTGGCGGAGAAGGGGGCAGAGGTGGAAATGTCGGTTTCACAGCTTTTAAGCTATACCTATGTCAATGTTCTGGCAGGGGATCTGATGATTGTAAATACGTGCCTGTCGGCCTGGGATTTTGACACCAGGAGCATGGAGATGTTTACTCGTCCCATGTCGGTGTTCGGGCAGGTGATTGCAAGGACTGCGGGAGAGTGGGTGCCCATGCTGCTTTTCTTTTCATTGCCCATGCTGCTGGCTGCCCCGGTTTTCGGGATTCAGATTCTGCCCAAAACCCTTTGGGTGGTTCCGTCGCTGTTTTTAAGTGTATCGCTGGGATTTGCTTTTGAATTTATATTTTACTGTGTTACAATCAGACTTCGCAATGTGTCCTGGCTTACCTATGTGATAAGGAGCGCCATCGTATCCTTTTTTTCGGGGACGGTGGTACCCTTTAGAATCCTGCCCTTCGGCATGGACGGATGGATTCGCTATCAGCCCTTCGGCAGTCTGGGAGGAGCCTTTTTGGCATTGTATGTAGGGAGTGCGGATGCAGCCGGGGTTCTGCCGGTACAGCTTTTCTGGAATATTGTAATGTGGACTGCCGCAGTCTTTTGGTTTCGGAGGTCAAGAGAGAGGATGGTGAGCTTTGGTGGATAAAAAGGTATCATTAAAGAGGTATTTTAAGCTGCTGGGGATGTATGCAAGGATGGATCTGGCATCCCTGACGCGGGACGGGAAGTTTATGGCCCTTGTCATAGCGGCGGATTTGATTTCCAATGTATCGGCTATTTCCGGAATATTTCTTCTGGCGTGGAAATTCGGCGGGATTGGCGGCATGGACCGGTTTGAGGTTCTGTTTATGCTGGCGTACGGCAATATTGTCATGGGCTTCCTGAATATGATGGGAGGCAGCAACGCCCTGTTTCCCAGCAGGATTATCGGCAGAGGTCAGTGGGAGCATATGTTTATCATGCCTCTTCCCTATGGGGTACAGCTTACGGTGGGGATTTTTCCCTTTACCGGTTCCAGTACCTTTTTAACAGGAGTTGCGTTGCTGATTGTGGCGCTGTGCAATCTGGACATGACTTTTGTCTGGTGGTGGCTGGGACTGTTGGTCCTTTTGCTGGTAGCCAGTATGGTGATTGTGGTGTCCCTCTCCTATCTGCTTTCCAGTCTTGCCTTTTACGCACCGGTACAGTGCGAGGAAATATCAAGTACAGTGATATACAGCGTGGAGCGGGCCATGACGTTCCCGCTGTCCGGTATGCCGGCGTATGTCAGGTATCCGCTTTTGGCTTTTTTTCCGGCAGGGCTTACGGCATGGTTCCCCACAATGATATTGCTGGGAAAGACGACTGCATTTGAAAACTTTTATCCAGCCGTATTTGCGCTTTTTACAATGTTTACGGCAGCACATTTTTTTAAGAAAGGATTTAGATATTATGTTAAAAAAGGGATTAACAGATATGTCTCAGGCGGTCATCGTTCCTGAGCAGGCGGCGGTAATTGCGGATTCCGTCAGCAAAATATTTATACAATGGCAGAAAAGGGAGGGAGCCAGGAGCATTTTCAGGCAGCAGAAAAGGACAGTGGCCGCATTGGAGGATGTTTCCTTTCAGATCAGAAAGGGTGAATTCGTGGCCTATGCCGGTCCCAACGGAGCGGGAAAGAGTACTACCATGAAGCTGCTGTCCGGTATGCTTCAGCCCACGAAAGGTAGGATTTCCGTATTGGGGATGTCGCCGGAGAAGGACAGAATAGCGCTTATGAAAAGGCTCGGGGTTTTGTTTGGCAATAGGACAGAGCTTTGGTGGGATCATCCGGTGATACAGAGCTTTGAATGGAAAAAGGTGGTCTGGGACATTCCGGATCCGGTCTATAAGCGGAATCTGGACAGGGTGAGGGAGCTTCTGGAAATCGACGGAATCCTGAATACCTTTGCCAGAGAGTTATCCCTGGGGCAGCGAATGCGGGCGGATCTGGCCATGATGCTGCTACATTCGCCGGAGCTGGTCCTGCTGGACGAGCCGACTCTTGGTCTGGATGTGGTGGCCAAACGCCAGATGATAGAATTTCTGAAAAAGATAAACCGGGAGGAGGGCGTGACGATTCTGGTGACCAGCCATGATATGGATGATCTGGAAGAGATGGCCCGGAGAATTATGATGATTTCCAAGGGAAGGCTTGTTTATGACGGTGATTTTGACGGACTACGCATGCTTGCGGGGAACATGACGAATTTCACGGTTACTACTGACGGAAGAGAGCCGGAGCTTCAGGGATGCCGGCTGCTGAGTGGGGAGCACGGAGTCTTTGAATTTGAAGCCGATCTGTCCTGTACGCCGGTCCGGGTTTTGCTGGAGATGTTGTCCCAGGCAGATGGCATCAGGGACGTGGAGATCAGGCGGGTTCCCATCGAGCAGGTAATCGCCCGGCTGTATCAGTCATGGAAAAGCGAAGAAAGCATAAGCAATATTGAAAATTATACGATAAATCAATAGCAAAGGCCGGGTGCAGATATTCCTTTGCTGTGAAAGGGGAGAAGTGTTGCCTTATTTTGCATGCGCTGGCGCTTCGCCGGACTTCCTCTAAGAGCTGTTAAGCCGCCCGGTGGCGTCCTCGCGCCTGACCAGCTCTAAGAGGTGATTCCGGTTTCGCTAAAAACCCGGTCCTTCGGACAAATGCAAAAATAAGGCAGCCCTATCATGGCCCGTATGAGCGGAATTTTGAACCATGATTGCAGAACCGTTTTATAAAGAAGTCTTGCTTTTATCAGTTGTCAAAAGGTTTCGCATCATCTTCTTATCAGGGTCATTCAGAAAATGCGGAAACCAGAGGAACTTCTGCTTGACAAATGAATGAAACGGGTGTATGATAGCACTGTCTTAGAAAGAAAATTTCATATGCAAAAACTCTTATTCAGAGTGACGGAGAGTAAAGACTCTGCGAAGTCACGGCAACCCCCGGAAGGGAAGGTGCCAAGTTGAGCGGCAGGAATGCCGAACAATAAGGGATTTGATTTAAGATATCGAGTCCGCAGCGCAGAGTCCGCAAGCGGGCTTTTTGTTTTGTAGCAGCAGCGTATGCTGAAAGCAAAGAAAGCAGCAGATAACGAAAGGAGAAAAAAGATGGGCGATAAGTTTTTATTTACTTCGGAATCAGTAACAGAGGGGCATCCGGACAAGGTCTGCGACCAGATTTCTGATGCAATTCTGGATGCAATGATGGCGCAGGACCCGATGAGCCGCGTGGCCTGTGAAACGGCATGTACCACAGGGCTTGTGATGGTTATGGGCGAGGTGACGACAAAAGCGAACGTAGATATCCAGCAGGTGGTACGGGATACGGTGCGTACGATTGGTTATGACAGGGAGAGCTATGGATTTGATGCAGACACCTGTGCAGTACTGGTAACGCTTGATAAGCAGTCGGCAGATATTGCCCTGGGTGTTGATATGGCGCTTGAGGCAAAGGAAAATAAAATGTCAGATGAGGACATCGAAGCAATCGGCGCGGGAGACCAGGGTATGATGTTTGGCTATGCAACAGATGAAACAGAAGAGCTGATGCCATATCCGATTTCGCTGGCGCACAAGCTGACAAGGCAGCTCTCAAAGGTGCGTAAGGACGGAACGCTGTCGTATCTGCGTCCGGACGGAAAGTCCCAGGTAACGGTAGAGTATAATGAAGCAGGGGAACCGGTTCATTTGAATGCAGTTGTACTTTCTACACAGCATGCGCCGGAGATTACGCAGAAACAGATCCGCGAGGATATTAAAAAGTTTGTATTTGACCCGGTATTGCCGAAAGAGCTGATTGATGAAAACACAAAGTATTTTATTAACCCGACGGGGCGTTTTGTTATCGGCGGACCAAACGGTGACAGTGGCCTGACCGGGCGCAAGATTATCGTAGATACTTATGGTGGTTATGCGCGTCATGGCGGTGGCGCCTTTTCCGGAAAGGACTGTACAAAGGTAGACCGTTCTGCCTGCTATGCGGCTCGTTATGCGGCAAAAAATATTGTGGCTGCAGGGCTTGCAAGGAAATGTGAGGTGCAGCTTTCCTACGCAATCGGCGTAGCGCAGCCGACATCCATTATGGTAGATACCTTTGGTACAGGGGTATTGTCTAATGAGGAGCTGGTAGAAGTGATCCGGAAGCATTTTGATTTGCGTCCGGCAGGCATTATTAAAATGCTGGATTTACGTCGTCCTATTTATAAGCAGACGGCTTCCTACGGACACTTCGGGAGGACGGACCTTGATTTGCCATGGGAAAAGACGGACAAGGCAGAACAGTTAAGGGCATACATAAAATAGCCGGCAGTTCTGTACGGGATTTTAAGGAAGCATAGAGGAATTTAGAAAGGTAGTAGTAAACAAGCCGGAGGAAAGCATCTGGCTTGAGCCTGCAGAGCAGAGCGGCCGCGCGTTTTGTGCGGCTGCTCTGTTTTACTTATTTGTCTGAAAAACTGTGTTTTTAGCGGAGCCGGAATCTCCTTTTAGTATCGTTTCGCGCGAGGATGCACCCAGGCGGCTTAGCGGTACTTAGAGGAAGTCCGGTGGAGCGTCGCGCATGCAAAAATAAGACAACCGTATTCTCTTTGCAGGAAAAGATACGTTTGGCTTGTAAGCCGGGGCTGCGCTTCGTGCGACAGCCCCTTCTATGAAGGAAACAATGATTCGCAGGATACGCGCAAAACTCAGAATTTCGTTCTTGAATTTCGTTTTCTTGACTTCTTGGTACAGATATCCTATAATGAAAATAAGGAAAACTGTTTTTCAGTGCAGGAGGAAGATGGCAATGGGCCGTACATTCTTAAAAACGAAGAACGAGAAAATTGCAATGACAGGAATGTTATTTGCGGCAGGTATCCTTCTCCCGTTTGCGGCTTCACATGGGTTGGGGATTTCGGGAAATGTCCTTTTGCCGATGCACATTCCCGTGTTTCTCTGCGGTTTTTTGTGCGGGCCGCTTTACGGCGCGCTGTGCGGCGTTTTGCTTCCGGTAATTAACAGCGTTCTGACCGGTATGCCGGTGCTGTATCCGATGGTGCCGATTATGTCCGGAGAGCTTTTCACCTATGGCATGGTCAGCGGGCTGCTTTATGGGAAGACAAGGCTTGGGAAAATGCGCTTCGGTGTTTATCCGGCGTTGCTTGGCGCAATGCTTTGCGGAAGGGCTGTCTATGGGCTGGTATTCCAGGTTCTGCTTTTTCTGGGAGGGGCGATGAAGGCGCTTACCGTATGGTCTGCCATTATTACGGGACTCCCCGGTATTATCATCCAGTTTCTGCTGATACCGCCGGTTATTTTGTTTTTCCGGCAGGGGCATAAGAGGGGGGAAACGAATGCGGTCCGGTCGGCAATTAATCTGATTTCCGAAGGGACAGCAAGCTGTGTGATTATAAAAGAGAACATGATTGTACGGACCGGGCATGGGCAGGGAATTGGTCCGGTGATAAGGCTTTATGAGGACGGTGCGTTAAAGGATGCGCTTGCCGTAGATAAGATTGTCGGAAAGGCGGCTGCGATGATTTTTACTTTGGGAGGAGTGAAGGCGTGCTATGGACTTACCATCAGTGCCGCGGCGCTGCAATGGTTGAGGGAACACGGCGTATATACAGAGTATGAAAAGTGTGTCGAGGCAATTATCAACCGGGCAGGCGACGGGATTTGCCCGATGGAGAGGGCAGTGCAGGAGATAGAGGATGAGAAGGAGGCTCTTGCAGCTGTTAAGAAGAAGATGGAAGAATTAAAGAATGCGGAGAGAGAAAGGCAGGAAGTTCTATGAAAAAGAGTGGACAAAGAAAAATTAGTTTTGTGCTGTTTGTTGTGGCAGTATTTTTTGCCGGAGTGGTGCTGGCGGAGTTTCATTCCTCTCTTTGGATGGTGCTCGCTGCGGGGGTTGTATTGATGGGAGCCTCGTGCTTTTTTATCTGGGGGCAGGAGGCAAAGGAGCAGGAGCAGACTACATCCGGGAAGACATCCGAGGTTTTGATTGCGGATCGTATGGCAGATTGGGCGCGAAGCAATGAAAAAGCGGAAAAAAGTGTCGGCATTGCCGTAAAGAAGCAGCAGGAGGCAATGACGGAGGGGATGTCTGCCTTAAAGGAAAAATTGTCAGAGGTAATCCGGACGCAGGAAAATACGATGAAAACGCTGATTCTTTATAACAAGGAAAATGCAAAGCAGATAGCGCTTAGTGAGCGGGAGGAACTCGGTCGTTTGTGCAGAGAGCTGCAGAAAACCATACAGACAGGTTTTGAAGCTATGACTTCAAAACTTGCAGATACCTCGGGAAGCGCAGAAGGTATGCAGCGGATAGGGAAAGAGCTGTTGAGCAGTCTGGAAGCAAATTTCCAGAAGCTTACAGAGGCAGTGGAAACGACGGACAGGATTCCTGCAGTATCTGGCCGTTCGACAGTGGAAGACCTGATATCGGGGGTTGCTATGGAGAAAGAGCCAGCAACCACGGAGGAAGCGGAGCTGGAGATGGAAGCAGAGCCAGTGGAAGAACTGGTACCTGAGCTGGAGATGGAAGCGGAGCCAGTGGAAGACCTGGTATCTGAGCTGGAGATGGAAGCGGAGCCAGTGGAAGACCTGGTGTCTGAACTGGAGATGGAAACAGAGCCTGTGTCTGAGGTAGCTTTGGAAGAAGAACTGGAGCCAA
>CAJTLU010000006.1:101634-122064 GCA_910577175.1 uncultured Lachnospiraceae bacterium | reverse complement strand
TGCCTGAGATAAGCGTAGAAGAAGAGCCGGAACCGGCGCCTGTAATTCCGGAGGTAGATTTATCAGACCCGAATAAAGCAATGTCGGCAGACGATATTGCGGCGCTGTTTGCGACACTTGGAAATACGGCGGAGCCTGCCGCAGCGGAAGAACCGGAGCCAATGCCTGAGATAAGCGTAGAAGAAGAGCCGGAACCGGCGCCTGTAATTCCGGAGGTGGATTTGTCAGACCCGAATAAGGCAATGTCGGCAGACGATATCGCGGCACTGTTTGCAGCGCTGGGGGGTGCGGAAGAAGAACCGGAACCAGCACCTGGGATAAACGTAGAAGAAGAGCCGGAACCAGCAGCAGAAGCGCCTGTAATTCCGGAAGTGGACTTGTCGGACCCGAATAAGGCGATGTCGCCGGACGACATCGCAGCACTGTTTGCGGCAATGGGGAATTAAATTAGTGGGATTCGTTTTTATGCTTTGCAAGGTAGGAAGCACGTTTCCTGCGGTATGGGATTTCTACAAATACTAAATAGATACCAACGAAAAAGCAAGTACAGCCGAAGAAAATTCCAATCGTAAGAGGTCTGCGATCTCTTCTGGAGTTCTCTTCGGTTTTGTTTTTTTCTCCGGAAGGATTTACTGTTTCAGGCCCGGACACAGAAGGATCCAGAGAAAAGGAATCCTCGCTGTTATTGTAGATAATGTTTGCAAAACCGACAGTATGAGTGCCATAGGTATAAGA
Source organism: uncultured Lachnospiraceae bacterium (assembly GCA_910577175.1). Lineage (GTDB taxonomy): Bacteria > Bacillota > Clostridia > Lachnospirales > Lachnospiraceae > SIG307. The sequence continues at coordinate 121,329 of CAJTLU010000006.1, read as the reverse complement.
AATACGGCCAATAATGTTTTTTCCTTTCGCGAACGAGGTCAGCTGTGTCAGGGAAACGCTTTTTTTGGTATCGGAAAGCGCTGCAGTGGTAGGAAGAACAACGCAGCCGGATTCGGTATTGACGATGGCATTGCCGAGAAGCTGTACGGTATCTTCCCTGTTAAACAGCGGTGGGAAGGCGGTGTCCAGAGACAGCTGTTCCCGGCCGATGCTGTAAGTCGTGAAATTGTTAAAGCCATAGTTTAAGAGTGCCGCCGTGTCGTCATAGAGACTTGTGTCATCCGAAGCTTTCAGAATAACGGAAATCAGCGTCATATTGCCCCGCTTTGCACAAGTAACCAGGCAGTTGCCCGCAAGGGCATTATGTCCGGTTTTTCCCGCAATAACGCCTTCATAAGCATAGGTGCCACGGAGCATCTGGTGTGTGTTTAAAACCCAGCGGGATTCCGCACAGAGATTCGTTGCCGGAATCTGATGGTTTTTTGAGCCGGAAATTTTAAGAAAGGTAGGGATTTTTACTAAAACACGCATAATCTTTGCAAGGTCTGCCGGGCAGGAATAGTGTCCTTCCTCATCCTGACCATAGGAGTTCATAAAGTGCGTATTTATACATCCCAGTTCTTTCGCACGCGCATTCATCATATCCACAAAAGCTTCCATGGAGCCGCCGATATGCTCTGCAATGGCATAGGCAAGGTCATTTGCGGAAGGAAGCATTACTGCATATAAAGACTCCTCCATGGAAAGCTCCTCTCCTTCATTTACCCAGAGCCGGGAGGAACCCTGTTCAATATTGTAAACAGCGTCATGGGAAGCCGTAACAATTTCACCGAGAGCCGAATTTTCCAAAGCCAGCAGCGTGGTCATAAGCTTTGTGGTGCTAGCCGGGTAAAAGGTTTCGGTGGCATTTTTTTCAAATAATACGGCGCCGGTTTCGGCTTCAATCAGTATAGCGCCTCCGGCAGAAATCTGGGGGCCGGTCGGCCAGTGGTAAAGGTCTGGTGTCTCGGAAGCGTCTGCAGCTGTCCCGGAAAATAAAGCGGCGGTTATCGAAAAGCAAAGCAGCAGGGCAGAAAAAAGCCCCTTTCTGTGCTGTTTTGTAGTTCTTTTATGATAAAAAAGCATAAAATTCCTCCCAAAAAAGAATAGCGCGGTGTATTGCAGACAATCCACCACGCTTTTATTATAATGCAAAAATCTTCTGCTGTCGAGAGGAAAAACGTCTGGGCTTCCGCATTTTTGCGGTTTTAAAGGTCTCGGAGGCTGTGCGGCTTTTATTTTGCATGTCGCTACGCTCCGCACAGTCTTTGGGACACAAACCGGCATAACAAATGCGGAGACCCAAGGAAAAAAGAGGTTAGTAAGCTAAAATTTCGTAACCGTCTTCCGTAACAAGTACGGTAATTTCCCACTGCGCCGAGAGAGAGCCGTCCTCCGTATAGACAGTCCAGTCATCCTCCTCGTCGATAAAGATGGCGTCGTTTCCCATATTTACCATCGGCTCGATGGTAAATACCATGCCCGGCACCAGCAGCATTTCGGTTCCGCGTTTGGAGACATGGCTCACAAAGGGCTCCTCATGGAATTCAAGGCCTACGCCGTGTCCGCCGATTTCCCTTACGACAGTATAGCCGTTTTGCAGGATGTATTCGTGAATTGCGGCACCCATGTCGCCCAGACGTTTCCAGGGAGCTACTTCCTGCAAGCCGACCTCAAGGCTTTTTTTTGTTACCTCGACCAGACGGCGCGCTTCCTCACTGACAGCTCCGATTAGAAACATACGGGAGGAGTCAGAATAATAGCCGTTATAAATGGTAGAAACGTCCACATTTACAATGTCACCATCCTCCAGATAGAGCGTATCGTCCGGAATACCGTGACAGACAACGGAATTGACGGAAACGCAGCAGCTGCACGGAAAGCCATTGTATCCGAGAGACGCCGGAATGCCGCCGAGCTCAGTCGTTTTCTGGTAAACCATTTCATCAATTTCTGCAGTCGTCATTCCCATGCGGATATGTTCCGCAACATAGTCCAGAACTGCAATATTAATCTTACTGCTGGCACGGATACCCTCAATCTGCGCCGCATTCTTAATCAGGTCTCTGGAAGGAAGCGGATACGGCTCTGCCGCGAACCTTTTCAGCCTGTCGTCAAAGGCAGAGTGGCAGTGCTTATATTTTTTACCGCTACCGCACCAGCAGGGAGCGTTTCGTTCCATTTTTTCCATAAGAAACGCCTCCCTACTTTCCCTGACCGTAATAGGCGTTTGCGCCGTGCTTTCTTAGATAGTGCTTATCTAACAGCTCTTGCTGCATGGAAGGAAGCGTATTGTTTGACAGGGCAAGGTTGTGCCATGCCATAAAGGCAACCTCCTCAAGTACCACCGCATTATGGACTGCGTTGTGCGGGTCAGTGCCCCAGGTGAACGGACCGTGGCTGTATACTACGACGCCCGGCACATCGTCCGGCTCGATAGCAAGCTCCCGGAAGCGCTCGATAATGACAGTGCCGGTTTCCTTTTCATAAGCGCCCTGGATTTCCTCCGGCGTCATCTTTCTGGTACATGGAATCTCACCGTAGAAATAGTCCGCATGGGTTGTGCCGAACGGCGGAATACCGCGTCCGGACTGTGCAAAAGTCGTCGCCCAGCGGGAATGGGTGTGGACAACTCCGCCGATGTTCGGAAATGCCTTGTAAAGCTCAAGGTGCGTCGGCGTATCGGAGGAAGGGTTTAGGCTCCCTTCCACACGGTTGCCGTTTAAATCGACGACGACCATATCCTCGGCGGTCATTTTATCATACTCTACACCGGACGGTTTAATTACGATAAGACCTTTTTCACGGTCAATACCGGAAACATTGCCCCAGGTAAAAGTAATCAAGCCGTATTTCGGAAGAAGCATATTTGCTTCATAAACTTCTTGTTTTAACTGTTCTAACATCGTTTTACGTCTCCTTTTAGTTCGACTGCTGCTTTTTGATTTCCTTAAGCCGCTTCATAACATCGTTTTCGCCTCTGCCGAAGTAATCGTGCAGTGCGGAATACTCAGCATAAAGCTTATCATATACGGCAGCATTTTCCGGAATCGGAGTATAAACGGTATCACGGAGCTTGCCCATTACTTTTGCCGCATCAAAAACGGTATCGTAGCCGCCTGCGTCCTTTCCGGCAGCAACCGCACCGAAAATTGCGCTTCCGAGAGCAGGACCCTGCGTGGTGCCGCCGATACGGATTGGAAGCTTTAAGATATCTGCATAAATCTGCATTGCCATCGGATTCTTCTGGGAGATGCCGCCCGAAGCATAAAACTCGTTGACCGGAACGCCGTTTGCGGTAAAGGTCTCAATAATCTTCCTTGTACCGTAAGCGGTAGCTTCGATTAAGGCGCGGTAGATTTCCTCCGGCTTGGTCTGCAGCGTCATGCCGAGCATCATACCGGTCAGGTCCACATCGACCAGAACGGAACGGTTGCCGTTCCACCAGTCGAGCGCAAGAAGTCCGCTTTCGCCAACCTTGTACTGCTCCGCTTTCTTTGTCAGGTACTGATGGATATTTAAGCCCTCTGCTTCTGCTGCCTTATAATATTCCGGCGGGCAGCAGTTTTCCACGAACCATGCAAAATGGTCGCCAACGCAGGACTGACCGGCTTCATAGCCGAAAAATCCCGGATATACGCCGTCTTCCACTACGCCGCACATGCCCGGAACGGTATGCTCTTCGGTGCCGAGCAGGATATGGCAGGTTGAGGTTCCCATAATAGCAAGGATTTTTCCTGGTTCCGTAATCTTGACTGCCGGAACCGTAACATGTGCGTCAACGTTGGCAACGGCTACTGCTGTTCCTGTCTTAAGCCCGGTGAAGGCGGCTGCCTTCTCGCAGATTTCGCCTGCCTTTGAGCCCAAGGAAGAAATCGGGCAGTTTAACTTATCCTCTACCACATTTTCAAGACGAGGGTCAAGCGCCTTGAAGAACTCCTTGGACGGGTAGCCCTTCTGCTTATGCCACATTGCCTTATAGCCTGCGGTACAGGAGTTTCTCGTCTGTACGCCGGTGAGCTGCCAGATAACCCAGTCCGCAGCTTCAATAAAGAAGTCTGCCTCTTCATAAACCTCCGGCGCCTCTTCGAGAGTCTGCCAGATTTTCGGGAACATCCACTCGGAGGAAATCTTTCCACCGTAACGCGCCAGCCAGTCCTCTTTGCGCTCTGCTGCAATCTCATTCAGGCGGTTCGCCTTGTCCTGTGCCGCGTGGTGCTTCCAGAGCTTTATGTAGGCATGCGGATTCTCTTTGTATTGCTCCAAAAAGCAGAGCGGGGTGCCGTCTGCTTTGACCGGAAGCAGGGTGCAGGCAGTAAAGTCGATGCCGACACCGATTACGTCCTCGGCGGAAACGCCGGACTTTTTCAAAACCTCCGGAATGGTATAGGCAAAGACATCCAGATAATCCTGCGGATGTTCCAATGCCCAGTCCGGAGCCAGCTTTTTCCCACAGGGAAGAGCCTCGTCCATGACGGCGTGCGGGTATTCGAGTGTTGCGTCAGCAAGTTCCTCGCCGGTCTGCGCGTTTACAAGCAGGGCACGGCCCGAGAGTGTGCCGAAATCGACACCAATAGTGTACTTTGCCATAAAAGCCTCCTTAAAAATGGTATAATTAATTATATAGTTTCCGCTGTCAGATTACGGACAGAGGAACGATAGCAGATGTTTGGTTCCAGACGGATATGCTCCCGTAAGGAACGGTCCCGGATACAGCGGAGCAAAAGCTTTGCCGCGGCAGAGCCCGCTTCCATGGAAGGATAAACTGCAGAAGTAATATTATACGCAGTGTCGAATGCCAGCGGCGAATTGTCGAAGCTGACAATGGAAATATCCTCCGGGACGCGCTTGCCGTTGCGCTTTAACAGCTCATAAGCATGCGCCGCAATCTGGTCGTTATAGCAGACAAGGGCGGTAGCACCCCCAAGGCGTTTCAGTATAAATGAGTCAATAGGCTCGGAAAACATGGATGTGACGTCCTCTGTCGTGTACCACAAAACCTGTTTGTCATCTAAAGGGATTCTGGCATTGGTGAGCGCCTGCTGCATACCTTCAAAGCGTTTCAAACCCTGCAGGTCATCGGATTTAAAAATGGCAGAAAACTTTTTATGCCCGTTTTTTAACAGATGTTTAGTTAAAAGCGAAGCCGCAGTTACATCATCCTGAAATACGCCGGACTGTGAAAACTCCCGGTAACAGCCGTTGAGAAACACCATCGGAATACCGTTTGCGCGAAGCTGTTCAAACAGCGGCAGATTCGGATTCGGGAGGGAAGACTTTGTACCTTCCACAATCAGCCCGCAGATATTGTCATTCAAAATGCGGTGCAGGCAGGCAGTTTCATCAAGATGCCGGTTATGGGTGATTCCAAGGGAAATATTGTAGCCGTTTGAGGTCAGGACCTCTTCAATTCCCTGAATAATGCCGGGAAAGATATAGTCATCGACATAGGTGATAATGACGCCGATGCGTTTTGGAATAAATCCTTCCGTAATTGCACTGCCTGAAACATAAGTACCGCTGCCGCGCTGCCTTGTCAGCAACCCCTTTTTAACGAGCTCGTCTGTAGCATGGCGCACGGTCTGCCTGCTGGCATCAAACTGCTCCGAAAGGGCGTGCTCTGACGGAAGCTTATCTCCCGGCTTGAATTGCCCGTTGTTAATGGAATTGATAATCCATTGTGAAATACGGCGATGCTTTATTAGATTTTTTACTGACATAAGAGATATACCAGCCCTCCAAAAGTTCGAAAAGTTGTATAAAATTGTATAGTAAGTATAGCATGCGGCACACAAAAAAGCAAGTTGTGTTTTTGGGGGAAACATGGTAGAATAAAGAAAAAACAGGCAAAGGAATCAATGGTAAAACAATCATGCGGCTTAGAAATGTGAAAGGTGCAAAAGAAGAAATTGCAGTTAGTGAATATGTAACGCAGAGCCCGCAGGAATGGAAAGGAAAGTGGTCCGGATATTTTGGTGCGGCGGCTCCGTTGTATGTAGAAATCGGTACAGGGAAGGGGAGGTTTCTTACAACGCTTGCGGAAATGCATCCGGAGATTCATTACATCGGCGTAGAGAAGTATGCCAGTGTTTTAATCCGTGCGATTGAGAAAAGGAAAGAACGGGCGGACCTGAAAAACCTGACCTTTCTGGCGGTAGATGCAGAGATACTGCCGGACATATTTGCGGCAGAAGAGGTTGACCGGATTTACCTGAACTTTTCCGACCCGTGGCCGAAGGACCGGCATGCAAGGCGCAGGCTGACCTCGCGGGAGTTTCTGGCGCGGTACCGGCAGTTTTTGAAGCCGGGGGGAGAGCTTTGTTTCAAAACGGATAACCAGGCGCTGTTTGAATTTTCGATGCAGGAAGCAAAGGAGACAGGCTGGGAGCTGACGGAGGTTACTTGTGATTTGCACCACAGTCCCTATGCCGAAGGCAATGTAATGACAGAATATGAAGAGAAGTTTTCCGCACTTGGAAATCCAATTTATTACATGAAGGCAAAAAGCATGTCCGGGACAAGCCTTTAAGGAAATGCTGATTTAATCAGCACGTTCTTCGTATAATAGAAAAGAATCAGGGAAGATTAAAAAGAAGGCGTTTGATTTCGTGTCTGATACGCAGAGAAAGGAGAAACATATGGCTGAATATTTAACAGGAGATAACTTTCAGGAAAAGGTGAAGGATAAGGGAGGCACAGTGCTGGTTGACTTTTTTGCAACGTGGTGCGGGCCCTGTAAGATGGTAGCGCCGGTGATTGAGCAGGCAGCCGAGGATTACAAGGGAAAGGCAGACGTTTATAAGCTGGATGTGGACCAGGCGCAGGCGATTGCGCAAGAGTATGGGGTGATGTCGATTCCGACATTGATTTTCTTTAAGGACGGAAAGGAAAGCGAGCGGATTGTAGGAGTGATTTCCAAGCTTCAGCTGGATGAGGCATTTCAAAGAAATCTATAGCATGAAAAGGCGGGAACAAATTCCCGCAGGGCGCATAGAATATCATAAGGACTGCGTGTTTTTGCGCCGGACTGTAAGGCGCGGAGGGAGCTGTTTATGGGCTATGCAGGAAAAGATTTTTTCGAAAAGATTTCATCCAATGAAAAACGGCGCAGACGATGCCTTTGTCTGCGCCGTTCGTGGCTTGAGGTGTGCCGCAGCATCTGTAAGCTGAGCGAATGCTTCTGTTGCAGGAAATAAGGAAATGTACTGCTTCCGCACAGCGGAAAACATGGCGACAGGTCAGTCATCCGGACGTTCAAAGAGCTTTTTCACATGGTTATAAATAAAGTTAATTGCAAAGCAAAGCGCGCCTGCGCCGAGAAAGCAAAGTACGGTTTCCATGGAATTATCGTGCTGCAGGTCTGCCATAAGCAGCTTAATTACCGCAAACATCGCCAGACATAGCCCATAGATACGAAGCGGCGCCAGACGGAGCGGGAAGCCTGCCAGAACGGCTGCAATCGCAAGCAGCAGCAGCGCGCAGCTGATGACGTAGCCTTCGATTCCCTGGAAGGCGGTCAGCACGACCAGAAGGTATATCGTAATCCGGAGGCCGAAGTAAACGCCAAGCCCTTTTTTCTCCCGGTAGGTTTTATACTGCTCATACATACCGCTTCCGCAAAGGAACAGGGTTAAAAGCAGGAGCCAGACGCAGAGAACCGGGCTATTCCTGCTCGCGCTCTCCCGGAACAGGACAAGCCCCCAGAGCCATAATGCAGAATGGATGACACGGAGTAAAACCGTGGTGTTTTTGCCGGTTTCGCCGGGAGAGGCCAGCAGGCGCCGGAAACGGCTGTAAAAGGCGATACTGTTTATCAGGGTAAGTGCTGTCAGCAAGGCCGTCATTTTTGTTATCTGCGAAAGCTCCACCGGGAGCAGGTCGCAGAAATGCGCGGTTATCCAGCCAGTGTGGAACAGGAAAGAAAGATAAAGCTCTTTTTTCCAGGCTTCGGCAAAGCGGTGCATCCTGCCCTTTTTGTAGAGAAAGCAGAAGCATGCCGTGAAAAAGAAAAGACCGAACAAGGAAAGACACCAAAAAGCGCCCCAGCCGTCTTCTGACCGGTAAAAAAGGAGAAGTAACGGCAGGCAGAGAACCGCCGTAAACTTTTCAAGCCATCTGCCATTCTGTTTTTTACATACAAGGCTCCATTTTGCAGTGGCAGGGTCACGCTCGTACAGTACAGGATACTCTGCCCTGAGAAGTCCGAAGGCAGCAGCCATGACTGCGAACGTTCCCGGAATCAGATACTGCAGCTCGCGCGGCAGGTTCTGTATCAGAAAAAATATTGCAACGGCTGTGATGATACAGGCGCCCTGTCCTTCCGTTCCGATAGTGCCGAAAAATTCGAGGAAAAGCCAGAAAAGGAGAATGCCAGCCAGACAGAAAAGCGCGGACGGAATCTCGGCTTCCAGCAGTCCATCGGTCACCGTGCGGAAAACGATGCAACAGACAATCTGGTAAAGCGCATAAACAAATGCAGCAGCGTTCCCGGTTTTATAAAAGGAAAAGTTTTCTTTTGTCAGCATTCTGGTATGCGGTACCCAGGGAAGCAGAGGCAGTTTTGCAAGGAGACGTTGCCGCAGCAGAAAGAACACCGGGAGCACCAGACAGTACAGGCATAAAACAACCCCGGCGGTCCAGTTTCTTCCAATCTCGCCATAAGCTCCGAACAGCTGTTGATAAGAGGAGGACAGGCACAGCAGCTGTAACGTATTCAGGGCGGCTGCCACAAGATGAATCCAAGGGTATGGCTTATCTTTGGCAGCAGGAAGAAAACGCCACAGGACTGTCCAAAGATAAAGCAGGGAAATTGCGGCAGAGTAGATGCAGAGGAAGTTAAAAAGCTCTCTTGTGTCTGCGCCAAGGCTGCCGAATATGACGGAAAAGGTGATGCCTGTCTGTCCGAGCAGGGCGGCAATACAGGACTTCCGGTAAAACACATACAGTCCCACACTGGTCAGCCAGAAAACCAGCAGGATATACAGCGTCTCGGTCGTAAGACACCCATAATACAGCGTTGTAATAAACAAAGAAATATAAACTGCACCAAAGCCGCAGCCGATGAGCGACGTGGTAAACCAGCTTTGCTTCCTGCGCTCTAAAAAAAGTCCTGCGCCTAAAATCACAAAGCTGATGAGAAAAAGCATGATAATGCGTGCCGTATCCCCCAGTCGCTCGTACAAAATACTTCCGAACAGAAAAAGTCCCACAAACACCAGAACAGCGGCAACAATCCCCATCACCTTTCCGCCGAGGTTTTCCTCAAAACGGGAGGAGGACGCAGGTTTTGCAACGGTCTGTCCGGTGGAGTTTGCGCCGGAAACGGACGTGCTTGCTTTTATGTCTGGACGCACGGCGGCAGAGGAGACTGCAGCTGTTTTTGCTGCCATATGCGGATTAGCAGGAGAGGCGTTGCTGTTTGCCGTAAACGGCATATCTGCCCTATCCGGAACTGCTCCGGGTGCAGCCTGACGAGGTGCCGGAGTGGACGAAATGGCTGTCTGCACAGGTACAGGAGCAGGCGACTGGCTCTGCCGGAGCTCTGCCAGCTGGCCCTTCAGACTGCTGACCTCCTTTTCGAGCGTTGCCAGCGCCTGTTCGATCTGGTCAATTTTTTCTAATTCTGTCATGGAAGTCCCCCTTTGACTTACTGCCCCTTTTGATTTTGTCAATGTTTCTTAAAAACTGGTTTTATTATAGCAAATAATTCAGAGATTGGCAAATGGAGGGAAACTCAAGGAGATGACAATTTTGCCGGACAGCAACATACACCTAATAAAAAACAGGATTTTCCAGGAGGTACAAAATGTCAAAATACACATTTGAAGAAATAAAAAGGCTGTTATTGAACTGTAGAAAGGAACATAAGTGGGAAGCCGAGCTGCGCCTGATATTTGTGGATAAGCCAGATGAATACATGATTATTGTATATGATAATCATTGTTCCTTTCAAAGATGTGGAAAGCAGGGGGAGCAGAGCGGCGAATATAAGTATGCTACCTTAGAGGAATTATACAGGGCGCAGCAGGTTGACGGTATTATCTTAGAAAGGGACTGGGGGAAGATTGTCGATATGGAGTGTATGGAGTTTGAGCTGTTGGGGCTTTGGTGAGGGGAGATTCTGAGCTTGCCGGGGATAGATAAAAAAGCGGAGAATAAATACTCCCACCCTGACTACATACCCCTGCAGATGCAGGGAAAAATAAAAATCTAATCTCCCTAATAGGAGCACCCCTGCAAGAAGGCAGGGAAAATATGCACATATCGTGCAATTACATGATGATAATAGCATAATAGCTTGTGAAAGTCAATGATTTCAACAGGTAATGCAAATTGGATAAATTTAGGAAATTTTATTGTTGACAGATATGTGTTCTTGTGATAAACTAAAGAAAATAAAACATTAGAGAGATTAGAAAAATAAGAAGGGACAAAATATGCGAAAACAAATCGAAGAAGCCGCCATTGCGCCATTCCGTGATTTTCCGGCAAAAAGTTCGCGTGATACAAAAGAAAAGTGGCTCCCGCTTTATATGCATCTGCTTGATACAGCAGGGATTATGGAAAAGCTAATTAGAAAATGGCTACCATCTTCGGTAATAAATGCGGTTGGGCTACCGGAAGAGGAATTTATCCGCGTAGCGGTATTTTTGGCAGCAATACATGACGAAGGAAAACTTAGCATGGCTTTTATAGAAAAAATTTTGATTGCATTATCGGGAATCGTCCGGGAACGTCTGGTGAGGGACGGTTTTTTGGATGTGGAAAGAAGAAGGGTGGGAGTAAAGGATTTACGTCACACAGTAATGGGTGAAATGATTCTGCGGGAAATAGGATGTCCTGTTGCTTATGCGTCTATGGTGGGAGGACATCACGGCAGACCGACAGGGAGCGGGGAGAGGGAAGGTGCCATGATAGAAGCATATCCGGGAAGTTATTTTGGAAATGCAGATACGGAAAAGTGGAGGTCAGTCTGGAGCACAACATATTATTTTGCAAGAAAAAGAGCGGGATATCAGGAGGGAGAGGAGTTTCCGAAGTTGACAGTACCGGCACAGGTTTTACTGACAGGTCTGCTGATTGTTGCAGACTGGATTGCAAGTAACCCGGAGTATTTTCCGCTGCTCCCGGTAGAAAGTACGGGGAGTCTTACGGAATATCCCCAAAGAGTGGACCAGGCATGGAGTATTTTAGGCTTTACCGAGAGCTGGAATCCGTGCTGCTTCGGAATAGATGCTAAGATATTCCGCGAACGGTTTGGGTTTGAACTACGACCTGTGCAGGAAATGGTGTTAAATGCAGTACAGGAGACAGGGCAGCCGGGACTGTATATATTAGAAGCAGGAATGGGAACAGGAAAAACGGAAGCGGCCCTGGCTGCGGCAGAGCTGTTGGCGACAAAGGCAGGCTGCGGCGGACTTTACATCGGCCTTCCGACACAGGCAACGGCAAACGGAATCTTTCCACGTCTGGAAAGCTGGGCAGAACGTCAGGCGCAGAAGGACCGTGTAACGCTTTCCATACGGCTTGCCCACGGTATGGCGACACTGAATAAGGAATATCGCGCGTTGTTTTCAGGCAGTGCAAGCATGGAGGATGCCGTACCGGAGGAGCTGCTTATTGTGCATGAATGGTTCCAAGGGCGAAAGCAGGCGCTTCTGGCTGATTTTGTCATCGGGACGATAGACCAGCTGTTAATGATGTCGCTGCGCAAGCGGCATGTATTCCTGCGTCATTTAGGGCTGGCAGGAAAGGTAGTGATTATCGACGAGGCGCACAGTTATGATGTCTATATGTCCGTTTATCTGGATATGGCATTAAAATGGCTGGGAACATATAAGATACCGGTGATTGTTCTTTCGGCCACCTTACCGGAAAAGCGCCGGAAGGAACTGGTCTTGGCGTATCAGAACAAAATAAGGTCTTCAGCGGAGGAATGGCAGAGGTCCAGGGAATATCCCCTTCTGACCTGGACGGACGGGCAGACCGTAAACCAGAGAAGCGTGGAGGAAAAGGGGAGTGTCTGGCAGGTGCGGATAGAAAAATTATTTGAGAAGAACTTGATTCCGTATCTGGTAAACGCAGCTACGGAAAACGCCTGTGTAGGCGTTATTGTAAATACCGTAGGGAGGGCACAGGAAATCGCGCAGGCTTTATATGCTGCAAAGCCGGATGGAGTGGAGGTTATCCTGTTCCATTCGCGGTATACCGCGGAAGACCGTGCCCGGATTGAAGAAAAGCTATTGCGGAGGTTGGGAAAAGAATCAAGGGAGCCGGAACGGAAGAGCCTGATTGTAATAGCCACGCAGGTGCTGGAGCAGAGCCTTGATATCGATGTGGATGTCCTGGTTTCGGAGCTTTGTCCGATGGATTTGCTGCTTCAGAGAATAGGGCGGCTCCAGCGTCATGTGTTTCATAGAAGACCCTTTGGCTTTACTGAGGCAAAATGCTTGCTTTTATGCACGGAGGACGAGCTGTATGGGGAAGGGACAAAGAAGGTCTATCATGAACTGCTGCTCCGGCGCACGGCGGCAAAATTAAAAGATATCATTGAGCTGCCAAAGGACATTCCGGAATTGGTGCAGGATGTATATGGGCTGGAAAATGATTTGATGGAAAGAACCGCAGAATACTGCCGTTTAGAAGAGAATTTTCTTCGGAAGGAGGATAAGAGAAAGGAAAACGCAGGGGAGTATTGTATTATAAAACCGACGGCGGATGCAGAGAATACGCTTTCAGGCTGGTTGAGCAACGATGCCGGGAAAGACAATGTGTCAGCAGAGGCCTCCGTGCGTGACGGCGGAGCGGCAGGAATTGAAGTATTGCTTATGGTGCTAAGGCAGGATAAAATTACATTTTTACCGTGGCAGGATGAGAGAGAGGTATTCAGAGGGTATGATATCCCGGCGGAGGAGGAGGCACGGAAAATACTGCGGCAGAGAATCCGGCTTCCGAAGAAGTTTTCCGGAGAAAAATATAAAGAGACACTCGCAGAGTTAAAGAAACGGAAAAAACAGGCGCCGGAATGGGAGTGGTCTCCCTGGTTACGAAATGAATATATTTTGTTTTTGGACGAAACGCTTTCGACGGAGCTATGCGGGTATCGGTTCACTTATTCCAAGGAATTTGGTTTAATAAATATTACCTTGTCACCGGAAGGGAAGGAGGAAGATTAATGGAAGAAAAAATGTTTAATTTGCTGGACGAGCCGTGGCTGCGCGTCAGGGAGCCTGACGGAGCAGTAAAGCTGGTTTCGCTGCTGGAAGCGCTGCTAGGCGCGCACAGGTTTTCGGGGCTGGCGGGGGAGCTTCCGGCACAGGATGTTGCGGTGATGCGCTTTTTACTTGCCGTTCTGCATACCGTGTTTACGCGTATGGATGAAAAGGGAGCCGAACGGGAGTTTTCTTTGGAATCGGAAGCAGTAAAGCAGTGGAAAACCTTGTGGGAGATGCGGTATTATCCGGAGGAGCCGATAAAAAGGTATTTGGAAGAGTACCGGGACAGGTTCTGGCTGTTCCACCCGGCAAGACCATTCGGACAGGTGCCGGAAGCGGCAGCGGGGACATTTTACACCTCAGCAAAGCTGAACGGGGAATTGTCCGAAAGCAGCAACAAGGTGCGTTTGTTTCCGGCAAGAACAGGAAAGGGAAAAAGAGAGGTCAGCATGGCGGAAGCGGCGAGATGGATTTTGTATTTAAATGCTTTTGACGATACATCGTCAAAGCCAAAGGGAAAGGATTTGCCGTCGCCTGGGGCCGGGTGGCTCGGAAAGCTTGGTTTGATTTATGCAGAAGGAAATAATCTGTTTGAAACACTAATGTTAAATACGGTTTTTCTGAAGGATGGAAAAGAATTATGGGCGGAGGAGGAAGCGCCGGAATGGGAACGGAAAGAAGCACGTTCTGCAGAAAGGACGGAAATTTCTCGACCAAGGAACCTTGCACAGCTTTATACCCTGCAGTCCCGGCGTATTTTGTTACAGAGAGAGAACGAAGCGGTGACAGGATATCACCTGCTGGGCGGAGACTTCTTTTCTCCAGTCAATGCATTTGTGGAGCCGATGACGATATGGGCGCCGGTTCCACAGAAGGGTGATACGCTGCCTGAATTCCGTCCGCGCAGGCACGATGCCGGAAAACAGATGTGGAGGGAATTCCCTTCCTTGTTTTTTACGTCAGAAGGCACAAGACTTCCCGGAATTGTGCAATGGATAAGCTATCTGGAGGACAAGAAGCTGCTGGAGCGGGACCGGAAGCTGCGGTTCAGGATTGCTTCGGTACAATATGGGGACAAGGACTTTTTTGTTACGGACGTATTTAGTGATTCTCTTTCGTTTCATAGGTCGTTATTGTCAGAATTGGGAGCTGCCTGGCAGGTACGTATCCGGGCTGAGCTTGACGCCTGTAACCAGGCGGCGGATGCGGTCTATATTCTGGAGCGCGATATCAGAAGAGCATCCGGGGGGAGCAATGTACCGGCAACGGCAAAAGAGCAGCTGTATTATCGCCTGGATAAGCCCTTCCGCCAGTGGCTGGAGTCGCTGAATCCGGAACAAAAGGAAATGGAGCTTGAAAAGAAGTGTCTGGAGTGGCAGGAAACAGTCTGCAGGGTCGCCCGCCAACTTGGAAAGGAATTGGTGGAGGGGGCTGGAAGCAGCGCTTTTGCAGGAAGAATATATAAGGAAAAAGAAAAAGAGTATTATTATTCTGCACCGGAGGCATACCGATGGTTCCAATACAGAATAAACAAAATATACAACAGAAAGGAGGGTTAGACGGTATGAAGGAAAAAATAGAAATAAAGGAAATAAGGCAGATTGTATGCAAAAAGCTGGATAGCCTGCTGAATATGTCAAAGGAAGAAGCGGCTGCAAAAGCGGTGTTGGCGAAGATGCGCCGTGGAGTCGGACATATACCCGGGGAGCTTCCCGAGTTGTGGGGAATGCTGTTTGAAGATATGCCGGAAAAGATGTTAAGCGATAATGGCATTCCCAGCTCTGCAGAATGGGCGGTTTATATTGCGCTCACTTTATTTGCATTACATCAGCAGGGATACACGCTCCAAAAACCGATGTATGAAAAAGGGCAGTCGTTCGGAAAAGCGATGCGTGCACTGGCGCGTGCAGAGAATGGGACAGAGAATGAAGAGGCATTCAAACGAATCAGGAGACGTTTTAATGTAATTGCGACCTCGTCTGATATCCAGGAGTTAGCGCATCATATGAAGGGTGCAGTGCAGCTTTTGCGGAATGCGGAAATTACCTTGGATTATCCGCAGTTGGCAGGAGAATTGTATTTGTACCAGATTCCTGGAGAAGCCACAAGAGTAAGGCTTCGCTGGGGAGAGAAATTTTATCAGAATTATGAAGAAAATGAAAAAAGGAAGGATGATTGAGGATGGATAAGAATTTATATATTGATTTTCATGTGCTGCAGACGGTGCCGCCGAGCTGTGTGAACCGGGATGATACCGGAAGCCCGAAGACGGCGGTTTATGGAGGGGTAACCAGAGCAAGGGTATCCTCGCAGTCATGGAAGCATGCAATGCGTAAAAGGTTTTTGGAGATTTTTTCTGAGGAACAGGTCGGGAAGCGCACGAAATATGCGGTTCAGATGATTGCAGAGGAAATTCGGGCATTAGGGAAAACGGAAAAGGCGGAAAAGATGGCGGAAACGGCGCTGGCAAATGCGGGAATCAAGATTAAAAATGCAGAAAAGGGACTGGATGTGTTGCTTTTTATGAGCAAGGAACAGGCAAGGGAGCTTGCGCGGCTTATAGCAGAAGGAAATGAAAATAAAAAGGAATATAAGGACGCCCTTGCAAAAGCACCGTCTGTCGATATGGTATTGTTCGGACGTATGGTTGCGGCGGACCCGTCTTTAAATTACGATGCCGCGGCACAGGTGGCGCATGCCATTTCAACGCACCGGATACAAAATGAGTATGATTATTTTACCGCAGTAGATGATTGTAAGGAGGAAGAGAGCGCGGGCGCCGGGCACCTGGGCGATGTAGAGTTTAATTCCGCGACGTTATACCGGTATGCTACAGTAAATGTGAAGGAGGTTGTAAAGCATCTCGGAAAAGAAACACCGGCAGTAATCCGGGGATTTGCAGATGCATTTCTCTATTCTATGCCGGAAGGGCGGCAGAACACGTTTGCCAATCGGACCGTACCGGACGACGTATATGTGGCAATCCGTACCGATCAGCCGGTAAATTTATCAGGTGCATTTGAGAAGGCGGTGGTTGAAAAGGAGGGCTATGTTGCGGAGTCGGAAAAATGCTTCCGGTTATATGCGAAACAGGTTTACCAATATTATGTGGGAGAACCGGTGACAGCCTTTGCAACCGGCAGTGCAATGAAGGAGATGGCTCCAGTTATGCCGTTGAAAGAGTTATTAGATAAATTAGAGAGATGGGTAGAGGAGCAGCTTTCCGATTGCGAGGTGGTATAATGGCAACACTTTTGCTTAGAATTGCGGCACCGTTACAATCGTGGGGCAGCAGTTCAAAGTTTGAGGTAAGAAAGACGGAAAATGTTCCTACAAAGAGCGGCATTATAGGGATGCTTGCCGCAGCACTGGGACGGCGGAGAGATGAGTCTTTGGAAGATTTGAACGGACTTCGTTTTGGTGTCCGGGTCGATCAGGAGGGGAGGCTGCTGCGGGATTTTCATATGGTGCATGGGGAAAAGGATTCTTACCTGACGACACGTTATTATATGGCAGATGCTGTTTTTGTAGCTGCGTTGGAAAGTGACGATATAGAGTTTCTTGAGAAGCTGGAACAGGCATTAAAAACCCCTGCATTCCCGTTGTTTTTAGGGAGAAGATCCTGTCCGCCTACGCAACCGCTGGTACTGGGAATAAAAAAAGAAGGGCTGATAAGCGCGTTAAGGGAAGAGCCATGGCAGACTGCGGAATGGAGAAGAAAAAAAACAGATTCCAGCCTCCGGATACTGGCGGACTGTTCCCCAGATGAGGAGGGCGCAACAGCACAGCAGGATGTTCCGCTTTCGTTTCATCCGGAGCGCAGGGAATATGGATACCGTATGATGAAAGAGTACGGCTATGTAAATAAAGGGGAAGCAGGGACGATAACAGAACATGATCCGATGAAAGAATTGTGAGGTGGAATATGTATCTAACACGGATGACACTAAATACGAAATTGCGTAGTACGATGCGTGCAATGGCTTCTCCGAATCTGTTTCACGGAGCGATTGAAACGGCTTTTGCAGGAGAACGCCAACGGAATTTATGGAGGATAGACCGTTTGGGAGAAAATAGCTATCTTCTGCTATTAAGCCGGGAAAAACCGGACCTGACAGCAGCTGTGCGGCAATTTGGCGATGCTGCAAAGGCTCCCGGATGGGAAACGAAAGAATATGCCCCATTATTGGAACGCGTACAAAACGGCTCCATCTGGCATTTCCGCCTGACTGCAAACCCGGTAAGGAGTCATATGGAAAAAGTGGAAGGGCATGCTTTGCCAGAGAGAGGTACAGTAAAAGCACATACATCGTTGCGTTTTCAAAAGGAGTGGTTGATGCAGCGTGCAGAGAAAAACGGGTTTTCCCTGCAGGAGGAGGAATATTCCGTGGTGCATAGCCAGTGGTATGTATTCCGCAAGGGAAATGCACATAAGGAAAAGGTATCTTTATTTGCCGCGACATATGAAGGAGTTTTAAAGGTTGAAAATGAGGAGCTTTTCCGTGAAGTTTTAATGAACGGAATTGGACGCGGAAAGGCCTATGGTCTTGGAATGCTGACAATTGTCCGTTAGAAAGGAGTTCACTGTGTCAGAGATTTCGGGGATGATCCGGCCGGAGCTGCAGATGTTGCCGCAAATCCGGGACAGAATGACCTTTTTATATCTGGAACAATGCCAGATAAACCGTCAGGATAGTGCGATTCTGGTGCACGATGAGAAGGGAACCGTATGTATTCCGGCGGCGGCAATTTCTGTTTTACTGCTAGGCCCGGGAACGAATGTTACACATCGTGCAATCGAGTTAATTGGCGATGCAGGAGTGACGGTAATCTGGGTCGGAGAAAAAGGCGTACGTTTTTATGCAGGAGGACGCCCGCTTACGCATCATTCCAGACTGCTAATCCGGCAGGCGGAATTTGTCAGCAACCAGCGTCTGCATTTAGGGGTTGTGCGGAAAATGTACCAGCTTCGTTTTCCGGAGGAAGATGTATCAAAGCTTACCCTGCAACAGCTCCGGGGACGTGAGGGAAGCAGAATCCGCGCTGTGTATAAAAAGGCGGCAGAGCAGTGGAAGATTCCGTGGAAGGGAAGGCAGTATGACCCGGAGGATTTTCTTTCTGGAGATAAAGTGAATCAGGCATTATCAGCCGGACATGCCTGCCTGTATGGTTTAGCGCATGCTGTAATTGCTGCTTTAGGATGTTCCCCGGGTCTGGGTTTTGTCCATGTAGGACATGAAAATTCTTTTGTTTATGATATTGCAGACCTTTATAAAGCAGAGATTACAATACCGGTAGCATTTGAAGTGGCAGCAAAAGAAACGGAAGAGGTAAGTGCTCTGGTCCGTCGGCGCGTAAGGGATGAGATGACAGCTAGACACATTTTGGAAAGAATGGTACATGATATCCGGTATCTGCTTGAAGATGAACCAAAGACGGAGGAAAGGGAAGCAGAAATGCTTTTCCTATGGGATTCTGAACGTGGTGTTGTAAAGAACGGGGTATCCTATAGAAGCAGTAAAGGAGAATAGGAATGCTTGTGATTTCATTGACAGATTGCCCGCAGAAGCTGAGGGGAGATTTATCAAAGTGGCTTTTTGAGATTAACACAGGAGTATATGTCGGAACTGTCAGTGCAAGAGTAAGGGAAGAGCTTTGGCAGCGAATCTGTGAAAATCTCCGGACAGGGCGTGCCACAATGGTATATAGTGCAGCGGGAGAGCAGAAATTGGATTTCCGGGTACATAATACTACTTGGGAGCCGGTTGATTTTGACGGAATAAAGCTGATGCGCCGCCCTAACATGCAGAAAACGGGAAAGGGACCTGATGATACAACAGAAAAGAAAAGTAGTAGAAGAATGCATGAAAACTATGTTGTAATTGACATAGAAACGACAGGTTTGTCTGCAGAGGAGGATGAGATAATTGAACTTGCCGCTTTGCGTGTAATAGAAGGCAAACCGGTGGAAGAGTTTTCGACATTAGTTCGTACAGAAAAGAAAATACCAGAAAATATACAAAAACTAACTGGCATTACGAAGGAAAAAATGAATACAAAAGGGAAGGATATCCTAGAAGCATTACAATGCTTTTTGAATTTTGTAGGCGAAGAAAGGGTGATAGTTTATAATGCCTCGTTTGATTATTCGTTTTTGCAAAAGGCCTGTAGAATAAATGGGCTGCCGGATTTCATTAATCCCTGTACGGATACACTTTTATTATCAAGAAAAAGAGTAGAAGGGGTAGAAAATTATAAGCTGGAAACAATTGCAAAAAACTTTTCAGTTACAACATCGGGTGATGTGCATCGTGCTTTGGCGGATTGTTATCTGACCTACGGGATTTATGTTAAGTTAAATGAAATTTGTATGTAGAAAAAGGGAACTTCCTTATTTTTCAAGCAAATTTTAGTGTATTCCCCGCGTGAGCGGGGGTGATCC
>CAJTLU010000006.1:0-101534 GCA_910577175.1 uncultured Lachnospiraceae bacterium | reverse complement strand
TTCCTTATTTTTCAAGCAAATTTTAGTGTATTCCCCGCGTGAGCGGGGGTGATCCTTTTCAGTAACACACTTTTTCCACCCCTGCCAAGTATTCCCCGCGTGAGCGGGGGTGATCCCAATACCTTGCTCCGCTTTTAGTCTGGCTACTTGTATTCCCCGCGTGAGCGGGGGTGATCCTTATCCATACGATAGGGCAGGCATACATAGAGGGTATTCCCCGCGTGAGCGGGGGTGATCCCGGTTGACGGACACAGAATTTTGTACGCTACGGGTATTCCCCGCGTGAGCGGGGGTGATCCTTACAGGTTTGAAAATGAGTTGCCGTTTTGTTAGTATTCCCCGCGTGAGCGGGGGTGATCCCGCTCCCAGCCAACATTTGGCAATCTCTGATATGTATTCCCCGCGTGAGCGGGGGTGATCCCATTCGTAGGTCCGGATTATAACTCAGCAGGCGGTATTCCCCGCGTGAGCGGGGGTGATCCTCGTTCTGTTGACGAATCCGGAAAAGAAATAAAGTATTCCCCGCGTGAGCGGGGGTGATCCGACTTGAACCTAGAATAACTGCGGCTGAAAAAAGTATTCCCCGCGTGAGCGGGGGTGATCCCGGACAGGTACGGCGCATTCACAAGATATACGGGTATTCCCCGCGTGAGCGGGGGTGAGTTGAACCAATCTTTCTATTCCCGGAATGTCCATTATTTTCAACATTCCTGCGTTTTGTCCTTATTTTTTTGGCTCAAAACAGAGGTGATAGCTATGGCAATTACTGCCGATTTGCAAAGCCGGAAATGGCAGATTACTATAAATAATCCTTTGAAAAAAGGTTATACGCGAGAACATATCAAGGAAACCCTCTCCTGTTTTAAGTCTTGTGTATATTGGTGTGCTTCAGACGAAGTCGGGGAAGGTGGTACTCCCCATGTACATATCTTCTTTGCCTGCGCTTCAGCTGTCCGGTTCTCTACCGTCAAAAGTCGGTTTGAGGGCGGCCATTTTGAGATTGCGCATGGCACCTGCTCTCAGAACCGCGACTATGTCTTTAAACTCGGCAAGTGGGAAACCGATAAAAAGCATGAAACCAATTTGCCGGAAACCCACGAAGAATGGGGTGAAATGCCCGTCGAGCGTCAGGGTCAGCGGAATGACCTTGCAGATTTATATGATATGGTGCGTGGCGGTATGACAAACGCGGAAATACTGGAAGCGAACCCGAGCTATATTACAGTATTTGACAAGTTAGACCGGGTACGCCTGACTATTCTGGGTGACAGGTTCCGCCAGCTCCGCCGGGAGAATATCCACATCACTTACATACAAGGGCCTGCCGGATGCGGCAAGACAAGATATGTCCGTGATAAGTACGGTGATGTCAACGTTTACTCCGTGGACGACTACCGGAAGCATCCTTTCGATTCCTATAACGGGGAGGACGTCCTGCTTTTAGACGAATACAGGAACAGCTTTTCCCTCGGCTATTTCCTCAAGGTAACCGATGTATACCCGCTTCACTTCTCTACCCGGTACTGTGACAGGTATGCAGCGTATACCCGTGTCTTTATCGTAAGCAACTGGGTACTGGAAAAGCAATATGCCGATATCTGCCGTGAGGACAAGGAAAGCTATTCCGGATTTCTGCGCCGGATTCACGACGTGATGGTCTGGGAAAATGGTGCGTTCAAAATCTATACCACAGCCGAGTATCTCAAACGCGATACAAAATTCCATACCTTAACGAAAGAAGAACAGCAAAGACTTCCTTTCTAGTGCGATATCCAACCAGCGTTATTCCATACCTTATCGCGCCGGGCGCGACACACCGTCCGTCTGTGCGTATTGTGGGTAACTATTTGTCCTGCGGTTGTTGATAAATCAACGCTTTTCGATTTATCAATGACCGCAAAATAGTTATCCATAAACGCAACAGACTTTTTTTCATGCCCTGCAGGCAGCCAGGAACGCAGCAGGCACCCTCCCCCGCAATAGGAAACAAGAATAGAGGACGCTACGGAAGCAGCACCGGGACGCATAAAACAATTTGCGACAGAAGTTAGGGTATAGTATTACCCTAACTTCTGTCGCAAATGCCCTCAAAGCCAGTGTTTTCTAAGGCTAGCGGGTTGCGACAACTTTTGTCGCAATGTCGCAAATTTGGCATACACGTCCGGCTTCCGGTGTGCTCAATTCCAGTAAAATCAAGGCTTTCAGCGTTTCAGCGTCTGCCTTTGTAACTTCTGTCGCGGATTTCAACTTCTGTCGCAAAATCAATTCCTGATACGGAAAAGCGGAGGTATATTTTCTTGCTTAAAGCAGGACCGGGGATTGAAAAAATGACAGGATATGCTATAATAGACTTGTTGTCGCACCCATTCTGGCAACAGAAAGGGGGTGTATAGCGATGTCTTATTTGGTTTCTTTTATCCTTTCCGTCATGGCAAGTGTGGCTGCCAACTACATATGCAAGTGGCTAGGCGGAAATGACAGCGACAATTAGCCCAAAACAAAACCCCCGGAATCGCACTCCGGGGGTTTCGTCGTACAGCGATGTACATTTGGTTTCTTTGCCTACTGTCATTATAAGCGCAGTCCGGCTGATTTGTCAAGGACTTTTCGGGAAAATAATTAAACGCTTTTCTAGTGAGTACTATCGTTCTCTGTTTCTGCTGTTTCTGATTTGTTAGTCTGCATCTTTTGGAAATAAACTTGTAATTGTTTATTCTGATTAGCACTAGATAATTTCATTTCTCTTAGTATTATTTCAAGGATTTCAGTTTGTTTCTGTTGTTCTTCAAGTATGTTGTTGATTTTCCAGTACCAACATTTCACTTCACGCAGTACAAGCCAGACAAGTATACCTACTACTAATATTGTTGCTATAATGACGGCTGGATTTTTAAAAGCTGTTATGATTTCTATGATATCGTCCATGATATTCCTTTCGTTCCTTCTTTATTTTCCTTTTTTAGTAAAAATAATTATGCTAACTTATCTTGGCTTCTGTCTCCGGTTCACGTTCCTGCTCCGGATGCAGACGCCGCATATCTTGCACGTATTCCATGATGCGCTTCTTCCCGGTATCGTCTGTACCCCGGAACTGCTCCACCAGACTCTTCTCTTCTGCCGTATAATATTCGTTGGACTCTTCTCCAGTAACAAGATATTGCCATGATATGTTTAGTGCATCGCATATAAGTGGCAAATATTCCATAGGTGGCGTTGTCCCTCGGCTTTTCCAGTTATTTATGATTTGAGGTTTTATGTTAAGTGCTTCAGCAAGCTCTATCTGCTTGATATTCTTTTGTTTTATGGCTTGAAAAAGCCGTTCTGTGATTGTCATATAGTTCTCCTTTTTCGAAAAAACATCAAATGAAGAAAAACGCTTGACATAATCATTTAATGATGATATTATGTGTTTAGAAAACATCGAACGATGTTTTTTCTCCAAGTGATGCGGTTTGTTACCAAGTGTACGGAAAGGGGGCTGTCCTGACAGTCCCCGCAGTTATTAAAAGTATAGCACAGGTACGGCCTGATAGTAAAGGAGAAATTGGCATGGAATCTTGGGTATCTAAAGCAATCTTTGATTTTTACTTTTCCGCCCCAACGGAAATGATGGAGAAGCCCTGGAGGGTTTACGACAGCCGTTCGCGCCGTCTGCTCTGCTCCGATTACAGGTATCTGACAAGTGATAATCCCCTTTCCCTCATGGAAGGGATTGACAGCATGGAAATCGTCGGTTTTGCTGACAAGGGCAGATATTTCCGCTTTGTCGTAGCAGAGCCGAAGGAAGGAGGTATCCGGTAATGTTACTTTTTATGTATGTCTTATTTATGGCTGCCGTCACCGCATTACCGTTTATCCTGCTTCCCCTGACGTTTTATCTTTATAAGCTTCTCACGGGTTCCGGCTTCCGCGGGTCTTTCAGGGACTATGTTCCGGGCGGCTGGGTTACAGTAATGATTGTTCTTGCGGTTGTGCTTACCGGGGTTTTCTGTTTCGGTTTTTAACGGAAAGGGGGCAGCCATGATACCATTACAGTTTTTGTTGTATCTGTTTATATATGTTTTGATGCTTGTTTTGTTGGTTGTGCTTATCGCAGTTTTCTTTTTCCATTTTTAACGGGAGGAGGGCAGACATGATACCATTACAGTTTTTACAGTTTTTGTTGTGCTTGTATATTATATTTGTTCTTGTGATTTTTCTTATCGGTTTTTTTTATTTTAAGCCCTGATAAAACGGGGGTGTAGCTTAGTGGTAAAGCGGTGAGCGCGCGTTCACTATACGCAGGTTCGAGTCCTGCCGCCCCCCTATCCCGCAGGAAGCGGTGGAAAAGAATGAAGGAGGATGATGGAAATGGCAAAGAAGGTTGTAGGCTACAGTGAATTTAACAGGAAAGACGGCGGTACATGCAGGGTTATCACGGTATCGGAGCCGTACAGCAGCAGACAGAAATCAAGGGGAGCTATCGGACTGAAATGTGAAGATATCTTTTTACCGGATGACTGCACACTGGCTGTCACGGAGAAGGATATCGGACGTGAGGTGGAGGTTGACTATGAAATCAGTTCCGGCCGTGCCTATGTGGTCGGCGTGGCATATGCCGACGCCAACGCAAAGAAGTAAGTGGCCGCGGGATGTAGCTTAACTGGCAAAGCAGTCAGCGCACAGGTTGCAGGTTCAAGTCCTGCCGTCCCGCTTTAGCGCTAAGAATCCATAAGAAAGGAGGTTATTTGTATGCCTGTCCAGTTTTTAGCCGATGCAGTTCCGGCAGGGTTTGATTTGTCCAGTGTTTTTTCCATGATTACCGACGGTGTCAAGAGCGTTATCGGACTTGTCTCGACTTTTCCGTTAAGCCTTTTCCTCGGCGCTTCCATCATGGGTATCGGCATTGGGATTTACCGGGGACTTAAGCACTAGGTTCCCTGTCCGGGGCGGTCTGTATGCCGCCCCTGTTTTTTTGGAAGGAGTGTGTTGATGTGATACATAGTAAGTACTATGCTTATTCGGTCTTTCTGGCCGTGCTGGTCTCCTGCTGCTGCCTTATCCTCTTCCGCCCGGCGGAAGCTGACGCGGCGGTCACGGCGGACGGGACGTATTATCCGGATATAATGGCGATAAAGACTTCTTTTGAAGATTTAAGGACTTTGGCTCTTGATACGTGTGAGTATTTTTTTGTCCTGAAAACGAATGATACGACATATCAGTTAGGTTTTATTGATAGTGATACCATTGATGATATCGGCTACTTATGGACAAGAGATAGCACTTTGGGATTTTATTATTCTCATTTGTTCAACTTGTATTTTGATGTCTATTGGCAGATTGGCTCTGTATTTGGAGGTGGTTCTGGACAAAAAGATTTTGTTCCGATAGGCTCTAAAGATTCAGGATTCAACCTTATCGGTACAAACTTTCCCTTATATGAATATTATCTTGTCGCTACCGGGGGTGTGGAGCTCCCGCAGGAGAACCTGTCTTTCCCCGGTTCCGGTGGCGGTGATGTCCTTACTGTTCCCCTGCTGGATACCTATGTCGATGTCCCGATGGGCAGTTACAAATATTATCTTGTCCTGTATGATGCAAATAAATATGATTCGGATGCGGTTGAAAATTATACCCGTGTGTTTTTAAGTGATGAGCCATTGCAGGGTGTTGTAGAAAACGGTGCTGTTACTTTGAGGGCGGATAAAAAGATTATTGCTTATGGCATGGATACGAATAAATCAAGTGCTGTTGAATATCTGGCTTCTTCCAGTGTCTATCATAGCAGTACGACCGCGCTTTGTACAAACGGTTACTCCGATTATGCGTCAAATTATAACCTGTCATATAACAACAAGGTTTATCTTCCGGAAAAGCCATATGTTAAAGTGACACCGACGCCTACTCCTGTCCCGGAGCTTACCTACCGGTACGATTCCTCAGCTGCCGTGCCGGTTATCAGCGGCTATGCGAAGAACCAGTACCCGAACGGGAACGGGGTCGGTACAATTTATATTGATGGTACGGATTTCCGGAATGTCTATAATTCCGGTCAGTTTGGAGGTGATGCAAAACCGAGAGTTTATGTTGATTATACGGTCGAGATTGCTTTCCCGTCCGTGGACTACGTGAACCGTCTTCTGACGTCTAAAGAAGTTGCGGGAGCTTTGGACGGTATTGGCATTATTGAGGGTTCGGAAGATTTCATGCTCTCCCGGAGTGTTTATACTAACTGGCTTTCTTCTCTTGGAAAAGACGGGAATGCCGAGTATTACACGGTTTCCGGAAGATATAGTTACATACATTATACTGATTTTAAAAACCGTGGCGTTTTTAAGTTCAGTCCTGACGATGCATTGTCCTCCCGGTTTTCATCGACACAGGCTTTAAAGGACTATTACCGTCTGACCGATAAGGAATGGAAAGCGGTCGGCAAGTATGTCGTACTGTTTGCAACGCCTGTCAGCTGCACCGCCCGGCTCGGCTACAGGGTATCGGATACGGAATATGTTTACGGGGATACTTCCACAGTTATTTTCTCTACCGACAGCTCGGGAAAGACGCTTGTTTCTTCCGTTGTTCCCGGGGACGTTATCACCGACGCGGACATCAGGCGCGAGAATGACTTCATACTTAAGAAGTATGCCATGGAAAGCGGGAGTGTCATAGGCAGCGTTTCCGACGTTTCCGGGGCTTTCGAGAACCTCGGCGGCAGCGACATATGGGCAACCTTCAAAAGTGCCACGACCGGGCTTATGACAATGGCCAGTTCCGTATCGCATATCGCTGTTGCCATAGGGGCGGTTTTCTCGTTCCTCCCGGGAGGGGTATATAACCTTATGTACCTTACGCTTATGATTGTGCTTGTATGTGCCATTATCAAGGCAATAAGGGGGTGATTCCATGGACGATACTTTAAGGGCATTCCGTGACATCTTCAGGGGCATTTATGATTTTGCGGTCAGCATGGAGTTTGAAACCCTCGGCATTAAGTTCAACCTGTGGCAGCTTTACATGCTCGGGCTTGTCGCGGGCATCTGCCTTTTCCTGTTGTATAAGTGGATAAATTAAGGAGGTTTTTTATATGTATGGTAGTTTGCTTTCAGTATTTGTTTTGCTGGCTTTCATTCTTGCCTTTGTGGCTCCGTTGGCAGGTGATAATGATGGCTGATTATTCTGTAAGTGCCGTGACGGGTTCTGCCGTTGATGTAACAGGTCTTACGCAGGAGCTTGCCGGGATTTCCGGCATCCTGGAGTTCTGTTCTATGCTGCTCGTAGTGCTTGTCGTTCTTGGATTCCACGGGCTGCTTTTGCGGCTTATTAAAAAAGGAGGTATTAAGTGATGTTTGATACTTTGCGTTCTGCCGTTTTCAGCGGCTGTAGCGATAACTGGGACAGACTGCTGTCCGTCCTGCTCCTTGTGTTCCTTCTGGAAGTCATTGCCGCGCTGATTGAAGCTTTTGTAGGAGGTGTACGTCATTGAGTATCCTGTTTGTCATTTTCCTGCTGGCACTGTTTTTCTGTTCCCCGGTGTTCCGGTGCGCCCTCTTCCACCCTTTCAGGGGGATTTTTAACTTTGTAAAGGATACCTGTAAATATTTCCGCTACCGGATGTGGCGTGTCTGCCCTACCGGGAAGATTACCGGATGGATTGGCTACTTCCGGGGCGGCAAGACGCTGTCCGTCGTACATGAGCTTTCGTACCTTTACAAAAAGTATAACAATAAGCGTGTGTATGATAAGTTCCTGCGGCGGTGGTGCATACAGAAGATTGTGATACTCTCCAACGTGCATTTTACTACGATTCCATATATCCCCCTGTCCGGGTTGGGGCAGATGGTTTCCATGTGTGACATGCATAAGAAGCTTGATGAGGAAAACGGTACTCTTACGGTGACACTGGTCTTTATTGACGAAGCCTCGACGCAGCTGAACAGCCGGGCTTTCAAGGAGAACTTTGCGAATCCGCTTGTGCTTGGCTCCATGATGACCTGCGGACACCACGCATTATCTATGTATTATGTCACACAACGGTATATGCACGTGGACTGCCTGCTGCGTCAGGTCACGTACCGGGTCATTGACTGCCAGAAGGTATGGCGGTATATGAAGAATTATTACTATGACGGCTGGGAAATGGAAAACGCCACGAATGTCACGCTGATACGTCCCGTCCGGAAAAAGTGCTGGTTTGTCCGGGACGCTGATTTTGCAGAGTATGATACCCATGCCTGCGTGGATAATCTTGTCAAAAGTGCTACTACGGGTGATATGCTGACAAGCGGGGAAGTACTTGCCCTGCAGGGCTATGAGACAGTAGGCGTTGACGGCATCGTGAAACCGTCGCGCAGATTAAAAAAGGCACGCAAGCGGGGGGCCTAGGGGTTTATCCCCGGCCCCCGCTTGCGGCGGCAACAAGGAGGTTATGTTATGATTCATGTCGTGTCTGAAAGGGTTTACAAGTCCGGTAAATACTGGCGTGGCTGTCTGTCCTATTCTGCTGACGGCAGCCCGGAGGTTCTGCAGAAGTGGTTCCGGGGTTCTTCCTGCATGGATATCTGCCGGAAAATGCTTGATTTTTCTTCCCGCGGGTTTTCCCCTGCCCTGCTTTATGGTAAGTTCGTGGAGGAGGAATATCTTCCATACAAGAGGAATACCATTAAACTTTCTTCCTATTCCCGGCTCCATTCCACCTACATATACCACTGCTGCAGGCTTTCGGGTCATGCCCTGCAGGAGATTGATGCTTCCCACTGTCTTTCCGTCCTCCGTGACATGCAGCAGGATGGCTTTTCCAAGAGTTCACTGGATAAGGTATATGAGTTCTTTAACAACTCGTTCAATTATGCGGTGCAACAGGGGCATATTGACCGGAATCCGCTTTTTAATGTCCCGAAGCTTTACTCCCTGCAGCCGAGGAAGGAGGTCTCGGTCTATACGGATGATGATATCAGGAAGCTCTGGCAGGGCTGCTATACCCTGACGCACCTTGCCCGGTACCGTTTCAGCGTACTTTTCCTGCTTATGACGGGCTTGCGCTGCGGGGAGCTTCTGGCACTGGATAAGTCCGATTTTAACCTTCCGGAGCGTTTTGTCCGTGTCCGTTCTTCTTTTACTTATGTTTACGACACTGACAAGGGGAAAGCTGTGTCCCTTATAGATTCCCCCAAGACGGCTTCCGGATACCGTACCGTACCGCTGAATGACAGCGCTTACGGGATTGCATGCCATCTGTTTGAGCTTTACCCCCATACGCCTTATTTTATCGCGTCCGGGACTGGCACGCGTGTCCTGCCGAGGAATTACAGCCGCATGCTGCAGCGCCTCTGTGCCGACTGTGACGTGACGTACAGGGGAATCCATGCCACAAGGCATTCCTTTGCCACGAAGCTGATACGTTCCGGTGTCCCGGTAAAGACTGTTTCGGAGTTGCTCGGACACTCCAATGTCCAGACTACGTTAAACCTTTATGTCCACCCGGATTTATCGGATTTACGTGCGGCTCTAAACTGGCTCAAACTGTAATAAAACGCAGGAAAAAAGCACCTGATACCTTTAAAAATATCACGTGCTGTCTGACTTTTGCCCGTATAAACGGCAAAAAAGTATGGACCTGAGGGGATCCTATCAGACATCTCGGATAAATGCCAAAAAGGAGGTATTCCCCGCGTGAGCGGGGGTGATCCCGTATGACGGAGCAGGTGTGCATGGATACGCCGGTATTCCCCGCGTGAGCGGGGGTGATCCGGAGGCGGGGAGATGCTTAAGACATATGACAGTGTATTCCTCGCGTGAGCGGGGGTGATCCCACATCTGGAATCCTCCTTTACAGAAGCGGAATGTATTCCCCGCGTAAGCGGGGTAATTTTTTTGTTCCAAATTGGAAAAGCGTTTGAAGAGAGTATCCCCCGTATAACAAGGGTAATCTGAGGTGTCGTGGGGTATATCGAAAATAATGCCATATTCTTGTATGCGAGGTAATACTATATTGGGGATATAAAAGGTATTACTTTTTATATTTATTTTCTGTAGATGCGGAATTGCTGATTTGAGTATAACGACGACGCAAGCATAAGAAAAATTGATGCTTCATAGGGGTTAATGAAGATTTGATTAAAAAAATAAATATATAAAATGGTTCTTTGAGATTGATTTTAACACTTTAAATTTTTATAATGTTTTAAAACTATATCTTTCACTGATAAAGGTGCCTAGGAACATTTTCCTCCAAAGTCTGATGAACAACATACCTAGAAATCATGCCCTACATTGCCCCTCATAAAAATAAAAGCCCTAGAACCTGCTCTGTGGCAACCTCTAAGACTTCTGATGCGCGACCAGGGGCTCGAACCCTGGACACCCTGATTAAGAGTCAGGTGCTCTACCAACTGAGCTAGTCGCGCTTATTTGTTTCTGTTCATTCCTGAACGCAAAAACGATTATATACTATTCTTTAAAAAAATGCAAGTGTTTTTTAAAACTTTTTTTAAGAAAATTCAAAAAAATTTTCAAAATCTGCCAGAAGCCTTATTTTATGCGGATTTCCGAGGCTGATCTTGATATGAGGACTTGCGGCGGAGAAAAGCAGGGAAGCGTGAATACAGTTCTTGCGTTTCCCTGCTTTGCATGAAGTTTTGTGTTCTGGCTGGGCTCAAAAGCTTGGTTCCTTCGGGCAAATGCAGAATTGAGCTGCCGGAACTTTCGGGAATGCTTAACTTGAGTTCTTCGCATTTTGCGTACCCCCTTTATGTTCCCAAGACTGTGCAACAGCGTAATTTTGCATGCGCGGACGCTACACCGGACGTCCTTTAAGAACTGTTAAGCCGCTCGGCGGCGTCCTTGCGGGAAAGCATCTAAAAGGTGATTCCAGTTCCGCTAACCGTAAGTCCTTCGGACAAATGCAAAATTACGCTGTTGCACAGTCTCCGGGATTTTACGGAGTTGCTAAAAAATGCGGAAACCCAAGATGCTTAAAAATTGCGAAAACTTAAATGTGATTTAGTTGCAAAAATCGGAGAAATGTGTAAAAATGGAGGTAGACAAATACCTTGGAGGTTGTTATGGGCAAAATTTATGTGCTGATGGGTAAGAGCGCAACCGGTAAGGATACTATATTCAGGCGGCTGATTGGCATGAAAGAACTGCTGCTGCATACGGTAGTCGGGTATACGACGCGTCCGATTCGCCGTGGGGAGACGGACGGCAGGGAATATTTTTTTGTCGGGACGGATGAATGGCAGAGACTGCAGCAGGAAAATAAAATAATAGAATCCAGAACATATCATACTATAGCGGGGGACTGGCATTATTTTACAGTGGAGGATGGGCAGATTGATTTAAAGAAACAGGATTATTTGTTTATTTCAACGCTTTCCGGATATATGCAGCTCAGAAAACATTATGGGGAAGAGTCGGTTGTTCCGGTGTATATTGAAGTAGAGGACGGACAGCGGCTGCAGCGTTCCCTTTCCCGTGAAAGGCGGCAGACGAAGCCGAATTACGAAGAGATATGCAGGCGGTTTCTTGCAGACCAGCAGGATTTCAGCGAGACGAATATCAGGGATGCAGGGATTCAAAAGCGTTACCAGAATGCAGATCTGGAAGAGTGCGTAGGTGCGATTGCGCAGGATATTGCGCAATCCCCGGGACTTTCCGGGGCTGCTAAAAAATACGAAAACGCAAGGTAAATACCATTTGCGAAGAAGCCGCAATCGTGGTATACTGGAACTATCCGGAGGAGGTGAACGGGAATGGAATTGAAAGTAAATCAGATTTCACAGACGGAGCCGATTGAGGCGCCGAAGCCGGTGCAGGAGGCAGACGGCACGTTTAAGTTTATGCTTGCCGGAAAGATTGAGGAAGCAGAGCTTCAGCAGCGGCTGAGTACGCTGATGGACGATATTACCCTGCAGGGAAAGAAAATTGCGAAGCACATGGATGTGCGGGATATGAAAAAGTACCGGGAATTAATCAAGGAGTTTATGAATGAGATTGTTTCCCGTTCCCATAAGTTTTCCCGTGAGAATTTTCTTGACCGGCGCGGCAGGCACCGCGTGTATGGGATGATACGGCTTGTGGATGAGACGTTGGATGAACTTGCAGCGGAGCTGATTAAGGATGAGAAGGATCATTTGATGATATTGAGCAGAATTGATGAAATCAGAGGGCTGTTGTTAGATATATTTACCTGACGGGTTTGCGGGAGGCTGCGGAGAACGGAGAACTTTGGAAAGGAGACTTTTATGGCGGCTTTTGAAGATGTGGTCGGACATGAACCGCTCGTTTTGCATCTGCAGAATGCGATTCGTCAGAAGAAGGTTTCCCATGCGTATCTTTTGTGCGGCGAAGCGGGGAGCGGAAAACGCCTGATTGCAGAAGCATTTGCCAAGACGCTTTTGTGCGAGGAGGGCGGGATTACTGCCTGTGGAAAGTGTAAGTCGTGCCGGCAGACAGAGTCAGGCAATCATCCGGATTTTAAGATTGTGGTACGTGAAAAGGCAAGCCTTGGCGTAAAGGAAATCAGGGAGCAGGTAACGTCGGATGCACAGATAAAGCCCTATTGCAGCAGCTATAAGGTGTATCTGATTGACGAAGCGGAGAAGATGACGGAAGAAGCACAGAATGCGCTGCTAAAGACGATTGAGGAGCCGCGGTCATACGCGGTTTTTCTGATTCTTGCGGACAGGCAGGAACTGCTGCTGCCGACGATATTGTCCCGTTGTATTTCTCTTCCCCTGTATCCGGTGGCGGCAGAAAAAATCAAACGATTTCTGATGGAGCGCAGAGGAGTGCCGGACTATCTGGCGGAGAGCGCCGCGGCATTTTCGGGCGGTCTCGTGGGACGTGCTGTGCGTTATGCGGAATCGGAGACGTTTCTCCAGCAGCGTAAGGAGGTTCTTCAGCTCGCGAAAACTGCGGATGAAATGACAATGGCAGAAGTGCTGGAAACGGTAAAGGCGTTTGCGGCGTGCAAGGAGTCGGTGCAGGAGTATCTGGATTTGCTGCTATTATGGTACAGGGATGTGCTTTTCTATAAGGCGGCAGGAGGGAGTGCGTCTCTTTTGTTCCGTGACGAGGCGGAAGCAGTTTCGGCGCAGGCCGCAAAACGGAGCTTTGAAAACCTGCAGGGGCTAATAGATGCAATCGGGCAGGCAAAGCAACGGTTAAAGTCTAATGTGAATTTTGAAAATGCAGTAGAATTGCTTCTTCTGCATATGAAGGAGGTATAAGAAATACAATGAAGGTAGTTGGCGTAAGATTCCGGAAGGCAGGGAAGGTTTATTATTTTGACCCGCTTTCTTTGGACATAAAACAGGGCTCTAATGTAATTGTGGAAACGGCGCGCGGCGTAGAATTCGGGTATGTTGTTATGGGAATACGCGATATCCCGGAGGAGAAAATAACGCTTCCGTTAAAGCCGGTGTTCCGTCTTGCAACCGAAGAGGACGTCAGGATACAGGAAAGCAATGCACAGAAGGAAAAAGAGGCATTCAAAATCTGTCTGGAAAAAATCCGGAAGCATAATCTGGAAATGAAACTGATTGATTCTGAATATACGTTTGACAATAACAAGCTGCTGTTCTATTTTACTGCGGATGGGCGTGTGGATTTCCGCGAGCTGGTTAAGGACCTGGCGGCAGTGTTTAAGACGAGAATCGAGCTCCGTCAGATTGGCGTGCGGGATGAAACAAAAATTTTAGGCGGTATCGGTGTGTGCGGCAGGGCACTTTGCTGCCATACCTATCTGTCCGAGTTTATTCCGGTGTCGATTAAAATGGCAAAGGAGCAGAACCTTTCCCTGAATCCGACGAAGATTTCCGGTGTGTGCGGTAGGCTGATGTGCTGCTTAAAGAACGAGGAGGAGGCTTACGAAGAGCTGAACAGTTACCTTCCGTCCATCGGGGAGCATGTAACGACGCCGGACGGGTTAAGAGGCGAGGTACACAGTACCAGTGTATTAAAGCAGCTGGTCAAGGTGATTGTCACGCTGGAGAACGATGAAAAGGAAATCCGTGAATACAAGGTTGCCGAGTTGAAGTTCAGGCCGCGCAGGAAGTCGGATTATGTGCATATGGATGCAGAGCTCCGGGAGCTGGAGCAGCTTGAACGGAAAGAAGCGAGAAAGTAAGAGGAGCAGGGAGAGGCTATGGCGCAGACAGAGGAAGGACAGCGCTCCGAACGGCTGAGGGCAAGGTATCTGCTTGCAGAGCAGCAGAAGAAGGACGGAGAACGGATTGACGAGCTGCAGCGGAACGAGTATTTGATTTTTCAGCATCCGGGACGCTTCTGTTTTGGGATGGATGCGGTGCTTTTGTCCGGTTTTCTTTCGGTAAAGCCAGGGGCAAGGGTGTTAGACCTTGGCACCGGCACCGGTATTCTGCCGATTCTGACAGAGGCGAAGACAAAGGCAGGGCATCTTACCGGGCTGGAAATACAGGAGGAAAGTGCCGATATGGCAGCGCGGAGCGTAGCAGTGAACGGACTTTCCGAAAAAATAGACATTTGTGTCGGGGATATTAAGGAAGCCGGCCGGCTGTTTGGCGCGGCTTCTTTTGACGTGGTAACATCCAATCCCCCTTATATGACAGCAGAACATGGTCTGAAAAATCCGGAGCTTCCAAAAGCAATCGCACGCCACGAGGTACTTTGCACGTTGGAGGATGTGGTACGGGAGGCAGCCTTTGTATTAAAGCCGAGGGGGGATTTCTTTATGGTGCACCGTCCGTTCCGGCTGGCGGAGATTATCCGTACCCTGTCAGCACACGGTCTGGAGTTAAAGCGGATGCGTCTGGTATACCCGTATGTGGATAAAGAGCCGAATATGGTGCTGCTTGAGGCATGTAAGGGCGGCAGGCCGCGGGTAACAGTGGAGCCTCCGTTGATTGTATTTCGGGAGCCGGGAGTCTACCATGAGGACATTACCGGCATCTATGGTTATTGAAACGCCAAAGGAGAAGGAAAATGGCAGGAACTTTATATTTGTGCGCAACGCCAATCGGGAATCTGGAGGATATTACGTTCCGTGTGCTGCAGACGCTGCGGGAGGTAGATGTTATTGCGGCGGAGGATACGCGCAACAGCAGGAAGCTGTTAAACCGGTTTGAGATTAAGACTCCTATGACAAGCTACCATGAGTATAATAAGTATGATAAGGGACGGCAGCTGATAGAGCAGCTGCTTTCCGGAAAAAATATCGCAGTAATTACCGACGCGGGGATGCCGGGGATTTCCGACCCGGGAGAGGAGCTGGTAAGGATGGCGCACGAGGCAGGGGTGCCGGTAACGGTGCTGCCGGGAGCCTGTGCCTGTGTGACTGCGCTGACCCTGTCGGGGCTTCCGACGAGACGCTTTTGTTTTGAGGCGTTTCTGCCGTCGGTAAAAAAGGAACGGATGGAGGTTTTAGAGGAACTGAAAACCGAGACCCGTACCATTGTGCTGTATGAGGCGCCGCACCGCCTTGCAAAAACCCTTGCAGAGCTCTTTGAGGCGCTTGGCGAGCGGAGGCTTACCGTTTGCAGGGAACTGACAAAAAAACATGAAAGCGCGGTTCTTACAACGCTGTCTGCGGCAGCTGCATATTATCTGGAAAATGAAGCAAAGGGTGAATGTGTTTTAATCGTAGAGGGGCTTGACAGAAAGGAACTGCTGCATGCGGAGCAGGAAGCTTATGCAGAGATGGATTTAGAAGAGCATATGCAGCGCTATTTGTCGCAAGGAATGGACAAAAAAGAAGCCATGAAAGCAGTAGCTGCTGACAGGGGCGTGTCCAAACGGGAAATCTATGCAATGCTGTTAGAAAGGGGATAAAGGGGCTGCGCTTTATGCGGCAGCCCCTTGGAAAAGGCTTATTCGTCTTTAATCAGACCGGCTAATTTTGCCAGTGCCTTTATATTCTTTTTGGAGATTTTTTTCCCACAATATTCAATCAGGTCTTCTGTCTCACCACTAAAGATGTCGCATGGCTGATACTTTGTGAGAATAATTCTGTTTCCTTCCCGCATAATCTCAACCGGGTCATCCTGGTGCAAATCCAGAGACCGGCGGATTTCAATTGGAAGAGTAATTCTTCCGACTTCATCTAAGTTACGTACGATTCCTATGTTCTTCATAATCTACCTCCGAAGTACGCTAAATGACAATGTTAATATTCTGACGGGTTCATTCTACCATATGCTCCAAAAAATGTCAAAGCAAAAAAGACATTTTCCCCAATATTTACAAAAAATTATTTACAATCGACGGCAAACGACATTTTTATAGGTGCAGTTTGTTCAAATTTCTACATATTGCAAATAATCATCTAATATTTTGTTGTGCGCCGGGAAAGGCTTTTTTACTTCATAGGAAAGACTATGTTGCGCCAGCGCGTGAACGCATGCTCCTGTAAAGCAAAAACGCTCTGGCGGATATGCGCCCGCGAGGGTGGAAAGTCTTTTCACGGTCTTTCAAAAAACAAGGAAACTCAGGTCAATTTG
Source organism: uncultured Lachnospiraceae bacterium (assembly GCA_910577175.1). Taxonomy (GTDB): domain Bacteria; phylum Bacillota; class Clostridia; order Lachnospirales; family Lachnospiraceae; genus SIG307. Next base: position 85,080 of record CAJTLU010000006.1, on the reverse strand, counting down.
TTACTGACAAATAAAAAGCGTTGTGCTAAAATGAAAAAGGAATGGCGTAAAATAGATAGGGGCGTGGTACGCCTGGAGGAACGGATATCGGAAGGAAGGAATATGGAAACAATTGTCGATGGATTGCATATAAAGTATGAGGTGGAAGGACAGGGAGAACCGGTCGTGGTGCTGCAGGGCTGGGGAACAAAGCTGGAAGTGTATCAGTGCGTGGCGGACTGCCTTTCTTCCCGTTATCAGGTGATACGCCTTGATCTGCCGGGCTTTGGCGGGAGTGAGGAGCCGGGGGAAGGCTGGGCGGTGGAGAATTATGTAGAATTTCTGCTGCACTTTTTAGAATCGTTCGGACTTTCCCGCGTGTCGTTTGTCGGGCATTCTTACGGCGGAAGAATGGTAATACGTCTGGCTTCCCGTGAGACGCTGCCCTTTACGATAACAAAGCTGGTGCTGATTGACAGTGCCGGTATCCTGCCGGTGAAAACCGCGGCACAGAAGCGGAAAATACGGCGGTATAAGAGATTAAAGAAGGCTGCTGAATGGAAGATTTCAAAGTTTCTTTTCGGAACGATGATAGAGGAGTGGAAGAGCAGGCAGGGCTCCGCGGACTACCGGGCGGCGACGCCGCGGATGCGGGAGTGTCTTGTAAAGGCGGTCAATGAAGACCTGACGCCCCTGCTGCCGAAGGTGCGGCAGGAGACGTTGCTCATCTGGGGAGAGAAGGATACGGCGACACCGCTTTCGGACGGAAAGACCATGGAGCAGATGATGCCGGCTGCCGGGCTTGTGGTACTGCAGGGAGCAGGGCATTTCTCCTTTCTTGAGCAGCCGTATGTGTTTGCAAGGGTTATGAAATCATTTTATGGGATAGAATAGAGGAACCTTATGGTAGAGAATATAATAATGATTTGCGGCCTTGTTCTATATGCCGCAGCGTTTCTTTTTGTGATGCGCTATAATGTGCATATGTTCCAGCAGAACGGTTATAAAAACAAGCTGCAGCTTACCTGGCTTATGCAGAATAAGGAACGGCAGAGGGTCCTTCTGCCGTCGTTTCTTGCCGCCGTCCTGGCGGGAGGACTGTTCCATACAGTAACGGCGATGATAGCGGTGCTGGGGGCGGTGCTCGGCCTATGGTATTATGTTTTGCTGGCAGGGCAGAAGGTAAAAAAGCGTCTGGTCTGCACGAGCCGCGTAAAGCGTTTATTTGCCGCCAATCTGCTTCTGGCATTGCTGCTTTCGGCACTTTGTGCTATAAGCAAAAGCCGGATGTTTGCGTACTTTACCGCAGGAGTCCTTCTTTTGGGCGAACCGTTCCTGGTTGTTCTTGCCAATGTTTTCAATGCACCGGTAGAGAAGGCGGTGAAAAACCACTATATCCGTGATGCGAAAAGGATGTTGGCGGCGCAGAAGAACCTGACCGTAATCGGCGTAACGGGAAGCTACGGAAAAACGAGCGTAAAGTTTTATCTGAACGCGCTGTTACAGAGCCGGTTCCAGGTGCTGGCGACGCCGGAGAGCTACAATACGCCGATGGGAGTCGTAAAAACAATACGTTCCTCCCTGAATCCGACCCATGAAATTTTTATTTGTGAAATGGGTGCAAAGAATATCGGGGATATTAAGGAGCTTTGCGATATCGTGCATCCGAAGCACGGCGTAATTACGGCAATCGGGCCGCAGCATCTGGAGTCCTTTCATTCGGTTGAAAATATTATCCGTACCAAGTTTGAGCTGGCAGATGCGCTGCCTGCCGACGGACTGCTGTTTCTAAACGGGGATAACGGGTATATCCGGGAGGAAAAGGAAAAGAGAACACAGACAAGTATTTTTTATGAGACAGGAGAAAGCGGCGGCGGTTACCGTGCCTCGGAGCTTAAGGTGTCGGCGCTTGGTACTGCATTTAAGGTGACGACGCCGGACGGAGAATCGGCGGAGTTCCAGACAAAGCTGGTCGGAAGGCACAATGTAGGAAATATTGCAGGAGCGATTGCAGTGGCACATACGCTCGGGATACCGTTAGAGGAGCTGAAGCTTCCGGTACGCCGCTTACAGCCTGTGGAGCACCGGCTGCAGCTGATTGAGCGTGGCAGCGTGACAATCATTGACGACGCATACAATTCCAATCCGGCAGGCTCTAAGGCGGCTGTAGACACGCTGGCGCTGTTTGACGGGCTGCGGATTCTTATAACGCCGGGGATGGTGGAGCTGGGGGAACAGGAAGAGGAGTACAATTATGAGTTCGGACGTGCGGCCGCGGCTGCATGCGATTACATTCTGCTTGTCGGGAAGCGGCGGACGGAGCCGATTAAAAAGGGAGCCATTGCCGCCGGATTTCCGGAAGAGCGGCTGTTTGCGGCAGATAAGCTGGAGGAGGCGGTAAGCTATGCCTACGCGCTGAATACGGAAAAGCATAAGTTCATTTTGCTGGAAAATGATTTACCGGATAATTATTAAAGGAAGGTGCAGTTTATGAAAATCAGAGTTGCGGTAATGTTTGGCGGAAAAAGCGTAGAGCATGAGGTGTCGGTTATTTCAGGCATCCAGGCAATTGCCAACATGGATACGGAAAAGTATGAAATTATTCCTGTGTATATTTCCAAGGAAAATGAGATGTATATCGGGGAAAATACAGGAAATATAGAAGCGTATAAGGCGATGGGACAGCTGATAAAGGAAAGTACACGCGTGATTCTTGTCAATGAGGAGGGCCGATGCTTTTTGACGGAGTACCCGGTAAAGCGTTTTGGAAAACCGAAGAAGCAGGAGATCGATGTGGCATTCCCGGTAGTGCATGGCACCAATGTCGAGGACGGGACCCTGCAGGGCTATTTAAAGACAATAGGAGTTCCGTTTGTCGGCTGCGATGTGACAGCATCTGCGGTAGGCATGGACAAATATATTTCCAAGATGATTCTGAAGGATAATGGGATTCCGGTGTTAGATTGTCTGTATTTTTCTGTAAAGGACTACAGGCAGGGGGATGCAATGACTGCAAGAATTGAGGCGGAGCTGGGCTATCCGGTGATTATTAAGCCTGTGAACTTAGGCTCCAGTGTCGGAATCAGCGTTGCTAAAAACAGAGAGGAGCTGCTTCTTGCCGCCGATACGGCATTCCAGTATGCAAATCAGGTGATTGTAGAGCATGCGATTTTAGCGCTGCGTGAAATTAACTGCTCCGTTGTCGGGGACAGTATGGAGGCAGAGGCCTCCGAGTGTGAGGAGCCTTTGCATACCAAGGATATTTTAAGCTATGAGGATAAGTATCTGAGCGGCGGTAAGGGAGGCTCGAAGGGAATGGCGAGCGTGCAGCGGAAGATTCCGGCAGAACTTAGTGCCGAGCAGCGGGAGCGTGTGCGTTCCATTGCGGTGAAGGCATTCCAGTGTCTCGGCTGCAACGGGGTTTCGCGCATCGACTTTATGATTGATGAAGAAAACGGGGAGCTTTATCTGAATGAAATCAATACGATTCCGGGGTCATTGGCGTTTTATCTGTGGGAGCCGTTAGGCGTCAGCTATAAGGAGCTCTTGGACCGTCTGATTAAGCTTGCCCTGAAACGTAAGCGCGACGAGGAAAATCTGGTGTTTACGTTCTCTACGAACATTCTGGACAGCGCCTCCTTAAAGGGTGCAAAGGGCGGGAAGCTGGCATAAGACATCGGTTTGCCGCATAAGGTAGGATAAAGCCTTATTTCGGAGCAGCTATGCTGAACTTTTTATGGGGCGGAATGATTCTGATTGCCGTCATTTACGGAACCGTGACCGGAAACGTAAAGGAAGTAGGGAACGCAGCGCTGGATTCTTCTAAGGAAGCGGTGGAGCTGTGTATTACGATGCTTGGCGTTATGGCGCTTTGGACAGGAGTAATGCGGATTGCACAGGCGAGCGGTCTTACGAAACGATTTATCCGTCTTGCGCGTCCGGTGCTGCGGTTCTTGTTTCCGGAGGTACCGGAGGATTCCAAAGCGAACGAATATATCGCATCGAACATGCTTGCCAATATCCTCGGGCTTGGCTGGGCGGCAACCCCGTTTGGCTTAAAGGCGATGGAGGAGCTGCAGAAGCTGAATATAGCGCAGGGAGGAAAAAAAGAGGTTGCCTCCCGTGCGATGTGTACGTTTTTGATTATTAATATTTCTTCGCTCCAGCTGATACCGGTCAATATCATTGCCTACCGGAGCCAGTACGGCTCGGTCAATCCGGCGCAGATTGTCGGACCGGCGATAATTGCCACCCTTGTCAGCACATTGGCGGCAATTATCTTTATTAAAATTACGGATAGGAAAAAGGGGAGATAAAAGTATGCCTGCATACGGCAGGAGTTAGGCGCATAAAGTGTAATAACTCCTACGGGCAGGCGTTTTTTATGAACTTTCTTATTTATCTTTCAGATTTTTGTATTCCTCTTCTTTTATTTTATATGGTGAGCTATGGATTGCTTGCGAAAACGGATATTTATGGGGAGTTTGTCGAAGGGGCAAAGGATGGCTTCCGTGTGACGTTCGGGATTCTTCCGACCTTAATCGGGTTGATGACCGGGGTAGGAATGCTGCGGGCATCGGGTTTTCTTGATTTACTGTCCCGTCTCCTTTTGCCGGTTGCAAAGGTACTTTTGTTTCCGGTGGAGCTGGTTCCGTTAGTAATTGTAAAGCTGTTTTCCTCTTCTGCGGCGACTGGTCTTGTACTGGATATTTTTAAAGAATACGGTCCGGACTCTTATCTGGGGACGGTAACCTCCCTGATTTGTTCCTCCACCGAAACGGTTTTTTACACGATGTCGGTCTATTTTATGGCAGCCGGCGTAAAAAAAACCCGCTACACGCTTGCCGGTGCGCTTGTGGCAACGGCAGCGGGTGTAGCGGTAAGCACTCTGTTAGCAGGGCTGATGTGAAGGATTACCAGGTACGTTTAAAGAAGATATGACCTTCAATCTGGTGCCAGGAAGTAAAGAGCAGCCATTCGTCATGGGAATTTACATAGTAATCCGCATGGAAAAATAAATAGTCACCAATGTTGTTTTTCCCGGAAAGGGCTTCCCTGCAGGCAGCATAGCAATCGCTCAGGTCATAGCTCGTGAACTTGTCAATGTGGTTGTAACCCGAAAACTGTCCGGGCGCAGTTACAACATCATATACCGTGTCACCATACTTGCCGCCGATAAGACGGTTCAGAATGACATTGGCAACGGCGAGCTTACCTTCATATGGCTCCCAGTAGGCCTCTGCGGCAACGACAAGAGCAAACACGCGCAGGTCCTCGTCTGTAATGGTAATCGGGTCACGGTAGGTAACCGGAATGCTCTTGACATGGGTTTTTTCAATCTTTGCAGTACGTTCCGCCGTGGCAATTTCTGCAAGCGTCATTGCTACCTTTTGGTTGCAGACAAGGGCGACATAATCCGCGTACACATAAGCAACCGTGTCTGCCGTGTACTGTATTGCAATCCACTCTTTGTTGGAGAGGGAAAGCAGGGCAGGAAAGGTAGCTCCGTAGGTAGTAGAACCGAGCTTTTCATAATCCGTACCAGGGCCGGAGCGGATATTAAGCGAATTGGCAGTTACCTTTACATTATAGGCGGTAATTTTGTCTGCATACGCCAATGCCTGTTCGCCGAGGTGGAGATATTCGGCGAAAATATAGCCGGTAACATTTCCGGAGGAAATATAGGCCCATTCTCCTTCAATACCGAGAACCTCTACGATGCCATCCTTAAAAAGCCGTCCGAGAACCGGCGTATTCGTGGAAGCACCCTCCCGGATGTTGACATACTCGGTAACATTTGCAATCGCTTTTGTAAAGACAAACGGTTCCGGCGTCGGACTTGGTGTTGGTGTCGGGCTTGGCGTCGGAGTCGGTGTTGGCGTGAGACTCGGCGTCAAAGTCGGCGTTGGTGTGAAACTCGGTACCGGCGTTGAAGTCGGTGTCAGACCCAAAACCAGCGTTAAGGACGAATCCGGAGGCATGGTCGGACCCGGAGTCGGCACCGGGGACGGTATCGTATCCGGCGTTTTGGTCAGCTCCGGTGCCGGAGACGTAGCATTTATGATTGCCTCCGCAAGAGTGTATTTGGAAGAAGTATCGGCTGGTAGAGTAGTCGGCGTAGCGGAAACAATATCATTTTCCGACGAGGGCTCCATAGTAGGTATGCCCATAGAAAGGGGATTATCCGTCTGTGTATCCGCACTTGCCAGAAAGCTGCCGGAAAGTGTTGCCAAAAAGAAGCAGACACTGCCGGAGACGGCAGAAATGATGCGGTATTTCAGATGCTTCATAAAAACCTCCTGTGCTGAGTCTGAATGCCGGTATACGGTACCACTCCCGTTCCACCTAAAATTCCCTTTCTGCCATTTTGCCGGGAGAAAGCTACGGTACACCGGAAATCCTTTAGAATAACATAATTTGTTAAGTATAGTATAACATAGAATAATTCGGTTGAAAAGGGAAATTTTTCAAAAAACTTTTTTTGTGGAAAAGAAAGAAAAGAATTGTAGCGATAATAGCAATAATTTCGTGGAATAATGTTTTATTTTATGGAAACATTTGATGAAAGCCGCAAAGTAACTGGACTTTTTTGTTAAAATATGTTATACTGGGAGAAAGCATTCCGGCGGGCCCGGAGCTGGTTATGGGGGATGTGTTTTCGGAAAGGAGAGCGGTAATGAATACGACAGAAGAGCTTTTAGAAAATGAGCCGGAACATGGAACCGGTACAGCGATAAAGCCGGATGCAGAGCAGGGGGAAGAGCTGTCGGCAGAATATCTGGAGGAGATGGCAGCCGCAGAGGAGGTCTTGGAGGACGAGGGCGAGTTTGCCATGTTCGATATGGACTTCAGCGATGTGGAGGCAGAAGAAGAGAGAGAAGCAAGGAAGGCAGAGAAGAAGGCTGCAAATGCGAACAAGAGCTGGTATACGCTTGTTGTGCGGATTCTTGGCATTGCAATGCTGCCGAGTATAATCCTCAGCCTGTTTTATCTTACTGACTCTGCAGTAAGCACGAAAAAGCTGGTACATAAGCTGATGCACAGTGAGATGAAGAATCTGGCGGTTTCGGCTGCGGAGACGTTTGCTGTCCATGCCCGCGGCGATTACTCTTGTACAGATGGTGTTTTTTACAAGGGAACCACGGAACTCTCCCCGTTATATGAGTATCTGGATGACATGGGAGAGAAGGCGAACGTTGACGTCATGGTGTTCTTCGGGGATACCTGTGTGATGACGACACGCAGGGAGGACGGGACAAAGCTGTCTCTCAGTAAGATAGATGCCAAGGTGTATCAAAAGGTCGCGGAGGGGAATTATTATTATGATTCCGAGGCGTCTTTCGGAGGAGATTCCTACGCGGTATGCTATTACCCGCTGATGCAGGAAAGTACAGGCGAGGTGGTCGGTGTAGTTTTGTGCGGGGTGAACCGTGCGGAAATCGACGGGCAGATGAGCGGCTCTTTTGTCAAGCTGCTGGTAGGAGGCCTGCTGATTGGCTTTCTGATTGTGGCGGTCGCTTTCTATATGGTATGGCGGATTGCAAGGGTAATCAAGCCGAACATCGAGAACCTGAAGGGGCTGGCAGAAGGCAGACTGGCAATCGATATTCCGGATAGTGCCGTCAAGCGCAAGGATGAAATCGGGGATATCGCAAGGTCCGTGAAAAAGCTGGTAGAGGATTTAAAAGGAATTGTCCGCAGCATTCACAGCTCTGCGAAAGAGGTTTCCGATTTTTCCGATTTGATTAACGAATCGATGAATAAGATTAGCGATACCGTGGACAATGTCAATATTGCCGTTGAGGAGATTGCAAAGGGCGCTACTGCGCAGGCTACGGAGACCATGCAGGCAAACAATCAGGTTGCCCAGATAGGCGAGGCTATCGAGGTAGCAGTTTCCGAGGTTGACCATCTCAGTACCAGTGCGAAGAAGATGGATGAATATAGTATCGATGCGGATAAGACGCTGCAGGAGTTACTGATTATCAGTAAGGAAGCGGACGATGCCATCAACGAAATCAGGAAGCAGACGAATGAGACGAACGAATCTGCACAGAATATCCAGAAGGCAACCGATATGATTGCCAGCATCGCAAGCCAGACGAACCTTCTTTCCCTGAATGCCTCCATTGAAGCGGCAAGGGCGGGAGAGGCCGGGATGGGCTTCGCGGTCGTTGCGGATGAAATCAGGCAGCTGGCAGAGCAGTCCCGTGCTTCGGCAGAGGAAATCCGTGAGATTGTCGAGATGCTGATTATGAACTCCAATGCAAGTGTAAAGACGATGAACGGTGTATCGGCGAGCATCAATGTGCAGAATGACAAGTTAGATGAGACATTAAAGGTATTCTCAGCGTTAAGCTCCGAAGTTACTGCGGTAATGAAGGCAATCAAGGAAATCTTCAAGCAGACAAAGGCGCTGGCAGACCTGCGAGAAGGTGTTGTAAATATCGTAGAGGGTCTGGCAGCGATTGCAGAGGAAAATGCTGCCAGCGCACAGGAGACCTCTGCTTCCATGTACGAGGTAAGCACCGTGTTAGAGGAGTGCAGAAAGCAGACCGAAGAGCTTGTGCATCTGAAGGAGAAGCTGACAAGCAATGTTTCTATATTTTCAGTAGAGGATTAAAACTCAAGTAAAACAGGAGATTGTCAGGGGCTGTTGCATGGGCGCAGCCCCGTTTTATCGTATAGGAAGCTTTCCGGGCGGATTGCCCCGGAGTTTATCACAGGATACAGGAAACAGGAGAATCGTATGGAACTTTTTCAGTATTTGAATGAGGCGGTTACCCCGTACCATTCGGTGGAGCTTGCCGCCGCTTTTTTGCAGGAAGCGGGTTTTGTGGAACAGAAATTAGAGGAGCCGTTTTTTCCTGAGCCGGGCGGGGCTTATTTTGTCCGGATTTATGGAACAGGGCTTGCAGCCTATACAGTCGGCGCGGAGTTTACGCCGGGAGACGCGCTGTATATCGCAGCGGCGCATACCGATTACCCGTGCCTGCGTGTAAAGCCGAAGGCGGAGCTTGCCGCGGGGGAGTATAAGCGGCTGAACGTAGAGGCTTACGGCGGAGCCATTTTGAACACATGGTTCGACCGTCCGCTTTCCCTTGCAGGCAGGGTAGTCCTGCGTGGGGAAACCGCTTACACGCCCCGTCTGCAGACCGTGGATTTTAAGCGTCCGCTTCTGATTGTGCCGAATCTGGCGATTCATATGAACCGTGAAGTGAATAAGGGCGTCGAGTATAAGCCGCAGCGTGATTTACTGCCGTTACTTGGAATGACAGGAGAGGAGGTGAAGGATTCCTACTTTACCGGGCTGTTGGCAAGGGAGCTTCAGGTACAGGCGAAGGATATTCTGGACTTTGACCTTTCCGTGTACTGTACGGAGCCTGCCTGTCTGCTCGGGGAGCAGGAGGAGTTTATTTCTGCGTCCCGTCTGGATAACCAGCTTTCCTGCTATGCGTTGCTGCAGGCGATTTGCAGTGCAAGGCACCAGAGGGGGCTTTCTATGGTAGTGCTTTACGACCATGAGGAAATCGGCAGCCGTTCCAAGCAGGGAGCGGACAGCGCCCTGACCGCGGGGATTCTGGAGCGGATTTATGAAGGACTGGGGGCAAAAAGGCAGGAACTGCAGCAGGCGATGGCAAAGGGCATTCTTTTGTCCGTTGATGCGGCACATGCGTTGCATCCGAGCCGGCAGGAAAACTATGACCCGGTCAACCGTGCCGTACTGAATCAGGGCGTGGTGCTGAAAATAAACACCAGCCAGCGGTATGCCTTTGATACCGAAACGTCGGCAATCGTGCAGATGCTTTGCGAGGAGGCAGGCGTTTTGTACCAGAAGTTTGCAAATCACGGCGATGTGGCAGGAGGCAGCACTCTGGGACCGATTATTTCCTCCTGGCTCCCGATGCGCGCAATCGATATCGGCGTACCGCTGCTTGCAATGCATTCCGTCAGAGAGCTTGCGGGCAGAAACGATATCAGATATTTGGAGCAGCTGCTTACAAGGTTTTTCAGCTAAACGAAAGATGACATAATAAGCCGGGGCCTCGCACGAAGCGCAGTCCCCGGCTTTCCTATACTCATACTCCATATTTTGCCAGTAATGCTGCCGCAATGCCAGCAATGATTGCACCAATACAAGCGCCTGATATCAATTTCAGGACAAATTGATACGGTCTTTTTCATGGAGCGTTTTACCGTGTCAAACGTATTTTACAGGGCATCTGTGCCATTTGAAGAGGCTATTTCATAATGCTATGCTGCTGCATTTTGTGAAATGAGATTGTCATTTTCCCCTGAACGGTTATAATGCCGATGATATTATGGGCATAGGAAATTGCGGGGGGAACAAAAATTATGTTTTTGATTTGGTGCTCCCCATAGAGGAGAGGTATATCGGGTACTGCCAGATTGGTAACGCCTAAATCCCTTGTTTTTTCTCCGGTATAGCTCATTACTTTTGCAGTCTGTTCTGCTAACCGGTCAGAATAGCAATCGTAAGTCGTTAGTAAAACGGCGTCCAGCAAGGTTGCCGGAAGGCTGGCAAGAAACTGTAATACAAATACTCTTTTTTGCCGCAGTGCTTTTTTAATCCTTTTGTGAACCTGCATTGCATTTTCTGCAAAGCTCTTTTGCGTGTCAAACTGATAGCGGATGCGGATGCCGGAGACGAGGTTTGACATAGCCTCGTTTTTGTCTTCCCGTATACTGACCGGTATTCCGACCTCGCATTTCTTCTGATACTTCTGTAAAAACATAGTGACAAGATAGCTGTTGACAGAGCATCCGATTTGCTTTGCCTCTTCTATTATCTGCGCGGTTTCAGCAATCGACAGGGTTTTATACTCTATGTCAGAGGAAAAGGTGTCCCAATACTTATTATGCAAATCAGAATAGTCCTGCCAGGTAAAAAAAAGGTGTTTCCATTTGCGGTTACAGTAGCGGGCATATAGCTTTGCAGGGACAGACAAGCCTGTTTCCGGGAAGGAGGCTCTGTGAAGCAGGGATAGAGGCTTATAGGTAAGCGGCACCTGCCCGAAAGCGTTCATAATATCCTTGATAAAGTACAGAATCGATTTGCCGTCGCCTGCTAGATGGTGTGCCATAATCATAATCCGGGTATCGGCTTCGGACGGAATCACAAAGGTTCTGACAAGCTCTCCTTTGTCAATTGCATAGGGAAGCTTTTCATTTTCCCTGACAAGCTCCAGCCAGCTTTTATCCGTAATCTCTACTTTACAGCCGGAAACGGCAAGCTTCTCATAGGAAGCAACACCCTGCTCTAAAACAATTCTTGACATAGTCGCTTCGTTTGCCTTGTATGCTTCCGATACAGCGGCAGCCAGCTTTTGCGGACATGGTTTTCCTGTTACTTCAACGCACATAGTAATGTATACGTTCGGTTCAAATAAATTTGGACGTTCTGTTATAATTTCGTTCATGTTTCCCTCACAAATAATTTTTGATGCCATGCAGCCAGATTTTCATGGTCAGCTTTTGCGGCAGCAGCTTTACGTTCAGATGCTGGCATTTCACATAAAGGGAGCAGATGGACATATCCCTTCCTTTTTTTGCGTCTTTTAAGGCTTTTTTCACAACCCTTTCCGGCGTAGTAATTCCCGGAAAACGTACCTTTTTCCCATTGATTTCTTTTGACAGCATTTCGGTATCTACCCAGCCCGGACAAACGGCGGTTACTGTAATCCCGCAGGGCTTCAGCTCTGCATTAAGTGCACGTGAATAGCTGCGTTCAAAGGCTTTTGTGGCAGCGTACAAATTGAGATATGGTACAGGCTGGAACGCGGAAGCAGAGGAAATGTTCAGTATTTTTGCCCCTCTTCCCATATATGGGATACAAAGGTTTATAAGAGCAGCGGGCGCTTTACAATTTAAGTCGATGGTCTGTTCCAGTTCTGAAAATGAAAAGTCCTTTGAAGGCGCCATTCTTGCAATTCCCGCATTGTTTACCAGCCACAGGACAGACGGGTTTTGCTCTTCCAGAAGGTCTGTAAAAGATAATAAATCTGCACTTTGGGTTAAGTCCTTGCAGATAGGGGTAATGACCTCCCCATATTCTTCCCTTAATGCAAGCAGCCGTTTTTCATTTCTGCCGGTGACCCATATTTCATCGAGCGATTCTTTTGCAAGCTCCCGCACAAATTCCTGTCCGATACCGCCGGAAGCGCCCGTTATAATTGCAATCTTTTTCATATAAATTCCTGGCTCCTTTTTCTATTCGTCCTTTAGTAAAACTCTTGACAAATCTTCTTCGGAAATCATTTCATACTGTGTTGTGAAGAGCTTCCGTATTTTCTTCCTGGCAGACAGAGGGTGCCCTGCCCGATTCCGATATGCTTTGCTAAATCGCTGATTTTTGTCCCTGCAAAGCAGTTTTTTGCAAAATAAAGCATGGAATCGTGCAATATCTTAGACCGGGTTTCCTCGCGGATTTCCTGGCACCGTTCCTGCGATTTTGGCATATGCGTTCCTCTTCTCGGTATTATGAATGAATATTTGTTCATTGAAATTATAGCAAAACTCTGCTGAACTGTCAAGCCGCTCGGTGGCGTCCTCGCGCCGAAACATCTCTAAGAGGTGATTCCGGTTCCGCTAAAAGCCGCGCTCCTTCGGACAAATGCAAAATCAGAACAACAGGCGGCGGCCGGGACGTGCGCAGGCTTATGCAAAAGGGTGTATAAACTGCGGAAACGCAAGATGTTATAAGGACTTGTGATAGAAATCCCCGATTGTGCCGAGAAATTCTCCGATGGAGTGATAGTTTCCCGAATAAATTACCGGGTCGAACCGGGTTAAATCAATCCCCTTTTCCTCAATATCAATTTGTTCGTCAATCTGGACATTACATACCCGGCAGAAAAAGGTATCCGACTGCCCGGTAGTCACAGTCCGGACTACTTCGCATTCGCAGACCCAGCGGCTCGCATCAAGAGTAGGAGCATAGACACAGACTGCCTTGTCATAAGAGTAAGGGAGGGCGTCCTTAACGCCGTCTGCGCCAGAGGTCTGCCCGAAATAGTCCATCAGCGCCAGCATGTCCGTACTGACCAGATTGATGCTGAACTGCTTTTCCCTGTGGACATTCTGTTTCGTCTGTTTTGTACCGAACATACTGATGACAATCAGATAATCGAAATCTTTCTCGCAGGTCTTGCTTACCCAGGTAATCGGTGCAAAATCAGGCGAACCGTCCTCGTTGTAGGTGCCGATAATAAAAGCAGGCTGTATAATCATTTCATGCTTTGCGCCAATGGATTTTCGCTTCATTGCTGTTCTTCCTTTCATCACTGTTTTTCTTTTTCCGGTCGTCAGTCTATGCGGATATCCTCTATCAGCAGCTTAAAAATGACAAAAAAGATTTCCTCCGGTCCGATGTATTCCTGTTTTATCATCGGATAGAGGGTGGCCATTTCCTCGCGGATTTTTTGGGAGCCTTCCGTCCCTGCCCTGCCGTTTATGCGAATCCATTTTCTTGTGTTCAGGTTGTAGCTTGCCAGCTCAACAGAAGGATTTCCGGTCAACTCCGAATAAAGATTTTTCCGTTTATCAGTAGCAAAAAACAGCGTGTTCCCGTCGGAGTAAAGCATCCCCATCGGTCTGAGCTTTGGCTTACCATCGGCTGATGTTGCGAGGAAAAAGTATCCACATTCACGAATAAACTGAAAGCAGTCGTTTGCAGTTATCTTTGCCGAAATACTCCAAGGCTCCTGCCTGTTATCATTTAACAGAAAATCAATGCTGCAGTCTAAAATTTTGCTCAATTTAACCAGCTTTTCCGTTTCGGGAAACGCAGCATCCATTTCCCATCGGGAAACAGACTGGCGGGAAACCTTTAAAAGCTCAGCCAGCTGTTCCTGCGTAATGCCTTTATTTTTCCGCAGAACTGCCAGTTTTTCTCCAGTTGTCACAGTACCACCTCCTGTATCTGCATCGTTATTCATTATAATGTTGCCTATAGAAAAAGGCAAGTCCTTTCTGCTTTGCTTTTGCATTTTTATGCAAGCTTCAGGAAGTCAGAGATGCTGCTTCGTTATATCATGCGTTTCCTTCTTTTGCATAAATAGCTCTTACCATATCCTCGATATCAGGCGGCTTAATCGTAAAGTCATTAATTTCATAGTAATTTCCAATGATTCCAACCAACTGTGCGGTCGTCAGCTCTGATAAAAGATAGCGTACTACCAGGTGATGCCCATTATCTTCCATAATCCGGATGTTTTCCGGTAAAATATCCCCACCCGGCTTTTTGTCGGTATAGATAAATTCGGCAACTGCCTCTTTGGCAAACTTCTGGCGGAAGCGTTCAAGAGAATCATCAAACAGAATGCTGCCTTTTTCCAGAATAATAATTCTTTTGCACACGCTTTCCAGGTCCTTCATATCATGGGATGTCAGAATGGTTGTAGTACCCTCCCGTTGGTTCCGTTCCTTAATAAAATTCCGGATTTGCTGCTTTGCCATGACGTCCAGACCGATGGTCGGTTCATCCAGATACAGAATCGGCGGCTCATGCAATAGCGACAGGGCGACTTCTGCCTTCATCCGTTGTCCCAGACTAAGCTGTCTTACCGGCGTATGATAGAAGTCCTGCATTTGCAGCAGTTCCACAAACATAGCTACATTTTTCCGGAATACCCCGGAATCAATCTGATAAATTTCCTTATTTAGCTCAAAACTGTCCGCCATAGGAAGATCCCAGTTCAGCCGCGACCTTTGTCCGAAAACAACACCGATATTATGTGCATTTATTTCCCTTTTTAAATAGGGGCAGACGCCTGCAACAGTAATATTGCCGGAAGTCGGGAATAAGATTCCTGATATCATCTTGATTGCGGAAGACTTTCCGGCGCCGTTTTCCCCGATAAAGCCAACCAGCTCTCCCTCGTCAATGTCAAAGGAAATATCCTTTACAGCGTGGACAATCCGGGTATCGGGGCAAAAAATATTTTTTAGCAGGTGTCTCGCGCCGGGACGCTGTACTATGACCTCATAATCTTTTGAAACATGCTTTACCTGAATGAATGCCATAAAAATCCTCCTCGTATTTTTTAAGAACCGCTGCTTTTGTAATGCTTTGAGCTCTTAATGAAAAACAGACATGCCAGTGCAAAAAATAAAATGGAAACAGCAGGAGCCAGAAGTGACAGGCTTTCATGGAATATAAAATCGTCCTTTTCTAATAGTTCCTGTAGCGGATAAAAGTTAATAAATCCATAGGGAACCAGCACTGTTACAATAATCTGGATAAGCCTTGGAAATATCGAAATAGGATAGTAGGATACTTCCCTGAAAAAGTACATGATATGAAACAAGGAATTGATTCTTGCAACAAGAAATGCCGCGCCGCCCACAATCAGAAAGAAACCCGCATAAATCAAACTTCCGAAAAACAAAATCCCTATGATTTTTATAAAAACCGGAAACAGAATCCGAATTTTCAGGGCCCGGAAGCAGACCGACATTACAATAAAGGAAAGCGTCATGTGTGCGATATAGTTGCAGATAAAACTGCTGCTGATTAAATATGGCAGCAGCTTTACCGGTTTTACAAGTACATCATCAAAGGAACCCTGCCGTATCTGCGACGGCAGCAGGTTCATAATCTGAAAGAAAAAGGTACCTGCAATTCCATATGAAAACAGGCTGAAGGAATACAGCAGCATGACTTCATAGGCATTCCAGCCATTCATATGTTCAAAGGCAGATATCATAATCCACATCAGAAGAAATGTTACGGAATAATCTAATGCCTGGGAAATGCAGTTAATCAGAAAGGACCAACGATAAACCAACATTCCTTTTATTGTTTTTTTCATAAAAAGGAAGCTCAGTTTCAGATACCGCCATACAGTTTTCAATGTGTCAACCTCCTTGTATCATTATTTTATGTCTTCCTCTGTTCCAGACTAAGGTGACTGCAAAATATAAAATAAAAATCCAGAGTAGCTGCATACCGAGGACAGCTGTGATTTCTTCCGGTCCCCTTTTATTTAAAAAAATGGAAACCGGTTCAAAAACAATATAGCGGAAAGGAAGAAATTCAGACAGCATCCCCAGTCCTTCCGGGAAAAACCAAAGGGGAACCAGCGCTCCGGAAAAAAGATTGGAAAGAACGCTGTTGATATTATTAAGGAAAAAGGAATTGCGGAACCAGATAACACTTAAACCAAATAGAAAATTATAGTAAAAATTTATCAAAATTCCCATGGCAACTGAAAACAGGTATAGGATAACCCTAAAAAAACTGATTTCTGTATGAAAGCCGAAAAAAAGTATAGCAGCCAATACTGAGGGAGCAGTTGTATAAATTGTCTCCAAAATATTTTTTGTTACAGAACGGATAAACAGATACTTTTTCAGCCCTATCGGCAGCAGCAGGTCGGATGCGATAGAACCGCTTAGTACGCTGTCGTTTAAATCGTTCATAACGGAAGTTTTTGTGACGCCTCCCGTAAGGCTCGCCAGAATGCTGTAAACAATCATATCATTTAATACAATTCCGTTTACGGCCTCTCCGCCTGAGCCATAAATTCCTTTCCACAGATACACCTTCAGGATAATGTAAAAAAAGGCAAACAGGACACCTGCGATATAGTCAAAACGAAATATAGATTTTTCCTTTAATGAAATAGAAAGAATTTTTCTGCAAAGGCCCATTGGCATACCCTCCTTTCAAATGATGTTGGGGTCAAAAGTATTTGCCCCCAACTTGTGATACGGATTGCTCTGTGCTTCGCACTCCCGCAATCCTCAAAACACCTCAAATCCGCTCATTTTTCTTCGAAAAATGGCTGCTTTTCGGTGTTTTGGGCGGGTCGAAAGGTAAATCATCCTCTTGTAAGCGAGCTTGCATCGGATGATTTACCTTTTGACCCTGGTATCTTTAAATTATTATAACACCCGGAACAGAAAACGGAAGTTCGTTGCAGTTGCCTGATGTAAACTTTGAAGTGCGGACGCTTTCGTGGAAGCTTTCCAGGTCATTTAAAGAATGCGGAAACCTAAGAAGGAAACTAATTGACAGGGAATCAAAAGTATACTACCATAAGCTTAGAGATTGCCGTATTGTTACTCCGGATAGAAAGGAGCGATTCAAATGGAAGCGTATGAAAGCAAGTCCGGGCAGGAAGCTGCCTCTGCTAAAACGATGCTATATGACAGGTTCCGGAAAAAGGAATCCTTAAATGGAGAATGGCATTATGCAGTGGACCAGTACGATACCTGTTTTTACCAGAAGTGGTATGAGGAAAATTACTACGACGAGGGCGGAAATCTTCTGCCAGTTGATTATTCCTTCGACGAATGGGACACAATGAAGCTGCCCTGCTGTTGGAATACCGTCGACAGAGCCTATCTGCTCTATGAGGGCAGTATGATTTTTACGCGCAGGTTCTTTTTTGAAAAGCAAAACGAGGACGAGCGCGTGTTTTTGAAAATCGGCGCGGTAAATTATCTTTGCCGTGTTTATCTCAATAAAAAATATGTCGGGATGCACCAGGGTGGCTCGACCCCGTTCTATTTTGAGATTACGGGCTTTTTAGAGCACAGCAACCGTATTTTAATTCAGGCGGACAGCACGAGACGGGACGGGCAGGTTCCGCCTGCGGTGACGGACTGGTTTAATTATGGCGGAATTTACCGCGATATAGAAATTATCCGTGTGCCAAGGGTGCATATTAAGGAGTTCCGGATTGCGTTAGAGCCGGGGAGCAATTTCAGGAAAATACGCGCAGAGGTCAGGCTTTCTGCCGGGATAAACTCCACTGCGGTTCTGACGATTGATGAGCTTGGGATACGCCGTGAAATCGCAGTAAGAGACGGAGAGGGAGAACTTCTTTTGGAAGCGGACCCGGAGCTTTGGTCGCCTGAAAGCCCGAAGCTCTATGAGGTAACCTTGACCTGCGGGGAGGACAGCGTAAGCGACAGGGTCGGGTTCCGTGAAATCCGTATCGAGGGCATGGAGATTCTTCTGAACGGGAGAGCAATTTTTCTTAGGGGAATCAGCTTTCACGAGGACAGCATCCAGAGCGGGAAGGCGTTATCTGACGAGGAACGCAGGGAGGCGCTGCAGACGGCGAAGGAGCTCGGCTGCAATTTTATGCGGGCGGCGCATTATCCGCACAGTGAGCGGCTGGCAGAGCTTGCCGACGAAATGGGGCTTTTACTCTGGGAGGAAATTCCGGTGTACTGGGGCGTTCATTTTGACTCTGAGGATACCTATAAGGACGCGGAGAATCAGCTTTGTGAGCTTATCACACGGGATTTTAACCGTGCAAGTGTTATCATCTGGTCGGTAGGAAATGAAAACCAGGATACCGACGACAGGCTGAAGTTTATGGGAAGACTTGCCGAATTTGCGCACAAATATGACCCTACAAGGGCGGTTTCGGCGGCGTGTCTTGTAAATTTTGCAAAGAACGCCATTGAGGACAGACTGGAGAGACATCTGGATATTATCGGACTGAATGAATACTGCGGCTGGTATGTGGCGGACTTTCAAACGCTGCCTGCTCTTTTTGAAAACAGTAATCCAGAGAAGCCTGTGATTATTACCGAGTTCGGAGCAGACGCCTACGCGGGGAACCGGGGAACGATTACCGATAAGGGCACCGAGGACTGTCAGGCGTTTGTGTATGAAAAGCAGATAGAAACCATCCGTAACATCAGCTACATCAAGGGAATGACGCCTTGGATTTTACGGGATTTCCGCTGTCCGAGAAGAACTGCCGTCACACAGAAATATTACAATACAAAGGGGCTTGTCTCCGCAGAGGGGAAGCGGAAAATGGCATTTCATGTGCTTCAGGAGTTCTACAGGTCTGTCTGGGAAACGGGAAGGTTCCGCAGATAGTATCCCAATGGTTGATATTGCATTGCTGGATGGTTGGTTGATTTTATCCCGAAATTATACTACCATGGTGATAGAAAATTAAAGGAGGAACGGTATGATATCTATAGGTAGTGTAATTAAAAAATTAAGAGCAATCAACAATGTCAGCCAGCAGGAAATGTCCGAAAGGTTAGGTGTATCTTGTCAAACCATCAGCAAATGGGAAAATAAAAAGACATATCCGGACATTAGTATGCTTCCGGAAATCGCAGATTTTTTTCATGTGACGATAGACGCTTTATTTCAAAAAAATATAGAAGATTCGAATGAAGTAATAACAGATACGGATAAAGGCTATTTGGAAGAAAACAGAACGGGATGGAATCAGGGTGTTTCAAATTCATGGAATGGAACCATTCTTCCTGCGTACGGTCCATATACACCTGGCGAGGAAGAATTAAAGTTATTTGGCAATATGACAGATAAAGCAGTATTGGAGCTTGCCTGTGGAGACGGCAGATCTTTGTTGTATCAGGCTGAGCAGGGGGCAAAGGAATTATATGGTCTGGATATTTCCGAAACACAGATTGCAGAGGCAAAAAAGAATCTTGCGGACAAGCATATCAATGCAAAGTTATTTGCTTCTCCCATGGAAGTAAATCCGGGGATTCCATTTCACTATTTTGACTGTGTGTATTCGATATACGGAATCGGCTGGACCCCGGATATCAATAAGGTATTTTATTTGGTTTCAAGATATCTGAAAGCAAATGGTACGTTTATATTTTCATGGGATAATCCATTGCTTCAATGCCTGGAAAATCGAGACGGACAGTATGTATTAAGTCAATCCTATGAAGAAGAAAAAATGATGTGTTTCAGTAAATTTGGGATGCAGATGAGTCTGCGGAATTGGAAGCTATCTTCCTATATCAATGCACTGATTGATAATGGAATGGAAATCGAAAAGATGATTGAAGCCTCTGCTCATTACGACCCTGATGCAGAATACTCTGAGAAATACTATTCTGCACATAAGGCTAGATTTATTAATCACTCATTTATTATCAAGGCAAGGAAAAGACGTTGATTTGTGATGTAAAATTCTGCGAAGCAGAGAAGGCGGTTCTGTTATTTATGGAGCCGGAAATTGTGGCTATGACGGTCATTATGGCTGTGAGGTAGTGGGCAGCTCTGGAGTTATAAGAACACAGAAACAATTATGGGCGGGCTTCAAAAGGAGAGGTTTATGGGAACAGGAATTATATTGTGCGGCTTAAATGGCGCCGGAAAGAGTACATTGGGAAAGGCTCTTGCAGAGAAGCTGGGGTTTCATTTTATCGATAATGAAGACTTGTATTTCCCAAAGACGGATTCCGGATATATGTATGCCGCTCCCCGCTCCCGCGCGGAGGTGGAAGTGCTTCTTCTGAAAGAAATCGAGGCGCATGAAAATTTTATTTTTGCCTCTGTTAAGGGAGATTATGGCGAGGCTGTTGTGTCTCATTTCCGCTATGTCGTATTGGTCGGGGTTCCAAGGGAGCTCCGGCTGCAGCGGGTCAGGGAGCGTTCCTTTCAGAAGTTTGGGGAGAGAATGTTACCGGGCGGGGATTTATATGAGAAGGAGGAACATTTTTTTGCGTTTGTGAAATCCAGAGAAGAGAATACGGTCGAGGAATGGGCAAAATCTTTAAGCTGTCCTGTGCTCCGCGTTGATGGGACAAAACCGGCAGAAGAAAATGGAACGCTTATCGCAGAGTGGATACAGAATGAAATGACGGAGGCAGTATGAATCTGATTACGATAGAAAATGTTTCAAAAAGCTATACAGAGCGTGTGCTGTTTGACGAGGTCTCCCTTGGGATTAACGAGGGGGACCGGATTGGCATTATCGGGATTAACGGAACCGGGAAGTCTACGTTTTTAAGGCTGTTAGCAGGGATGGAAGAGCCGGATACCGGCACGGTAGTAAAGGGAAAGGGACTACGTCTTGCCTATTTGCCGCAGACGCCGGTCTTTTCAGACGAAAAGACGTTGTTAGAAAATGTGACGGAAGGGCTCGTACACCCGGAGGAGTATCGTGACATTGCCGGAGAGGCAGCGGCAATGCTAAGAAAGCTCGGAATACCAGAGACAGGAGGGAAACCTTCGCTTCTTTCCGGCGGACAGCGGAAGCGGGCAGCGCTGGTGCGGACGCTTCTGATGCCGGCGGACGTGCTGGTGCTGGACGAGCCGACGAACCATCTGGATTCCGCCATGACCGAATGGCTGGAGGAGTATTTAAAGAAGAACGGAAGAGCGCTGGTCATGGTGACGCATGACCGGTATTTTCTTGACGCCGTCGTCAACCGTATTGTGGAACTGGACCGGGGGAAGCTGTATTCCTATAAAGAAAACTACACCGGCTTTCTTGTCGCAAAGGCGGAGCGGGAGGCAATGCAGGCTGCAACGGAGCGGAAGGCGAAGAGTCTGTACCGGGAGGAGCTTGCCTGGATGATGCGTGGGGCAAGGGCGCGTTCTACAAAGCAGGAGGCGCATATTGAGCGTTTTGAAGCGTTAAAGAACCGGGAGACGATAGAGGAGCAGAGCGAGGTAGAAATAAACGCCATTTCCTCCCGGCTTGGCAAAAAGACAATCGAGGTGACAGGTATCAGTAAGTCTTTTGACGGAAAAGTGCTTATCCGGGAGTTCAGCTATATTTTTCTTTCTACGGACCGTATCGGGATTATTGGAGAAAACGGCTGCGGGAAAAGTACGCTGTTAAAGCTGATTACCGGGAAAATAGCGCCGGATACCGGTACGGTAGAGTCCGGAACGACGGTGAAAACCGGGTACTTTATGCAGGAAAATGAAACGCTGAATCCGGAACTCCGGGTGATTGACTCGGTGCGTAATGTGGCAGAGTATATTGAAACTGCGGACGGGACGGTCAGCGCCTCACAGATGTGCGAGAGGTTTTTATTTACGGACGCCTTACAGTATACCCTGATTGGGAAGCTTTCGGGCGGTGAAAAGCGTCGTCTGGCGCTGCTGCATGTGCTGATGGAGGCGCCGAATGTGCTGATTTTGGACGAGCCGACGAACGATTTGGATATCCGCACGTTGACGATTTTAGAGGAGTATCTGAAAGGATATGCAGGAATTGTGATTGCGGTTTCCCATGACCGGTATTTTCTCGATAAGGTGGTAAACCGGATTTTTGCATTTGAAGGCGGCGGGGTAATCCGCCGCTATGAAGGAAATTACTCGGATTACCGCGCCGTCTGCGAGAGGGAAGGGCGTCTTCCGGCTCCGGTGCTTTCCGGGAAGCGTCTGCTATCCGGCGACGGGACAGGTGCAGAGAATGGCGCAGTCTCTTCCGGCGCCGACGGCAGCACCGGGAAAGCGGACAGCCGCGATACGTGGAAAAAGAGAGAACAGAAGCTGAAGTTTTCGTATAAGGAACAAAAGGAATACGAAACCATTGAGGCGGAGATTGCCACGCTTGAAGACAAGGTCGCCGCGCTGGAGGCAGGAATGGCAGAGGCGGGAGCCGATTACACAAAGCTGCAGGAGCTTTCTGCAAAGAAGGAAGCAGCGGAGGCAGAGCTTTCTGAAAAGATGGAGCGCTGGGTGTATTTAAACGAGCTGGCGGAGGAGATAGAGAAGCAGAAGGTATGATGGGCAGGTTCCTTTTTAGAAAGAGAAAAGAGAGAAAAGGAATATGCCGGGAGGGAGAGCAGGGGAAGGCTGGCAGCAGGTGATTGCAGAAAATCAGATTGGGGTGAAACTATGACAGGTATCTATTTTAGCGGAACAGGAAACACAAAGCACTGTATGGAAAAGCTGTTACATTTGTTAGATGAAACTGCCCGGGCAGTCCCGATGGAGGAAAAGGAGGCGGCAGATTTTGTGTCACAACATGACTTTATTATCTTGGCTTATCCGGTTCAATTTTCCAATATGCCTGTTATGGTAAGGGATTTTATCAGGTATCATTCTGATTTGTGGAAAGGGAAAAAGGTAGTTTGCGTTGCTACAATGGCACTGTTCAGCGGAGACGGGGCAGGCTGCGCCGCACGGTTATTGAAACGATATGGTGCAAAGGTAGTCGGGGGTCTGCATCTTTGTATGCCCGATTCGATTTGTGATGAGAAGCTGTTGAAAAAAACGGTTGAAAAAAACCGGAAGATAATTGAGGCAGCAGATAGAAAAATCGAACAATGCGCAGAAAAAATAAAGCACGGGAAGTATCCAAAGGACGGCTTGCGGTTCTATAACAGGATAGCAGGTTTTCTCGGCCAGCGTCTTTGGTTTTCTGGCAAAACAAAGAATTATTCTGACAGATTAAAAATCAGCGACGCCTGTACAGGGTGCGGTCTGTGCTCCCGTCTGTGTCCTATGAAAAATATTGTGCAGAAAAACGGCAGGGCAGCCGCAGGAGACCGCTGTACCATGTGCTACCGCTGTATCAGCTCCTGCCCTGCACAGGCAATCACATTATTGGGAAATAAGGTTGTCGAGCAATGCCGCTATGAGAGGTACGGGGATATGAAATAGGCCTGTGCTACGAAAAAGCGTATGGATTTCTATGCCAGCCGGTTCCTATGCCTGTTCTCCGGGTACGAGCCGGTTTCCGGAACCTTTAAGATGTCCCTGATTTCACGTAAGTATAGCAGCATTGCCTCTTTTCTTTTGTAGTAAATACCAACGCAGTATCGTAGTCCGGAATATATGTTGAAATAGAAAGCATCTCCTGCCTGTATTTGTCCGGAGGGGCACTTAGAGTATAATTTTAATTGGCAAAAATTAAGGGAAGAAGGAAAAACCCTCTTCCCAATCATACAGATTTCGTTTATGATTGAATTTGCGAATAAACAAAGATAAGGAGTCTGTATGATGAAATCAATGATAACGGAAAACGGCGTAAATTTCAAGGAGTTTGAGAAAAATATTTATTCATGGGTCTGCCAGATAGGATGTGAGTTTACCAAAGAGTTTCTCGAAAGGTATGACAGGATGCTGATGCAGGAACAGGACAGGAAAAAATACCGGCATAAAGGGACCCGTCAGACGACGGTAAAAACAGTATACGGGGAAGTGACCTACCAGATGGCAGTATATGAAGTGGCGGAGGAAGACGGATGCAGAAAATATGTGTACCTGTTGGATGAAACCCTGCAGCTTGACAATGTCGGGCTTATCTCCACAAACATGGCAGAACTGCTGGTAAAGGGGATTACGGAACTGTCTTATCGGGAATGTGCGGCGAAGGTCAGTGAAATGACTGACCAGAGCATCAGTGCTATGGGGGTATGGAACGTCATACAGGCGCTGGGTGAAAAAGTTTGTGAAGAGGAGGCACAACTTGTAGAAGAACACAAAAAAGGGCACATACGGGGCGAGAAAGAGGTTCCAATATTGTTTGAGGAAGCCGACGGCGTGTATGTGAAGCTTCAGGGAAAAGACAGAAAAAGAAGCAGGCAGGGAAAGGGCGCTATGAACTGCCGGAGAAAGTAGTCGTTGCAGGATTTGAGAAGGCAAAAAAATTTCACGAATACCGGGAAGCTGTAATCGCAAAGAAATATTTCAGGATGGGATTCGAGAAAATCTTTGTTGTAAAAGGAAATATGCCTGACGATGCCCAGCCCGTTTGTAACGATGCCGAATTTAAAAGCATAGCAGAAATGCCCATTGATATACATCTGCTGGATAGCGGGGTTGGCGGCGGCATGGGAAGGCATGGAGCCGTAGGCAGCTTTATAGGGATCAAAGGAATCGTCCAGGCCGTTGGCTTTTTTAAAGGATTTGAGCTGTTTGATAATACGGTTGGCATATTTGGGATTGTTTTCAGTCACCCAAGCTTCAATGCCGGAGGTATCGAAGAGCGTCATGGATGCTTTTTCCAAATCAATCCGTTGGCATATCGGTTCGGTCAGGTCAACAAGGTGATCGAACATGGATTGTAAGTCCAATAAGAAATCCTGCTTGAAACGGGTAAATTTAGATGCGTCCGGGACAACATCAAAACCACAGAAATCCCGTAATTCCTGAGAATATTTGAGGAAAATGATCAGGAGGGAAGTAGTAGGGATCGAGAAAATAAGCTGTAAAAACAGAGCCTTGAGCATTGGATAAAGAAGATACTTATGGGGTCTGCTGGTGGCAGCGTGAAAATGAGAAATGAAAGACACCGGGACAATTTCATCAAGGTTAATGGTTTCATCGAGAATGGAAAGGAACTCATATTTATCGTTATCAAATTTATTTTGGCAATCGGTAAAAATATCTGCCAAAGAGAGCTGTTTATGTGTTATCATATAAGTACATCTCCTTTTTGGTGGATTGGTGGATAGTTTCTGGACAATTCTATTTTACCATAAACCAGTGAGGAGATGTTCTATTTTGTAACAAAAAGAATCCCGTATTTATGCGGCTTCTGGCGTTTCGCAAACGCCTAATGCGTGAATTTATGGAAAGGAGATTGGATAATGATTAATGAAGTCAGAGCATTGCGCGAGCAGAGGAAACTTACCCAACAGCAGCTTGGGGAGCTGGTAGGTGTTTCGCGCCAGTCAATTGTTGCAATCGAGAAAGGAAAAGATGACCCTACTCTATGGTTGGCTTACGACCTGGCAAAAGTGTTCGGAATAACTATTGAGGAGTTGTTTGATTTTGAAGGAGGGGAGAGAAAATGAATAAAAAAATCAGTGTTTATACTATTTCGACCTTTTCACTGTTCTCAGCACTCATGATGGTAACTTTCATCGTCATGGCTGAGTTTGAATCGGATGCTTATGGTGCATCCGCTAAAGTTTTTGGTTGCATAGGTGGTGTAGGAACGCTCGTATCGAGTATTCTCAGCGTCCTGACAGTAAACAAGGGTATCAAATATGATGATTTCCAGATGAAAATCATCTATCGTATCCGTGATATCGTTAAGGTCATCGCAGAGATTGCAGTATCGGTAATCTGCATTATTGGGTTGATAATCAACAGCATAGGATTTGTTATATGCATTGGAATGCTAGTTGTATGGGCGTTACTTCTTGTTGAGGTAATCATCGCGCTTAGAATGGCGCTAAAATAGAAGGGGGAAGAATTATGAAATTTAGAGGTAAAAATGGATTTGTAATGTGGTTCACACTTGTATTGGTTGTGACTCTCGGTGCTGGAATGCTTATTTTGCTCGGCTCTGCAGGGGATTCCGTTGCATTCGGCGTTATGCTTGTTGTATTCGCTTTGATTACCATCATCATTGCTTGGATTATGATTCGCAACTGCATTTATGTTGAAAACGGAGAGATTAAGGTTTGCCTGGGAATGACAACATCTGTTGTTGCAATTTCGTCTATTGTTTCCATGAAGAAGGTTGTCAATGCCGTTGCTTCGTCTGGCACTTCTCTTGACAGAATTGAAATCGCTTTTATGAAGGACAACAAACGCAATCTTATCTATGTATCACCTAAGGATAAGGATGGATTCATTAAAGCGGTTCTTGATTTCAAGCCTGAAATCAAGATTTACTAATTTCACTGACAATGACTCAACGGTGGTCTTGCTCAGATGTGCCATGAAGACGGTTCTTTTGGCACCAAAGTCTTTTGTCGAATGAGAATATCTTGAAAAATAGCAACAAAAATATTGATGACGCCCCCCTCGTGAGGGGGCGTTGTTCGTTGGAAGGAAAATCGTAACAATTACACTTTTTTCTAAAACATATCCCAGGTGACTATTTTTTAAGTGGATCCTTGACATAATGAGTTTTACTCACAATTACATTCTCGGCCTTATATCTTATTGGCAGGGCCACAACAGGTATATAATTCTTTGGGATATTAAAGTGTTCGCGGAGCTTAACTTCATCAAACTTTCCACACCAAAGTGATCCCAGACCTAATTCTTCAGCTTATAACATTACATGTGTATAGCTTATACAGGTGTCGTCGCGTCCACAATCCTTTCCCTGAGGATTTTCCTGCTTATATTCTCATCATATAAAAACAGAAATACAAGTGGCGCACCATATCTACAAGGACAGCATGTGTCGAATGTGTAGTATTAAGCATTATTCAACATAATAATGATTACTTTTACCAGTGGTGTTAATGCTGCTTCTCAGGAATATGATGTAAATGGATCTGTTGATCGTTGTCCTCTTTGTGGTGTGACTCTTGATGAAAACGGTGAATGCCCTAAGTGTGGATATAAAAAGTAATATAAAATCTAATATTCTATCATTGTATAACAGATTACAGGTTTATTAGTGGACGAGAGACTTTAGATATTGATGATATAATTCTTAAGCCAGTTATAACTACAAATTCTTGCTTATTTTTCTGTAATCACGATTTTCAGGCTCCAAGTACATATTAGAAGGTCGAGTAGAACCTTACTAATATGGAAAGGAGCCTTTTTGTATGGTAGAACAGAAGAAGCAGAATCTTTCTGATCCCAAGGTACGTATTTGCGTTATTTTGTTGACAACCATAGTATTAGGCTATTTCTTAAAACAAAGGAAAGGTGATAACGGAGCATTGGCACTGGATGGATATGAAAGGGTGCTTCTGCGGGCAAGCTGGACATATAACTATAAAGATGTTGAAGAGGTTGCCAGGAATAGTGATATAATTGCAGTTGTCAAAGTTATTTCTGCAACACCCAGTGATAAATATTTACAATATGGGGTTATGCAGACAATTTACACCGTTCAGGTGATAGATGATATTTATGGCGGTATCGGGAATGAAATACAGATTGTTATGACCGGCGGAGTTTCAGAGGAAGAAAAGAAAATATATGAGATTGCGGACGACCCATTGATGAATATAGATGATGAATATGTTATATTTGCGAAGGAAAATCCGGATGGGTCGTACACGGCGTTAAGTGGATTCCAGGGCCGCTATGCTGTAACAGACGGATATGTATCTTCACTTAATGTAAGTAATGAACAGGTTGCAGCACCCAATGCATATTCTGATATTTCAGTAACTAATATAGCTTTAGATGACTTTGTAGGACAGGTCAGGCAATATATAGCTTTTGTTGAATAACAAAATACCAAAGCTTAAGGTTCTAGCTACGGAAAATCCCTCATATATAGTATTATATCGGACAAGCACAAAACCTAGGTGATAGGAGGGATTTCATTGTATCGGAGAAAAATCGCGTATTTATTTGCCTACCGGAACGGGATCCGTTCACAGAGCGTCGGCGTACTGCGGCAGTTCGGAGAAGAGGAAGCGCCGGAGGTTACGCTGGAGCTGCTGCATCTGCCAGAGCGGAACGAACGGTGGAGCATTTATTATTTTAACGAACGGGAAAATCTGTCGGAAGCCTCCTATCTGTGGGAAGCGGACGGCGGGCAGACCACGAACGAAATTGCGGCAGAGAGGTACCGCCTGTGTGCGGAGGCAGGCTCCGGAAAAGGTGTGGTGTTGCTGCCGGAGCATGTTGGCAGCGCACGGACGACGGGAATTGAATGGCCGAATACGGATTGTTATCTTTGCGGACGCTATGACGGGAGAGAGGTTACAGAGGCACAGATACGCGCCGCCTTTACCCATACGGGCATCCGGTTTTCGGCGGAGACCGTTTCTTCAGCAAAGAAACTGGTAGAGGAGATTACCAAAGCCGCAGGCGGGGAAGGAATCGCAGAGGAAGACGGTAGGTATAGCTTAGAAAAGGTGGAGAAAAAGGAAAAGTTCATCCCCTTAAAGAGAAAGGCAGAACAGAACCGGGTTGCCTGTCTGGAGGAGCTGCTTTTGACAAAACCGGCGTACCGGCCGTGCCGTGAGCCGTCGTTATTGTATTCGGTGCGGGTCTCGCCGGAGGAGCTTTCTCTTTTGCCGAAGGAAGGGAGAGTATTTGCGGAGAACAGCTTTTTGCTGCACGGGTATTATCATTATCGTCATCTGCTGTTGGGACGGCGCAGGTGGCGGGAACAGGACGAGTATGTCCTTTTGGTTCCCGGAACGTATTTTAAGAGGGATATCAGTCTTGCGGGTATGTTTGGTTTCCGGGAGTTTTTGCCGGCACAGTACGGTATGGCCCAAAACGCTGCGGCAAGAGGGATATTTGGCTATTGGTGTGCAAAAATGTAAGAATAGCGCAGGTGGTCGGTCCATTTGCCGTTAATTTCGTGGGAGCTGCGGGCAATGCCCTCATAGGAAAAGCCAAGGCGTTCAATTAAATGCAGGGAAGGGTGATTTTCTGGCATGATGTCCGCTTCTACGCGGTGGATAGAAAGGTCGTTATGTACTTCTGTCAGAAGCCGTCGCACTGCCTCTTCCGCATAGCCCTTGCCGGTATAGTCCTTTGCCAGCTTATAGCCGACGCGGCAACTCTTGTCTTCTCCGCGTGAAATGTTTGAAAAGCTTACCGTGCCAATGATGCGCGCCGGGTCCTCTTTCAAAAAGAGGTAATAACGGAGATAGGCGGAGCGGAGGATTGCCTGAAATTCCGCGCGCAGCACCTGCGCCTGAAATTCCTCAGTATAGAAAGCAGGCAGACGGCGCGGTTCCCATGGGGAAAAAAACTCTTTATTTTCTGTTACAAAGTCTAACAGCGCAGCAGCATATTCTTCGTTACAGATTAACAGCTGCAGGCGCGTCGTTTCATAGTTTAGTTTCATAAGGTCTATCCTGTCCCTTTCCTTAATCAGCTCCGCGCAGAAGAACCTCTCCGAAATACGGGAGGAGAAGTGTCCGGAACGCCTGCAGCTCTTCGGCAGGGTAGCCGGAAAGTCCGCTTTTTATCAGGTTTCCGGAGTCAAGGAACGCCTGTATGGCATAGCGCGCAGAGCCGTTCAGCCATTCTCCGATGGCAAGCAGGTCCTGCTTTGTATGAAATTCGCGTACTACAGTAGTACGGAACTCGTAAGGCAGTCCGCTTCCCCGGATGAGGGAGATGCTTTCCTCCAGCGCGGAGAGGCGGACGGAAGAAAGCCCTGCTGTTTCGGCATAACGTGCAGGGCAGTTTTTAATATCCATGGCAATGTAGTCAGCCAGATGCTCCCGGAGTACCGCCAGAAGGACGTCCGGGCGGGTTCCGTTGGTGTCAAGCTTTACCTGATAGCCAAGCTCCTTGCAGCGGTGCAGAAAGGGAAGCAGGTCTTCCTGCAGGGTTGGCTCCCCGCCGGTGACACAGATGCCCTCGAGCGTATTTTTCCGTTTTTCCAGAAAACGAAATACCTCCTCGGTATCAAGAACAGGCTCCCATTCCGGAGCGAGCACCAGTCCGGCGTTATGGCAAAAAGGACAGCGCAGGTTGCAGCGCCCTGTGAAAACCGTACACGCCAGATGCTCTGGAAAATCGAGCAGTGTCAGCTTATTCAGTCCGTGAAGCTCCATAACATACTCCTGTCTGGAATCCGTTTCCTTTAATTTTTCTCGGCGTCCTGCTCGCGCAGCTTTGCGCGCTGGATTTTTCCGCTGATGGTTTTTGGAAGCTCCGGCACAAATTCGATGAGGCGCGGGTACTTGTACGGAGCGGTCTGGGTTTTGACATAATCCTTTAACTCCTGTGCAAGCTCCGGGGTGCCGGCATAGCCTGGCATTAAAACGATAGTAGCTTTCACGATAAAGCCGCGCTCCTCGTCCGGAACGCCGGTAACGGCACATTCGGCTACAGATGGATGTTTAATCAGGACATCCTCAATTTCAAACGGACCGATGCGGTAGCCGCTGGATTTGATGATGTCGTCAGTACGGCCGATGTACCAGAAAAAGCCGTCGCCATCCCGTGTCGCAATATCGCCGGTATGGAAAACACCGTTTTTCCAGACACGGTGGTCCTGCTCTTCGGAGTTTAAATAGCCGATGCAGAGTCCGCACTGACCCGGCTTCGGAACAACGACAATTTCGCCGCGTTCGTCCGTATCAGCCTCGTTTCCGTCCTCATCCACGATTCTTACGTCATACATCGGATTCGGCTTGCCGATAGAACCGATTTTAACCGGTGCGTTTACAAGGTTCCCAAGTAACAGCGTGGTCTCTGACTGCCCGAACCCCTCGTGGATTAAAAGTCCTGTAATGTCCTGAAAACGCTTTGTGATTTCAGGGTTTAAGGCTTCCCCTGCTGTGGTGGCATAGCGCACACATGAGAAAGCATCGGACGGGATGCCGTTCTTTACCATAAGGCGGTAAACGGTCGGCGGGGCGCAGAAGGAGGTGACGTTATATTTATGAATGACGGAGCAGAGCTGTGCCGCGTCAAAATGTTCGTAATCATATGCCATAACTGCGCAGCCGCAGAACCACTGTCCATAAATTTTTCCCCAGGATGCTTTTGCCCAGCCGGTATCTGCAACAGTCAGATGCAGACCGTTATCCTGACAATTATGCCAGAACTTTGCGGTCGGGATATGTCCTAACGGGTAATATCCGTTGTGAACGACTGCCTTTGGATAGGAGGTAGTGCCCGAGGTAAAATACATTAGAAACGGGTCGGCCGCGAGAGTCGGAATCCGTTCTGCTGTTTTTGGCATTTCTTTTAAACCGAGGTCCAAACGAAGAAAGCCCGGATGGTCTTTCCGGACGGTAAAGAGCTGCTGCAGACCCGGACAGGAATCCTTTGCTGCAAGAATGCTTTCGGACAACGTATCGTCATCGGCGGAGATAATTGCAGAGATGTCCGCACTTTGGATACGGTAAATAATATCCTTCTTTTTCAGCATATGGGACGCCGGAATTACGACTGCACCCATCCGGTGCAGGGCAGGCAGAATGTACCAGTATTCGTAATGGCGTTTCATAATAACAAGGACACGGTCTCCCTTTTTTACGCCGTTTGCGGCAAGATAGCCTGCCGCCTGGGTAGAAAGGGAGGAGATTTCGCCAAAGGAAAGGATTTTTTCATTTCCCTTCGTATCGCACCAGACGAGAGCGCGTTTTTCGGGCTCTCTGTCTGCAATACGGTCAACCACGTCGTAGGCAAAGTTAAAGTTTTCCGGTGCGTGTGGGGTAAATTCGGTCAATACGCCGTCTGCATCAAAAGCAGCGGTACTGTAATCAGTATAGATTGGTTCCATGGGTTTCTCCGTTTTCTTCATAAATACCGAATTTCCGGAAACGGAAATAACGGTCTTCCAGTAATTGTTCCGTAGTTTTTGCAAGAAGCTGTTTTAAGTCGGCGGTCAGGTAAGCCTTAATTTCACTGCACATAGAAGAAAAATCCTCGAAATTCTCAGGAATGACAGTTTCTGCAACGCCAAAGCTCTTCATATCGTCTGCGGTAATGCGCAGGCACTGTGCGGAATCCTGCACACGGGAGGAATCCTTCCAGAGAATACTTGCACAGCCCTCCGGAGAAATAACAGAGTATACGGAGTTTTCCAGCATATAAACACGGTCGGCAGAACAAAGGGCAAGTGCGCCGCCACTTCCGCCTTCTCCGATAACAATCGAAATTGTCGGGGTTTTAAGACCAATCATTTCCATGATGTTTTCTGCAATCGCCTCGCCCTGTCCGCGCTCTTCGCCGTCTGCGCCGCAGAATGCGCCAAGCGTATCGACAAAGCAGATAACCGGACGGTGGAACTTCTCTGCCTGCTTCATCAGGCGGAGTGCCTTACGGTAGCCCTCCGGCTTCGGACAGCCGAAGTTTGTCTTCATACGGGAAGGAAGGTCGACTCCCTTCTCGATGGCAATGTAGGTCACCGGCATTCCGTCAAGGCTTCCGACACCGGATACGATAGCGGCATCCTCGCCAAACCGGCGGTCGCCGTGCAGCTCGATGCGGTCGGAAAAAAGCCCGTTGATATAGGCACTTCCGGTAGGTCTTCCGTTTGCACGTGCCGTTTTAAGCTTTTCATAAGGAGTCATGCTCATACTGCTACCTCGTTCTTTCTGTGCAATTTCAGCAGTGTGGTAAGCGTTTCACGGAGTTCTTCCCGCGGAACAATGGCGTCTGCAAAGCCGTGCTCAAGAATAAATTCCGCACTCTGGAAATTGTCCGGGAGCTTGGACTTTGTCGTCTGCTCTACCACGCGGCGTCCGGCAAAGCCGACCATTGCATTTGGCTCTGCAAGGATAATGTCGCCCTGCATTGCAAAGGAGGCAGTAACGCCGCCGGTGGTCGGGTCGGTCAGTATGGTAATGTAAAGATTTCCTTCAGAGGAATGCTTCTTTACAGCCGCGCTGCACTTTGCCATCTGCATCAGGGAAATAATACCCTCCTGCATTCTGGCGCCGCCGGAAGCGGTAAAGCCGATGACCGGAAGCTTGTGCTCCGTGGCATACTCAAAGGCACGGGTGACTTTCTCGCCGACTACCGAGCCCATGCTTGCCATGATAAAACGGGAGTCCATGACAAAAATAACACAAGGGTTGCCGCCGATGGAGGCAGACCCGCAAATAACGGCATCCTCTTCCCCGGTGCTTTCCGTAGCCTTTTTCAGCTTATCGGCATAGCCCGGAAACTCTAAGAAGTCCACGCTGGAGAGTCCGGTAGCACATTCTTCAAAGCTGTTCCTGTCCGTAAGCATCAGGATACGCTCTCTTGCGCTTACGCGGAAGTAATGTGCACATTCCGGACAGATGTAATTACTTTTGCGAAGCTCTTTTACGGAAAATTCCTTTTTGCAGGCAGAACAGGTCAGCCGTTCGCCCGAAAAAGCTTTCATCCATTTGTCGAAAATCATACGGCCTCCTTATCTGCAGGGAAAACAGCAAAGGAAAATTCCGCGCTGACGCAGAGCTTTCCGTCTACAAAGCCGCTGCCCTTTGCCCAGTAAAACGCTCCTTTATGCTTCGTAATTTCACATTTGGTTTCAAATACGTCTCCCGGCTTTACCGGATTCTTGAAACGTACCTTTTCCAGACCAGTAAAGAGCGTTGTAATATTTCCGTTTCCGGCGTCGTCAGCGAGCAGGACACAGGTAGACTGTGCAAGAATCTCGCAAAGGATGACGCCCGGAACAATCGGATTGCCCGGAAAATGTCCCTTTAAGAAAAATTCTTCGCCGGTGATTTTCTTTTTGCCGTAGGAAACGCCGTCCGTAACCGTTGCTTCGTCTACAAGCAACATATGGTCACGGTGCGGCAGTATTTTTTTAATTTCTTCCTGATTCATATCGCAGTTCACACCTTTCGAAATGCAAGACAAGCATTGTGGCCGCCGAAGCCGAGGGAAGTGGAAATCGCGGTAGTAACCGGATGCTTTACTGCCTTGCACGGCGTATAGTCTAAGTCACAGGCAGGGTCAGGACTCGTCAGATTGATGGTCGGCGGAAGGATGCCGGTTTCAATTGCCTTAACGCAGGCAATTGCCTCAGCAGCGCCCGCAGCGCCAAGCATATGACCGGTCATGGACTTGGTCGAGCTGATTTTTACCTTCTTTGCATCGTCTCCGAACGCAAGCTTGAATGCCTTGGTTTCTGTAGTATCATTTAAAGCGGTTCCTGTACCGTGCGCGTTAATGTAAAGGTCCTCTGCGCGGTAATCGACACCTTCTAATGCCTTTTGGATTGCCTTTGCAGTATACACAGCCTCCGGGTCCGGAGCTGTAACGTGATGCGCGTCACAGGTAGCGCCATAGCCGCACACCTCGGCATAAATTTTTGCCCCTCTTGCAACAGCATGCTCATACTCTTCCAGAATCAGAGCAGCAGCGCCTTCGCCGATAACGAAGCCTGCGCGGCGGCTGTCAAACGGAAGGGAAGCCTCGTCCGGGTTCTGTGACTGGGAAAGGGCCATACAGTTGACAAAGCCAGCAACACAGAGCGGCGTAATCGCTGCCTCGGAGCCTCCGCAGATAACGGCGGTAAGGTAGCCGTCCTTGATGGCGCGGTAAGCCTCTCCGATTGCAGTGGTGCCGGTTGCACATGCGGTAGACATGGACATGGCATTGCCATGTGCGTTAAAACGAATGGCAATCTGGCCTGCCGCGATGTTGATAATCATTTTCGGAACAAACTGCGGCGTAACCTTTTTGGCGCCGCCCTCTAACAGTCCTACATGGTTCTCGCAGGTGGTCTGGATGCCGCCGACGCCGGAGCCAAAGTAAACGCCAAGCTCACTGCCGTCGATATGTCCCTCCAGTCCGCTGTCCGCCATAGCCTCCTGCGTGCAGGCAAGCGCGTACTGGACATACGGGTCAGTCTTTCTTGCGGTATTTTTATCGAGACAGGAAAGCGGGTCGAACCCCTTTACTTCTGCGGCCAGCTTGCACTTTGAATCGGTGGTGTCAAAACGGGTAATCGGGGTAATCCCGTTTACGCCGTTAATCAGGCCGTTCCAATACTCCGGAAGCGTATTTCCGATCGGGGTAACGGCGCCTAGTCCGGTAACTACTACTCTTTTCATGGATACCTCCTACATGGCGAGTCCGCCGTCAATGCGGATAACTTCGCCGGTGATGTAATTTGCGTTGTCGCTGGAAAGGAAAAGAACCAGTCCTGCGATTTCTTCCGGCTTTGCGAAACGCTTTAACGGAATGGAAGAAAGCAGCGCTTCATTTTCCGCAAAGGCAGTGGTCATATCGGTAGCAACAAAGCCCGGTGCGACTGCGTTACAGCAGACGCCGCGAGGTGCAAGCTCCTTGGCAAGTGACTTTGTAAAGCCGATTAAGCCTGCCTTGGAAGCGGAATAATTGGTCTGGCCGGCGTTTCCCATAATACCGGAAACGGAAGAAATGTTGACGATTTTACCGGAACGCTTCTTCATCATTACCGGGTATACCTGCTTTACCGTATTGTAAGCGCCGACAAGGTTTGTATCGATAACCGCGGTAAATTCCTCCGGTTTCATGCCAAGAAGCAGCTTATCGCGGGTAATTCCGGCATTGTTTACAAGAATATCAATGGTGCCGAACTCTGCAAGGATTTCCTTGAATACGGCTTCTGTTTCGGCGTAGTCTGTAATATTGCACTGATAAGCCTTTACCTTGGTGCCGAAAGCAGAAAGCTCCGTTACGGTCTCCATTGTTTTTTCTGCACTTCCTACGTCAAGAAAAGCGACGTCGGCGCCGTTTTTACAAAAGGCGGTACAGATGGCACGGCCGATGCCGCGGGAGCCTCCGGTAACAACGGCAACTTTGTTTTTTAACATAATGTCCTCCTTATTACTTTAAAAGATCTGCGCATGCAGCCTCGAGCTGCTCCGGTGTCTCTACGGCATACGAGCGGCTGCCCGGAACAATTTTTTCAATCAGCTTCTGCAATACATTGCCGACACCGGTCTCGATAAAGGTATCTACGCCGTTTTCTGCCATGGCAAGAATGGTCTTTTCCCAGAGTACCGGATGGTCAATCTGTGCCTGCAGGGTTTCTCTGACGTTTTCGCCGTAAGGCGCTGCGGTAAGATTTGCATAGACCGGAAGGGACGGTGCGGCAAGAGAAAACTCCGCGAGCTTTTCCGCAAACTGTCCCGTTGCAGGAGACATAAACGGAGAGTGGAAGCCGCCGCCGACCTTGAGTGGAAGCGCTCTGCCGCCTGCTGCTTTTACCTCTTCGGAAAATGCAGGAAGCTCCTCCGTGCTGCCGGATACTACGAGCTGTCCGGTGCAGTTATAATTGACCGGATATACCTTGTTATAATGGGAGCAGAGCTCCTCTACCACTTCGTTGGAAAGCTTTACGACAGCTACCATGGAAGCCGGTGCCTTTTTTGCTGCCTCGCTCATAAGCGCGCCGCGCACGCAGGCAATCTGGAACCCGGTGGCAGGGGTGTAAGCGCCTCCGAACGCAAGTGCCGGAATTTCCCCAAGGGAGAAGCCTGCTGCCATGTCAGCGTGAAGCCCTGCGTTCTTTGCCGCAAGGGCAGCTGCGTAGTCTGCAAGATAGAGGCACGGCTGCGTGTTTTCGGTCTGGCGGAGAACCGTATCGTCTCCGTCAAACATCTGCGCGAGTGTCCCCGGACGGAGGCGTTCCGCCTCGTCAAACAGGGCGGCAACCTGTGCGTCTTTTTCATAAAATCCCTTTCCCATGCCAGGATGCTGCGCACCCTGACCGGAAAATAGAAATGCTATTTTAGCCATGTGTGTACTCCTTTCAGGAGCGCTTCACACTCCGTTACAAGCTCGGTGACGATTTCGGCTGCGGTCTGCTCTTGATTGACCATGCCGGAAATCTGTCCGGCAAGAAAACATCCCTCTTTGATGTCGCCGTCTACGGCTGCCTTACGGAGTGCGCCGACGCCTAGGTCGGCAATGCTCTCCGCAGTTGCTTCCGGTGCATATTCCGCCTTCTGGAAGCCGCGGCTGAACGGGTTTTTAATACAGCGGCAGGTATTTCCGCCGAAGCGTCTGCCGGTGGTGGTGGTAGAGGTGTCGTTTGCCTTTAATACCATATCCTTGTAGTTCTGGTGAACCGAGCATTCTTTCGCAACAAGGAAACGGGTGCCGAGCTGTACGCCGCATGCGCCCAGACAGAAAGCGGCAGCCATGCCGCGTCCGTCTGCGATACCGCCGGCAGCAAGTACCGGGATGGAAACCGCGTCGCAGACCTGCGGAACCAGAGCCATCGTCGTCAATTCGCCGATGTGTCCGCCGGACTCCTGACCCTCTGCAACAACAGCAGAGGCACCGCACTGTTCCATCTTTCTTGCCATGGCAGCGGAAGCGATGACCGGGATTACCTTAATCCCGGCAGAAAGCCAGCTTTCCATATAAACGGCAGGGCTTCCTGCACCGGTCGTAACGACCGGAACCTTCTCTTCTACAACGACCTTGGCAACCTCAGGCGCGTGAGGGCTCATTAGCATGATGTTCACGCCGAAAGGCTTTTTCGTATGTGCGCGGGCAATTTTTATCTGCTCCCGCAGATAGTCGGAATCCGCATTCATTGCGGAAATAATACCGAGCCCGCCTGCCTCGGAAACGGCAGCCGCAAGCTGTCCGTCTGCAATCCATGCCATACCACCCTGGAAAACAGGGTAGGTAATACCGAGTAAATCACAAATTTTTGACGAAATCATAGATATCCCCTTGTCTTTAGCCCTTTAATTCTTCAATCTTTGCAATAAGATCGCCTACGGTAGCAATGGACGGGTCCGGCTCGATGGAAACGCCGAACTCTTCTTCTACGTTCATCAGTAATTCTACGATATCAAGGGAATCGATACCAAGGTCGTCCTGGAAGCTGCTTGCTTCGGTGATGGAATCTGCGTCAATGGAAAGGCTGGTGGATAAAATTTCTTTGATTTTTTCTAACATGGTGTTATCTCCTTTTTAATAAAATGTTTTTATGAACAAGCCCTGCGAAAAGTCCGCGCGGCATTGTTTACTGTACAAGGCGCTGTTTACCAGCGCAACAGGCAGGCTGCATTGGCAAGACCGCCGCCAAAGGCACAGAGAATAATGTAGTCCCCGCGCTTTAATCTGCCGGAGCGGTTCAGCTCGTCTAAGGCAATCGGAACGCTTGCGCTGGAAGTATTCCCGTAGTGCTCGATGTTCACATAGAACTTTTCTTCCGAGGTTTTCAGGCGCTTTGCTGCAAAGTCAATAATGCGCTTGTTTGCCTGGTGAGGTACAATATAGCTGATATCGTCGAGCGTCAGATGATTCTGCTCTAAGATAGCAGTGATATCGCCGCACATTGCATTTACGGCATATT
The DNA here is from genome assembly GCA_910577175.1 of uncultured Lachnospiraceae bacterium. GTDB lineage: Bacteria > Bacillota > Clostridia > Lachnospirales > Lachnospiraceae > SIG307. Next base: position 46,720 of record CAJTLU010000006.1, on the reverse strand, counting down.
TAAAGGTTTCCTGTCCCTGCATATGAATATACGGGGAATCATTCTCCTTTGTAAAGAAAGGGGAGCAGCCGATAAAGTGAGGAATCTTAATAACATCGTCGCCTCCATGAACCGTAACGACAGAATCAAGATAGTTATCCTTTTCACAGCTTAACACGGCAGCGCCGGCACCGTCCCCGAAAATAATACAGGTGCTGCGGTCGCTCCAGTCCAGAATGCCGCTTAAGCGCTCTGCGCCGACAACCAGAATCTTCTTTGCCCTTTTGCGGGCGAAAAGTCCGGCTGCAGTTTCCAGAAGAAACAGGAAAGCGGAGCAGGCTGCGTTTACCTCTAACGCCGGGCAGGTGGCACCCAGAAGGTTTTGCACCATGCAGGCAGTAGACGGAGAAACACACTCTGCGCTTACACTGGCGGTTAAGATATAGTCCAGGTCCTCCGGTTTGCAGTCCGCATTCTCAAGTGCGCATAAGGCAGCCTTATAAGCCATTTCGGACGTCCATTCGTCTGTACTGATTCTACGTTCCGAAATCCCGACGCGCTGTTTAATCCATTCATCATTTGTGTCAACCATTGTTGCCAGTTCATCATTGGTGACAATGCGTTCCGGCACATACATACCGGTTCCGGCGATATAAAAACTCATAGCATCCTCCAAAAAATTCATTTGGCGTCCGGCAGAAAGTGCCGTGCCCTTATGCTTCCGAAGAAGCAATCCATTTAGTTAGTAGCCCGGTATGGAAAAAGGTTACAGAATTTTTAAAAAATTTTTCAGGAAAGGAAAAAATGCTTTCCGTGGCGGGGAAAACATGCTAAAATAGGGAAAAGAGAAAGGGTGAATCCGGGGACAGGAGGAATTTTACTTGGAGAGTTTTGAGACGATTTATCAGAGGTATCAGGGAAGGATTTACGGCTTTTTATTTAAACTTTGCGGAGACGAGCAGCTTGCGGAGGAACTTACGCAGGAGACCTTTTACCGTGCGTTTGTTGCTTTCGGGAAATATAAAGGAAACAGCACTATGTTCACCTGGCTTGCGGCAATTGCAAAGTATACCTATTTCAGCTATCTGAAAAAAGAGAGACAGTCCCGTGATGCCATTGCGTTAGAAGATATGGTTGATTTTTATATGGCACAGGACCACCGGGATTCCGCAGAAGATAAGATTTTGCGCAGAGAGGTGACAGAGCGGGTGCGAGAGGTGCTGCAGGAGCTGCCGCAGAAGAATCTGGAGGTGGTTGCGCTGCGGATTTATGCGGAGATGTCGTTCAAGCAGGTAGCAGAGACAATGGAGATTTCGGAGAGTTCGGCAAAGGTGCTGTATTTCCGTGCAAAAAATATGTTGAAGGAGAGATTACAAAATGAATTTAAGCTGTAACGTAGTGCAGGATTTGATTGTTCTTTTTCAGGAAAATACTGTAAGCGAAGAGACAAGGAAGGATATCCGGACGCATTTGAAGGAGTGCAGGGATTGTCGCCGGGTTTACAGGGAATATGTCCAGTTAAACCATGAGGAGGCAGCTCCGGAAAAGGAGCCGAAGCCGGTGGCAGAGCTGCAGTTTGCTGAGATTGCGGCACGTCTGCGAAAGAACCGGAACTGGGGATTTCTGGTGGTGAGCGCGGCGTTTTCTTTGGGAATCGGGATTGCGGTACTTGTGACCCGTGCCATCCTGAAGGGAGAGGGAAGAGATGGAAATTGAGCGTAAGTTTACAATCCGGGAGCTTCCGGAGAGGTTAGAGCAGTATGAGAGCAAGCAGTTAGAGCAGGGGTATCTCTGCACGCATCCGGTGGTACGGGTAAGACGGTCGGTCAAGAATGGAAAGACAAAGTATATTCTTTGCTACAAGTCAAAGCTTGGTCTGGAAAAGAAAGCGGACGCTACCGCGCATGTATGCGAGGAGGTGGAGCTGCCACTGACGGCGGAAAGCTATGCAACGCTTCTTTCCAAGGCAGAGGGCAGGGTGATTACAAAGACGCGCTATCTGATTCCTTACGGCGCGTATACGATAGAGCTGGATGTATTTGCGGGAGAGCTTTCGGGGCTTATGTTTGCAGAGGTGGAGTTCCCGGACGAGGAGGAAGCAGACGCGTTTGTACTGCCGGACTGGTTTGAGGCGGATGTGACCTTTGACAAACGCTTCCGGAATAATTATCTCGCGCAGTGGGCGGAGGCGCCAGAGGAGCTGCGGGCAGCAGGAATCATAAGGTAGGAGGGGCAGGCAAGGGCGGAAAGCCGCATAACCGGCATCCGCCCTTAAGTAATTATTCCAATATCTTATATCAGAGTTTACGCAAAACTTGAAACGGTCCCAGCTTTGAATAAAAAACTGATAGTTTAGGTATCAATTCTTTTAAGCTCATGTATATTCTTATTTCGATACACTAAATCATTTCTGGCAGCAAATCCAATATTTTCCCAAAAACCATTTCCGATTTCATTTTTTTCAAAAGCAACTAATCCTACCTTATGTATGCCTTCTTTGTCTAAAGCGTTCATGGCAGTATCTACAAGTTTTTTCGCTATTCCTTGATTTCTGTAATTTGGTAAAACCGCTGTATGATGAATATAACCTCTGCGCCCGTCATGGCCTGACATAATTACTCCTATTATCTTACCATCATCTTCCGCAACAAAACTTGATGTAGGATTGCGTTTTAAATATTTATCAATTCCTTCTCTGCTATCATCTGTTGAGTTAAGTCCCATCCCCGGCGTGTTAATCCACAAATCATATATTCCATCATAATCTCTAATATTCATTACCCTGATTTTTATCATTTTGTTCCTCCTTAAAATCTGGCTTGCTGTTATTAACAATCCGGAAATGCCTGGCAAATTGGGTCGGTGAGGTCCGCGGGATGCCAAAGACCGTTTGCAGATTTATAAGGGAATCCTGCCGGAAACGGATAATTCCGGTTCCGTTAAAACGTGTTCTCCTTTGCGACTACTCTGAATCCGTGATTTGTTTCAAGAGTATTTTACGATATTCCAAAAGCATTTCACGACATTCGTTTTTTTTCTCTTCAGTTTCAAATTCGTACTTGTTTAATTTGTTTAATTCTTCCTCAATCATTTTTTTCACATATTCTTGCTGAAGGGCTACTCTTTGTTCTTCGGTAAGAGGGGCTATGGGCTTGAGATCGACGATTTCGTCCGGTTGGATTGTTTCTGTCGTTAAGAAGCGGCTGCCGAGTACGGCGCCTGAGATAATAAAACCGGCCGCAAGAGCGGCAATAAGGATTTTGTGTTGTTTTTTCATTTAATTGTCTCCTTTACCTGATTATCTGTTTATCATCTGATTAATTGAAACCTCTGGTTTTGAGTCCATTGCATGAATTGAAACGGAGCAGCCAAACGTGTACTTAGTGTCGGCTTTCGTACAATAAACATAACTATATCCGTATGATACTGAACCATCGGTATTGCATAGCGTCGGGGTGTCAACAGTAACATCCCAGCCTGATTGATTAGGTGTGACCGATACTTTCATACTGAACAAATGTACTTTGCCGTCAGGGTATATGTATACTTCACCAGAAACTTTTATTATAAAAAGGTAAATAGTTACTCCCGATGGGTCTGTCATTCTGAATAAATTTGTATACGAATAAGGAACAACTTCATATTCAGCAGCATTCAAAGTCATTAATTCTATAATATTATCAGGAGTATCAGATGTACAGAATAGAGCAGATGTATCGTCTAAGGGAATTGCAGTCGCTAATGCTTCAGTAATGGCGCTGTCAAATTTAACGAACTGGTCGTTGGTCTGCAGGCTTTCCATAGAGTTTTCTACTGAATCAGAAACAATGAACTCAGCTGCATAGGCTTTTTCTTCATTAAGCAAAGCGTTTGTCAAAAATAGAAACAAAAACATAAAGAGTGTTTTGTAAAAAGATTTAAACATACATCCCTCCGAATTATTTTGTTGTTAAAAATTTACAATTACATTCTAGCATAGATAAGTGTATTTGACAAGGGCATAATAACACAACACCTAAAGAATGGAGCCAACCTACACCAGACCGCCGCTATTGGGGAAAACTTAAAGCGGCGGTTTTTTCTGCGATATGGCCGGAGTCCACTAGGGCCGCCCTGTTTTGGTTATCAAGGCGCCCCCAGCAGACCCCGGCCATTCTACCCGCAAAGTCTAAATTGTTGCGCAGTAACTTCGAGACAAAATGTCCCAAAGCTGGGGCGGCACTCTCGCGGTGTCGTTCTTTTTTGCTTTTAAGACCAGAGTAGTATTGACAAGCGTTTAAGACTGTGGTAGTATTTACTTGTAGCTACTACTACAGTCTTAAAAGGAGGTGATTGAATGGACATTAAACTTTTCGACTCTGAGCTGAAAGTGATGTCTGTCCTTTGGCGCGATGGCGATGTCCCCGCAAAATATATCGCCAAACTGCTGACCGAGGAGCTGGGCTGGAATGTCAATACGACCTATACTCTAATCAAGCGTTGTATCAAAAAGGGCGCGATTGAACGCTCTGATCCCGGTTTTATGTGCCATGCGCTCGTACCAAAAGAGGACGTGCAGGAGGCGGAAACAAACGAGCTGATTAACAAGGTGTATGACGGCTCCGCCGACAAGCTGTTTGCGGCCTTGCTGGGCCGGAAAAAGTTAAGCGCCGCGCAGATCGAAAAGCTGAAACAGATTGTCGGTGACTTGGAGTGAGGTGGTGTAAATGAGCCTATTGCAAATGAGCTTTGCGGGGGCTGTGATGATTTTGGCAATCATCGTGATACGCGCCTTGGCAATCAACCTATTACCCAAAAAGACTTTTTTGGCGCTTTGGGGAATAGCGGTCATGCGGCTGTTGCTCCCGTTCTCTATCCCCTCTGCGTTTAGCGTGTATTCACTGATAGGCAATCATGCACCCGCAGTAAATCCCGTAAAAGGCCCGCAGACTGTTGGAATGTTACCGACTGAAATAACGGAGCAAATAGCTGCTATGCCCGGCAACATTTCAAATACTGCAAGCCCCGTTTCTGTGTGGGTGATTGTTTGGGCCGTTGGGGTGCTGGTCTGCGCTTTCGTCTTTGTCATAGCATACTGGAAGTGCAGACAAGAATTTCAAACCTCCTTGCCAGTAAACAATGATTTCATCAAAAACTGGTTGAGTACCCATCGGCTGAAACGCTCAATTTCTATTCGGCAGTCCAGCCGGTTTTCCGCACCGCTCACTTATGGCGTATTTCGTCCGGTGATTTTGATGCCAACGTCTACCGAATGGGAAAATACAAAGGCGCTGCAATACATTTTGGCACACGAATATGTGCATATCCGGCGCTTTGACAGTGTTACAAAGTTAGTGCTGATTGCGGTGTTGTGTGTGCATTGGTTCAATCCTCTTGTTTGGGCTATGTATATTCTTGCAAATCGAGATATTGAACTGTCATGTGATGAAGCGGTTGTTCGTCTTTTCGGAGAAAACAAAAAAGCGACTTATGCACGGGTATTAATCAGCATAGAAGAAACACGGAATGGCTTGACCCCTTTGTGCAACAATTTTAGTAAAAATGCAATCGAAGAAAGGATAAATGCAATTATGAAAATCAAAAAAACTACAATATGTTCACTTATCTTAGCAAGTTTTATTGTTGCTGGAACTACAACAGCATTTGCTTCCTCTGCAAATGCACAACCACAGCAAACGGAACCTGTGGAACAAAACAAAGGTATTGAAGTTGTTTCTAAGCCGGATAATGTTCCACAAATTGCTGATAATTTTGGAGTTTCGTTCAAAGATGACGGTACACCAGCTAATGTTGATACAGACAATGTGCAAACGGCTGCTCCTGTTCAAACAGGAGATATTCACGGTGTACCAGTAGAAAAAACAGAGGTATCAGAAACTAATCTGCCGGAAAATAATATAATCTACTTTGACACAGAAGCAGAACGTGATGAACATTTTCGTGCATTGGAAGCTAATGTTGAAAAAGGTCTTGATCGTTATGCTGGATTTGAAAATATGTACGCAGATATAGACACCTCCAAGCCCATAACGTATATTGTAAAGTAAATTTATATGATACTCTAATTCATAAATAGACATTATTTGTAAATCAGTCATTGAGTGTCAAAGAAAAATGCGGGCGAATGTGACGCGATAGGGACAAAATAAGCCTTGATTTATGCGACTTTCCGGGCAGGAAAATAAGGCGGCAAAGGGTTTACACCTTTACCCACGGAAATGCCGTTCTATTGCGTCACAAACCAATCTCTGCACCCATGAGAAAACCGGGGCGCGGTGGCTACTGAAAAGCTGCCGCGTCCCGGTTCTTTTTTTGTGCTTTTATCCGCGCTCTGTCTGCCGTTCCCGTTCCGGCTGCTTCTCTGTCTGTAAAATGCTGTCTATGTTCCGCTTGATAACGTCATACTCCTGTACCTGTTTTTTCAGCTTGCCATAGTCGGCATAAAGGCTTTCTTTCTGCACTTGCTACTACTTCTTTTACTACCATTGAGAGGGAAAACCTAAGAAGTTTTGAGGGTATATAAGAACTTCTCCCCATATCTAAAATGCCGGGAAAGCCCGAAAATGCTGGAACTATACGCTCCCATCATTAAATCTGGATTTCTCGCGCAAACGTACCTTCATTTCTTCATATAACATCTGGAAGGCACTATAGCTATGTTGTACTCCGGCAGCGTCCGTGCATTTCCACAATTTTATCAATTAGCCCGAAATCTACTGCTTCTGTTGCTGACATATAATTGTCACGTTCTGTCGCAAGGGCAATTTCTTCCATGCTTTTCCCGGTGTTTCCCGCTAAAATGGAGTTTAAGCGTTCTTTGCTTTTTTGTATGTGGTCGGATGCGATTTTTATCTCTGTTGCCTGTCCTTGAATCCCATTTCCGTGAATAGCTGGCTGGTGTATCATTATTTCTGCATTTGGCAAAGCGATACGCTTTCCTTTCGTACCGCCAGCTAATAAAAAAGCTCCAAAACTAGCTGCAAGCCCAATACAAATAGTCGAAACATCACATTTTATATATTGCATTGTATCATAAATAGCAAAGCCGGCTGAGACAGAACCGCCAGGACTATTTATATACAAATGTACATCTTTTTCAGGGTCTTGTGCTTCTAAAAACAGCATTTGAGCAATAATCGAACTGGCTGACGCATCACTTATTTCTTCTCCTAAAAAAATAATTCTGTCAGATAGTAACCGTGAAAAAATATCGTAACTTCTTTCTCCACGGCTGGTTTGTTCAATAACATAAGGAATCGTACTCATGCGGCAATCTCCTTAATCTCTGTAATAAAGTTGTAACTAGAGATATAAGAATAGCACAGAGAGATTCGATCTTGTTTTGGCATAAAGATTCCAATATCCCGATAAGTTTTAGGTGGATAGAAATATATTTGTTTAAAAGCAAATGAAAATGATTGTTGTGTATCATATCCGGCTTCATATGCAATTTGCAATATCGACTTATCAGTTTTAACCAGCTTTTCAGCAGCAACAGTAAGCCTGCGGTTTTGTAAATATTTATGTATGGTAACTCCTGTATACTCTGTAAAAATGCGATTAAGATGGAATTTGGAATAACCAATATTTTTTGATATATTATCTAAGTTGATTTCTTTCTCTAAATTTTGCTCAATGTAATTTATGACTTTTTTTATAACTTCTTTTTGGTCTTTCATTGTATATCCTCCTTGCGCTTTTATCTATTATAGCAAGTTTAGATGTACGTGTCTTAATAAAAAATGCTATTTTGGTGCCAAATTCCATGTCCCACGGTTTTATAGCCTCTATGTTCGTAGAAACACGCTGCGGGAAGCGAAGCGTCCAGGATAGCTCCCATTTATTATACAGGAAAATGCCTGTTGTTGACAAGGCATGCAAAGTAGTTGACAGTTCCGGACATATTGCAGTAGATAAAACGAGCCTCCCATGCAGGGCATCCCTTCTCTGCATGGGAGACTTGTAGTTTGTATAACAAGTGCGCAGGCGGCTATTACCACCTTACCTTCCAGCGCTCCTTTAAGTCAGCGGGAAGGTCGGCGCTTTCAGAGCCGCTTTTTTTGTTTGTTTCTTTTTTGCAAAGCTCAATCAGGTGCTGCTCAAAAAGCGCTTCATCGGTAGGAATCTTTGCCCAGCTTTCCGTCCAGGAGGATAGGTAGGCGGCGTTTGAAATTGACAGGGAATTCAGTCCCTCGCGGCCGTCCGCAATCAGTTCGGCGCCATCTAAAATTGCCTCCGCAAAGTTTTCCAGTACCGTCGAGTGGCCGTCAGGCGCCTCCTCGGAATACTCCTCATATTCCGTACCGGGAGACAGAAAGCCCTCCTTTGAGGTAAAGCAGAATTCCCGCTCAGGAACGGTGAGCTTCCACCATTTCAGTTTTCCATCCTCCAGAACAAGCTTTCCTAAGTCGCCGGAAATTTCGAGCCGGTTCGTTCCAGGAGCCTCTCCGGTTGTGGAAATGAAGGTTGCCGTTGCCCCGTTTTCGTATTCGCCGTAAATCGTCACATCATCCTCAACGTCGATGTTGTGATATTTTCCTGCGGCACAGAAGGCACGGATTTTGTTCGGCATACCGAAAATCCACTGCCACAGGTCCAGATTGTGGGGCGCCTGATTTAACAGTACGCCGCCGCCCTCGCCGTTCCAGGTAGCGCGCCAGCTTCCCGAGTCATAGTACGCCTGTGTGCGGTACCAGTTTGTGACAACCCATACGAGCCGTTTCGGCACTCCGAGAGCGCCGCTCTGCACGATTTCACGTGCCTTTTTATAAATCGGATTGGTCCGCTGGTTAAACATAATCCCGAAAGTTACGCCAGCCTTTTTTGCAGCCTCATTCATCTCGCGGACCTGCCTTGCGTATACGCCCGCAGGTTTTTCGGTCATAACATGAATCCCGCGTTTGAAGCATTCGATTGCATAAACAGGGTGGTCATAGTGCGGTACTGCAATCAGAGCCGCGTCAATCAGCCCGCTGTCTAACATTTTTTCAGCCGAGTCAAAGCAGGCCAGCTCCGGCAGCTTTTTCTTAGCGTTTTCGAGCTTCTGAGGGTTAATATCAGCAACCGCGGTTACTTCAACCTTAGGACATTTTCCATCGATTACGTTTTGCAAATGCCCGCTTCCCATATTTCCTACGCCGATAATTCCAAGACGGATTTTATTCATAAAATACCTCCTATGATAGTAATTCTTTTAATGCTGTGACGGCTGCGTCAAATGCCTCCTCCGAAGATGCATAGCAGTATTTCTTCTCCGGGGCTTCCTTACCCTGTTCCAGCTTTTCAAAGCCCGGAAATACAGACAAATGCGGTTCAAGCGTCAGCATCGTCCCACTGTACTGTCCTAACAGGAACGGCAGATTTCCGGTGCCTTTTCCGGCAGGAACGACGGAACCGTCCGCAAGCGCGTCCTTAATGTGCATATATTCGATATAAGGGCTGAGAAGCGCCCAGGCGTCCTTGGTATCCTGTCCGCACTGGATAAAATTGGCAGGGTCAAAAACCGCTTTTATTTCAGGGAAATTTTTATGGATTTCCGCGCAGCGGACGGCGATATCGCCGTAAATGCCCTTTTCATTTTCATGGCACAGAACGATGCCGCTGTTCTTTGCCGCCAGAGCAAACTGCTCCAGACGCCGCATTACATCGTCAGCACAGGCTTCCGGATTCTCCTGCGGAACATAAAAGCTGAAAATCCGCATATGATTTGTGCCAAGGATGGCTGCAATCTCCAGATTCCGTTTGAATTTTTCAAGGTGTGGAGCGAAGTCCTCCGTAATTCCGATTTTTCCGAACGGCGAGCCGACAGACCAGACTGCCAGATTTGAGCCCTCCAGCTTTTTGCGGATTTCGTAAGCCTTTTCCTTGGAAATATCCGCAATATTTTCACCGTCCACACCACGGATTTCAAGATATCCGATGCCGTTTTTTACCATTGCGGCAATCTGGGTTTCCAGTTTGCTGCCCGCTTCGTCGGCAAATGCTGCAAGTTTGAACTTCATGGCAATTCCTCCTGAAATAATTTTGTTATAACCAATATACTGCAAAATAATTTGCATTACAATTGTAAATCTAAGCATGGTATATTGCAAATTCGCGCATAGCATGGTATGCTGAAATAAAAAGCTGAGAGAAAGCGCAGAAAGAAAACGCTGAGAGAAAATTCAGAAAAAAACGCAGGAGAGTGTATTCAAATGAATTTGTTACAACAATTCAATTCAGATGGCGTGTATACCAGGTATGCCGTAGATGAACATCCGGACGATAATGGCTCGTTCATGCATGTCCATGAGCAGTGTGAGATTTACTATTTTGTTTCGGGAGATGCAGAATATCTTGTGGAGGGCGCAAGGTATCCCTTAAAGCCGGGAGATATCCTGATTATGCGTCCTGCGGAATCGCACAGGAACAAAATGCTTGGCGGCAGAAAATATGAGCGTTATGTGATAAACTTTTCCCTCTGGGTGGTAGATAGCATTGACCCGCAGCGCAGGCTGCTGAAGCCGTTTTTTGACCGGCCGTTAGGAAGAGAAAACTTTTATTCCTCAGCGGAGTTTGGGAAGATACAGCCCGGAGCTGTTTTTTATGATATGTGCCGCAACAAAGAAGATGATTACGGGAGAAGAGTGAAGGTTCTTGCCAATCTTTTTAAGCTGCTGGATGGTATCAGCAGTGCATACCTGAAAAGAGGCATAACAGAGGAGCTGTCGCCCCGGAGCCTTCCAGAGCAGATAGTGGCTTATGTGAATGCGCATTTGTCCGAAGAGCTGTCGGTTCCGGCGCTTGCGGAGCTTTTTTTCCTGAGTCCGTCGCAGTTTAGCCGGGTGTTTAAGCAGGCGACCGGAGCGGCGCCGTGGGAGTATATTACAATCAAGCGACTGACCGCGGCAAGAGAAAAAATCCGCAGCGGGTTCTCGGCGCAGGATGCGGGAGAAAGCTGCGGATTCAAGGATTATTCTGCCTTTTACCGTTCCTATGTGAAATATTTTGGCTGCTCGCCAAAGGAGGACAAGACGCCTATGCCCTGAGTGCTTCCTTGATGCTTCTTACATAGTCCCCCACAGGTCCGGCGGCTTCCGTTTTGTATTCCTCCACGAGCTTCATAATCGCCGAACCTATGATGGCGCCGTCGGAAAGCGCCGCCATTTCCCTTGCCTGCTCCGGCGTGGAAATTCCGAAGCCGACCGCGCATGGGATGTCCGTATTTTCCCTGACGATGGAGACAATCGAGGAAAGGTCGGTTGTAATTTCACTCCGGACGCCGGTTACTCCGAGACTGGAAACAAGGTATAGAAAGCCCTCGGCGTTCTTTGCAATTTCGGCAATGCGCTGCTTTGAGGTAGGGGCAATCAGCGAAATCAGGTCGATACCGTACTGCCTGCAGGCAGGGCGGAACTCCTCCTTTTCTTCAAAAGGGAGGTCAGGAAGAATAATTCCGTCGATGCCGCTCTCCTTACAGGCGGCGGCAAAGCGCTCTATCCCATATGAGAAAACTACATTGGCATAGGTCATAAAAACAAGCGGAATCGTTACGTCTGTCCGCAGCTCCCGGACAAATTCAAAAATCCGGTCGGTCGTAGCGCCACCCGTCAGGGCGCGGTGGCTTGCCCTCTGGATGACCGGGCCTTCTGCAGTCGGGTCGGAAAACGGAATCCCCAGTTCAATCAGGTCGGCGCCGTTTTCTGCCGCTGCCCGTACAAGCTTCCCGGTAGTCTCAAGGTCCGGGTCGCCGCAGGTAATAAAAGGAATAAATGCCTTGCCGTTCTGGAAAGCCGAAGCAATGTTACTCATAAAGGTCCTCCCCTCTGTAGCGTGCAATTGCTGCACAGTCCTTGTCTCCTCTTCCGGAGACAGTGATTACGATAATTTTGTCTTTGTCCATAGAAGGCGCCAGCTTCATCGCATAGGCGACCGCATGGGCGGATTCTATGGCAGGAATGATGCCTTCGGTTTTTGAGAGAAATTCAAAGGCGTTGACGGCTTCGTCGTCCGTAACCGGAACATATTCTGCCCTGCCGGTGTCATGGAGATTGGCGTGCTCCGGGCCTACTCCCGGATAGTCAAGCCCGGCGGAAATCGAGTATACGGGAGCAATCTGGCCGTATTCGTCCTGGCAGAAGTAGGACTTCATGCCGTGGAAGATGCCGACTCTTCCGGTATTAACGGTCGCCGCCGTCTCAAAGGTATCAATGCCCCTGCCTGCCGCCTCGCAGCCAATCAGGCGTACGGACTTGTCGTCAATAAAGTGATAGAAGCTTCCGATTGCGTTGGAGCCGCCGCCCACACAAGCGATTACGGCATCTGGCAGACGATGCTCCTTTTCCATCAGCTGTGTCTTGATTTCTCTGGAAATGACTGCCTGGAAGTCACGGACAATCGTCGGAAACGGATGGGGACCCATAACCGAGCCGAGACAGTAGTGCGTGTCGTCAATCCGTGACGCCCATTCGCGCATTGCTTCGGAAACGGCGTCCTTTAAAGTGGCGGTTCCGGCGCTGACCGGCACGACCCTTGCGCCGAGAAGCTTCATGCGGTAAACATTGAGCGCCTGACGTTTGGTGTCCTCTTCGCCCATAAAAACGACGCATTCCATATTCATAAAAGCGGCGGCAGTGGCAGTCGCGACGCCGTGCTGTCCGGCGCCGGTTTCTGCAATCAGACGGGTTTTGCCCATTTTTTTTGCAAGAAGCGCCTGCCCGAGTACATTGTTGATTTTATGGGAGCCGGTATGGTTCAGGTCTTCGCGTTTAAGATAGATTTTCGCACCGCCTAATGTCTTCGTCAGCTTTTCGGCATAGTAGAGCCTGGACGGTCTGCCTGCATATTCGTTCAGAAGCCCGGTCAGTTCCCGGTTGAAGACTTCGTCGTTTTTGTAAAATTCATAGGCCTTTTCAAGTTCAATAATGGCATTCATCAGTGTTTCGGGAATATATTGTCCTCCGTGGATGCCAAATCTTCCGTTAGAATTTGTCATGGTCATGTTCCTTTCTGTTTCTTACGGCATTTACAAATGCCGACATTTTGATAAGATTTTTCACGCCGTCCGTTTCCAGGGAAGAGCTTGCGTCTACCGCAAAGGGATGGAAGGCGGAGAGAGCAGTAGTTATATTTTCAGGTGTCAGCCCTCCGGCGAGAATATAATCCCGGCGGAGATACTGGAGAAGCTGCCAGTCGAACGGCGTTCCTGTACCGCCGCCCGAATCTAAAAGGACAAGATCAGCTGTGGAACGGTTTGAGGCTTCGGCGTCTTCCTCTGTCCGGAGGCGGAACGCCTTTATGACGGGACAGTCCGTGAGCGACCGAAGATGTCGTATATAGGCGTCGTCCTCGTTCCCGTGGAGCTGGACTGCTTTGATAATGCCCTGTTTTAAAAGTCCGGCAATAACCTCCGGCGCTTCATCAACAAATACGCCCACGGGGACGATGTCCGGATGAAGCTCCTTTTGCAGCTGTGTCGCAGTCTGCGCAGAGAGAAAGCGTTTGCTGCCCGGCGCAAAGACAAAGCCGATATAGTCCGGACGGAGCGTATTGGCGTAGGCAATGTCGCAGGGTCTTGTCAGTCCGCAGAGTTTTATTTTTGTCATGGTGCCCCCTTAAGCTCGGCAAGCTTTGCTTTTTTATTCTCCGCACACATCAGCGTTTCGCCGATGAGTACGGCATGTGCCCCGATTCCGCGCAGTGTGTTTACATCTTCTGCGGTTTTGATGCCGCTTTCCGAAACAAAGAGGACGGACTCCGGTACAAGCTCCCGCAGCTTCCTGCTGTTGTCCGTATCTACAATAAAGGAGTTCAGGTTGCGGTTATTGATGCCGATGATTCTTGCGCCTGCCGCCACCGCACCTCTTACCTCTGCCTCATCATGTGCTTCGACGAGTGCAGATATGCCAAGCCTGTCGCAGATTCCGATGTATTCATGGATTGTGTCAGGCGGGAGCAGGGCACAAATCAGAAGTACCGCTGCGGCGCCAAGCAGCTTTGCTTCGTAAATCATATATTCATCTACCGTAAAATCCTTCCGCAAACAAGGGATAGAGACTGCCCTTGCAATTTCCTCCAGATAGCGGCCGCTTCCCAGAAACCATTTCGGCTCTGTGAGGACCGAAATGCAGTCGGCACCTGCTGCTTCGTATTCCTTAGCAATGGAAAGGTACGGAAAATCTTTTGCAATAATGCCCTTTGAGGGGGACGCCTTTTTGCATTCGCAGATAAACGAAATACCGGGAGCCGAGAGCGCTTTTTCAAATGCAAAGTCTCCCGGCGGCAGGGCAAGCGCCATGCGTTCAATTTCGTCAAGAGGCAGCGCTTCCTTTGCGGTGGCAACCCGCTTCCTTGCATATGCCGCCAGTTCGTCAAGTATTGTCATGTGCTCCCTCCTTTATTCATTGGAAAGCTGTATCAGACGGTTCAGAGTCTGCATTGCTGTTCCGGAATCAATCAGGTTTTTTGCAAGCTGAATGCCATCCTCTATCGAAGCTGCTTTTTCGCCGATATACAGGGCGGCGCCCGCATTCATCAAAACGGCGTTTCTGCGGTGGCCTTGTTCGCCGCTCAAGATGGCTCTTGTAATGGCGGCATTTTCTTCCGGTGTGCCGCCGGATAAATCCTTTTTGTCACAGCGCGTAAAGCTAAACTGTTCCGGTGTCACTTCATAGGTTTTCGACCAGCCGTCTGAAAACTCGGAAATAAAGGTCGGTGCGCTTAAGGAGATTTCGTCGAGCTTATCCTGCCCGTAAACGACCATGCCCTTTTTTACGCCTAATTTTATCAGAACCTGTGTCAGAGGCTCCACAAGGGAGCGGCTGTAGACGCCTAAAAGCTGCCGTTTCGGGCTTGCCGGATTCGTAAGCGGCCCGAGGATATTAAATACGGTACGGATGCCAAGCTCCTTCCGGATAGAGCCGACGTATTTCATGGAGGTGTGGTACTTCTGGGCAAAAAAGAAGCAGAAGCCTACAGTTTGAAGCAGCCGGAGGCATTGCTCCGGGGAGAGGTCTATATTGACCCCGAGTGCTTCCAGACAGTCTGCCGTGCCGCAGGCGGAGGAGGCTGCACGGTTGCCGTGCTTTGCCACCTTGAGCCCTGCAGAGGCTGCAACGATTGCGGTAGTAGTGGAAATGTTGAAGCTGTGTGAGCCGTCGCCGCCGGTGCCTACGATTTCAAGCAGGTCGAGGTCATTTGGAAGCTTTGTCGCTTTATCCCGCATGGCAGCCGCACAGCCGGTGATTTCTTCAATTGTTTCCGCCTTAGTGCTTTTGGTTGACAGGGCGGCAAGAAAGGCTGCATTCTGCGTAGGAGTGGTTTCGCCGCTCATAATTTCCGTGATTACGGCATAAGCCTCGTCATAAGTCAGGTCTTGTTTATCAACGAGTTTAATAATAGCTTCTTTAATCATTAAAAATTCTCCTTTCGGTGCTCAGAGATTTATAAAATTCCGAAGCATCTGTCTGCCGTCCGGCGTCAAAATGGATTCCGGATGAAACTGCACTCCGTAGACAGGGTATTTCCTATGAAGCAAAAAAACGTCCCTGACAAAAACCTGTGGTTTCTGTCAAGGACGAATAAACTGCGTTATCCGCGGTGCCACCTTGATTCACAGCCAGAAAGGCTATGCGCTTAGCAGGATACCAACATATCCCCGGCAGCTTACGTGTGCCAGTACGTCGCAGAATACTTTGAATGCAGAACTCCGGCATTCATTTGACTGCGCCCTCGGCGGTCCATTTGATAATCTGTGTTTCACCCAATTCTCAGCAGTATGGGCTCTCTGTGGAAGCATAATTACCGTTATCTCCGCGTCATCGGTTTGATTTTGATATTAGTATTGTTAGCAATAGTATAGAACCTCAAATGCTATTTGTCAATAGAAAAATTTTTACTTTTCGTCTGCGTACGGAGTAATCGTCTGGATGGTTCCGTCCTCGTTGTAATGAAGTTCACAGAACTTTACACAACGCTTGTGGTTTACGCCCGAGAGGGAAGCGTCATGGTAGAATAAGTACCATTTGCCTTCGTACTCTACGATGGAGTGGTGGGTTGTCCAGCCGATAACCGGCTCTAAAATGTGACCCTGATAGGTAAACGGCCCCATCGGACTTGTTCCGGTTGCATAAGCAAGGTAATGGGTATCTCCGGTAGAGTAGGAGAAATAATACAAGCCGTTGTACTTATGCATCCATGCGGCCTCAAAGAACCGCTTGTCATGCTCGCCTGCAAGAATAGGAGAGCCGTCCTTGTTTAAGATTTTAATCTCCTGTGCAGCTCCCTTAAAGGAGAGGAGGTCGTCGCTCAGCTCTGCAACCCTCGGCCCGAGTGCCGGTTCGTTGTCGGCAGGAGCTGCCGCATCCGGTACGAAGCTGCCGGTCTGCCACTTTTCTAACTGGCCGCCCCAGAGACCGCCGAAGTAACAGTAGGAGCGTCCGTCATCGTCTACAAGTACGGCAGGGTCTATGCTGAAGCTTCCCTGGATATAGTCTGGTTCTGGTGTGAACTTTCCTGCCGGGGTATCGCAGGTTGCAACACCGATGCGGAAAATGCCATCCTTGTCCTTTGCCGGGAAAAATAAATAGTATTTTCCGTTTTTGTATGCGGCGTCCGGAGCCCACATCTGATGGCTTACCCACGGAACGTCCTTTTCATGGAGGACTTCGCCATGGTCTACGCAAGGTGCATCAAGGGAATCCATGGATAAAATATGGTAGTCTTCCATCTGGTACTGGTCGCCGTTGTCATCGTCCGGGCAGTCGATTGCCACATCATGGGATGGGTAAATGTAAAGCTTGCCTTCAAATACATGTGCCGAAGGGTCTGCTGTAAAAATATGTGTTACTAAAGGTTTGTTCTGCGCTGCCATAATATCCTCCTTGTCAAAATGCAAATTGCAGATTAGTATAACTATACCCAGTTTCCTAGATTTTGTCAAGTAAATTGTTGCCAGAGGTTTTGCGGCAAAAATTTTAACAATAATTGCTACTGCCTTTTAAAAGCGGGGTTATTTTGCGTGATTTTGTTGTAATCCCTGTAAAAAGATGCTATGATAACAAGAGAGGAATTGTCAGGAAGGACAGGAGGGGCCGTGATGAATATACAGGTACAATGTTGCGGTATTGTGTTATTACTGTTTTTTCTATATTTTTATAGCCGCCAGAAAAACCTGCACCTGAATACGGGGACTGCTTTTTTTCGCACACTGATTGCAACGCTGGTGTCGATTACAATGGATGCGCTTTCGATTATTGCTATCTGTAACATGGAGAAGCTTCCGCTCCTGTTTGTAGAGCTTATTTGCAAGACTTATCTTGCGACTTTGATTCTGCCTGTGTTTTGTGCCGTATGTTATATCTGTACGGACATTTATACAAAAAGGGTAGAGTACAGGCGGGTGCTTTACTTCAATGCGGCAATAGGACTGGTCGGGATTCCGTTGATTTATCTTCTGCCGATTTCCATGCACTGTGATGTAATGGGGCGGGAGGTTTACACCTATGGACCGAGCGTCCTTGCGGCATATGCTTCAGCAGTGACTTATTTTGTGATTAACTGGATTCTGCTTTTGCGGAAAAAGAATGTAATCCGTAAAGGCAGACGTGCTTCTATGCAGTTCTGGATGCTGGTATGGATGGGGGCTGCAATCATACAGTTTTTTCATAATGAGCTCCTGTTAGTCGGTTATGCCAGCGCAATCGGAATCATGGTGCTGTATCTTAAGCTGGAAAATCCGGAAATGAACCTGGACAGGGAGACAGGACTTTTTAACCAGATGGCGCTGACACGTTATCTGAAGCAGCTGTCAAACCGGGAAAAGCATTTTGCCATTTTGTTGATGGTGTTTGAGCATTCCTTTTATAAAAATAGTTCGCAGGAGTCTGAAACGATTGCGGAGATGGAAATGATTCGTTTTATCTCTGGAATGCCGGGGACAATGGCGTTTAAGAGCGCCGGTGATGAGATTCTGCTTTTGTATGAGGACAGAGCCGGAGCAGAAGAGGGGCTTAAGGTGTTGAAAAAGCGTTTTGAGTGTGGCTGGGGAAAGGACGGACAGGTGTTCCGGCACCCATTTTGGATTTATCTTCCGGACTCCTCGGTGCTTCAGGATGTAAAGGATATTGCGCTTCTTATCAGGCATGTGCGTCAGAACAGTAAGGAGCTGATTGATAACGGTTTTCTGCAGATTGGCGGGGAGCTTGTGCAGGAGATGTACCAGACGCAGAAGATGGAGCAGCTTATTTTTGATGCGATAGAGCAGGACTGGATTACGGTACATTATCAGCCGATTTATGCTACTGCGGAAAAGAAGTTTACTTCGGCGGAGGCATTGGTGCGCATTACTGACAAAAACGGCCGTATGGTACCGCCGAATGATTTTATCCGGGTTGCAGAAAAGAACGGTATGATGCTGCATCTGGGTGAGATTATTTTTGAGAAGGTGTGCCGGTTTATCAAAGAAAACAATCCGGCGCAGTACGGACTAAGGTACATAGAGGTTAATTTATCGGCGGTTCAGTGCGCCTATGCGCCGTTGGCAGACACCTATATTGCGATTATGGAAAGGTATGGAATTTCTCCGCAGATGATTAATCTGGAGATTACGGAAACCGCAGTATTTGGCACAAAAAAGGTTGTCCTGGATAATATGAACCGGCTGATTGATTATGGCGTCAGCTTTTCGCTGGATGATTTCGGAACCGGACAGTCCAACCTGAACTACATTGTGGACATGCCGGTTTCGATTATAAAGTTTGACCGCGGCATGACAAATTCGTACTTTGAAAACGGAAAAGCGAAGTATGTAATGGATGCGGCAATGCATATGATTCATGGAATGCAGCTGAAAATTGTTTCCGAGGGAATTGAGACCGGGGAGCAGTATGAGATTATGGAGGCTCTTGGTATCAATTACATTCAGGGATACTATTTTTCAAAGCCGCTGGAGGAACCCGCATTTCTTGAATTTATCCGCGTCCGGAATGTGTAAAAAGGGAGGCACTGTATTTTTGCAGCACATGCAACAGGAATCCGCCGAGCACTCCGGCGCTGATAATTTCACCGATTCCTACTGTGAGCATCATATACCAGAATGCATCCGGGACACCATAAGCGAAGCGGAGTACAGGCGGAATAATCAGCATATTTGCAAGGATGGTAGGCAGGGCGACCAGATGTTTATGCTTCCGCAAAAAGGCTGCGGCAAGCACGCCAAGAAACGATGCCAGCGTTCCAAAAATAACATCAGGCAGAGGGGAACCGAGGAGAAGGTTCGCTAAAAAACAGCCGATTGTTACGCCGGGAACGGCAGCGGAGGTAAAGTAGGGAAGGACGGTAAGAGCTTCGGAAAGCCTTACCTGAATGACGCCCGAGGCAATGCCGAGCATTGCGGAGATGCCGGTTAAAACGACATAGAGAGCGGCGATAACAGCCGCAGTGGTCAGGTAGCGTACCGGAAGGGTACGTTGTTTGGTTTTTTTCATCTTTTTTTGCTCCTTAGTTTTGTTTTATGTCAGGAGGATTTCGAACTGACAGCGTTTTGATTATACACCAAGGGAACGGGGAATGCAAGTTGGATTTTCCCTCGAATGTTCACAATTTTTAGTAACCCTGGAAGTCCTGGCTGCTGTGTGGTAGTTTTATTTTGCAAGCGCTACGCTTTGCCGGACTTCTTCTAAAAGCTGTTAAGCCGCTCGGTGGCGTCTTTGCGCCTGACTGGCTTTAAGAGGCGATTCTGGCTACGCTAAAAGCCGCGGCCTTCCGGACAGATGTAAAATAAAACTACCACACAGCAGCCGGGACACAAAGGTATATGTAAAATGCGAAAATGCAAGGGACTTTTCATGTTATTCTTCTATTCCAGAATAACTGTATTGAAATACTGCCGATTCTTTTATCCGTTCCATAACTAATTTGTCTGACGCGTCTAACGGTTTGATTTGATTGCCATCAAATACCCATACGCTTCCGGAGGAATATTGCCATGAAAGTTCCCAATCAATCGTATAGTTCACGTCAAAAGCAGTAAGATAGCCTGCGTACACATTCCCTTCATAGATTCCGACTTCAAATTGACATGCAAACACTTCTTTATCATTTATGAGAAGATAAGAATAAGGCATAAATCCCTTTTCAATAGAAAAATCCGATACGACGAATTCTATTTTTAAATCCTCACGATATCCGCCCTCAATCAATTGCTCATATACATCTTCTCTTATCCCGGCCTCTAAAATATTAAAAATCTCTGCCTTTCGGTGCTGCTGCTCCTCGTTCTCAACAAACTCCGGTTTTGTCACCGTAGGAATCGTCAGGGTATCCCTGCCGAGACAGACCAGCTTCCCATCGTTGTCCAGTGCTGTCGGCGAATAATAAAAATGATACTCTTCTGTCCAGCCTGCAAGCTTTCCATTTGTTAAAGCGTTGCATTTGTACCACCTGTTGCCATCTTCCGTCCTGCACTTTATCCAAATATGGTGAACGATATCTTTCATCCCATCCTTTTTTTCCGGCCGGTAAAGCTCATAGGTAAGTTCATGTTCTATCTGTGGCATTTCATTCGGTTTGAACCAGGACTCAAAATTTAAATACTCTAAAAAACTTGTCTTTATCTTTTCATAGTTGTAGCCGTCCGGAAGATTCATCGGAACAGCTTCCGGCATATCGGTTATTCCCTGTGTAATAAATGGTCCGCCAGGTAGTTCCGTTGGTCCGGTCGTAGGTGTCAAAAACACATCCACAGTATCATTAGAACAACCGGTAAAAGAACTGATTAAAATCATCCAGAATAACATAGAGACTACTTTGTTCCTCATAAAGCTTCCTCCTTATTTTATATTGATATGACTTTACCCAATATGGTCTTTCGCCACATTCGTAAGGTATGAAACAGCAAAAGATTATATCATTTTATATATACTACTAATACAAGTAATATTTATTCGGAACTCTCTTCTCCAAATTCATTAAAAAATATATTATGAACCGCTTTTGTATATCCACAACCGGCATAAGAGTCGATTTCTTCCACACTTGTAGCGTTAACAAGATGTGATGACAAGATGTAATCACTTGCATTACACAAATCGCCAACAATCACCACATCCTTTATTTTTATATGACCATAGCTGGTTTTCATAACGATATAATTGCCATTTTCAGAATTATAACAATAGTCCGTAAAACCTGTTAATGACCTAAAGTTAGTCTGAGTGGTTATTCCTTGTGGCTTATTTATTAAAGCCGCACATTGGGCTTCGTTAGTCGTTGTACAAATTGCACACGCAAGCCAAGTCGCAAATTCCCATGCGTGGTTCATTATTGCATCATATTGTTCCTGTCCCTGTCTTCTGGCCAATCTTGAGCCGGTATCCCATATAGTTGAAAACTGATTCTTTGCCGTGGCAACATCCCGTAATGTAGAATAACCATTATAATATTTTCGATTTAATAAAACCCACATGATTGCTTTTTGGTCTTGCCTGTTGGATGAATTTTCCCCAAAAATCAATCTGGCAATCAATATATCTTTTAAATACATAAAATGTATCTTGATAGCTTAATAAAATTTGTTTAATAGGCTTAGTAAAGCCCATGGTATAATTGTTCCTTAGTGTAAATCAGGTAATGCTTCTGCTTTTTCCTGTTAAACCGCCTATGCAGTTGCTTTAAGGTGTAGTGGTCAAGCTTTTTGTGACGTTTGTGGCTAAAAATTTATTGGATTGTTGTCCAGAGGTGAAATTCGTGCACCATTTCTGATTCGGCATGTCTACCTAGAAATCCTGATTTCCATATTATGTAATATAGTTTATACCATATGGCAAATTTTGTAAAGTAATAGCCGGCTTGTATTTCCGCATTTTTTGAATAACCCGGGAAATTTCCGCAGGCTGCATAGCCTGCGGAACAAAAAAGGATGTACAAAATGCGGAGCTGCTTGATGTTAGCATTAAGGAAATCCGGGTAAAATGCCGATATAAATTAAAATAGGCAAGCGGATATGCGGATACGGAAAAGAGGGAAGGTAATGGCACAGCAGTCGGCCGGTCAGGAAAATTTGAAAAAGAAAAAGCGGAAAAAAGGGCGCGGGCTTCGCATTCTGGGCTTTTTGTTTTTGATTTTTCTTTTGGCAGGGACGAGCGTCGGGCTGGTGTTTTATGCAAAGTATGGGAAAAGGGTGCTGTCCCTTTACTATAAAGCGAAGGAAATTATGCGCGGAGCGTCGGAGGAGGATTTCAGGCGTTCACAGACAAGCATTATTTATGCAAATGACGGGACGGTCATTAAAACGCTGCAGTCGGGAAAAGAGGTATATTATCTTCCTTATAAGGACATTCCGGAGGCTGTGGTTACGGCGATGGTGGTTACAGAGGATAAAAAGTTCTTTTCCCACGAGGGTGTAGACTATGCGGCAAATCTGCGTGCAGCCTATAGCCTGGTAAAGCACAAGGGAACGATTTACCAGGGAGGAAGTACCATTACGCAGCAGCTTGCCAGAAATATTTATTTGACGAACGAGCAGACGTATGAAAGAAAGATAACAGAAATCTTTCTTGCGGCTGAGCTGGAAAAAAGATATAAGAAGACGGAAATTTTGGAGTTTTACTTAAATAACATTTATTTTGCCAACGGCTATTATGGGATACAGGCTGCCGCGCACGGCTATTTTTCACGCGGGGTTGCAGAGCTGACTTTTTCGGAGCTGATGTTTTTGTGCGCAATACCGAATAACCCGTCCCTGTATGACCCATACCGCCATTTTGAAGATACGCTTGCGAGGCGGGATTCTGTAATGGAGCAGATGTATCAGGATGGAAAGCTTGACCAGGCAGACTATCTTGCAGCCTGTGCAGAGGAGATTGTGCTCTGTCCGCAGGAAGAGGTGCACAATGATTATGTGGAGACATTTGCAATATTTTGTGCCGTCAGGGCGCTGATGGAGGAGAACGGCTTCCCGTTCTGCTATCAGTTTACGGAGGATGCCGCAAAGGACATCTATCTGGAATATTATGAGGAAAGCTATGCGTATTGGCAGAAGAAGCTCTACTCCGGCGGCTACCGGGTGTATACGTCCATTGATTTGGAAAAGCAGGAGCTTTTGCTCCAGACTGTGCAGAACCAGCTGGCAGAGTTTGAGGAAAAGACCGAGGAAGGGATTTATACCCTGCAGGGAGCGGCGACCTGTGTTGAGAATGAAACCGGGCGCGTTGTGGCAATCGTAGGCGGCAGGGGAGAGATAGAGTATGGCTACTCGCTGAACCGGGCGTACCAGAGCTTCCGGCAGCCGGGCAGCTCCATTAAGCCGCTGATTGTGTATACGCCATGGCTGGAACGGGGGTATTTTCCGGATACGATTGTCGTGGACGAGCGCTTTTCCGGCGGCCCGCGGAATGCGAACGGGGTGTATTCTGGAAGGATTACGCTCCGGAGAGCGGTGGAGGTGTCAAAAAACACCGTTGCATGGAAGCTGTTTGAAGAGCTGACACCGGCAACAGGGCTTTCTTATATTACCCGGATGCAGTTCCGCAATATTGTCCCTTCCGACTATGTTCCGGCGGCATCGTTAGGAGGTCTGACCTATGGGGTATGTACTCTGGAAATGGCAGGGGCGTATTGTACGTTAGCAAATGAGGGGATTTACCGGAACCCGACCTGCATTGTAAAAATAACGACAGCCGATGGGAAAGAGGTGGTCGGCAGAGAGAGGGAAGAGGTCCGTATCTACGAGACGAATGCAGTCCGGATGATGACGGATATTCTGCAGGGGGTTATGACAAACGGGACCGGAGTGAAGCTGCAGCTGAAAAATTCTGTATCGGCAGGAAAGACCGGTACGACAAACGATATTAAGGACGGCTGGTTTGTCGGCTATACCCCGTACTATACGACGGCGGTGTGGGTTGGCTACGATATGCCAAAGGCCTTGGACAGCCTTGCCGGAAACACCTATCCGGGCTATATCTGGCAGTCGTTTATGGACCGGCTGCATGAGGGACTGGAGCGCAGGGAGTTTACGCTGTATGAGGATGACCGCCCGGTGGCAATTATTGATGAGGCGTTGAAAGAAAACCAGGATACGGAGGTCTGGAACCCGGTAGGAACCGAAGAAAAGCTGCCGGGGGACGGCAGTCTGTCCGGAGAGGGTGAAGGAACAGATAAGGAAAATACAGGAGAGGAAGAAGGAAATACAGGAACTGGAGAGGGGAAAACAACGGAGGGGGCGGACAGCAATGTGACGCCGCAGCCTTCCCCGGAGCCGTCTCCATTGCCGACACCGACACCGTCTCCCACCACCGGCTGGATAGAGCATGATGACGAATGGTGGGAGGAACGGCAGGAAAATCAGCCGGGGTACAATGATTTTTATGAATAATCAGTTTTTACCGTGCTTTTTCAAAAGGTTCTGGATACGGCTCGTCGGAGTTAAATACTCGCTGATGGAGGCGTCATGGTTTAATGCGTCGATTAAGAGGGCAATGTATTTGCTCATATCGGCATTTTCATAATACGGCTTCTGGAACAGTTCTTCCGGCTGGTAAATCAGATTTGTCGTGATTACCCGTTCAATCAGCCCTTCCTCGTATGCCTGGTCAAACTTGGAGAGCCCGTTCGTAAACAAGCCGAACGAAGAACAAATAAAGACGCGGTTTGCCTTGCGTTTTTTCAGTTCCTTTGCGGTCTTAATCATGCTGTCGCCGGAAGAAATCATATCGTCAATGATAACAACATCCTTTCCTTCTACATCGGCGCCGAGAAACTCGTGTGCGACAATCGGATTGCGGCCGTCTACAATGGTAGTATAATCGCGGCGCTTGTAAAACATGCCGACATCGACACCGAGGGAATTGGCAAAGTAAACGGCACGTCCGGTGCCTCCCTCGTCCGGGCTGATTATCATAAGGTGCGCCGGGTCGACGATAAGGTCAGGCGCGGAACGAAGCAGCGCCTTGATAAACTGGTATGTAGGCGGCACCGTTTCAAAGGTTTTTAATGGGATTGCGTTCTGGACGCTCGGGTTGTGGGCATCAAACGTAATGATGCTTTCCACGCCCATATTGGTAAGCTCCTGCAGTGCAACTGCGCAGTCTAAGGACTCTCTTGAGTGACGCTTGTCCTGACGGCTTTCATAAAGATACGGCATAATAACGGTAATGCGGTGTGCCTTTCCGCCGGCAGCTGCAATGACGCGCTTTAAATCCTGATAGTGGTCATCCGGGGACATGTGATTAATCTGGCCACGCAAAGAATAGGTCAGACTATAATTGCAGACATCCACAAGAATATAGAGGTCGTCGCCGCGGACGGACTGTTTAATCAATCCCATCGACTCGCCGGAGCCGAAGCGCGGACATTTTGCATCAACAAGATAAGAATCCCGCTCATAGCCATCAAATAGAACCGTAGGCGTATGCGCCTCCCGGATGCGTGCAGTTCTCCAGCTGACAAGGTAATCGTTAATTTTCTGTCCAAGCTGTTTGCAGCTATCCAGAGCGATAATACCAAGTTTACCTACAGGTACGGTTGCAACATAATCTTCTTGAAGCGGCATAATCTTTTCCTCCGAGTTTTAGATTTATATTTTGCGTTTTAATCATACTATGACAAGTTTACTTTGTCAAGAAATGCCGAACCTTAAGTTCCGGCAAGATGCAAAAGAGCAGACTACCAGAAAGCAGTCTGGCGCGCCTCTTCCATGCGTTTGAGGACGCGGATATCCTTTCCAATCAGCTTCAGGAGAATATAATTCCCGGTAATGCGGGAAAAAATGCGTTCACTATAGCGTTCGCGCAGCTGTTCGAGAGAAAGGTTAGTGGAAATTACAGTAGCCTTCTGGTGCAGGTAGCGTTCATTGATGCAGGTATAGAGCCATGAGTTTGTGAATGTGTTGGACAATTCTGTGCCTAAATCGTCAATTATCAATAAATCGCAGTGGAAAATATAGTGATACAGGGTGGCATCCTCCGGGGTCTCCGAGCGTTCGAACCGGTGCGCTTCAAATGCTTCAAACAGCGTGTGCGGAGTCATATAAACCACATGATGCGCAGTATCCATCAGTGCCTTTGCAATGCAATTTGTCAAAAAGGTTTTTCCGACACCGGTATTTCCGTAAATCAGGAGATTGCGGCAGCCGGTGTCAAACTCTTCTACAAACCGTCTGGCATCGGACACAACCTTCCGGATGTTGTCCTGCGGCGTAAGGTGCAGCTGGGGGTCGGCAGTCAGGTTATCGTAGTAGGAAAATGAAAATGTATCAAAATTTTCTTTTTCGAGAACGTGCGCCGGGGTGGAGTTTTTGGAAAGGGCAGAAGTAAGTGCCTGCTTAAAGCAGTGGCACTTTTCGTTGCCGGTAAAGCCGGTGTCCTTGCAGTCAGGGCAGGTATAAGTCTGCTCCAGAATATCTGCCGGATATCCGGCAGTTCGCAAAAGCTCTTCCCTTTGGAAAGAAATGTGGCGGGTAGTATCTGCAAGCTGTTCCAATGCCTCCGTGCTTCCGTCCAGCGCGGCGCGTGCTGCGGATGCTGAAGCTTCCGCAATCTGCCGGTCCAGCGCTACAAGTCCTGGAAGCTCTGTATAAAGCTTTTCGCGGCGTGCCCGCTGTTCCTGTTGATGGCGCATTCTTGTTTCTTCGTACTGCCGGAGAAGACGGCGGTAAGCTTGTTCTTCGTACTGCATAATCATGCTCCTTTTTTAACGGGAATCGGGACGTGCCAGCAGGACGTTCTCCAATGTGGCAAGGTCATTGCCGGAGTAGTCTCTTTGCGGAAAGGCATTAAAGCGGTTACCGCCCGGCTGCTTCGGCCCGGGAGCCTGTCCCCTTGCCGTGCGCGCACTGCGCGCGTTATGGGCATCATCCAGCTTTTTAATATCCGACATGGTATGTACGTTGTTTTCATGCCAGTGCTCCAGAATCTTGTCCGCATACTTGAAGTCAGGACGCGAGGTGGAGAGGAGCGTGCGGCTGCAGGCCTCCTCGATTAAGTCGGAGGAAAACCCGAACGCACTCCAGCGGCTTAAAAAGCGGCGTTCCGAAATCCCCGGAGCCCGGTTTAAAGCAAATGCCCGGTTGACCGCAGTAAAGCAGGAATCAAACTGTAAGGAGCGCTCTTCCGCCTTTTCCACGGTATCGATCCCCTCCTCATGCCAGGAGAGCGCAACCTTCTGGATGTAAGACGGAGTCTTTTTCTTCCGCGATATCACGCAATATTCATAAAGGTGAAGAATCAGTTCGTTGGAAAAGTGCAGCTCATCGTGCAGAAAAAGAATCAGCTGCACGTCCGCAGGCTTTAACAGACGCTCCAGATAGCTTTCGACAGCATGCAGGAGACATCCCGTATCAAGACGGCCGGCAAAGGCGTCTAACTGTGCAGGAGAATACTCCGGGAGCTGTACAGGGGCTGTACCTGCGTCTCCTGCCTGTGCCGGAACCGCGTCCTCCCTTGTGGCAGACAGTGTATCCGCATGATGCAGGGCAGAAATACTGCTTGTGTCAGGAGCGGAAGAAACCGCCGCAAACGGGGCTTCCTGCAATGGTTTTGTCAGGCGGTTCAGCTTAATTCCGCGGATGTCGTCCTGCTTGTCCCAGGTCAGGGAAAGTACGTTTTCCCGTTCCCAGTAGCGTAAGGCGCGCAAGATATCCTTTTCCGTTTCCTCCAGTGCGTCTGCAATCACGCTGATACCGAATGTCATATCCGGGGCAGCCAGACAGCGGAGCAGATACAAATAAACCTTTACAAAAGTGCCGTTTGCGCGCGGCATATAATAATCGATAAATTCGTTCGGAACCTGTGTGGCTCTCGTATCCTCTGAATATACCGAAATTCCATCCATAAAACAAAGTCCTCCTCCGGACCTCCGTTTTGGGAGGTCGTAATCGTTACGTTATCCGCCGTTTTTGGTGTCTGTCGGTGGAAAGCAGTTTGAGTATAGCATATTTTTGGGGAATTGCAATGGACGGACAAGTTCTGGGGACAAGCTGTGGATAATGTGGATAATGTGGAAAAATAAAAGCATTTTTTTCGACCATCGAAGAAAAAATGCGTACAGAATCTTTGAAAACAGGATTCTACTTTTGTAGGTCTATTTTTGTAGAAAAAAGATGTGGAGAAAAAGAAATCCACAACCCAATCGACCTGAAAATGTTGATAAGGTTGTGGATAAAGTGGATAACTAGCCATGAATCAGGGATTCTGCAACGCTTACGATGTCCCCTGCCCCCATAGTTATTAACAAATCGCTGCTGCTGCCGTTTTCCAATAAAAATTTTTCAATCTCCGCAAAAGAATGAAAATGGTAAACTTTATTACCTTTTTCTTTTAACAGGCGGGCAATATCGGCAGAGGAAATATCCCCCGGGTCCTTTTCACGGGAAGCACTGTAGATGTCTGCCAGTACCACGACATCCGCAAGGGAAAGCGACTCTGCAAACTCGTGCAGAAACGCTTTTGTGCGCGAAAACGTATGCGGCTGGAAAACACACCAGAGTCTTTGCGTGCCGGTTACGCATGCGCGTGCAGCTTCCAATGTTGCCGAAATTTCAGAAGGATGGTGTGCATAATCGTCATATACACGGATGCCGTTTGCCAGGCCTTTGTATTCAAACCTGCGGTGAGTTCCCGTGTAATGCAGTGCAGCGGCTGAAATCGCTTCAAAGGAAACGCCATAGGTTCGGGCAAGTGCAGCGGCCGCGAGTGAGTTGGAGATATTGTGTTTTCCGATGACTTTTAAGGAAACCCTGCCGAGCAGACTACCATTTTCGTAAAGGTCATAGCTTCCGAAGCCGTTTTCATCAAAGGAAACGGCGGTTGCGGCATAATCATAGCGGGAGCAGTTTTCTGCAGTATCGCAGATTCCGTAGGTAACGGTACGTGCCGGAAGGTCCTTTGTCAATTCGGAGAGGCGGTCAATGCTGCCGTTCATTACCAGTGTACCGTGGGACGGAAGAAGTTCTGCGTATTTGCGGAAGGAACGGCGGATTTCTTCGAGATCGTGAAAGAAATCGAGATGTTCTGCTTCTATATTTAATATAATTGCATCGGAAGGATAAAAGCTTAAAAAGCTGTTGCAATATTCACAAGCTTCTGCAACGAGATAAGAAGAAGAGCCCATGCGCAGATTGCCTCCAATGCCGTCTAACACGCCGCCGACTAGAACGGTAGGGTCCAGATTTCCTTCTATCATCATCAGGGAAAGCATGGAAGTTGTTGTTGTCTTTCCGTGAGAACCGGAAACACCGGCAACATACCGGTACTGTTTCATAATCTGGCCAAGCAGGTCCTTGCGTTCCAAAACAGGAAGTCCAAGTTCTTTTGCGCGTACAAGCTCCGGGTTATCAGGATGTACCGCAGCAGTAAAAATGACAACCGAATGTTCGTTGGTTATATTTTCTGCCTGTTGTGGATAAGATATGGTAATACCAAGGGAACACAGATGCTCTGTAAGCGGAGTCGGTTTTAGGTCGGAACCGCTCACACGGAAGCCCTGTTTGTGTAAAAGCTCTGCAAGCGCACTCATACTGATGCCGCCGATACCGACAAAATGAACCGGAACCGGGGCGGAAAAGTCAATCTGAAACATAGCGGAAACTCCTTTCATAGAGTGGAGAATAAGTAAGATATTTAATAGTATAGCATATTTTTGATTATGTGCAAGTATCTGAAAGGCGGTAGTTTCCTTTGAAAAGCCGGGAAAAAACAGGCTCCCGGCCGTAATGCTGTGGGAAAAGCACAGAAAAGGTTAAGATTGAAAGTAAAATGTAAAAAAATATTATTTTTTCGACATAACTTTATAGAAAAACCATATACTTTTTCCTAGAATTGTGTTATAATATACGCGAAGGCAAAACGAGTATAGAAAGGACTCTCGAAAATACTTGTATTTGCGGAGAGTCCCTTTCTATACGAGCGCGTCAGCGACTTTCAAAAACGAAGTTTTTGAAAGGTTGCCGAGCGGAAGCTGTCAGAAACGGTTGCAAGGCGGCTTTCAAAAACGAAGTTTTTGAAAGGTTGCCGAGCGGAAGCCGTCGGAAACGGTTGCAAGGTGACTTTCAAAAACGAAGTTTTTGAAAGGTTGCCGAGCGGAAGCTGTCAGAAACGGTTGCAAGGCGGCTTTCAAAAACGAAGTTTTTGAAAGGTTGCCGAGCGGAAGCCGTCGGAAACGGTTGCAAGGTGACTTTCAAAAACGAAGTTTTTGAAAGGTTGCCGAGCGGGAGCCGTCAGAACTGACTGCGAGGTAACCTTGAAAAATGAAGTTTTTGAGGGGCTGCGGACGTGCAGGTGCTATTAAAACTAGAACAAGGGGTGATTCATGTGATTAAGAAAGAAATGATCGCAATGTTGCTGGCAGGCGGACAAGGTTCTCGTCTGGGCGTCCTGACATCATCAATTGCGAAACCGGCAGTTGCATTCGGGGGAAAGTATCGTATTATCGATTTCCCGCTCAGTAACTGTATCAATTCCGGAGTTGATACCGTCGGCGTTTTAACGCAGTATCAGCCGCTTCGTCTGAATACGCATATCGGAATCGGTATTCCGTGGGATTTGGACCGTAATGTGGGCGGTGTATCCATCCTTCCGCCGTATGAAAAACCAACAAACAGTGAATGGTATACTGGTACGGCAAATGCAATTTATCAGAATCTGAAGTATATGGAGTGTTACAATCCGGAGTATGTCCTGATTCTGGGCGGCGACCACATTTATAAGATGGATTATGAGGCAATGCTTGATTTCCACAAGCAGAAAAAGGCGGATATCACGCTTGCTACCATACCGGTGCCGATTGAAGAGGCAAGCCGTTTCGGCGTTGCTATAACCGATGCGGATAAGCGTATCCTGGAGTTTGAGGAAAAGCCGCCGCAGCCGCGCAGTAATCTGGCTTCTATGGGGATTTATATCTTTACCTGGAAGGTATTGAGGGAAGCGCTTATTACTCTTTCCGAGCAGAAGGGCTGCGACTTTGGTAAGCATGTTATTCCGTACTGCCATGAGCGTGGTGACAGGGTATATGCATATGAGTACAACGGATACTGGAAGGATGTAGGAACCCTGCAGTCTTACTGGGAGTCCAATATGGAGCTGATTAACCTGATTCCGGAGTTTAACCTCTATGAAGAGTATTGGAAGATTTATACAAAGAGCGATGTTTTGCCGCCGCAGTATGTTTCGGAAAACAGTGTGATTGAGCGTGCGATTATCGGTGAGGGCTCTGAAATTTATGGCAAGGTATATAATTCGGTAATCGGACCGGGTGTTGTAATCGGAGAAAACAGCGTTGTAAGGGATTCCATCATAATGAAGGGAACCGTAATCGGGGACAATACCACGGTAAATAAAGCAATTATTGCAGAAAACTGCTTCATCGGTTCGGACTGTGAGCTGGGTGCATTTGATGAAGTACCAAATACATGGAAGCCGGACATTTATACGCATGGAATGGTTACAATTGGTGAAAGCTCCATTGTACCAGACAGAGTACGAATCGGAAAGAATACTGCAATTTCCGGCGGTACTACGCTTGATGATTATCCGAGAGGGGTTCTCGCAAGCGGCGAAAATATTATTAAGGCAGGTGACCGTGTATGAGAGCATTAGGTATTATTCTGGCAGGCGGAAATTCAAGCAGGATGCATGAACTGTCTAATAAACGTGCAATTGCGGCAATGCCGGTTGCAGGCAGCTATCGTGCGATTGATTTCGCACTCAGCAGTATGTCCAATTCTCATGTGCAGAAAGTGGCAGTGCTGACACAGTACAATTCCCGTTCGTTAAACGAGCATCTGAGTTCCTCCAAGTGGTGGGATTTCGGACGAAAGCAGGGCGGTCTGTTTGTTTTCCCGCCGACGATTACAAATGACAATGGTTTCTGGTATCGCGGTACTGCAGATGCAATTGCGCAGAATCTGGTATTTCTGCGGAACAGCCATGAGCCATATGTAGTAATTGCTTCCGGCGACTGCGTGTATAAGCTGGATTACAACAAGGTATTGGAATATCATATTGAAAAGAAGGCAGACGTTACGGTCGTAACGACAGAAGCGACCGAGGCCGACGAGCTGAACCGTTTTGGTGTCATCGAGACGGCAGGGGACGGAAGGATTATCGGATTTCAGGAGAAGCCGCTGTCAGCGACATTTCCTTCGGGAAGCCTTATTTCCACCGGAATTTACATTATTCGCCGCCGCCAGCTGATTGAGCTGATGGAACAGATTGCCGAGGAAGAGCGTTTTGATTTTGTACGGGATGTTTTGATTCGTTACAAGGATGCAAAGCGTATTTATTCGTATAAGATGGACACATATTGGAGCAATATTGCTTCCGTGGAGTCCTATTACCG
This sequence comes from uncultured Lachnospiraceae bacterium, assembly GCA_910577175.1. Classification (GTDB taxonomy): domain Bacteria; phylum Bacillota; class Clostridia; order Lachnospirales; family Lachnospiraceae; genus SIG307. The sequence goes on along the minus strand of CAJTLU010000006.1, from coordinate 14,431 downwards.
TACGAATATGGATTTCTTAAAGAGGGATATCCGGGACTATTTCTATAAGCAGTATCCGGATGTTTATTCGAAAATTGACGATTTGCCTCCGGCAAAGTATAATCCGGGCTCTGTGGTAAGGAACAGTCTGATTTCCAGCGGCTGTATTATCAATGGCGTGGTTGAAAATTCCGTACTGTTTAAAAAGATTTTTGTCGGCAATAATTGTACGATTAAGAACTGCGTTATCCTGAACGATGTACACATCGGCGATAATACTTATCTTGAGAATTGTATTGTGGAGAGCCGCGATACGATTCGTCCTAACTCCAGGCATATCGGGGAAGATGGCAAAATAAAGATTGTGGTGGAAAAGAATGACCGTTATTCCATCGGATAACAAAACAGAATAAGGAAAACGAGAGGGGCCGTGCGGTAAGCACGGTTCCTTTTTTTCTGCAGGAGAGGCTTACGTTCCTTATTTTGGGAGGCGCTAAAAAACGTGATGCTTCGGACAAATATAAAATGAATATAAAAATTTTGAAATCCAGTATTTTCTTTCGATGTTCTGCAAATGGGGGCTTGAAACTTATTACGATTTGGAGTAAGCTAAAAGAAACGGATAATCAGGTGAATTGGTGGTAGATGGAAAGGAGAAATTTATGAAAAGAACGAAAAAGACAAAATCGATGTTGCGGCGGCTGTTGCTCGGTTCCTGCGGTGTGCTGATGCTATTGCTGACCTTTTTTCTAATAAATTATATCGGAAAATTGTCGGATACCAAGGCATATGCAAATGCAGGCAGTGTGGACACTGCACTGGAGGCATGGCAGGAGATGACGGTAACGGAGGAGCCAAAGAAGCCGACGCCGACACCGCTTCCGGTGCCAAAGGCAGAGTTTTCAAAGGAATATGAGCATTCGGGGGAAGCAAAGGAAGTCCTTGCCTATGACAGCGGAATTGCCTACGGACTGCGTTATCCTGTTTATGAAGATGCAATCTGCAGCAGTGCGGTAAAGAAAGCGGCGGAAGAGCTGCTTGCAGCAGAACTGAAGGAGCTTTCCGGCACTTCAGATAAGGACTGTAAGCTGGTAATCGATTACGAGGATGGAGCGGCAGGAGAGCTGGTATCTGTCCTGTTCCGGATTGAGAAAAGTGTCGGGAGTGCGGCAAGAACCGAAAAGCGGCAGTGGATTTTTAATAAGAAGAAGGGCGAGACGGTGAATGCAGAAACGCTGTTTTCCGACCGTGCCTATGCGTATATCGCAGAACAAGCTTCTGCAACAGCAGAAGACGCCGCACCGCTTACGGGAGACAGAGAAACATTTTCTTCCTTTTTATTAACTGCGGAAGGCGCGGAGTTTTATTACGAGGCAGACGGAAAGGAGCAGTCGGTAACGGTTCCGTATGCGGCGCTTCACACGTATATGTCGGTGACGGTAAATGGAAATGTCCCTGCGGACAGCATCCGTGAGCTAGATCCGGAGAAGCCGATGATTGCGCTGACGTTTGACGACGGGCCGCATTATATCAACACTCCGAGGTTATTAAAGATTTTAGAGGATAACGGCGCACGTGCTACCTTTTTTATTCTGGGAGACCGTTCCTTCTTTACGGAAGCCAATAAAGAAACATTGAGACAGCTTGCTGCTTCCGGCAATGAGGTGGCGAGCCACACGTATTCGCACAAAAATCTTGCACAGCTTTCCATAGAAGATATGGTGGCAGAAATTACAAAGGCAGCCGATAACATTTATGCGCTGACAGGAGAATATCCGACCTTTGTGCGTCCGCCATACGGAAGCTATAACGACGAGGTAAAGCAGTATGCGAATGCACCGTTGATTACGTGGAATGTGGACAGCGAGGACTGGAAGTCCCGCGATGCGGCTACGATTGTAGAGCATGTGCTGGAAGAGGCAAGGGACGGAAGAATCGTGCTGTTGCATGATATCCACACATTCAGCGTAGATGCGGCAGAGCGCCTGATTCCGGAACTGATTGAACGAGGCTATCAGATTGTAACGCTACGTGAACTGTTCTATTATAAGGGTGTGGAACTGGAGAACGGAGAGGTTTACCATGGGGTGTATTAAGAAACCGTGCAAAGAGGATTAGAACTATGTATTTAATTGCAGGACTGGGAAACCCGACAAGAGAGTATGCGGGAACCAGACATAACATCGGGTATGATACGATTACAAGGCTTTGTGACGAGCACCGGATTGTACTCGATATGAAAAAGCATAAAGGACTTTGCGGCAAAGGCACCATTGACGGAGAAAAAGTCATATTGGTGCAGCCGCTTACTTATATGAACCTGAGCGGTAAGTGCATTAAGGAAGCGGTGGATTACTATAAAATTGACCAAGAGCATATTATAGTAATCTACGATGATATTTCGCTGCCGGTAGGAAAGCTCCGCGTGCGTGCCAAAGGAAGCGCAGGCGGGCATAACGGTATGAAAAGCATTATCGCAGAGCTGGGAACGGAAGAGTTTGCCCGTATCCGTATCGGTATCGGTGAAAAGCCGGCCGGATGGGATTTGGCGGATTATGTATTGGGGAGATTTAGGAAAGAAGAGCTTCCCCTTATGCGGGAAGCGGTAGGAAATGCCGCCGGAGCATGCGGCGTTCTTATGAAAGAGGGAATTGAAACAGCCATGAACAGGTATAACAGCCTGTGAGGAGGAGTATGCGTACTTATACGGAACCATTAAAGGCGCTGCGGGAATATGAAGAATGTGCAGAGGCATTATTGCGGAAAAAGACACCGGTTGCCGTAACGGGGTGTATCGATTCGCAAAAATGCCATTTTGTGCATACCCTTGGAGAAAATTACCGGGTGCGTCTGATTGTTACCTACAATGATTTGAAAGCAAAAGAAATCTGTGAGGATTATCGTCTGTATGACCCGGAGGTTTGCTATTATCCGGCAAAGGACATTATTTTTTTCAATGCGGATATTCATGGAAATACCCTGGTGCGGGAGCGGATGCGGGTTATCCGGAAGCTTTCGGAGGAAGCACCGGTTACGGTCGTGACGACAATTGATGGCGGGATTGACCATGTACTTCCCCTTTCCTACATCAAAGAAAGCCGTATCTTTCTCGCAGAGGCGGATACCGCAGATTTGACGGAGCTGACAATAAAGCTTGTGGCATTGGGCTATGAGCGTCAGGGACAGGTAGAGCATCCGGGAGAGTTCGCGGTGCGCGGAGGTATTCTGGATGTGTTCGGACTGACGGAGGAAACGCCGTTCCGTATTGAATTTTTCGGGGATGAGATAGACTCCATCCGTTATTTTGATGTCACAAACCAGCGTTCCATTGACCGGCTGGAAAGGATTTGCATTTATCCGGCAACGGAGCTGATTTTAACCGAGGAGCGGAAGTGCTCCGGTATCGAAAAGCTCCGGGCAGAGGCAAAGAAACAGACGGAAGTATTCCGGAAGGAAATGAAGACCGAGGAGGGTGCAAGGCTCCGTCGGGAGACGGAGGAGCTCTGCGAGCGCATCTCCTATCTGGGCGGCCTTGCGGGAGCAGACCATTGTATCCGCTATTTTTACGAAGATACCGTGTCTTTTTTTGATTATTTCGGGGAAGACGCCATTGTGTTTCTGGACGAACCGGCAAGGCTTGCAGAAAAGGGAGAAGCGGTAGCGGAAGAGTTTTCCCAAAGCATGACAGGACGTCTGGAAAAGGGATACATTTTACCCGGACAGGCAGATGTTGTGTTTGATTATAAGGCGCTGCTTGCAAGTCAGGGACGGAAGTGTACGGTGCTTTTGTCCATGCTTGAGCAGAAGCTTCCATACCTGGCGGCAACGGAGCGGTTTGATTTTACCGTGCGTTCTATCGCAGGCTATAACAACAATTTCGAGCTTCTGGTAAAGGATTTGCAGGCATGGAAGAAAAGCGGCTACCGGGTGGTGCTGCTTTGTGCGTCCAAGGTGCGTGCGGAGCGCCTCGCAGGCGACTTAAGGGAGCGGGAGCTGACGGCATTTTACAGCGATGACCCGGACCGCGAGGTACAAGCGGGAGAGATTCTGGTCGGCAGCGGAAGTGTCCACCGGGGATTTGAGTATCCGATGATTAAGTGGGCAGTCATTTCCGAGAGCGATATTTTTGGCACCGAGCAGAGAAAAAAGAAAAAGCGGAAGCTTTATGACGGGCAGCATATCGGGAGCCTGAACGATTTGTCCTTTGGCGATTATGTCGTGCATGAAAATCATGGTCTCGGCATTTACCGCGGCATCGAAAAACTTGAAGTAGAAAAGGTAATCAAGGATTATATTAAAATTGAGTACGGGGACGGAGGCAATCTTTATGTACCGGCGACCGGTCTTGATGTAATCCAGAAGTATGCGGCAGCAGATGCGGCGAAGAAGCCGAAACTGAATAAATTAAACTCGGTGGAGTGGAAGAATACAAAAACAAGGGTGCGGGGCGCCGTGCGTGACCTTGCAAAGGAGCTGGTGGAGCTGTATGCGCTCCGCAGCGCGAAAAAGGGCTTTGCCTGCGAGGAGGATACCGTCTGGCAGAAGGAGTTAGAGGAGCTGTTTCCATATCAGGAAACGGACGACCAGCTTCATGCGATTGAGGAAATTAAAAAGGATATGGAAAGCACCCGCATTATGGATCGTCTGCTTTGCGGCGACGTAGGCTACGGAAAGACCGAGGTAGCGCTGCGTGCAGCGTTTAAGGCAGTGTCCAACGGCAAACAGGTCATTGTTCTTGTACCGACGACGATTCTGGCGCAGCAGCATTATAATACATTTGCGCAGCGAATGATGAAATACCCGGTGCGCATCGAGCTGATGTCCCGGTTCCGTACCCCGGCGCAGCAGAAGGCGGTTATTGAAGGGCTGAAAAAGGGCTCTGTGGATATTGTAATCGGAACACACCGGGTATTGTCAAAGGATATACAGACAAAGAATCTCGGGCTGTTGATTGTGGATGAGGAGCAGCGCTTCGGAGTAGCGCACAAGGAGAAAATTAAGCAAATGAAGGGTGATGTGGACGTTCTGACGCTGACGGCAACGCCGATTCCGCGTACGCTTCACATGAGCCTGGTGGGAATCCGGGATATGAGTATTTTGGAGGAGCCTCCGGTGGACCGTCTGCCGATTCAGACGTTTGTGCTGGAGCAGAGTGACGAAATGGTGCGGGAGGCAGTATGTCGTGAGCTTGCCAGAGGCGGACAGGTGTATTATGTTTATAACCGCGTGCATGGCATCGACGAGGTGGCGGCAGGGCTTGCAAAGATGCTCCCGGAGGCGAATGTAGCATATGCGCATGGCCAGATGAGTGAGCGGACGTTAGAGAAAATCATGTATGAGTTTATTAACGGGGAGATTGACGTACTGGTATCTACCACAATTATTGAGACAGGGCTGGATATTTCCAATGTCAACACGATGATTATTGCAGATGCGGACCGTCTTGGCCTGTCGCAGCTTTACCAGCTGAGAGGGCGCGTCGGGCGCACAAACCGTACGGCATATGCGTTTCTGATGTATAAGCGGGATAAGATGTTAAAGGAAATTGCGGAAAAGCGCCTGCAGGCAATCAAGGAGTTTACGGAGCTTGGCTCCGGTTTTAAAATTGCGATGCGCGACCTTGAAATCCGCGGTGCCGGGAATCTGCTTGGCGCGGAGCAGAGCGGTCATATGGAAGCGGTGGGTTATGATTTGTACTGCAAGCTGTTAAATGACGCGGTCAAGGAATTAAAGGGAGATGCACCGGCAGAGGAAGAGTTTGATACGACCATTGACCTGGAAGCGGACGCTTATATCCCGGAAACTTATATCCGTAACGAGATGCAGAAGTTAGATATGTACAAACGGGTGGCTATGATTCAGTCAGAGGAAGAGCTTTCGGAGCTGCAGGACGAACTAATCGACCGTTTTGGAGATGTTCCGCAGAGCGTAATAAGGCTGCTTGAGATTGCGCTGCTAAAGTCCTATGCACATGCGGTCTATGTCACACAGCTGACCTGGCGCGGAAACAAGGTAAAGCTTTTGCTGTATCCGAAAGCAAAGCTGGTTGCACAGCGGATACCGGCACTGGTAGAGGGGTATGAAGGAAGACTTAAGTTTTCGGCAGAGGGAACGCCGGAGTTCTGTTACGAGCCGGTGGCACTGCGCGGGAAAAGTGGTGTGCGTGCGGATGTCAGGGCAGTCTTAAAGGAATTGAAGGAGCTGTTGCAAAAGATGAAGGAGGAGCTGGCCTGAGGCAGGAAGGAGTTTTGCAAATGAGAGGAAAGAGACGGATAGCGGCGGTTCTGCTGGCATGCGGATTGCTTATGACGGCAGCGGGGTGTAAGGAAGGAAAGAAGGGGCCGGAACCTACCATTGGCGGCGACGTTACCCAGTATATGAATGATGCGGTAGTGACGGTAGACGACGTCAGCGTGAGTTACCGTGAGGCGATGCTGTATTTGCAGTCGACGAAGCAGGAGTATGAGGGAGCGTATGGCGGGGAAATCTGGCAGTATATGTTAAACAAGGATGGGACGACGCTTGGGGAATGGGTAAAGAACCAGACGCTCGAGCAGATTATTTATATCAAAATTGTGTGTTCTCAGGCGAAAAAGCTCGGTATTGAGCTGGATAGCGAAGAAAAGAAGATGGTTATCGAGCGCACGGAAGCCTATATGGCAAAGACAGAATACACGACGCTTGCTCTTTACGGGATTGCGCGTAAGGACGTGGAGCGTGTATATACGGATAATGCGCTGGCACAAAAGATTTATGACAGTGTGACACTGAATGTGGATACGGATATTTCCAATGAAGAGGCAGCACAGAAGCATCTGCAAAGCATGATGTTAAAAAACTACCATGAGGATGAGCTTGGCAACCGTACCCCGCTTACGGTGCTGGAACTGATTGCGGCATTGGACCGTTTTGATGCCTTGTATGAAGAAGCACAGACGACAAAGGACTTCTATTCCCTTGCATATGCAAACACGGAAAACCGGGAGTATCTGGATATCCAGGTAGGCGAGGGGGACCTTCCGGAGGAGCTAAGTGCAGCGTACGAGCTGAAAACCGGGGAAACGATGCAGATTCGTGCAGCGGACGGCTACTATATTTTCCATTGTGTATCGGAGTATGACGAGGACGCTACGATTGCAAAGAAAGAAGAACTGATTGCACTCCGCCAGGAGGAAGCTTTTAAGGAGCTTTATGAGACATGGCGTGCCGAAGCGAAAATTGAGATGAACGAAGTCCTTTGGAAAGCCATCGGATTCGATATGGATGCGGCGGGCTGAAGAGAGTCTGCCGCATCCGGATGACCGGAGTGCTACCTTACTTCCGCAGAGCAGGACAGAACCTTGCCATTGGCCGCACTGATATCGTATTCGTAGCTGCAGTTTTCCGTTACAAACTCAAGTTCATACTCCGCCCCGCTATCCTCGTATTCCAGTTCCGCCTTGGTAAAGGTTACTTCGGAGGCGGAAAGCCCTGCATGGGTAAGAGCGGCATTTTTAGCCTCTTCCATCGTAATGGCGTGTGACTGGAGCCCTTGGAGCGTCCTTTTAATAAGTTCCAGGGAGTATTCGAGGATTTTTCCGGTATCTGCACTTATGGTATATTCATATTCGCAGGTATCTGTTGTAAATTCAATATCGTATTCCGTCCTGCCATTGTCATAATCCTGTTCTGTTTTGATAAAGATGACTTCGGAGGCAGAAAGCCCTGCATGGGCAAGCGCTATACTTTTTGCTTTTTCAGCGGTAACTGTAGTGGCTGTCTGTGACGGCGGTGCCGGAACGGCTGCTTCCAGAGGCTCCAAGGAGTATTCCAGAACGGTTCCGTCTCCTGCGCTTATCTCATATTCATATTTCCGGGTATCCGTAATAAATTCGATTTCGTATTCTACCCTGCCGTCATTATATTCAAGCTCTGTTTTGATAAAAGTCACCTCGGAGACAGAAAGCCCCGCGTGGGTAAGCGCTGCGCTTTTTGCGGCTTCCTCGGTGAGCGTGCCTGCCGGGGAAACGGAGACTGTCACCGTGACAGGATGAATGGAATATTCCAGCACCTCGCCGGTGTCTGCGCTTATGTCATACTCGTACCGGCTGGCAGCTGTTGCAAATTTAATCTCATACTCCGCCCTGCCGTTGTGGTAGTCCAGCTCTGTCCTGCTGAAGATGACCCCGGAGGCAGAAAGCCCCGCATGCGCCAATGCGGCAGCCCGTGCTTCCTGGGTGGTAAGCATGGAAGAGGAAGGCTCCGTAACCGCCTCCTGTAACGGCTTTACGGAATATCCCAGAATCAGTCCGTTTTTTGGACTTATTTCGTATTCGTATCTGTCGGTAGCCGTTACGAACTCAATCTCGTATTCTACTATGCCGTCGCCGGAATCAAGCTTTTCCTTGGTCAGGGTCACCTCGGAAGCGGTAAAGCCTGCGTGGGACAGCGCGACGTCTCTTGCCTGTGCAAGCGTAATCACATCCGTAGTTGCGGGCTCCTGCTCCTGCCCTGCTACTGCAAGCGGTTTCATGGAATACCGCATAACCGTCCCGTCCTCTGACGACAGTTCACATAGATATTGGTGCGTATCCGTTACAAAGCTTACAGTATAGGTTGCTGGCTCCTGGATGTAAGAAGCGTCTGCCTTCGTAAAGGTGACATCGGAAGAGGAAAGCCCGGCATAAGCAACGGCAAGTTTCTTTGCAGTATCCATATCGATTCCGGCAGCATCAGGCGGAGCAGGAACAGAGGAAGGTGTCGCCGCAGGGGTTGTTTCAGGTAGTGTCTCAAAAGAAGGTTTTTTGCAGCCTGCAAAGAAGAGACAGGCTGCCGCAGTCAGACAGCAGAGGATAAGCTTCGATTTATTTTTGCAGTTCATATTCTGTTCTCCTTTCGGTATCTGTGTCCTTACGTCTGCCCGGATGCTATACAAGGCGTGGTGCCGGACTCGTTGTTACACTTACAGACATTATAGCACAAAACAGAAATATTTAAAGTAGTTTGTGAATTTTGTTTGCACACGCTTGCGCCTGCAACGGTGCGGGTAATCAGCAGGGGGAGCGGATAATCCAAAGGCAACCTACGATACCTCCCTCTTTTAACTTGCTTACGGGTCGATTTCGGCGGTAATGATTCTGCCGGTTACTGCATCAATTGTAATATCGTGCTCCTTCCGACCAAGGTAAAATTCAAACCGGTAGGTTGATTTACCAGCATGGAAGGTGAACAGCTCGGTAACAAATTCGACTTCTGAAGCAGTAAGGTTGGCATAAGAAAGTGCGATTTTTTTGGCTTTTTCTGCTGTAATCGTTTTTTTGCGGAGTCCTGCTGATTTCTTTGCCTCCGCGGAGCATGCCAGAACCTCTCCGGTATCTGCGCCTATCTTATATTCGTATTCGCAGTTCTCTGTGACAAATTCAATCTCGTATTTTGCCCTGCCGTTATCATAGACTGCTTCTGATTTGGTAAAGGTCACTTCGGAAGCAGTAAGCTCTGCATGGACAAGAGCGGCGTTCTGTGCCTGTTCCATGGTAATAGCGTGTGTCTGAAGCCCTTCGACAGCCCGTTTCATAAGTTCAATCGAATATTCTAAAATCCTGCCGGTATCTGCGCTTATGGTATAGTCATATTCACGGATGTCCGTGACAAACTCAATTTCGTACTCGGCATTTCCGTCGTCGTAGTCCAGCTCTGTTTTGGTAAAGAGAACATTAGAAGTATCAAGTCCCGCATGGGAAAGTGCAACGGCCCTTGCCTTATCGGCTGTGATTGCCGGCGACTGACCGGAAGGCGTTACAGGTTCCAGCTTTATCGAATAACTCAGAACTTTGCCATCCTTTGCGTTTATGTCATATTGATATCTCCCGGTATCTGTCGTAAATTTAATCTCGTACTCTGCTCTGTCATCTTCCTGCTCAAGCTTCACTTTGGTGAAAGTCACCTTAGAAGCAGAGAGTCCCGCATGGGAAAGTGCAGCCTCTTTTGCCTTTTCTTCTGTGACCATATGTGACTGGGAGCCCGGAAGCGCTGTCTTTAAGAGTTCCATGGAGTATTCCAGGATTGTTCCGTTTCCGGCGCCTATGGTATACTCATATTCCGCAGTGCTTGTGACAAATTCAATTTCGTATTCCGCCCTTCCGTCGTCATATTCGAACTTTGTCTCGGTAAAGGTTACTTCGGGAACGGTCAGGCCTGCATGGGAAAGCGCAGCTTTTTTTGCATCCTCTGTTGTGAGCTTCTTTGACTGGGTGGCAGCAGCTGATGCCCGTGTAGATTTCACAGAGCATTTCAGAATCAGGCCGGTATCTGCACTTATGTCATATTCGTATTTTCCGGCGTTTGTGATAAATTCAATCTCGTATTCTGCCATTCCGTCGTCGTATTCAGACTTTGCCTTGACGAAGGTTACCTCTGAAGCACTCAGCCCTGCATGGGAAAGCGCCTTGCTTTTGGCGTCCTCCAGCGTAACTGCGTCTGTCGGGGAAAAGGTAGCCTGCAATGAGACGGGCTTCCTTGAATATTCCAGAACCGTTCCGGTGTCTGCGCTTATGCGGTATTGGTATCTGTCGGTATTGGTTGTAAACTTAATGGTATACTCGGGTTTATGGTCGTGATAGTCCAGCTCTGTTCTGCTGAAAGTGACATCGGAAGCAGGCAGCCCTGCATGGGAAAGCGCAGCAGACCGGGCTTCATCGGGAGTCAGCAGAGACTCTGGGGACTCCGGCTCCGTGACCGGAAGCGGCTTCATTGAATGCCCCAGAATCAGACCGTTGTCCGGATTGATATCATATTCGTATCTGCCTGTATCTGTCGTAAATGCAACCTCATATTCCACCATACCGTCGTTATAATCAAGCTTTTCCTTGGTAAAGGTCACCTCAGAGGCGGTCAGGCCTGCGTGGGAAAGCGCGGTGGCTTTTGCCTCCTCCAGCGTAATAGGCTCTGTGTCCGTTCCATGTTCCGGCTCCGATGCCGCAAGAGGCTCCATGCTATATTTTTTCATTGCGCCGTCAACAGGCGCCAGCTCGCATATATACTGGTGTGTATCCGTTGTAAAGTTTACTCTGTAGGTAATGATGCCGCGGATATAAGAAATATCTGCCTTGGTGTAAATAACATCGGAAGCAGATAAACCGGCATAAGCAACCGCAAGCTCCTTTGCAACATCGATTCCGATTCCGTCATCGTTCTGCAGTAAGGCGTATGGCGACAGCGTAGGGGTAGGGGAAGGTTCCTTTCCGAACGGTCCGTTTTTACAGCCTGCGAAACAAAGGCAGGCAGCTGCCATCAGACAGCAGATGATAAGGCTTACATTTAATTTGTTTTTGTAGTTCATGTCCCAGTCTCCTTTCTATACTTGCAAAATTATAAGCTATTATAGCATGAGAAAGGGAAAATTTGCAAATAGTTTGTGAATTTTGTTTGTCTGGAAAATAAACAAAGAAACTTAAATAAAAAACTTAAGAAATAAAAAACGCTTGCTTTTTTTTAAGAAACGTGTTATAGTTCTTATAGAACAGATAGAAAAACATGTGTATTGTGCCAATACAAAAGGGTTATACTTTACACAGGCGGACTTATAATGCGAAGGGAGAGATGCAGTATGAATATCAATAAGTTTACGCAGAAGTCGATTCAGGCAGTGCAGGATTGTGAAAAGATTGCCTATGATTACGGGCATCAGGAGCTGGCACAGGAGCATCTTTTGTATGCCTTGATGACGGACGGCGAGGGGCTTATTCCGAAGCTTTTAACGAAGATGGATATGGTGCCGGAGGTATTTACGGCGCAGATAGAAGGGCTGCTGGAAAAGCGCGTGAAGGTGAGCGGCGCAGCGCAGGTTTATGTCGGAAATGACTTAAATAAGGTTCTGATTTATGCGGAGGACGAGGCAAAGGCGATGAACGACGCCTATGTGTCGGTAGAGCATTTGTTTTTGTCGCTGTTAAAGCAGCCTTCGAAGGAGGTAAAGGAGCTGTTCCGGAGCTTCGGCATCACGAGGGAGCGTTTTTTGCAGGCGCTTGCAACGGTGCGGGGCAATCAGCAGGTGGTAACGGACAATCCGGAGGCGACCTACGATACTCTCCAGAAGTACGGGTATGACCTTGTAGAGCGTGCAAGGGAGCAGAAGCTGGACCCGGTAATCGGCCGTGATACGGAAATCCGGAATGTCATCCGGATTCTTTCCAGAAAAACAAAAAACAATCCGGTGCTGATTGGCGAGCCTGGCGTCGGAAAAACGGCGGTCGTAGAAGGACTTGCACAGCGTATTGTGCGCGGGGATGTGCCGGAGGGCTTAAAGGACAAGAGCCTGTTTGCGCTGGACATGGGCGCACTGGTTGCGGGCGCGAAGTACCGCGGCGAGTTTGAGGAACGACTGAAGGCGGTACTGGAAGAGGTGAAAAAAAGCGAAGGCAGGATTATCCTCTTTATCGATGAGCTGCATACCATCGTAGGCGCCGGAAAAACAGACGGTGCGATGGATGCAGGCAATATGTTAAAGCCGATGTTAGCAAGAGGAGAGCTTCACTGTATCGGCGCTACGACGTTAAATGAGTACCGGATGTATATTGAAAAGGATGCGGCGTTAGAGCGCCGGTTCCAGCCAGTGATGGTGGAGGAGCCGACAGTGGAGGATACGGTTTCCATTCTTCGTGGCTTAAAGGAGCGCTACGAGGTGTTTCACGGGGTAAGGATTACCGATGCGGCGCTTGTGTCTGCCGCGATTCTTTCCAACCGTTATATTTCCGACCGTTTCCTGCCGGATAAGGCGATTGACCTTGTGGATGAGGCATGTGCGCTGATTAAGACAGAGCTAAATTCCCTGCCGACGGAGTTAGACGATGTACAGCGCCATATCATGCAGCTGGAAATCGAGGAGGCGGCGTTAAAGAAAGAGGACGACCGTATCAGCAAGGAGCGTCTGGAGGCGCTCCAGAAGGAGCTTGCGGAGGAGCGCTCTTCATTTGCAGAGGCTAAGGCAAGGTGGGACAATGAAAAAGCGTCTGTGGAGCGTGTGCAGAAGCTCCGGGAGCAGTTAGAAGCACTGAATGGCGAGGTGCAGAAGGCGGAACGGGAGTACGATTTGAACAAAGCCGCCGAATTAAAGTACGGAAGGCTTCCGGAGCTGCAGAAAAAGCTGCGGGAAGAGGAAGAAGCGGTTGTAAGGGAAGGACATACCCTTGTGCATGAAAATGTCAGCGAGGAAGAGATTGCAAAGATTATTTCACGCTGGACCGGGATTCCGGTGGCAAAGCTGACAGAGAGCGAGCGCAACAAGACCCTTCATCTGGATGAGGAGCTGCACCGCAGGGTAATCGGACAGGACGAGGGCGTGCAGAAGGTAGCAGATGCGATTCTGCGTGCCAAGGCGGGAATTAAGGACCCGACTAAGCCAATTGGTTCTTTCCTGTTCTTAGGACCAACCGGCGTTGGTAAGACTGAGCTTGCCAAGGCACTGGCAGCGGCGCTGTTTGATAACGAGGCAAATATGGTCCGTATCGATATGAGCGAATATATGGAGAAATATTCCGTATCGCGTCTGATTGGAGCGCCTCCGGGCTATGTGGGTTACGAGGAGGGCGGACAGCTGACGGAGGCAGTGCGCAGAAAGCCGTATTCCGTTGTGTTGTTTGATGAGATTGAAAAGGCGCATCCGGATGTTTTTAACGTACTGCTGCAGGTGTTAGATGACGGGCGGATTACGGATTCCCAAGGAAGAACGGTAGACTTTAAGAATACGATTCTGATTATGACCTCCAATATCGGTTCCCAGTATCTGCTGGAAGGAATCGGGACGGACGGTGAAATCAGCGCACAGGCAAGGGAGTTAGTAAATACCGAGCTCCGCGCACACTTCCGGCCGGAGTTTTTAAACCGTCTGGACGAAACGATTTTCTTTAAGCCGCTGACCAGAGACAATATCGGAGGCATTGTGGAGCTTCTGCTTGCGGACCTGAACGGACGTCTTGCGGATAAGGAGCTGTTTATCCGGCTGACCCCGGAGGCAAAGGAGTATATTATTGCAGAGGCATATGACCCGGTATACGGTGCGCGTCCACTAAAGCGATATCTGCAAAAGCATGTGGAGACGTTAAGTGCAAGGCTGATTCTTGCAGACGAGGCAGCACCGGGCACCACGATTCTGATTGAAAAAGGTGCGGACGGACTTTCTGCAAGAAGCGTGCAGGAGTAGTGCTTTTGATATCACAATAACTTATCATTAACGCTGACAAACAGGGTTCAAATAAAAGCAAAGGGTTGATTATTTTTTCAATATGCAATCAACTCTTTGCTTCCGCGTTTGTGATTACTCCGTTCTGAACTGTCACTTCCACTTTGGCATAAACAAAATCCACATCATATTCTCCGACATAAACTCCATCCGTAACATTGGAAATATTTAAATTGGTAAATGTTGTTTCTTTTACTGCCTTTTTATAGTCTGCCACACTTTTCAGATAAACCGCCG
>CAJTLU010000005.1 GCA_910577175.1 uncultured Lachnospiraceae bacterium | reverse complement strand
TCCCGACGATGAAGTCATTAGATAAGTAAACTTGGTGTTTATGTGGGTTTAAAGGGGGTGGTAGTTGCTTGCTCCCAGGACGACCAGTTTTTTAATTGGTCAGATGCACAAATATGAATGAATGTACAAAATAATTTGGAATTTATGTATAGAGGATATTTTCTAAAAAGATTTAGGAGATATCCTTTTTCATATGTAGCGATTAGAAGATTGGATAGCGAGTGGCTGATTGATTTGTTATTTATTCACAAACGTGACGAAAACGCTTGCAAACTTGTAACGAAAACTATACAATAACTATGACAAGGTAAGGAGTGCAATTCATGGGCGATAGTATTTATGGAAAGATAAAGAAAATGGGGTAGCAGAACAAGGGCCTATTAGAAAATACTCGTGGGACAATATAATGACTGCATTAGAACATCAAGCAAACCATGAGATATCATTGATGTCAGAAACATCAAATTTAATGGTTGAAGCAGTAAAGGCATTGGGTATAGAACGGATTGATAATAATACTATTTGCAGTCTAAAGAATAGATTGCCCGAAAACAAAAAGAAAAAATTATTGCAGGGACCGTAGAAGCCAAGTGAGAGGTGTATGAAGTAATAAAAAGGTGTGTTTATAAAAAGGTCAAAAGGGGAGATACTTTGTGGACAAATATAAAAATACAATAGATTATTATAATGCAAATGCGAAGGATTTTGTGAGCACCACTATCGGCGTGGAATTTGAAAATATGCAGAAAATTTTTTTGAGCAAATTGCCAATACATGCAGATATACTTGACTTTGGTTGTGGTTCGGGGCGTGATACAAAATATTTCTTGGAACAGGGTTATAATGTAGAGGCGGTTGATGGTTCTAAAGCGTTGTGTAAGTTAGCTGGTGAGTACACAGGAATTGAAGTGAAAAATATGTTTTTTCAGGAACTGTCAGAAGAGGACAAGTATGATGGCATTTGGGCATGTTCCTCTATATTACATTTACCAATTGATGAATTGGCGGATGTAATGAGAAAAATGGTATTTGCATTAAAGGTAAATGGAATTATCTATACATCTTTCAAATACGGAACATTTGCAGGTGTAAGAAACGGAAGATTTTTCACAGATATGACAGAAGAAACATTTGCAAAGCTTTTGAACAGAATAGATAGTTTAGAGATGGAAGAGCAGTGGATAACTGCGGATGTACGACCGGGAAGAGGTGAAGAGAAATGGCTCAATCTGATTTTGCGGAAAAAATAGAAATTGATGGACTGCAAATAGAACATACAGACGTCATGACTGGTGATAAAAATAGAAACCGCTTTTTATATTACCAATTAAAAATGAGTATGCTAAAAGCAAGTAAAATTGACATTATTGTTTCTTTCCTTATGGAATCTGGAGTCAGAATGATTCTAAAGGATTTGAAGGCAGCATTGAATCGTGGTGTACAAGTGAGAATTCTTACTGGAAATTATCTTGGAATTACTCAACCATCTGCTTTATGTCTAATAAAAAAAGAATTGGGTAATCGGGTAGATTTAAGATTTTATAATGATAAAGAACGCTCATTTCATCCAAAGTCCTACATCTTTCATTATGAAAATGTGGGAGAAATATATATCGGTTCTTCAAATATCTCCAGAAGTGCATTGACTTCCGGCATAGAGTGGAATTATCGTTTTAATAGTTTTGATGACAAAAAGAATTTTGGTTTGTTTTACGATACTTTTGTAGATTTATTTGAAAATCACTCTATTGTGATTGATGATGAAGAACTCAAAAGATATTCTAAAAACTGGCATAAGCCGGCTATTTCAAAAGACTTAGCAAAATATGATAATTTGGAAGAAGATATAGATACTAAGGTTGAAGTGTTGTTTCAGCCAAGAGGAGTACAGATAGAAGCTTTGTATGCATTGGAGGATAGTAGGTCGGAAGGTGCAACGAAGGGGCTGGTGCAGGCGGCTACTGGTGTGGGAAAGACATATCTTGCTGCATTTGATTCTGCTAAGTATAAGCGTGTATTATTTGTGGCTCATAGAGAAGAAATATTAAAACAGGCAGCGGTATCCTTTAAAAATGTAAGACATTCCGATGATTATGGCTTCTTTCATGGAAAACAAAAGGATACAGGTAAATCTGTGATTTTTGCATCTGTTGCAACACTTGGCAAAAATGAATATTTGACAGAAGATTTCTTTGCATCGGACTATTTCGATTATCTGGTCATTGATGAATTTCATCATGCAGTAAATGACCAATACCAAAGGATTGTAAATTATTTTAAACCACAGTTTTTACTGGGACTTACTGCTACACCTGAAAGAATGGATGGTAAAAACATTTATGAAATCTGCGATTATAATGTGCCATATGAAATTTCATTAAAAGAAGCAATAAACAAAGGTGTGCTTGTTCCGTTTCATTATTATGGTATTTATGATGAGACAGACTATTCATCATTACATCTTATAAAAGGTCGTTATGATGAAAAGGAATTGAACGAAACCTATATCGGCAATGTGAAACGTTACGATTTGATTTATAAGTATTATACGAAATATCGTTCTAAAAGGGCTTTGGGCTTTTGTTGTTCCAGACAGCATGCGGAAGAAATGGCGAAGGAATTTTGTAAAAGAGGGATAGAGTCAGTTGCAGTATATAGCAACGCAGATAGTAAGTTTTCGGAAGACAGAGATACAGCAATTGAAAAACTGAAGAATCAAGAAATAAGAGTGATTTTTTCGGTCGATATGTTTAATGAAGGTATAGATATTGCAGCTCTTGATATGGTCATGTTTTTAAGACCAACTGAGTCACCAATTGTATTTTTACAGCAATTGGGGCGTGGACTACGTACCAGTAAAGGCAAGGAATATCTGAATGTTTTAGACTTTCTTGGTAACTATGAAAAAGCAGGCCGGGCCCCGCTGTTTTTAAGTGGTGAGAAGAACTTTGGAGAAAAGGCTGCCCATGATTACAGCAATATTGAATATCCTGATGATTGTATTGTGGATTTTGACATGTGGCTGATTGATTTATTCAAAGAACTAGATAAGAAATCATTATCTGTGAAAGAGCGGATTAAGCAGGAATTTTATAAAGTGAAAGAATTATTGGATAACAAAGTGCCGACTCGTATGGAAATGTTTACATATATGGATGATGACATTTACCAGTATTGTATAAAACATTCTAAAGAAAACCCATTCAGAAGGTACATGGAATTTTTAAATGAAATGCAGGAATTGTCTGTGGACGAAGAAGAGGTGTATTCTGGAATCGGAAGAGAGTTTTTGTTATTGCTTGAAACTACTGATATGCAAAAGGTTTATAAGATGCCAGTTTTATATAGTTTCTATAATGACGGGGATGTAAGACAGGCAGTTAAAGATGAAGATGTGTTGGTGGAATGGAAAAAGTTCTTTGATAATGGAACGAACTGGAAAGACTTTTCAACAGATATAACTTATGCCGATTATAAAGCTATGACAAATAAACAACATTTAAGTAAGATAAAAAGTATGCCTATTAAGTTCTTGAAGGCTTCTGGAAAGGGATTTTTTATAGAGAAAGAAGATTATGCACTTGCAATTAGGGATGATTTGGAAGAAGTAATACCTAAAGAGGCATTTAAGAGACATATGAAGGATATTTTGGAATATCGTACTATGGAGTATTATCGTAGGAGATATACTGAAAAAACATGAGGTTTAGAAAGAAATTTGTATTTTAAGTTTATATAATTTATAAGGCTAAAAACTCCATGAACAGAAGAAGCTGCCTGGGAGGCATCCTGAAATTTAAAGGAAAATATAGCATTGCTTTATGACCGATATTCGTATTTGTTCTTGGGTATCCCGCATGTTTTGTCAGTCAGAAGAATGGGTTTGACAGTCAGGCAGTTTTTTTGATTCTTATTGTCAATTATGCTGCTATCAGTATTATTTTAGTTTTATACATGGTGCAAAATTATAGTATTGTAACAGATGATGAAATCACCGTTTCCACAGAGCCTCCAGTAGATGCACACGGATTTACCTAAAGCCTTATCGTCCCCCGAAGATTGATGAAAGGAGTCCCCCCGATGCCATACAACGAACTGATTAAGAATTTTGAAAAAGTAAGGGCATATATGCGTGAGTTTTATGTTTACGGTTTCAAAAGCAGAAGTGAGTACGATGCCAAAAGTGCACGCTCCTATGACGATGTGCGCCGGAGGATTGAGAGCTGGCTGGGGGATTATATGCGCTTTGCCCAGACCCCGGAGGGGAAGAATGTTTTTCTTTCCGTGGACAGCCGTGTAACCTGTCAGAATCCTTTGTATAAGGCGTGGAAGGCGAAGAGCTTTACCGACGGGGACATTACGCTTCATTTTATTCTTTTTGATATTCTCTACGCTCCGGAAGTCAGGAAAACGCTTTCTGAGCTGGTAGAGGAGATTGACCGGTATCTGGGCTGTTCTGAAAGTCCGATGACGTTTGATGAGTCTACGGTGAGGAAGAAGCTGAAGGAATATACGGAGGAAGGGATTGTCCGGATGGAAAAGGAGGGACGCCGGGTGCTCTACAGCAGAATGCCGGAGGTGCCGCTTTCTGCTTTGACGGACGTGATTGATTTTTTCAGCGAGGCGGCGCCCTGCGGGGTAGTCGGCTCTTTCCTGCAAGAGAAGCAGAAGCCGCACCAGAACCTTTTTTCTTTTAAGCACCATTACATAACGCAGGCGATAGACAGCGATGTCCTGGCAGTTCTTTTTGATGCCATCCGCCAGGGCAGGTATATTACGGCAGATAATCTGGGGAAGCATTCCACTGTGGTGCAGACCGTCCGGCTGGTGCCTCTTAAAATCTACATAAGCGCACAGAACGGGCGCCAGAACCTGATTGCTTATCACGAAAAGGCGAACCGCCTCAATTCGTATCGTCTGGATTATATGTCCAATGTCAGGATAGAGGAGCGTTGTGAGAACTTTGATGCCTTGCGGGAGTCGTTTCATAAGGTAGAGACTCATATGTGGGGCGTAAATTGCCGGTGGAGCATGAAGCATCTGGAGCACGTCGAATTTGAAGTGCAGGTCGGGGATGAGGAACAGCACATTGTGCGCAGGCTGGAGCGTGAGAAAAGGTGCGGGCAGGTGGAAAAAATAGACGAGCACCATTACCGGTATCGTGCGGATGTGTTTGATACGACCGAGATGCTTCCGTGGATCAGGACCTTTTTATCCCGCATCACAAAAATGGACTTTTCTAACCGTACATTGGAAAACAGGTTTAAAGACGATGTCCGGGAAATGTACCGGATGTATGGCATCGACGGAGACGGAGGCGACGGGGATGATATTTAGTGAATTGTATTCGGTCTACTACAATACGGTTGCCAGAATCATTGAGATGGCGTTTCAGCCCGGCGTTGCCGAAAAGGAGCTTCAGCAGTGTGTTGTAGAGCATGCATTTTCAGAGAGCGTATTGACGATTTTACCGGCGCTAAAGGCAGGAAAATGGCCATTGCTGCAAAAGAATCTGTCACCGGTACTGCAACATGTGCCGACAATGCCGCTGACAATGTTGGAAAAGAGATGGCTCAAGGCAATCATGGAAGAGCCGCGGCTTAAGCTGTTTGAGATTGAAATGCCGGAGTTGGGCGAGGTGGAGCCGCTTTTTACGCGGGATGATTACAGAATATACGACCAGTATGCAGACGGGGACCCGTTTGAGGATGAGGCATATATCCGGCATTTCAGGCTGCTTCTGTCTGCAATGAAAACGGAGCGTCCGGTCAGGATTACCATGAGAAACAGGCATGGAACGGAAAGGAAGGTCCGGTTTTATCCCAAGGGCTTTGAGTATTCGATAAAGGATGATAAAATCCGGGTGCTGGCAGACGGATGTAAGTTCAGGCAGTTTAATCTGGGGCGCATCTTAAGCTGTGAATACTATGACGGCGACGGTCCCTGGACAGAAAAGCCGCAGGAGGAACAGTACAGGGAGCTGACGCTGCTGATTACAGATGAACGCGGCGCACTGGAACGGGCGATGCTCCACTTTGCCCACTTTGAAAAACAGGCGGAGCGTACAGACGCAGAGAAGTATATTCTCCGGCTGAAGTATTACGAAAGCGACGAGACGGAGCTTGTCATCCGGATTCTTTCCTTCGGGCCATATGTGAAGGTTTTAGAACCAGAAAGCTTCGTGACATTAATAAAGGAACGGCTAATTTTACAAAAAAGCTGTGGACTCCGATGAGTTCGCAGCTTTTTTTCCGTGAAAAGGAAAAAGATACCTCCTATAATAGAGCCATAAGATGCATACAGCAAAATCTTTGGGAACGTGGCAGAAGTATTTCGCACGTTAGAATGCCGAAAGGCTGCATCTTGAAAGGCACCAACAGCAATTGTGAATAGCTAAGTGGTATAGCAGCGGATGTATCATCCGCGTACGCGGGTCCGAATCCCGCTTCCAACGGTGCCTTGGGCTTCCGAGCAACGATACTACATATGGATTCTGCCGGATACCGGCGTTTGCTGAAAAAATTAGGAGGGGATATAATGTTTGAGATTAAAGGGAAGGTAAATACCGCAATTTGTTATGCAACTGTGGTTGAGGAAGAAGCGATTGAGCAAATCCGGCGGATGTGTGACTATGAGTTTACGGAACATGCGAAAATACGGATTATGCCGGATGTCCATGCCGGGAAGGGCTGCACTATCGGCACGACAATGACCATTCATGACAAGGTGGTTCCGAATATTGTGGGTGTGGATATTGGCTGCGGCATGTACACGGTTGAATTAGGTAGGATTGATATCGACTTTAAAAGGGTGGACGAAGCTGCCCACTTTATTCCGAGCGGAAGAGAAGTCTGGGAAGGGCGCATGGAGCGGTTTGACCTTACGGAGCTCCGCTGCTACCGGAACTTAAAGCAGACCAGGCGTCTGGAAAGGAGCCTGGGAACTTTGGGCGGAGGCAATCATTTCATTGAAATTGATGTTGCTTCTGATGGGACGAAGTATCTGGTCATCCACTCCGGAAGCCGTAATCTTGGCAAGCAGGTGGCAGAGTATTATCAAAGCCTTGCCATTGATTTGAATGTCGGAAAGGAAGATTATTTCATGAAAAGAGAGGCGCTGATTCGTACCTATAAGGAGCAGGGGCGCCGTAGTGAAATCCAGAAGGCATTGAAGGCGATGGAAAAGGAGTGGATGGCGAAAGAGCCCACGCTTCCGGCGGACCTTTGTTATCTTTATGGAAATTATATGGAGGACTATTTGTATGATGTAGAAATCTGTCAGCATTTTGCAAGGCGCAGCCGTGAGAGAATGGCAGAGATTATTCTGGAGCGCACAGGAATAACGGCGCTGTCGGCATTCCACACGATTCATAACTATATCAACACCAGGGAAATGATTCTCCGCAAAGGCGCGATTGCCGCACATGAGGAGGAGCTGGTTCTGATTCCGATTAATATGAGGGACGGCAGTGTTTTAGCGAGGGGTAAGGGGAACCCGGAGTGGAATTATTCTGCTCCCCACGGCGCCGGGAGAATCATGTCAAGGGCAAAGGCAAGAGAAACGCTAGACTTGGAAGCTTATAAGAAAACAATGGAAGGGATTTATACAACTTCCGTCAACGAGGCTACTATCGACGAGGCGCCTATGGCGTATAAGTCCCTGGAGGATATTATTGATGTAATCAGGGAGTCGGTAGAGGTAATTGATATTTTAAAGCCGGTTTATAATTTCAAGGCGTCAGACTAGAAGCAGGAGCTGCGCCGTGTAAGAATGGAGGAAAAGCGATGTTACAGTATTTAAAAAATGAGGTGAATAGAACCTTTACAGAAAACGGCGCAGTAACCTATAAAAGCACAAGGTCGGACTGTCTGGATTTGTTTGCGACGATTGGCGCAATCCGGAGAGAGTCTGAGCAGGAAATCATCGACCGTTTTGCCAGAGCGTTTGCCGAGAACGCCGATATTGCAATGAAAATCCTGTTTTTCGGGCGCGATGTGCGCGGCGGCCTGGGGGAGCGCCGGGTATTCCGTGTGATTGTCAACTGGCTGGCAGATCATGAGCCGGAGGCAGTGCGGAAAAATATTGCCCTGATTCCGGAGTATGGACGCTATGACGACCTTATTGCGCTGCTTGGGACGTCCTGTGAAAAGAAAGCGCTGGAGCTTATCAGAGAGCAACTAAGAAAGGATATGGCGGCAGATGCGGAGGTATCCCTGCTTGCAAAGTGGCTGCCTTCTGTCAACGCATCCAACAGGGAGACTGTGCGGCAGGGAAAGCATATCGCGGAGTTTCTCGGCATGACGGAGAAGCAGTACCGCAAGACCCTGACGGGACTGCGTGAGAAGATTCAGATTCTTGAGAACAAGCTGCGAGAAAGGGACTATTCGTTTGACTACGCGAAGCAGCCGTCCAAAGCGATGTTTCAATACCGGAAGGCATTTTTGCGAAATGATGGCGAACGATATCGGCAGTTTCTGGAGCAGGTGAAAAGCGGTACTGCTACAATGCATACCGGAACGCTGCTGCCATATGAGGTTATCATGCCGTGCTTCGCCAGGTGGTCTGATAACAACGGGCTGTCTGAGTCCGAGCGCAGGGCGATGGATGTGACCTGGAATGCCTTGGAGGATTTCGGTACGGACGAAAATGCAATTGTGGTGGTCGATGGTTCCGGCTCTATGTATAGCTACAGAGACCCTGTGCCGGAGGCGGTGGCACTGTCTCTTGGCATTTACTTTGCCGAGCGGAATAAGGGCGCTTTCCACAATCACTTTATCACGTTTTCTGCAAATCCAAAACTGGTTGAAATCAAAGGGCGCGATATTGCCGAAAAGGTCAGATACTGTGCCGGATTTAACGAGATTGCCAATACGAACCTCCGCGGCGTGTTTGAACTGCTATTAAAAACAGCGGTAAAGCATCGCGTGCCGCAGGAGGATATGCCGAAAAGGCTTTATATTGTCTCTGATATGGAGTTTGATTGTTGCATAATGAACGCGGACGTTACGAATTTTGCATATGCACGCCGGATATTTGAGAATAGCGGCTACCAGCTGCCGGAGGTTATTTTCTGGAACGTGGCAAGCCGGAACAAGCAGCAGCCGGTAACAAAAAATGAGCAGGGTGTCGCGCTCGTGTCCGGCTGCACACCGAGACTGTTTTCCATGATTGCAGGCGGAGCCACGTCCCCATATGACGTGATGATGGAGATGATAAATTCCGGGCGGTATGACGTAATCTCGGCGTAGGAACGGATTTTTCAGCAACCGGGGCTGTCGCACGAAGCGCAGCCCCGGTTGCTATTTGACCGTACCGCGGAACCTTAAGGCAGATAATTCATTGTACTTTATATAGGAGTATGCTATACTTTTAGGCATAAAGTTCATAACAGGATAGGACGCTGAAATTTATCAGTGTTGTTTCAAAGAATAGGAGGAGGTCCGCAGGAAATGAAGGTTCTCTTAGTGGAGGATGATGTAGAAATCAGCGATATGTTAAAGAACTTCCTGACAGCCGAAGGCTTTGAGGTTGTGGCTGCCTATGACGGGGAAAGTGCGTGCGGGAAGTTTTCCGAAGGGGAATGCAGTGGTACCCATGGTTTTAACGGCGGTTTCGTTTCTGTTTGCAGGCTTGTCTGTCTGTCATGCGGAAACAAGGGATGTGCCGTAGGAAAAAATAACAGAAAAATACCTGACAGTATCCAATGAATGCGGTATAATATCCGTGAAGCAAAACGAGTAAGAGGAAACTGGAATTTACCGGAAGGAGAACGACCATGTCATACCGAATTGCCATTACCGACGACAATCCTGCTGATATCATGTATATAAGTTCTATTTTAAAACAGTGGGCGGATGCAAGGGGGTTCTCCGTGCATATTGAGTCGTACCCGTCTGCGGAGGCGTTTCTGTTCCAGTATGAGGAGAACCCTGCCTGCGATATGATTCTTCTTGATATTGAAATGCCCGGCATGGACGGGGTGACTATGGCGAAGAAGCTCCGGGAGAAAAACAGTACGGCGGTTATCGTATTTATTACAGGTTATTCCGACTATATTGCGGAGGGGTATGAGGTCGCGGCGCTGCATTACCTGATGAAGCCTGTGGAACCCGGAAGATTCATGCAGGTGTTGGACCGCGCCGTGGAGCAGCTCTGCCGGGCGGAAAAGCTGTTAACGGTGAAAACGGCAGAGGAGATTGTCCGTATTCCTATGGGGAAGGTTCTGTTTCTGGAGGCGGCACGGAATTACGTGACGATTCATACCGAGGACAGGGGAGATTTTGTCGTCCGTCACAAGCTGGGGGATTTTGAAAGTGAGCTGGATGAACGCTTCTTACGGGTTGGGCGCTCCTATATCGTAAATCTGACACGGCTTTACCGTATTACAAAGAGTGAGCTTTTGTTTCCCGGCGGGGCGGTTCTTCCGTTGCCGCGCGGGGCTTACGATATGCTGAACCGCGCCATTATTGAGAGATTGTAAAGGAGGCTGTTATGGCTTTTTTATCGCGCTATATAGACAAACGGTTGTCAGATTACCAGCGGGAGCTGGTAGATACCCATTATAAAGAGGTGGATACGATGTACCGGAAGATGCGCGGGTGGCGGCATGACTACCGGAACCATATCGGTACTATGAAAGCGCTGGCGCAGTCCGGCAGTATAGAGGAGCTTTTGCGGTATCTGGATATGCTCGAGTCGGACCTGAATACCGTGGACATGCCGGTAAAGACCGGGAACCCGATGGCGGATGCGATATTAGGAAGTAAGCTGGCACTGGCAGCGGAAAAGCATATTCCTGTAAAAACAACCGTACAGATTCCGGTGAAGTTCAGCTTTCCTGCACTGGACTTGTGCGTGATTCTCGGAAATCTACTGGATAATGCGATTGAAGCGAGCCTGTCCCTGCCCGAAAAGGAACGGATGATACGGGTGTATATGGATATTAAGGAAACCAGGCTGTATCTGTCGGTTACGAACCTGTGCGCAGGGAAAAAGCTTTTAAAGACCGGCGGGCGTTTTGCTACCGGAAAGGGCGCGGGCCATGGCTTTGGTCTTGTCCGCATCGATACGATTGTAGAGCGCCACGGCGGGTATCTTTCCCGGAACAGCGAGGACGGCGCGTTTACGACAGAAATACTTCTGCCGCTGGATGAATGAAGTTAAACCTGCAATTCGTCCCTCCTGTGATACGATTCGTCCCCCGAATCGTATCACAGGAGGGATTTTGTGTTACAATACGGTCAGAAATTAAGAAAGGGGACCATAAAATGTCAAAAACAAAGCAAAAAGAAACAAAGCCGGCATACGGTATGTGTTCCTGCGTCAGCTTTATGATAAAGCTTGCGGCGCAGTATGAGCCGTTGATTCTTTTTAGCGGTCTGATGGTTACCGCACTTGCCATAGTACAGAACCTTGCAAACCTGTTTTTATCCCCGATGGTTTTGCGTGCAGTGGAACAGAATGTATCGGCAGGCAGACTGGTTGCCACGATTGGGATTTTTATCGCCGTACTTACCGTGAGCAGCAGCATCAGCGGCTATATCAGCGGGGTAGACAACTACCGCCGCATTACCCTGCGCGGTGTTATAGCGGCGCTGCTGAATGATAAAGCGGCAACAACTTCTTATTGTAATCTGAACGATAAGAAATTCTGTTTTGCAGAGGATAAGGCGAATCTCTGCGTCAACAACAATTCTGCTGCCGCGGAGGCTGTCTGGAATACGATATTCGGACTTCTTCGCAATTGTGCAGGCTTTATCATCTATCTTCTTTTGCTGACGAATGTGGAGCCGGTTCTGCTGGTGGTGCTGCTGGCAACGACGATACCGGGGTATTATATTAACCGGTATATCAGCGGCTGGGGACACCGGCACCGTGACGAGGAGAGGGAAATCGAGCGGGGAATCGGCTGCGTTGTGAATGAAGTGGGAAAGCTTGAGGCGGCGAAGGATATCCGGATTTTTGGCATGCGTGCCTGGTTCCATGATATGTACCAGAGCGGCATGCGCCTGATGCGGGCATTCCGCCGCAGGGAGGCGGGAGCGTATCTGTGGGGCAATATTGCTGACCTTGTGCTGACTTTTTTGCGCAATGGCATTGCATATCTTTATCTTATCCGTATGGTGCTAAACGGTGGTCTGACGGCATCAGAGTTCCTTTTGTATTTTTCTACCGTAGGCGGTTTTGCCGGCTGGGTGTGGGGAATCCTTTCTGATTTCGTGAATCTTCATATACAGTGCTTCAGTCTTTCTTATGTCCTGGAGTGTATCAAATATCCGGAACCTTACCGGTTTGGGGATGGCGCCCCTGTTCCAGGAGAGAAGGACACTCCGGGTGAAATCAGGCTGGAGGATGTATCGTTTTGTTATCCGGGAGCGGAGGCTGATACGTTAAAGCATATCAGCCTGACGCTGCGCCCGGGGGAACGTCTTGCCGTGGTAGGCCTGAACGGGGCGGGGAAAACGACGCTTGTGAAGCTGATTTGCGGTCTGTTGGACCCGACAGAGGGCCGTGTGACATGGAACGGTGTGGATATCCGTACCCTGAACCGGCGCGATTACTATACACGATTTGCCGCCGTGTTCCAGGAGTCGCTTTTGCTTCCCGGAAGTCTGGCTGTCAATGTGGCGACATCGGAGGAGGATATCGATGTACAAAAGGTATCCGACTGTCTGGAACGCGCCGGTCTTTCTGAAAAGGCTGCCGCGCTGCCCAAAGGAATCGATACGCTGTTGAACCGGAGAGTGTATGATGATGCAGTAGAGCTTTCAGGTGGGGAATACCAGCGTCTGACCCTGGCACGGGCACTATATAGGGACGCTTCGGTTCTGCTTTTGGATGAGCCTACCTCGGCGATGGATCCGGTGGCAGAGTCCGAAATGTACCAGCAGTATGACAAGATGGCGATGGGAAGAAGTGCGGTTTATATTTCCCATCGTCTTGCCTCTACACGCTTCTGTGACCGTATTATCCTGATTGAAAATGCTGCGGTCGCAGAGGAGGGAACCCATGCGGAGCTTCTTTTACGGGGAGGCAGGTACGCGTATCTGTACGGCGTGCAGAGCCAGTATTACCAGAAGGACTACCATGCCGGAGAGGAGGAATGACAGATGAAAGGACAAAAAAACGGGCAGATGTCAGCGAAGGAGAGCGTTGCTGTTACAATGAGGACATTACGGCTGCTCTGCCACATCTATCCCGGTGCTATTATCTCGAGGATTGCACAGATTATATGGAACGCGCTGACACCCTATGTCGGTATCTGGTTTTCCGCACGGATTATCAGTGAACTGGCAGGAGAGCGTAATCCCGCGGAGCTTCGAAATCTTGTGCTGCTGGCGCTGTTTTCCGCAGCCGTTATCTCCCTGATTGGCGGGCTCCTCGGGCGGTGGTCCGATGCAGAGAACAGCAGGACATGGTTCGCCGATAATTATTTATTTGTAGACAAAAATCTGCGGATGGACTTTGTACAGCTTGATAATCCGGAGACACAAAACCTGCTTTCTGTCATTCAGGCAAACCGGAATAGCGGGGGCTGGGGAATCCAGAGGCTTATGTGGAGCCTGGACAACCTGGTTTCATCCGTCTTTTCTACTTTAGGAGGCGTTGCTCTTGTGATATCCTTTTTTACAAGCCGTGTTCCGGAGCGCGCAGGAAGCTGGAGGGTTCTTGACAATCCTGTGTTTCTGGTGCTGTTAGTTGCGGCTATGATAGGAATCCCGTGTCTCTCTTCTGCACTTGGGAATAAGGTCGGGAAATATTATGCAAGCAGTGCTGCAAATCACAGACTGTCAAATAATCTGTTCAGCTGGTTTTCTTTTAAGGGACATGACAGGACGGCGGCGGGGGATATGCGGATGTATCGGATCGATAAGCTTTGTATGAAGTATTCGACGGACAAAACGGGTCTGTTTGACTCCCAGGGCTATTTTGCAAAGCTGGCACGGGGGAAGGTCGGGCTTTTGAACATAATGTCAAATGTAGTCATACGTATGTTTATGATGCTTGTTTATCTTTATGTCTGCCTGAAGGCATGGACCGGGGCGTTCGGGGTCGGGGAAATCACGCAGTATATCGGGGCCTTGTCCAATATTACAAGCAGCATGGGGAATTTCTTAAGAATATGGGGGGATATCCGGAACAATGCTCCGTTCCTGAAGCAGATGTTTGAGTATCTTGACCTGCCAAATGATATGTACCAGGGCTCCCTTACGACCGAAAAGCGTACTGACGGCGATTATGAGGTGGAATTCCGTAATGTTTCCTTCCGGTATCCGGGGGCAGATGCCTATGCCCTGCGGAACATATCGTTGAAATTCCGTGTAGGGGAGCATCTTGCCGTAGTAGGGTGCAACGGCTCGGGAAAAACGACCTTTATCAAGCTGCTCTGCCGGCTGTATGACCCGACGGAGGGGGAGATTCTGCTTAACGGCATCGATATCCGCAAGTACGATTACCAGCAGTATATGGCTATTTTTTCCGTGGTATTTCAGGACTTTAAGCTGTTTCCGTATACGATTGCCCAGAATGTGGCGGCAGCCGGGCAGTATGATATAGAAAGGGTAAAGGACTGTCTCCAAAAGGCAGGCTTCGGGGAGCGTCTGGCGGAAATGAAGGAAGGAGCCGACACGTATCTTACCAGACAGAGAAATGATAACGGCGTCGATATTTCCGGCGGAGAGGCGCAGAAGATTGCAATTGCGCGTGCGTTGTATAAGGATGCGCCGTTTGTCCTTTTAGATGAGCCGACCGCCGCGCTTGACCCGCTCGCGGAGGCAGAGGTATACGCCCGCTTTCACAGTATTGTCGGCGGACGCACTGCAGTTTACATCAGCCACCGTCTGTCGTCCTGCCGATTTTGCGATAAGATTCTTGTGTTTTCGGAGGGCAGGATAGTACAGCAGGGAGCGCACGACGGTTTGCTGCAGGAGGAGAACGGCGTCTATGCCAAGCTTTGGAACGCACAGGCGCAGTATTACGCGGAATAGGGGGTACCATGACTTGACAAGTCATACCGGAATCTTCATAATGGCTTATATATAGTGATAATCTGTCCGGGAAATGTGGGCAGAAATAAAGTTTCAGGAGGTTTGGTATGGAAGAGGTATATGAGTTTTTGAAGAAAAGCGAGGTGTATTACCTTGCGACAATGGATGGGAATCAGCCGAGGGTGCGTCCGTTCGGGACGGTGGATTTGTATGAGGGGAAGCTTTACATTCAGACCGGGAAGGTGAAGAAGGTATCGGAGCAGATGAAGCAGAATCCGAAGGTGGAGATTTCCGCGATGGCAGACGGTAAATGGATCCGCATTGCAGCGGAGGCGGTGCTGGACGATGCGCTTGCGGCGCAGGAGCATATGCTTGCCGCGTATCCGTCGCTTCAGGCGATGTACCGGCCGGGCGACGGGAACACGGAGGTATTTTATCTGAAAAATGCCGTTGCGCAAATCTGTTCCTTTACGGAAGAGCCAAGGACGATCCGGTTCTAAGGAAGCGCTGATGAAATCATCGCTTCCTTAGAGCCTCCGGCGGATGCGCACGGATTTGCAGGGGTGAATGTTGCTTCGCAACGCAAATCCGGCGCGGGAAACGCTTTCATCAGCGTTTCCCTGATAAAAAGGGGGAGGGGGTTATTCCCCTCCCGGACCGTCTTTTCTGGGACGGAATGACTCAGGTAATGGCTCTATATTGTCATAGTCCGTCTTGTGGGAATCTTTGACACTATCCCTTGGCAGGTCTATTTCTGGAATGTCTCCGTCATCGTAGGCATTTTTTTGTTTTTTATCGGTCATGGGATGTGATACCCTCCTTTCAAAGATAGAATGCGCAGGAGAGAGGGAGACTATTCCATTTTTGAGAAGAAATTCTTTTACTTTTCCATGTTTTTTCTTTATCAGGATTTGTGCTGCCCTGTAATTTGTGCAAATAATGTGCGGGGGTGAAGGGCACAGGACTTATCCCGGTGGTTCAGGCTCCGGGAATTTTTCAGGTTGTTTAAAGTGAAGGGCACTAAAAGGAAAATATTTACAAGGAAAATATTGACAAATGGGACATAGTAGTATAAGATGGGAATATAATAATTTATTAAATAGAAAGGGGGAGGAAAATTTAATGAAAAGATTTTTATTATTTCAGGCAGCCATATTGGCGACGTTTCTGTTTATCAGACCTGGTATGGCGTATGCTGAGGCAGATTCCTTTTCAGGACAGACGGCTAGTGTCTGGATAGAGGAAGGAAAGTCTGTTTTAGAAAGGCTGGATGAAGCGGGGCTGGAGGCAGTTAGTGCCCTTGCCACGGAAAGCTCTAAGTATACACCTTACCAATATGAAAAAGAATTTACCTGTATGTATAAGGAAACAGAAGATGATGAACCGATAGTATTATTCAGGATAAAGCTTTCAGGAACGGTATATCTTTATGAAGACGGTAAGGTTCACCTGCTTTCGTTAAGTTCACAGGTTACAGAAACTGCACGGAAGTGTTCTGTTACTATTTTAGACAATGATATCATTAATACGGATGGAATGATATCGGTTGGGAATACATATTTTTATACAACATCAACCAAGTATCCGCAGGGCTCCTATAGAGCGTATGTTCGTTTTCAACATGGTTCGGTTTTGCTTTATTCCGGACTTGTAGAAGATTGAGATGATTCATTTATAGAAGGGAGATAAAATTATGAAAAAAAAGATAAAATTTTATATTGTATGTGCAGGCGGGGCTTTATTTCTTCTTACAGGCGTTTTTTTCTTGTGCAGAAAAGAAGCGTCTGCAGTTCAAAGGGAGAAGAGCATGGAAGAAAAAATTGAAGAAGCAAAGCGTTTATATGATGTAGAAGACGCTTATACTGGTTCTGTAGTACTTATTTTATATGGGGATGGCAGACAGGAAACCGTAGTCGATGGGGTGGTTGTTAAGACGAAGAATATTCCAAATAAATAGTGATATTGCAAGGCTACTCCGGGGCTGTCATCGCGTTTTGCGTGACAGCCCCGATAAAATTGTCCGATAGGTTTCTGAAGTGTTTTTGTGTTTCCCGAACCGGGTAGTTATGCAGGATGGACCAAGGAGTGAATAATCTGTTCTTTGGTCATACCGCCGTATATGTTTTTCAAGTATCCGCCCTCTGCAATTTCTTCCATTATTTTATCCGCTTCAATTTCTGCAGTGCTTTGGGTATAGTTTCCTTCATGGAAAATAAGTTTTCCATTTTCCAGTTCAATGATATCCTTGCAATATAAGCGCCAATGTTCGATGGAAGGGTTCCAAGCCACACATTTATCATTTTTACGATTTTTTATTCTAAAGCAGGTGTCATAGTTATCGGACTCCCCTGCCCGTCTCATCCACTCATCTAAACTCTCTGAAAACAGGTTGAGTTCAATCGTGAACTTGTACTTTTCCAAAATGCATATGAAATCATTTAATTCCTCCTGGCTTTTGATATGCACTACAAAATCCCTGTTGATATTTTGGGGATTGCTTAAGATTCTGTCAAACTGTTTCAAGAATTGTCCCTCCGATATAACCTTTAATTCACCAGCGAATATTAAGTATATCACATCCCCGCCCGACAATCTACCCTGTTTTTCCTTGGGGTTCCGCAATTTTTAGTAGCCTTGTAAGTCCCGTTTGCTGTATGGTAGTTTTATTTTGCATCTGTCCGGAGGAGCGCGGCTTTTAGCGGAACCGGAATCCCCTCTTAGCGCTGTTTAGGCGCGGGGAAGAGGTTTACTCTTCCCAGAATAGTTCATCTAACGTTTTTCCCAGTACCTTGCAGATGGCGCGGCAGAGGTTGATGGTCGGGTTATAGTCGCCCTTTTCGATGGCGCTGATGGTTTGTCTGGAGACGCCGGTCCTGTCTGCAAGCTCCTGCTGGGAGAGGTCAAGGGCGGCGCGCGCCGCCTTCAATTTCAGATTTTTCATTCTTCCTGTTCTCTCTTTTCTTTTTGCATTTTAAGCAGAATGACAGTAATTATCGTGGCGCTGAGAATCCCGCAGAAAAGACTCAGGCTGTGGAAATTCAGTTCACCGTCTGTGAGGAGCTTGCCGTTGCAGATGGTAATTCCTGTAAGAAGGAGATTGAGCAGTGTGAGAGTTACAAAGATTCCAATCAACCTGCTCCTGCTTTCATTCAGGGCAAAGTAGGCGTCGTTCCAGATAGCGCAGACAGCATAGACGAGTACCCAGAAGAAGATGATAAGAAAGAGCAGTACCTCGGGCTTTGCAAAGGAAGGAAACCCGCCCAGACTCCAGCACAGCAGGAAACCGGCAACGCCCAGCATTGCGAAGCCCGCATATTTATAGGCATTCCTCTGCTTGAGCATTTGGCGTTCATCGTACTTCCTCCGGATGGAGGTATCCGTTACGCTGATGAGAAGAAAAAGGAGCGCAAAAAGAATCCCGCCCGAAATGCCGAAAAGAAGCCCTGCATTGGCAGAGAAAAATGGTCTTTTCCGCAGCTGCAGCCGGTACTCCATATTCCAGGTTCCGTCTTTGGCGTACTGGTAGTCCCAGTTTGCGTCCTCATCGTCCCCTTTGCCCAGAACTGACCCGGATTTCTGCAGATACTGCAGAAATGCCCTGTCGTTTACAATCGGACAGAAGGAGGCAATGTAGCTTCCTTTTTCAGCCAGATGGGATTAAAGCCTGCCGTAATCCACTCTGCAGAGCAGCTATGGACAATATTGCCTTCCGGGTCTGTGATGGTCAGACCGGTAAACATTCCGCCCGGCTCATGATGCCATTGTGTGTAGAAGGAATAGCTCCCGGCATGCGCCACATCAAAGCAGAGTACGGCAGCCTCCGAATCAGTCGTACCGCCGCTTGCGACGACCTGATGGGAAACGGTTTCGTCCAGTATGACCTTCCCTTTTCCGGAAAAGAGGAGGGATACGCCCAGCCCGAGAATCCAGAAGAACAGAAGCGCGAGGAGAAAGATAATCCCTGTTTTCTTTTTCATATTGTGTTCCGCCTTTCTAAAATGTGTGTTGCGTTGTTCTGGTTAGAGTATATACCGTCAATGGAAAAAATGTAAAGTATATTTTACTTAATGTCAATAAAATTTATATTTTGAAAAGATTACAGTATGGCGGGAGGGAGAAAATGGAAGCGAAACGGAATACTTTATAAGAATGTGGCAAAAATACAAAATAGTTCTCGAAAAAGCGGAAAAGATGTGTTATAATTATATGATAGGTAATATGGGGAGGTATCACTTGGTCCTTTGGAAGGACAAAGGGAGGTTGTCATGTTAAACAATCGAAAGGTACGGCTGATGACGCGCCTTGCCATGTATGAGCAGAACGAGGGTAAGGAAGATATCCGGCTCAGCAAATATTTCAGAACGGATTATGTCAGGCTGCAGGTGCTGAAAACTATTGTTGCATTGACGGCAGGGTATCTGCTGGTGCTTCTGATTCTGGCGTTGTATCATTCCGAATACCTGATCCGTGATGCGCTGATTCTGGACTACCGTGCAATGATTGTGCGGTATGCAGGTATTTATGTGGTGCTGGTTGCCGTATACTGTTCTATGGCAATGGTGGGCTATATGATACAGTACCGTGCGTCCAGAAAGAAGTTAGCGAAGTATTTCCGTATGTTGCGCCGGCTGCGCAGCATGTATAGAGAAGAAGGTGGGAAAGAAGCGGACGGAGAGGAGGAGAACATAGATTATGATAGTGACAATACTTGAGCTTCGTGCACGGCTGATGCGTTTTCTGCAAAAGTTTCAGATTGTAGTCGAGCCGGTTGTAAAGTTTATTGTGGCATTTGTGGTGTTCCGCAGCATCAATAATGCAATCGGACACGAGACACACCTGATGAGCCTGCCGGTGGAGCTTTTGCTTGCCTTTCTGGGGACGTTTGTTCCTCCGGTGATTCTGGTGCTTCTGGGGGCAGTGGTAGCGCTTGTACATGTGTATGTAGCCTCGCCGTTGCTTGCGATTCTGGTTGCCGTGCTGATGGTAGTCCTATATTGCTTTATTGCGCGGTTCTCAGGAAAGTACGGTTATGTGGTGCTTGCGGTTCCGGTGCTGTTTTTGCTAAAGATTCCATATGTGGTTCCTTTGATTCTGGGTCTGGTTGCAACACCGATGACGATTATTCCGATGGCGTGCGGGATTATTGTATACCGGATGTTTACCGTAATCAGTACGGCGGTAGAGTTGGAGGCGGCGCTTGTCTGGGGGCAGGGGAACGCGGCGAATGCGGCGGCAGAAGCAGGAACGACCAGTATGATTGATGATATCCTGACGCTTTACATCGATGTCATTGACCGTCTGGTCGCAGATAAGCAGATGATTATTACGATTGCAGTATTTTCGGTAATTATTATCGTAATGTATCTGATGCGGAGACTCAGCATAGATTATGTATTTGCGATTTCCGTTGCAGTCGGTGCGATTTTTTGCATCCTCGGCTTCCTGTTTGCAGGCATTCTGCTTGATACGGACCTTGATATCACGTCGGTGGTATTCGGAACCATAGGTTCCATGCTGGTTGCGCTGGTATTCCAGTTTTTCCGTATGGCACTTGATTACACAGCTGTAGAACGTGTGCAGTTTGAGGATGATGACTATTACTATTATGTAAAAGCGGTTCCGAAAATCAATCTTACGGTTCCGAAGCGCAGCGTAAAGAAAATCAGCACAAAGGCGGAGCCTGTTTTCCCTTCCAGGCTGCGGGAAAAGGAAGAGGTAAGAGCCATTACGAAGGAAGAACGGTACGCGATGGGGGAAGAGCTGGGGGAAGAAAACGAAAATTAGTAACAGTTACAAATGGGAAACCCGAAGACGATGAAAATAAGATACAAGGGGCGGATAGGTTATGGAAAACCTAAAAGAGCTATTCTCAAAGTTTGTAGTGTGGATGAAGATTCCTAAGATGCATCTGACCGATGTACTGGAGATTATCATTATTGCATTCATTATCTACAATGTCATCAAATGGGTCAGAACAACAAGAGCGTGGATGCCGGTCAAGGGTCTTATGCTTTTGCTTGCATTCTGGCTGTTTGCGTCCATTCTCGAGATGGATGTAATCCTGTGGATTTTTTACAATACCATCGGCGTCGGTATTACGGCAATTATTATTGTGTTCCAGCCGGAAATCCGGCGGGCGCTGGAGCAGCTCGGACAGCAGAGCTTTGCGCCCTCGCTCCGTATTTTTTCGGAGGGAAGGGAAAAGGAAGAGCGTTTTTCTGAGACGACCATCGAAGAGCTGGTGAAGGGAACGTTTCTGCTAGCCAGACATAAAATTGGTGCGCTGATTGTCATTGAGCAGGAGGTGTCCTTAAGTGAGTACGAGGAAACCGGAAT
Organism: uncultured Lachnospiraceae bacterium; assembly: GCA_910577175.1. Classification (GTDB taxonomy): domain Bacteria; phylum Bacillota; class Clostridia; order Lachnospirales; family Lachnospiraceae; genus SIG307. Next base: position 187,258 of record CAJTLU010000005.1, on the reverse strand, counting down.
TGCTATTGACGCGGTAATCAGTAACCAGCTATTGATGAATATTTTTGAACATAATACGCCGCTGCATGACGGTGCAGTGATTGTCCGCGGCAACCGTATTGTTGCGGCCACCTGTTATCTGCCGGTGTCGAAGAATATGCGGCTCAGCAAGGAGCTTGGTACAAGACATCGTGCGGGTGTCGGTATCAGTGAGGTAACAGACAGCTTTACAATTATTGTTTCTGAACAGACCGGAAAGGTTTCGATTGCAAGAAACGGCACGCTGATTAGTAATATCGACGGGGATTATCTGCGTATGAAGCTACAGGAAATCCAGAAAGATAAGATGAAGTCCTCTGAGGAAAAGAAGCGGCCGCTGTGGAAGAGAGGAGGACGCCGGAAATGAAGAAGAAACTGACCAATAATTTCGGTATGAAGCTTCTTTCCCTGGGTCTTGCAATCGTGTTCTGGATTGTTGTGGTAAATATGGATGATCCTATGGATAGCAGGACATTCAAGGACATTCCGGTGACAATCCTGAATCAGGAACAGGTTATGGAACGGGAAAAGATTCTTGAAGTCATTGACGGAGATAAAATTGATGTCGTGGTAGAGGGAAGGCGTCTTGAACTGGATCGTCTGACAGAGAAGGACATTTGCGCTACTGCAGACCTGGAAGAAATTTCCTTTATGGATACGGTGCTAATCCGGGTGTCGGTTCCGGAGCATCCGGATGTGAAGGTCTTAAATAACGGTGAGAATGTGATGAAGCTGATTTTTGACGATTACGTCACAAGGCGGTTCAGCTTTAAGGTAAATACCACCGGAGAGGCAATGGAGGGCTATTATGTGGGGGATGCGCTTGCAAGCCCGAACATTATCCAGATTTCCGGAGCAAAGACGGTGCTTGATAAGATTAAAGAAGTAGTACTGGAAGTCGATGCCAACGGAAGAAGCGTTGATTTTACGACAACGGCAGTGCCGGTCGTATATGATATGAACGGAGATGTGATTGCCTCCTCCAAGTTAAGTATGAATCTGGAGAGCGTCACGGTCAATGTCCCGATTTTGCAGACAAAGCAGATCAGGGTCCGTGTGGACACGGTGGGTGAGGTACCGGAGGGCTATGAGCTTCTGGCGGAGAATATCGCGTTCCAGCCGGAGACCATTCTGGTTGCCGGGACGAAAGAGGACCTGGAGAAGCTGAGCAGCTATCTGGTATTGAAGGTTGATGTTACCGGACAGACTGGTACAATTGAAAAAAACATTCATGTTATTTCAGAGTTTGATGATGCGCTTACCAGCCTGCGTGTCGTAGGGACGCAAATGGTTGCTGTTACAGTGACGATAACGCCGTACCTGGACAAAAGCCTTGAGATGCCGACGGCAAAGATTGAGTTAAGGAATCTGCCGGAGGGCTGTAGTGCAAAGCTGATACAGAGACTGACAGTTCCGGTAAAATTGAAATGCAAGGCGGCAAGGGCGCCTCTGCTGACGGTGGATCAGCTGAAACCTTATGTGGATCTTACGGGATACACAGAGGGTACATATCGTCTGGAACTGGAAATCGATTTGCCGTCCCATGTCCTATGGGAAAGCAGAACCTTTGTGGATGTAGTGATATCAAAGAATGAAGTGTCTCCGCCGCATTCTGTGGCAGGACTCGAATAAGAAGGAAAAGAGGTAAAGAGGATGTTAAACTATAAGAGATACAAAAGAGTTCCCGTTGTAAATTTTCCGGAGCGTACATGGCCGGGAAAGGAAATTCAGAAGGCGCCGGTATGGTGCAGCGTTGATTTGCGTGATGGAAATCAGGCGCTGATTGAGCCGATGGTAGTAGAAGAAAAGATTGAGTTTTTTAATCTGCTTGTCAAGCTCGGCTTCAAGGAGATTGAGGTAGGGTTTCCGTCCGCATCCCAGTTAGAGTATGATTTTCTGCGTTCTTTGGTTGACCGCGGCCTGATTCCGGAGGATGTGACTGTACAGGTGTTGGTACAGTGCAGGGAGCATCTTTTAAAGCGTACCTTTGAAGCGTTAGAGGGGATTCCGCGTGCAATTGTACATATCTACAATTCCACGTCTACCCTGCAGCGGGAAGCAGTCTTTCATATGAACAAAGAACAGATTAAGCAGATTGCCGTGGACGGAACGAAGCTGGTCAAGGAATATGCGAAGGATTTTCCGGGCAAAATCATTTTAGAGTATTCGCCGGAAAGCTTTACCGGTACGGAGTTAGATTATGCGCTGGAGGTCTGTACGGCAGTACAGGAGGTCTGGGAACCGACGCCGGAGAACCCTCTTATTTTCAATCTTCCGTCTACAGTGGAGATGAATACGCCGAATGTATATGCGGACCAGATTGAGTGGATGCATACGCATTTTAAGAACCGGGACAGCATTATTTTAAGCGTCCACCCGCATAATGACCGCGGTACGGGCGTAGCATCCGCAGAGCTTGCCCTGCTGGCAGGTGCGGACCGTGTTGAGGGGACGTTGTTCGGAAACGGCGAGCGTACCGGTAATGTAGATATCCTGAATATCGCTTATAATATGTTTTCGCACGGAATCAATCCGGAGTTGAATATCGAGAATATCAATGAGCTGATAGAGGTTTATGAAAGACTGTGCAAGTTACAGGTACATGAGCGTCATCCGTATGCCGGAAAGCTTGTGTTTACTGCATTCTCCGGCTCTCATCAGGATGCAATTAATAAGGGAATCCAGGCGATGAATGAGAGGAATGACGGCTACTGGGAGGTTCCGTACCTTCCGATTGACCCGGCGGACGTGGGAAGGCAGTATGAGCCGCTTGTGCGCATCAACAGCCAGTCCGGTAAGGGCGGCGTGGCATTTGTTATGGATACCTACTTTGGCTTTAAGTTGCCGAAGGCGATGCATAAGGAGTTTGCAGAGGCTATCCAGAAGATTTCTGAACGACAGGGAGAGGTTGCTCCGGACCAGATTATGGAGGAGTTCCGCAAGGAGTATCTGAATCAGAGAGAGCCGTATTATTTCCGCAGGCTTTCCGTCGAGGAAAAGCATACGGATAAGAATACGACAGTAGCCAATGTTACGGTAGAGTACGAATACAACGGGATACCGAGAAGCATCACCGCGTCCGGTAACGGTCCGATTGATGCAGTGCTGACCGGTATTCGCAGGGAGACCGGTCTTGAGGTAAGAGTGCTTGACTATACCGAGCATGCATTGAGCCTTGGTTCCAATGCGCAGGCGGCTGCGTATATTCACATGCTGGATGCGGAAACAGGAAGGACGACGTTTGGCGTCGGTGTAAGCTCTAATATTACCCGTGCCTCCATCCGTGCGGCATTCAGTGCAATGAACCGCCTGATTGCAATGAAAAGATAGGAGATAAGACAGAAATGTCGGTTTTTAAAACCTTTAGCAAGTACCGCAATTTACTTGGCGAGCTTGTAAAAAAAGATATTAAGCTCAAATACCGTAATTCCTACCTTGGTGTGGTATGGACGATGTTAGAGCCGCTGCTGACGATGATTGTGCTGACGTTAGTGTTTTCGGGGCTGTTAGGGAAAGGGACAAGAGACTTTCCGGTATACATTCTGACCGGACGGCTGTTGTACTCTTTCTTTGCCAACGGCACGAAAGCGGCGTTAAAGTCTGTGCGCGCTAATGCGGGCATGATTAAGAAGGTATATGTGCCGAAATATATGTATCCGTTTGCGTCAGTGCTTTCAGGGTATGTGATTTTCCTGATTTCTCTGATTGTACTTGCGGTAGTGGCAGTGTCCCGCGGCGTTTATCCGACCGTGCGGCTTGTTTTGATGTTTGTCCCGTTGCTGCAGATTCTTTTACTCACAACGGGAGTCGGTCTGATTCTTGCGACAATGGCAGTGTTTTTCCGGGATGTGGAGTATCTTTGGAGTGTCGCCCTGATGCTGATTATGTACACCTGTGCTATTTTCTATCAGGCGGAAACGGTAATCAATGCAAAGAATGCATGGATTTTTAAACTGAATCCTCTTTATGCGGTAATTGTGAATTTCCGGAATGCCGTATTCGGACAGGCAATGGATTTCCAGGCAATGTGGTATGCAACGGCATTCGGTATCGTGTCATTATTAGCCGGTATCGTAGTGTTTTATAAAAAGCAGGATAAGTTTATCCTGTATCTGTAAGTTCGGAGTGATAAGGCATGGAAGAAAGAAAAGCAGTTTCGGTACAGAATCTGGGCGTGAAGTTCCATTTAAGTGAGCAGAAGGTCGATAATCTGAAAGAATACATGATACGTATCCTGAAGCGCCAGATGCGCTATAAGGAGTTCTGGGCGCTAAAGGAGGTTTCCTTTGAAGTGAAACGGGGAGAGCGTGTGGCAATCCTCGGTCTGAACGGCGCCGGAAAGAGTACGCTGTTAAAGGTGATTGCAGGCGTTCTGAAGGCAACCGAAGGGAAGGTAGAGCGTTCGGGTGTGCTGGTGCCGCTGTTGGAGCTTGGCGCAGGGTTTGACCCGCAGTATACGGGCGCCGAAAATATTTATCTGTACGGGGCGATGCTCGGCTATCAGAAGTCGTTTTTGAAGGAAAGATACGAGGAAATTGTCCGCTTTTCGGAGTTGGGGGATTTTATCCATGTTCCGTTGAAAAACTATTCCTCTGGGATGCGGGCAAGGCTTGGGTTTTCTATTGCGACGTTAGTAGAGCCGGACATTCTGATTCTGGATGAGGTGCTTTCGGTCGGGGACGTCAAGTTCCGCAAGAAGAGCGAGAACCGCATTAAGCAGATGTTTGATAAAGGAACAACCGTCCTGTTTGTGTCGCATAATCTGGCGCAGGTGCGTTCCCTGTGCACGCGGGCAATTTGGCTGGAAAACGGGCATCTGACAGAGGACGGTCCGGTTGATGAGGTAACAGAGCATTTTGAAAAGAATCAATAGAAAAGGGGGCTGTTGCAGATAGAAAGCACAGCCCCCTTTCTCAGGCGGTAAAAGCTATTGGGATTGGGATGTTAGCTCCGGGTTCTGCTGCAGGGTGACGGAGATGGTATGCTCTACAAACTGCCCTTCGCTGATTCTCTGGAGCGTGATTTCGACTACGCTGCCATAGCGGTGGGAGGTAACGGCGTTAATCAGCTGGTTTGGCGTGGTTACCTTAGTGTTGTTTACATGGGTGATAATATCTCCCTGGTAAATGCCTGCCTTTTCAGCAGCGCCGTTTTTGACAACCGAGTGGACATAAACGCCCTCCGGCCAGTTATACAGCTCGAAAATGGAGGGATCCAGTTCCTTGACGGAAACGCCGAGATATCCTTTTTCCTCATCGGAGAGGATTTCACGTGTCATCAGGTCGTCCAGAATCGGCGTTGCCATGGAAATCGGGATGGCGAAGCAGATGCCCTCGATGTCCGTACTGGAAAGCTTGGCGTTATTAATTCCGATGACCTCGCCCTTGGTATTTAAGAGGGCACCGCCGCTGTTGCCGGAGTTGATGGCAGCATTGGTCTGTAAAAGCACCATATCATTTCCTTCTACCGTGACCTCGCGGTCCTTTGCGCCCAGATAGCCGACCGTCACGGTAGGTCCGTAACCGAGCGCGTTTCCGATGGCAATAACCATCTGGCCGATTTTAGCGCTGTCAGAGTCGCCCAGAACGGCAATGTCGATTTTGGATAAGGTATCCGCCGACAGGCCGGAAAGCGGCAGGGCTAAAATAGCGAGGTCAGCTGCAGGGTCGCTTCCCTTTACGGTGACGGTATGGGAGGTGTTGTCTGCAAGAATGACCTCAAGGGATGAGGTGTCTTCAATTACATGGTAGTTTGTGGCAATCAGCAGGTCATTTTCATTGGAGCCTATAATGATGCCGGAGCCGCCGCCCTCTTTTTCTTCAACATAAGGTCGTCCGAAGAAATAGGAGGTAAGTGCATAATGGGAACGGATAGAAACCATGGCAGGCATGGTTTGTTTCACTACGGCAGAAACCGTCTCAGAGGCATCCATGACGCCGGTCTGGCTGAGAACGACAGGCGCGATTGTAATATCAGGCTTCCTGGAGCCGGAGGGATTTCCCGGCAGTACATCACCGGAGGCATTTGCTTCCTGTGGGAAGAAATGCGAATAGGCGTGACGGATGCCGAAAAAAGAGGCTCCTGCAAAAACGCCGAAGCACACGGCGGCAGCTGCGCAGCTGAAAAACCTTTTGAGGAAACGATGCTCCCGCTTTTTTCGTTTCTTCGGGACTTCTTCCAAAACTATACTATCCGGCGCAGCGTCTACAATCTGTACATCGGAAGTGACCGGCGTTACTGTGTCCGCAGACGGTTGCTCCGAAACAGGCTCTTCTGCCCAGAAATGATAATTTTCGGTTTCAGAAGCATTATGTTCAGCCGGAGTTTCCGGCAGGTCTGCGGAGGAAGGGGTGATGGGATTCAGGTTGTTGTCGTTTTGATTTGCTTCCATAAAAAAACCTCCTTGCGTGTTGTTCTGTTCGTTTTACTGTCCTTAGTTTAGCACGGGTTTGTGTAGGCTTTGTGACGAATCAGTTAAGAAATGTTGACTTAATAAATTTTTTTGTTGAGGTTTTTCCGGGAATCATGTAAGATAGCATATATGGAAGATGAAATAGACTTGGGGTTCCGCGTTTTTAGCGCAGCCGGAATCGCCTCTTAGGGCTGGTTAGGCGCGAGGACGACACCGAGCGGCTTACCAGCTTTTAGAGGAAGTCCGGCGGAGCTAAGCGCTTGAAAAATGAAACTGCTGCATAGCCGCTGGGACATAAACTTGTATATAAAATGTGGAAACTCAAGGAATTAGGAGCAAAGAAATGATTAAAGATAATCAAAAAGCATTTAATAGATTGCACATCCTGGCAGATGGTTTTTTTATCCTTCTGGCGTATCTGCTGGCATATGTGCTGCGGTTTCACTGGCTCGGGCTTGAGAAGGCGGGAAACTATACGATTGAACGGTATTTGAAGTTTCTTGCTTTTCTGCTGCCTATGTGTCTTCTGATTTACTGGCTGGGCGGTCTGTACGCGTCAAAGCGCAGCAGGGAACTGCAGTGGGAGCTTTGGGTTTTATTGAAGGTAAACATCATTAGCGGCGTTGGATTTGTGGCGCTGTTGTTCCTGCTTAAGTTTGATATTTCACGTGGCTTTCTGGCATTTTTCTTTGGTTGCAGCGTCGCATTTGAGGGTACGTTCCGTTTTCTGATGCACTGGATTTTGGCACGGATCCGTAAAAGGGGAAAGAACTTAAAGCATGTTTTAATTGTCGGTTATAGCCGGGCGGCAGAGGAATATGTGGACCGTATTCTTGCCAATCCGCAGTGGGGTTACTATATCCATGGTATTCTCGACGATAAAATGGCAGTGGGAACACGTTATAAGAAGATAATGGTGCTTGGGACGATGGAGGAGCTTTCCGATTATTTAAAGCAATATGAGTATGATGAGATTGCTATCACGCTTGCTATTCACGAGTACGGGAAGCTGGAAGATCTTGTGAAAAAATGTGAGTATTCGGGAGTACACACAAAGTTTATTCCGGATTATAATCATATTATACCGACCGTGCCGTATATTGAGGACCTGGAAGGGCTTCCGGTCATTAATATACGAAAGGTTCCACTAAGTAACATGGTAAACCGGGTGATAAAGCGTATCATCGATTTTGTCGGGGCGCTCATATGCCTGCTTTTGTTTTCCATACCGATGCTGCTGGTAGCGCTTGCCATCCGCCTGACGTCTAAGGGACCGGTGATTTTTTCCCAGGTGCGGGTAGGGCTTCATAACCGTGAGTTCAAAATGTATAAGTTCCGTTCGATGATAGTGCAGGAAACGGCAAAAGAGGCAGGGGAATGGACAACAAAGAATGATTCCCGTGTGACCGGCATCGGGCGGATTATCCGGAAAACAAGTATCGACGAGCTGCCGCAGCTCTTTAATGTGCTGCGGGGAGACATGAGCCTTGTCGGGCCGCGTCCGGAGCGCCCGAAGTTTGTGGAAAAGTTTAAGGAGGAGATTCCGCGCTATATGATTAAGCATCAGGTACGGCCTGGAATCACGGGCTGGGCACAGGTAAACGGATACCGCGGAGACACCTCCATCCGTAAGAGGATTGAGTACGACGTACATTATATTGAAAACTGGAGCATTGGTCTGGATATTAAAATATTATTTTTAACGGTATTTAAGGGCTTTATCAATAAAAATGCGTATTAGAAAGGCGAAAAAGATGGACGAGGAAAAGAAGCTGCCGGAAGAAAATACGGCGGAGAAGACAACGGGACAGACAGCGGAGGAAAAGCAGGAAAAAAAAGACTCCGCTTATGAGGAGTATTGTCAGCTGTGCCGCAGACCTGCAAGCATTGCAGGGAAAATGATGCATATGCCGAATAACCTGTGCATCTGTAACGACTGCCTGCAAAAAACATTTGATTCGATTAACAGCGGCAATGTGCCTTATATGGAAATGTTTACGCTGGACCCGGCAATGCTCCGGTTCGGCGGAGAGCTTCCCAAGATGCCGAAAGTAAAGAAAAAGGCAAAGGAGGCGGAGAAAACACAGGAAAAGGAAGAGAAGCCTGCTTTGGATTTAAAGAATCTGAAGGCGCCGCATAAAATCAAGGCAGAGCTGGACGAGTACGTTATCGGGCAGGAGCATGCCAAAAAGGTGGTTTCTGTCGCGGTATATAACCATTATAAGCGCGTCGCTGACAAGGATGCAACGATAGAGCTTGAAAAGTCCAATATGCTGATGCTCGGGCCTACCGGCAGCGGAAAGACCTATCTTGTCAAAACGCTGGCAAGGCTTTTAAATGTGCCGCTTGCAATTACGGATGCAACGTCCCTGACAGAGGCAGGCTATATCGGCGATGATGTGGAAAGCGTACTGTCAAAGCTTCTTGCGGCGGCGGACAATGATGTGGAGCGTGCGGAGCACGGAATTATTTTTATTGATGAAATCGATAAGATTGCAAAGAAGCGGAACACAAACAGCCGCGATGTGAGCGGTGAGTCGGTGCAGCAGGGGCTGTTAAAGCTCTTAGAAGGCAGCGAGGTAGAGGTGCCGGTAGGAGCGACCAATAAAAATGCCATGGTGCCGATGACCGCCATTAACACAAAGGATATTTTGTTTATCTGCGGCGGAGCGTTTCCGGATTTGGATAAGATTATCAAAAAGCGTTTAAACAAGACTGCCACCATTGGTTTTGGTTCCGAGCTGCGGGACAAATATGATGAGGATAAAAAGCTGTTGGAAAAGGTGACGGTGGAGGATTTGCGGGAATACGGGATGATTCCCGAGTTTCTTGGCCGTCTTCCGGTTGTGTTTGCCCTCCAGGGATTGGATAAGGAGCAGCTCATCCAGGTACTGCAGGAGCCAAAGAATGCCATTTTAAAGCAGTATGAGCATCTGCTTGCCTTAGATGAGGTGAAGCTTATTTTTGACGATGATGCGCTGGAAGCAATCGCGGAGCGCGCTATGGAGAAAGATACAGGAGCACGTGCCCTGCGTGCGATTTTAGAGGAAATCATGTTAGATATTATGTATGAGATACCAAAGGACGAAAATATCGGAAGAGTTACCATTACCGGGGACTATGTCAGGGGCTGTGGCGGGCCGGTCATAGAGATGCGTGGTTCTCTGAAATAAAGAAATGGCTGAATGAGTCGTAAAAAAGTGGAAATACTCCTCACAAAGAAGCTTTTATGTACAAAGCGGAGAGGAGTATTTTTTATGGGACTTTTGTGGAAAAACAGCAGGAAACGGACAAAGGCGGCAATTGTGTTTGCGGCGGTGCTTCTGACGGCTCTGGCGTTCCGCGTTATGACGGAGCGGGCATTTCTGGCACAGGCAAGCATTGCGGGGGCATTTCTGACATTGACGCCGGAGCAGAGCAAAGGGACGGTGACCTTAACTGCGCGGTATCTTCCGCCGCCATACGGGTTTTCGGAGGAAAAACTGCTTTCGTATTTTTCGAAGGAAATCGGTCTTACGATAGAGGGAGAAATCAGGGAAGTGACGTATGAGGGGCGTCTGGAATTTGTTTATGAAAAGCAGGCGGCAGAGGCGCTTTCGATTGTAAAGCTGGTGTATCTGACTGAAGCAAAGCAGTATTATCTTTGCGCCGAGATTACCCTGTATGAAAAAAATGCCGCAACCGCATCTTATTTCCGCGACATGCTGGAGCAGGTGGCAAAAGAGATGGAAATGGATGAGATTACAACAGCGTTGGAGCTGAGCGGAAGCTATACCGGAGAAATTCCGCTTTCTCAGAAGGACGAGCTGGCGAACCGGCTCTTAGAAGAGCTTTATGCGCAGCCGGTCTATGAAAACCGGGAAAATAAGAACTATACCATATATGCTTATACTGGTGCGGTAAAGGATTATATTGTGGTAGAACAGAAAAAAATTAATGTGCAGGTAGCCATTTATTATGACCGCGCCGCTAACCGTACGGAAGTAGTGCTGGCATCGCCAATCGGGCTGCGATAAGAATTAAGAATCCGCCACACCCGGAGTTGTAACGCTCCGGGTGTAGTTCTTTCTTGTGTGACAGGAAATTGCGTAACTTCCTGTCACACAAGGAATGCTCCGCGGGACGCGCACTTGCGACATCTTTGTTCTGTTACCGGTGCTGGCGGCGTCTGCAGAGTAATTCTGAGGTAATGGCATCGGTAAGAAGCTCCAGCCATTCAATCGGGCAGCCGGCCTGCAAAAATTCTTCGGTCAGGGGCTGATTTTCCCGCAGCAGCCGGTCTCTCATAAGCCGCAGCGATAAGTAGTCAGGATAGGTGTCATAAATAAATTCCTTTTTTCCATAGGAAGATAAAAAGGAATCGGCGGCGCCGTAAAGACGCTGCAGCATAAACGGATGACGCTGTTCAAAGTACATTACATTTCCCGAGTTTCTGTGCGGCATGGTATTATGTTCCTGTACCTGCGGCATAACCTGTGTCCAGTTTTGCTGTATAGGGACGTTTTGGTCCGGCACCGAAGCCGGAGCCTGCTGCATCTGGATGGTTTGGTTCGGTCTGCGGAAAGATGGCTGCTGCGTTGGTGTGTTTTGGCTTGGCATCTGAACGGGAGCCTGCCGTATCTGGATATTTTGGCTTGGCATTGGAGCCGGAGCCTGCTGCATCTGGATGGTTTGGTTCGGTCTGCGGGAAGATGGCTGCTGCATCGGTGCGTGTTGGCTTGGCATCTGGACGGGAGCCTGCCGCGTCTGGGTATTTTGGTTTGGCATTGGAGCAGTCCGGAGCGGAGCTTGCGGGATTGTCTGTCTTTGCATGGAAGATTGTCCCGGAGCAGGTGCGCCCGGAATCGGCGGCTCATTTTGTTTGTTTGCACCCTGGGGCGGATAAAAGCGGCTTTGCGGTTCCTGGTGCCTTCCGGGAGCAGAGTAGAAAACTGGCATAGAAAGACCTGCCTTATAATTGGTGTTGTTGTAGTATATGGGAGAAGGGGAAAAAGGTGCCTGTAACTCTCTGGAAATGTGTTTTTCCAGAGAAATGAAAAATAAGGAAAAAACGGTCTTAAGACTTTCTGAAAGACTTCTTAAAAAAACGCGGAGGCACAAGCTGGCTCTTGAATTTCAGTCAAAGTATGCTATACTGAAAAGTGGATAGGCTGACAGGAAAGGGAAAAGAATGGAACAGACAGTACGGGAGGCGGTTGCGGATGCCGTCGGAGAAGGGCTGCAGCGTCTGGTGCTGAGCAACGCACCGAAGGCGTCAGAGCTTTCTAAAGTAAAAATATATCCGGTGACGGCGGGCGGCCGACAGTGTTACCAGATAGAGGAATATCGTGGAACCCAGGTGTTTCACAGGAACTGCGGGGAAGAAGAGGTAGAACAAAAGGTAATAGAATGGCTGGAGGACGGCTGCTTTAAGCAGGCGGAGCTGACCTCGGTATTTCATCAGAGGACAATACTGTTCGGTAAAAAGGGAAATGCGACGGTCCGGTGCCGCAGGAGGCAGGACTCCCCGTCGATTGTGATACCGAGAGAACATAACCGGAAAAAGAAGTATCTTCTGGAGGAAGGGATACCGGTTCCATTCCTTGTCGACCTTGGCGTTATGACAAAAGAAGGTATGGTGCTGAAGGCAAAGTATGATAAGTTTCGTCAGATTAACCGTTTTCTGGAGTTTGTTGAGGATATTCTTCCGGCGCTGCCAAGGGAAAGGGAGCTTCAGATTCTGGATTTCGGCTGCGGAAAGTCTTATCTGACCTTTGCGCTTTACCATTACCTTCATACAATAAAGAACTATTCCATAAGAATTGTCGGGCTTGATTTGAAAAAGGACGTGATTGCGCACTGCAGTCGGCTGGCAGCTTCTTATGGCTATGATAAATTGGAGTTTTTGTGCGGGGATATTGCGGCCTATACAAAGGCTACGGCGGTTGATATGGTAGTAACGCTGCATGCCTGTGATACGGCGACGGATTATGCTTTGTATAAGGCGCTCTGCTGGGGGGCTTCGGTGGTGCTTTCTGTGCCATGCTGTCAGCATGAATGGAACCGCCAGATGGAGTGTGAGGCGCTTGCGCCATTCCTAAAGTATGGAATTATAAAGGAGCGGATGTCGGCGTTAATGACAGACGCCTTCCGCGCCAATGTCATGGAAGCCTGCGGGTATAAGACGCAGCTGTTAGAATTTGTAGATATGGAACATACGCCGAAGAACATTCTGTTGCGCGCGGTAAAAAAGGAGACGATAGAGCAGTCGGCGCTTCCTGCCCGTGTGAAAGAAGGGACGGAAGGAATCCTTAAGTATTGTGGAACAAAACCGGCGCTTTACCGGCTTTTAACGGAGAAAGAATAGAATGAAAAGACTTGGTCGGATTGTATATTTAATTGTGGTTTTTTTCTGTGCGGTGCTGTTTTTTGCAGGCCGTATCGGAGAGACCAAATTTGCGGATAAAATGGAAACAGTCCCGATGGGCGAGACGGAGTTTCCGACAATTACTGTACTTACCTGTGGGGAAGAAATTAACTGTCTGTATGGCTACAGTTCGAATCTGGATACGATTCTGAACCGGGAGAATGTGATTCCGGTCGGGGCGGACGGGGTTTTTGAACTGAAAATCGACGAGCGTGATATGACGATACGTCGTCTGAAATATGAGATTCTGGATATTTCCAGCGAGGCGGAGCTTGGCTCCGGTACGATTAACGCGTTTGATAAGCAGGAAGATTATAAGCTGGTCCGCATTAAATTAAAGGAAGATTTAAAAGAGGGAACCGAATATGCCGTAAAGGTGACTCTGATTAATAATGTCGGTAAGCGCGTGTATTATTATTTCAGAATCAAGCAGTATGAGAAGCCGCTGTTAAGCGAGAAGCTGGCATTTATCCGGGATTTCAGCCAAAAGACCCGCAGTGCCAATGCTGCTGATATTGAAGCGCTGATTCCTTATCTGGAAATGAAAGCAGATGCGCCTGCCGATACGTTCGGCTATGTTGATATTCATTCCAATTACCGGATTGTGGCATGGAACGGCCTGGCACCGGAAACGGTGACGGAGCCCCTGATTTCCGTAACAGAGTTTTATGATGAGATTATGACTGCAGTGGTGCGCTATTCGGTCAGGCTTGATGTCGGATACGGGGAGGAATATTACACTGTAAAAGAGTATTACAGAATCCGGTATCTGGGAGATGTGGTTCATCTTCTGAATTATGAGCGGCGGGCGGAGTCGTTTTTTGACGTAGAAAATGCAAGTCTCTCACAGAGCGATTTAAAAATCGGCATTACGGCAGGCGAAGGACCGGAGCTGTATCCTAATTCAGACAACAGCATTGTTGCTTTTGTAAGAAATGGCACACTCTACTGTTACAGTCTGGCAGATAATGCACTTTCTACAGTATTTCCTCCGCCTTCCACGGCAGAGGAGCGTATGTATGGACAACAGGAGGGGCATGATATTCATGTTCTTAAAATAGAAGACAGCGGGAACATCACGTTTCTTGTGGACGGCTATATGAGCCGCGGCGTGTACGAGGGCCGTGTTGGTTTGTTTGTGTACCGGTATTTTCATTCACAGAAGCGTTTGGAGGAATTGATTTATATTCCGGTCAATACTACCTACCAGATTTTGAAGGAAAATTTCGGGGACTTTGCATACCTGAACGAGTACGATGTATTCTATTTTATGGTGAACCGGACCTTGTATGCCTATGACCTGGTGACAGAGGAGTTAAAAGAAATTGCTTCCGGCATCAAGGAAGAGGGCTATGTATACTCTGTGACCGGACGCTACATCGCTTATCAGGAAGCAGGGAGGACGGACTGTGTCAAGGTGTTGTATCCGGAAACTGGCAAGATTGCAGAAATTCTACCACAACCAGGGGAGTACGTGAAGCTGCTTGCGCAGTCGGAGGAGAATCTGGTCTGCGGATACGGAAAGACGGAGGAGCTGGTAGTCAATGAGGATGGCAGCGTTACCTACGCTATGTATAAAGTGCAGATTAGCAGTGCTCTCGGACGTCTGAAGAAGGTTTATCAGAAGGACGGATATTATGTAGAGGCGGCAGAGGCCTCCGGGAATGTAATCCGTCTGGAGCGTCTGACCCGGAACGGCAACGGAATCTATGAGCAGGCAGATAGCGACTATATTTTGAACATGGACAAAACGCCCGCAGGAAAGATTACCTTATCAAAACGTGTTACGGAGCGGCTTTTGACCGAATATTACGTTTCATTTCCGTCGAATTTTGTTATGGAAGAGCTGCCGGAGGAGCCTCCTGTTCTATATACGGTGGTGGTAAAAGATACGACACTCCGGATTAACGAAATGGAAGCAGACAATGAGGAGTATTATACCTATTATTACGGAATGATTGACGGCATCTATGAGAATGCGGCAGATGCAATTCTTGCGGCAGATGAAAAGGTAGGAACGGTAATCAATGAAGAAGGCAAGATTGTCTGGGAGAGAGGCGTAAAGGCTGTGTTTGCTTCCGTGCCGTCGATTACAGGAGTGCCTGCGGGAAGTGACAGGAATGCGGTACAGGCGGCCGTAAAAATGATGCTTTCGGTGAAAGGAGTAACTGCGGATATTTCAAAGGAAGAGGCAGAGCAGCCGTTAAACCAGGTTATGGCCAGATATACCAATTCGCGTGTTATTGTACTGACCGGTGCAACCTTGGACGAGGTTCTCTATTTTGTATGGAAGGGGCAGCCGGTGCTTGCCATGAAGGAACCGGGCGGGGCGGTTGTAATTACTGCTTATAATGCGAGAGAGGTTGTCTATTATGACCCGGCCAGAGGACGGAGTGTAACTGTGGACAGGGAGTCTGCGGAAGCATTGTTTGAGGCGGGCGGAGGCATCTTTATCAGCTTCTTATACTAAGATACCATGGAAACTCAAAATGAAAAGCAAAGGGAAAGAAAGTAAAGAGAAAGCGCAGGGGTCTGTGCGGAAAGAGGGAAGATATGAAAGTAATTTCAGCAGTTATACCGTGCTACAATTCGGAAGCTTATATGGAGAAGGCAATCAATACGCTGCTTTCCGGAGGGGAGGACATGGAAATCATCATAGTGGATGACGGTTCGACGGACAGGACGCTTGAGATTGCAAAGCGCTATGAAGCGGAGTATCCGGGAATTGTCCGTGCAGTCCATAAGGAAAACGGCGGACACGGAGATGCCGTTATGGCAGGTCTGGCATGTGCGGAGGGACTGTATCTTAAGGTGGTGGACAGTGATGACTGGGTAAAGGAACGGGCTCTGGAAGAAGTATTAAAGAAGCTGCGGGAGCTTTTAAAGCAGGGGAATGCGCCGGACATGCTTGTGGCAAACTATGTTTATGAGAAGGTCGGTGAGGAGAAAAAGAAGGTAATCCAGTACCGTAGCGCCCTGCCGCAGAACCAGATTTTTACCTGGGCGGATACCGGACATTTTCATTCAGGACAGTACATTTTAATGCATTCGGTTATTTACCGGGTCAGCCTGCTCAGGGAATGCGGGCTTTCCCTGCCGAAGCATACGTTTTATGTGGATAATATTTTTGTATACCAGCCGCTTCCGTCGGTAAAGACGATGTACTACATGGACATCAATCTGTACCGTTATTTTATCGGCAGGGACGACCAGTCAGTAACGGAAGAAAATATGATAAAGCGGATTGACCAGCAGGTACGGGTGACAAAGCTGATGATAGAAGCGCATGATCTCTGGAAGATAAAGGAAAAGCGCCTCCGGAACTATATGGTCAAGTATTTGTGCATTATGATGACGATTTCTTCCATTTATCTTTTGAAGAGCGGGACAGAGGAAAACCTTCAAAAGAAGCAGGAGCTGTGGGAATACCTGAAAGCATACGATAAAAGGCTCTATCGCAAAATCAGCATGACGATTCTCGGTTCGTCTTCAAAAGCAGAAAGCAAGGCAGGGCAGGGCATCTTTAAGGCAGGCTATAAAATTGCCCGGAAGGTTTTCAAATTTAATTAGGACTTAATTAAAGGCATTTTCGGTATCTTCCTTGGAAGCAGCGCCTGCACTCTTCGGGGAACGGCGCAGGTAAAAGACCGGAGAAAGAACTGCCGCAAGCACAAAGCTGCAGAATACATCAATAATGGAATGCTGCTTTAAAAACACGGTGGACATACAGATAAATATTGTCAGAACCAGCGTTCCCGCTTTGACGACATACCGTGTTTTTAAGTGCGCGGAGGTAAATACGGCAACGCATACTGCAAGGGAATTGTATACATGGATACTCGGACAGACATTTGTCGCAGTATCAGCCTTATGCAGGACACGGATAATATCCAGAAAAACATTATCGCGGCCGAGTGTCGAAAGGTCCGGGCGCAAATCCAGTCCGTTCGGGAAAAAGGTGCAGACCAGAAGAAAAACCGTCATACCGGACATCAGAAGCCCGCAAAGGCGGTAATAATCCGTTTTGTCCTTGAGGATAAAGTAAAGGACAAAGCCTGCAATAAACGGGAACCAGAGCAGGTAGGGAATGATAAACCATTCCACAAACGGAATGTAGGAATCCAACGGTGACCGGATAATATAGTAATCTTTGGTAACAGCTTTTTCCAATGTTAAGAACCAAAGCATGTAAATCGGAAGATAGGTAAGTATCAGCCATGTATGTCGGTATTTTTTTATGAAATCCTTCATAAGAACTCCTTTTATGATACAGAATTGTCATGTGTCTCACTAAGTGTATCATACTTTTTTTATTGAAACAAGATGTTGGAAATATTTTTACGTTTTGTATAAAGATTGTTCTTTTGATAGAAACTATGGGACAGGAAAACTAGATGGAGGTAGTTATGGGAAGAAGAGTATTTTTAGTAGTGTTAGACAGCGTAGGAATCGGGGCGCTTCCGGATGCGGACCTTTATGGCGACGAGGGAAGCAATACGTTAGCGGCAGCAGCAAAGAGCAAGAAGTTTTCCATGCCGAACATGGAGCGGCTTGGTCTGTTTGATATTGAAGGTGTAAAAGAGTTAAAGAGCGGAAACGCGGCGCCGGAGGGCGCATTCGGAAGGCTCAGGGAGGCTTCCAAGGGCAAGGACACTACCATCGGGCACTGGGAAATTGCCGGGATTATATCCGAGCATCCGCTTCCGACGTTTCCGTGCGGTTTCCCGCAGGATCTGATTCTCAGGTTTTCGGAGCGCACCGGGCGGAAGGTGCTTTGTAATAAGCCGTATTCCGGTACGGAGGTAATCCGGGATTACGGAAAAGAGCATATGGAAACGGGAGCACTGATTGTCTATACCTCTGCAGACAGCGTGTTCCAGATTGCCGCGCACGAGTCGGTTGTGCCGGTAGAGGAACTGTACCGGTATTGTGAGATAGCAAGGGAGCTCTGTCAGGACGCTTACGGCGTGGGACGCATTATCGCACGCCCGTTTGAGGGAGAGTATCCATTTCAAAGAACATCACGCCGCCATGACTATTCCCTGCAGCCGCCGCAGCGGACAATGTTGAATATTTTGTCGGAAAGCGGATATGACGTCATCGGTGTCGGGAAGATAAACGATATTTTTGCAGGCAGCGGTATTACGGAATTTGTGCGGACCTCTGGTAATGAGGACGGAATCCGGCAGATGCTTTCTTGTGCGGACCGTGATTTCAACGGACTTTGCTTTGTAAATCTGGTAGACTTTGACTCAAAATACGGACATCGTAACGATGTGGACGGTTATGCAGAGGCATTGTCTTTCTTCGATGCGCAGCTTCCGTCTATGTTGGAAAAGCTTGGTGAGAACGACTTGCTTTTGATTACCGCGGACCACGGCTGCGACCCGTCTACACCATCGACAGACCATTCCAGGGAATATGTGCCGTTGGTTGCGGCAGGACCTTCGGTAAGGAAGGGAGCGGATATCGGGACGCGCAGCAGTTTTGCAGATACTGGCGCAACGGTGCTGGACTGGTTCGGAATTTTCGGCGGAATCGAGGGAATTTCCTACCGTTCGGAACTCGTTGGGAAATAAGGGAAAATTATCCCTTGTAATGTGGCAGGGGATGCGATAAAATAAGAGAAAACGTAAGGAGGTGCCCCGGAATGCCGGAGAGAAAGAAAACATATGGAAAAAAGGCGGCATACATGGGGTTGCTTCTTGGATCGCTATGCCTTATGTCCGGCTGCAGGACAACGGAAGTGAGCGGAAAGGTGACGGAGAGCCCGGAGCCGACAGCAACAGACCAGCCGACAATGACAGAGTATCCGACAATGACGGAACAGCCGACGGCAACAAACCAGCCGTCCGCTACGGATACGCCGTCTCCGTCAAATACGCCGACGGTAACGCCGGGGACGGAACCGACCGAAGTCCCGACCAAGGAACCGACGCCTGTTCCGACGGTGCCGGAGCGGCCGACTCCGGTGCCAACCCCGGAGCCAAGTGCCACACCGACCGCGAAGCCGACAAGTCCTGCTACCGTAAGTCCGGCGCCGACATTCAGTCCGACCGGGACTCCGGTTCTGACCGAGGCACCGGATTATACTGCGCTGATACAAAGCGGCTGGCAGAGGGCAGAGGATTTTTTTGGGAAGAGAGAAGTATATTTTCCGGGAATGTTTGATAAGGCAGAGGGGACTGCCGTTCCGGGACGATATGAATATGTGTATACCTCAGAGGCGCAGGAGGGGGCCTGTTTTTCCATGATTGGGGAAGAAGGGGTTACGGTACAGCAGTTTCTGGATACCCTGGCCGGTTATCCGGATTGCCGGATAGTTCCGGAAGGTGAAGAGGATTATTGCTACGAATATACCACAGAGGGAAAGAAGGTATACGGCAGAATCTATTCCTGTACGCAGGACGGGCAGCAGAGGCGGATGCAGATGGAGCTTATCTGTCTGTCAGAGAGCGAATTGTGTGGACAGGAAGAATATGCATTTTACCTTCGATAACCGTACTTACATAGAAATAGTATCAAAGGAGGAGTTATGCAGGAAAAGTTAGAACAAATCATGCGCCAGATTTATCTGATGCTGTCTAACTGTGAGGAAAGTGCCTATTCATCTGAGGATTTGGTAGTACCGAAGCGGAGAATCTTTGCTCTGTTGGAGGAGCTGAATTATGCGGTGTATGATTTGATGGAACAATACGAAGGTACGGTTACATCAAGGGAACGGGCGCTTGCAGAGCATGAACGGAACATGGCAAAAATTAAAGAGGATGCAAAAGGTCGTGCAGAGGATACCTATGCTGCGTCGCTCTTGTATGCAAGGGAAATGTTTACGGATATGCGTCATATCACCGAGCAGCTTTGCAAAAGTATCCGCAAGGAATATGACGGAGTTTTAAGCAGTTATGAGGAAAAGCTCCGGTTTCTCCGGGAAAACGAGGAAAGCACCGTTGCCCAGATGAATCTTATGTCAGAATCGAAGAAATATCTGCGCCTTATTGAGCAGCAGAATAAGGAAAAAGAGCGGGAAAAGAATCTTACAGCGGAAGAAAGAAAGAGGCAGGAGGAGCTGCATGCCGAGCTGGAGGAGATTGCGGCGGCAGAGGCCGCGTCCGAACTGGGTCAGAAGCTTTCCGCACCGATTGTCGTACAGGTAAATGAACGGCCGAAGGTTCCGGAAGGATTTGGCCGCAAGCAGGGAAAAAAGAAGAAATACATACCAAGCCAGGCACTTGAGGAAACCATGATAGAGGGAGAAGGCGTGGTTACGCCGGAATCCCCAAGTGCTGCAGAGCTGGATGAAGAATATTTTGAATGGAAAAATGTACAGGAGGAAAACGACAAGCAGGTCAGAAAGGGAGGCAAAAAGTTTTTCGGAAGGAAGTAATCAGGACGCCTGGCTGCTTTCTGCCCTGGACGGGGCTGCCGGTTCTCCCGGATACTTGGTATAGAGTATCTTCAGAAGAATCGGGGTAATAACGGAGGAAACAATAATCAGCAGGATAACACAGGTGAAAAACTCAGGGGTCAACAGTCCGAGGGAAAGACCCTTCTGGGAAATAATCAACGCAACTTCTCCGCGTGTCATCATGCCAATGCCGATTTTCAGGGAATCAGCTGTCGAGAAGCGGCATAGCTTTGCCATAAGCCCGCAGCCGATGATTTTGGCAAGAAGCGCTATCAGGATAAAGAAAGCCGAGAAAATCAGGATATCAGCATTTACATTGCTGAGGGAGGTCTTTAAGCCGATGCTGGCAAAAAAGACCGGACCAAACAGCATGTAGGAGTTGGTGTCCATTTTTTCGGCAATGTATTCGGAATCCCGGAGACTGCAGAGGATAATTCCCGCAACATAGGCGCCGGTGATATCCGCGATGCCGAAGAAATGCTCTGCGCAGTATGCCATGGCAAGGCACAGCGCCAGTCCCATAATCGGAATACGGCGGGTGTGCGGGAAGGCAGCATCAAAGCGTTTGAACAGCTTGTGGATGATAACGCCGAGGACAAGGCTGCACAGGAAGAAAAGGCCAGTGTTGCCCAGCACGGCAAACGGCTTGGTTTCAGGATTTTTTAAAGCAATAACAAAGGTAAGTACAATAATTCCGATGACATCATCGATAATAGCGGCGCTCACGATTGCCGTACCGACATTTCCTTTCAGGTAGCCAAGCTCACGCAGGGTCTGCACGGTAATGCTGACAGAGGTAGCCGTCATAATAACGCCGGTAAAAATAGCGCAGAAAAAAGAATCGCTTCCGATTCCGCCCGTACCATAATAGAGCGCATATAAGGCAGTGCCGCCGGCTAACGGAATCAGAACGCCGGCACAGGCAATCAGGAAGGCGGTCAGTCCGGTTTTCATCAGGTCACGCAGGTTTGTTTCCAGACCTGCGGAAAACATCAGAAGAATTACGCCGATTTCTGCCATCTGTACCAGAAAGTCAGAGGTGTTTACAAGCCCAAGAACGCTGGGTCCGATAATCAGACCTGCGATAATTTCGCCGGCAACCTGCGGCGCTTTCAGCTTTCTTGCAAGAATACCGAAAGCTTTTGCAAATACGATAATAATAGCAAGGTCTTTAAAAATCTCATAAGAAGTCATAATAGGTTAGTTCCTCGTTTCTTTTTGTCGGTGATATTGAAAATGATTATAACACCTGGAAAGAGGAAAAGTGTTGCAAAAGCAACAAAAAAGTGTAGAATATAAGAGGGAAAAAAAGTGTAGATTTGTGCAAAATTAGGAGGCATGATGCAGATGGCACAAAAGTTGAAAGAGCATGCCCTGTTTTCCGGGCTGACCTGTGAGGAGACAGAGCGTATCCGGAAGTGCTTTCATTTCATTACGCGCCGTTACCGCAGGAATGAATATATATTGATGGAGGGAGATGCAGTACGGCAGATTGGAATTATCTTAAGCGGGGAAATTCTGATGGAAAAGGAGGACGTGTTCGGGGAGGGATGCTTTTTTATTAAGCTGCAGCCGGGGGAACTGTTCGGGGATATGTTCATCGGTCAACAGCTTCATTACAGTACAGTGAATTACCGGGCGCTCACAGAATGCGAGGTTGTCTGGTTTCAGTACCGCACCCTTTGGGAAGGACGGGAACTGACAGACTGTCTGTTTTCAGATGTAAGAGAGCAGGGGACACAGGAAATCGGCCGGCATATTTGCGACTGCCATCTGAAGTTTATCGAAAACCTTACGGGACTTCTGGCAGTAAAAACCAGGCGGATGCTGGCCAAGGTAGAAATTCTTTCCACCCCGCTTTTACGGAAACGGATTCTGACCTGTCTGCGGCTCCTTGGAGAGCAGAAGGAAAGTATCCTGCCCGATAAGAGGACATATACGGTGGAGCTGCCGTTTAACAAGACAGGGTTTGCGGAGTTTTTATGTGTCAACCGGAGCGCACTGATGCGGGAGCTTTCCCATATGCAAAAAGAAGGAATCCTGCATTGTGAGGGGAAGCAATATACCGTATATCAGGAGCCTTTTCAAAAAACAGAAATTCAGGAAAATTTATAGTTGACAATTTCAGAAAAGGGTGGTAATATAATAGGGCAGTTCGCAGTTGTGGCGGAATTGGCATACGCGCATGATTCAGGTTCATGTCCACTTACGTGGGTAGGGGTTCAAGTCCCCTCAACTGCATCGTACCGCCGGAAGTATCCGGAGGTGCGCAATATATGCGGAAATGCTGGAATTGGCAGACAGGCATGACTAAGGATCATGTGGTCCCCGACCGTGAGGGTTCAAGTCCCTTTTTCCGCAGTAGATAATGATAATCCGAAGCCGTTTCCAATTGGAGACAGCTTCGGATTTTTTCGTATATCTTGAGTGCGAAAAGCAAAGCGGCGGTATCGTGCGTGATACAGCCCTTTTTGTTATACGCTTCTTTTCTTCTTTGTTTCTTTAGCCCTCTGTGCTTTCCATGCTTCAAATTCATTCTGCCCTTTCAGACGTTCAAAGAATTTTTTGATTTCAGGGAGCAAGCGCCTTTCGCTAAAGGCATTCTTCCAATACGCGCAGCGCATTCCGGTAAAACAATTTATCCAGTTCACCGGAGGAAAAGCCTGCGGCACGCAGTGCCCTTTCAAGCTTAGGAAGATGGGTGACATCCGGAATTGCAGCGTTTGTCGGAATCCCGTCGAAGTCGGTTCCGAGGGCAATGGTGTCGATGCCTGCAACGGAAACAATATGCTTTGCATGGAGGACAAGCGCGTCTAGCAGTTCTTCAGGAGAGGACGGGCTTTGGACAAGGAAATGCTCACAGAGGTTCAGCCCTGCAATCCCGCCGTGCTCTGCCAGCACGCGGAGCATATCGTCGGAGAGGTTCCGAGGGACGTCGCAGATGCTCCGTGCGTTGGAATGGCTGGCAAGGAATGGCTTTTTACTGTGTGCGGCAACATGATAAAATCCGGTGTCAGACAGGTGGGAGACGTCAATCAGAATGCCGAGTCGTTCCGCCTCTTCAATAAAATCAAAACCAAGCGGGGTCAGTCCGTCGTGACGGGCTTTTATGCCGGAGAGAAAGGGCGGGCAGGAGGAGGCTTTTTCTGGTGGCGGCGTAAGGCAGGAGGCAGGGTGCCCCAGCAGGTTCGGATAGTTCCAGGTCAGCGTCGTCATGCGGACTCCCATGGAATAAAGCATAGGAAGCAGAGAAAGGCTGTCTTCAGACAGGCAGCTTTCTTCCAGACTGAGCAGGGCAGAAATCCGGCCCTGCTTTCTATTTGTCAGAATATCGGAATAAGTAAGAACAGGAGCCAGCGCGTCCGGTGATTCAGTTAAGAAACTGCGGAAACATGAAATCTGCTTCTGCACATGGGAAAGCGGTGTTTCTTTCCCCAGCTCGTACAAATCGGTAAAGACGGCAAAGCACTGGAGCAAGGCGCCAGAGGAGAGGAGCCCGGAAAGAAACACATGAGAGTCTGCTGCTTCGGGCGGCAGGCGGAAGGCTGCAGGGGAGGCGGACAGCTTTGACAGGGTATCGCAGTGCAGGTCGATGACAGGAATCATAAACGGCGTCTCTTTTTTGGATATTGTACCAACAGCATATGCTATGGCGCCAGGTTTGATAGCGAAAAGTGTAAAAAAGTGAGGCGGCTTATAGACAAGCCCGGAAAAAAGGAGTATACTGTAAGGAAGAGGGGCCGGAGGTGCTTATGGAGGATACATTGTACGCCAGGATGCGGCCATATCTTGGTGACGAGAAGAAGCTGTCAGAGCGGATGGCGGGCCGTCTGGATTTCTGGGAGGAGTGCGTGATGCTTTTCCCGAAAGAAGAAATCATAGAGAAAATGGATAAGGCATTAGAGGACAATGATTTTTCTGCATTCTTGGTATTTGTACACCGTTTAAAGGGGAATCTGGCTAATTTTGGTTTCGAAAGAGCATCGGAGAAGGCAGCAGATGTACTGCTGATGATAGAAAGAAAGGACACGCGGCAGCTTCGTTACCGGTATGAAAGTTTGCGCGAGGAATATCTGCAGATTATAGAAAGGATTAAGGAAGTCAAATGAGAAGGAAAAAAATCGGTGTTTTTGTCGGGGATGTACAGCAGGACTTTTCGAGCAGAATTTGCAGGACGATTAGCGCAAAGGCAGAAGAGTACGGGTATGATGCATATTTTTTTACCATGTTCAGCTCTTATGGTGACAATGTGCTGTATGCCGAAGGAGAGAGCAGGATTCTTTCACTTCCGGACTATTCTAAGCTGGACGGAATTATTGTACTGTCGGATACGTTGTATATTCCGAGCGGCTCGAAGGAACTGTACAGTCGCTTAAAGGAGGCGTCATGTCCGGTTGTCTGCATCAGAGCACGGGTTGAGGGCTTTTATAATGTACTTGTGGACGAGTCAGTCTCTATGGAGCGTATAATCCGTCATTTTGTTGAGATACATAATTTTCGTGATATCTGCTTTATGACAGGGAAAATGGGGATGGAGGACGCGCAAAAGCGTTTTGAGTGCTATAAGCGGGTGATGGGAGAATATGGCATCGAAGTAACGGACGATATGGTATTTTACGGGGATTACTGGAAAAACAAGGGAAAAGAAGCAGTTGACCATTTTCTTTCCAGCAGGGGCGGCTCCTATCCGGATGCCATTATTTGTTCCAATGATTATATGGCAATTTCCATCTGCACGGAATTAGAGGAAAGAGGAATCCGTGTGCCGGAGGACATCTGCGTATCGGGCTTTGATGATTTGCTGGAGGCACAGCAGTTTACGCCTCCGCTTACGAGCGTGAGTGTGCCGTTTGAGGATATGGCAACCCGTGCGGTAGACCTGATTGATGAGATTGACCGCGGGGAGCACCCGGAGATGAACCAGTATGTCCATGTGGTGGAAAAGTACCGCGGCAGCTGTGGCTGTAAGCGCCACAAGATTAAGAATGAGTGGACGAAGCTGGCGAAACAGCTGGAGCAGTGTGAAGCGTTTATGAACCAGATTATTTTTATGAATGCGGACCTGGAGGGGATTACCGAGGAGGAGGTACTGTTTACAACAGTACATGATTATAATCGCTATAATAATGCGAAAAAGGTATGGGTGTGCTTCTGTAATGAGGAAGAGGCGCTGTCGGAGGAGGACCAGAATGTCGGAAGTACCCGGACGAGCTATACGGAGAAGGTTATCCTGCGTTCTGTGGAGACCCAGAGGGGCACGGTGCGTCTGACAGAGAAGAAGTTTGACCGCAGCGAGCTGATCCCGGCAGAGGAGCGCAGTGAAATAGAAACAGGAAGCTTTTATTTTGCACCGTTACACTATAAAAATCATAATCTTGGCTATGTTGCGTTTGCCTATGAGAATTATGGGCATTACAACGATTTTGTAAGGCCATGGCTGATGAACTTTGCAGTTGCGCTGGAAAATTACCGTCTGCACCGGAGCCTGAATGCGATGGCAGACATTAAGAGACTCTATAAGGAGGATGCCCTGACCGGCATTATGAACCGCCGCGGCTTTGAGGAGCAGGCCCGGATTATATATGGCGACGCAGCGCATCTGCGCCAGCGGGTAGCCGTAATCAGCATTGACCTGGACAATTTGAAAAAGATTAACGATGCCTACGGGCATCTGGCAGGAGATGATACGCTTTGCCGTGTGGCGTCCGCGCTTGAAGCAGTGTCAAATGAAGCGACCGCCTATGCAAGAACCGGCGGTGATGAGTTTTCTGTTGTGAAACGGATTGAAAAGCCGGGCGAAGGCAGTGACTTTATTATGCGGCTGCGTGAGGAATTGAAGAAAATCAATGAACGGAGCGCACAGCCGTATATTGCGGAGGTAAGCTGCGGTGTATATGAGGTCAAGGATCCTGCGAAGGTTTCTCTGGTCCGTGCAATGGAACGGGGAGACGAGTATATGTACGAAGACAAGAGGCAGAGAAAGACAGTCAGAAACAATTAAGCGGGAAGTGACAGAAATCAATATGGACATCCTTTGACCGGATTTTATGAAAGGCGTGAAGCTGGTCAAGCGATGTCCGTTTTATTCTCTTATAACTGCTACAAAAGTCCGCCGTCGAAACGGATGACCTGACCGGTCAGGTAGGTTGGCATTTTGGAAAGCAGAAGCAGGGCTTTGGCGGCTTCTTCCGGGGAAGCAAACCGGTCTGCCGGAATTTCTTCCCGCAGGCAGGCACGTTCCTCCTCGGAAAAGCAGCGGTTCATGTCGGTATCGATTACTCCGCAGGCGAGCGCATTTACGGAAATCCGGCTTGGGGCAAGCTCCTTGGCAAGCGCCTGCGTCAGCGCGTTCAGACCGGCTTTGGAAGCGGAGTAAGCGGCTTCACATGAAGCGCCTGAGCATCCCCAGACAGAAGAAACATTGAGAATTGTACCACAGCCGTCTTCCGGTGCAAGACCGTTCTGGTCACGGTTTTTGAGCAGATAAGGAATTGCAGAACGGCAGCAGTAAAACGCAGAAGAGAGATTGACGGAAAGCAGGCGGCTCCATTGTTCATCCGTCATTTCTGTAAGCAATCCGATATGGGAAATGCCTGCGTTATTGATTAAAACATCCAGCCGTGCAAACCTTGCAACGGTCTGTGAAAGCAAGTCTGCAACAAAGGCAGGCTCTGCGATATCGCCGGTAAGGAGAAGGTGCGGCGTGCCGATGGCAGAAAGCTCTTCTGCAAGGGAATCAAGTAAGTCGGCACGTGATTCACAGCACCCTGCAACCGCGTAACCGGCGCGGGCAAAGGTAAGGGCGCAGGCGCGGCCGATTCCGCGTGAAACGCCGGTAATTAGTACAGATTTTTGCAACATGGTTCCTCCGTTTTCCGTATCACATTTCGCTCTATGCGCTTTATGAATAATTTGCTTATTTTTGTTTACATTATACAGTATTATACAATGCTGGCAGGGAATAAGCAAGCGGAAACTCAAGGATGAAGATGCTTGGTTTTCTGTATTGTTCAGCGTTCTTTTCAATTTTGCATGCGCTAAGCCTGGGTTCATCGGACAAATGTAAAATCAAACTGCTGCACAGCCAACGTGCTAGAAAGGCGCCTGTAAATTACGAAAGCGCGGGAATACGAAGAGGAGGAGAAGAATGAAAAAGGGAAGTTCGGCACTCAGGCTTTTTTTGTATATTTCTTTGTTCAGTCTGGTATGGCTTGGCTCGTATATTGCGCTTTCCAGCGTGTTTTTTGTACAGGAGCCGTCAAAGGAGCCGCCGAAGGAGCAGGAACCGTCCGCGGTGCATCTGCCGGAGACATTGTCTTCTTACTGGTCGGTTCTGGCAGTAACGGACGGAGAACGCAAAGTGTCTGCATTTTTTCTGAGGTATGCGGATTTTTTGAATGATACGCTTGTTTTCGTGGAGGTGCCTGTGGATACAAAGGCAGAGCTTTCCGGCGGGGCATATGAGGTTCTGAGCGTCCACAATCCGGAACTGCCTGAGCTGTTCATGCTTTCGGAGCTTTGCGGTTTTTTTTCGGAAGAAACGCTTTGTATGGCGGCACAGGAAGTCGGGGCTTCCTTTCTCGGAGTGCGCCCGAAGACATGCTATATTCTGGAGGAGGCAGCTTTTGAGGCGCTTACGGAGCGGACAAAGGACGGAATACGTTTTGCATTGACAGATTCGGTAAAGGATACGATAGAGAAGGTAACAGAGCGTGCATTGACTGACCGCAGCCTGGAAGAAGAGCTTGTCTATCTCGAAAGCTATCTGGATGTGAAACGTGTGATTTACCGGAGACTGCCAGGTAAGGCAGAGGCACAGGAGTACCGTCCGGATGCCGGCGGAATCCGGGAAATGGTAGAAGCATACCAGACGGGACAGTTTACGGAGAATAAAGAGTAGGCACGGTTGGAAAGGAGAAAGCATGAATACAGCAAAGAAAATCGGATGCGGGGCAGCCGGGGCGATACTTCTGGCAGCGGCATTTCTTTCAGGGCGTTATGCGGGAGCTGCATCAAAAACTCCGGGAAGTACGGAGGACCCGCTGATTACATTGAGCTACTTGGAAAGCAGGCTTACGGGGCAGGGAGGCTATACGGCAGTTTCATTGAAAAAGGGAGAGGTACTTACGGGCAGTGAAGGAACCGGAATCATACTCCTCAGGGGCTCTGCAACAGCAGCCGGAAAGTCAGTCGTCGATTTGACCGAAGGCAGTTTAACTGCAGAGGATACCTCCCTGTTTCTTTATCACAGTTACATAGTACCGGAGGAAAAAGGTGGCTGTAAAGCGCTTTCCGCCTGTACTTTGCTGGTTATGGGAGAATACCGGGTCCGGTAAGGAAAAAAGGGACTGTACAAAATCACCAAAAACGGGAAGTACAATTTGGTTAAAAGGGATATGGTAATTTATTTCAAAATAGTGTATTATAATGATGTGTTATTTTTACGGTTGTGAATCAATCGCATCATCTTTTAGGAGGAAAAAGAAATGGCAAGTTTATCGTTGAAGAATATCAACAAGACTTATCCGAACGGGTTTGTTGCCGTTAAGGACTTCAATCTTGAAATCGAAGATAAGGAATTCATTATTTTTGTAGGACCATCCGGCTGTGGTAAGTCTACCACCCTGCGTATGATTGCAGGTCTTGAGGAAATTACTGGTGGTGAGCTTTATATCGGGAATAAGCTGATGAACGATGTAGAGCCGAAGGACAGAGATATTGCGATGGTATTCCAGAACTACGCTCTGTATCCGCACATGTCCGTATTTGACAATATGGCATTCGGTCTGAAGTTAAGAAAGACCCCGAAGGAAGAGATTAACAAGCTCGTTCATGAGGCAGCAAGAATCCTTGACATCGAGCATTTATTAGACCGTAAGCCGAAGGCTCTCTCCGGTGGTCAGAGACAGCGTGTTGCCATGGGACGTGCCATTGTGCGTAACCCGAAGGTATTCCTGATGGATGAGCCGCTCTCCAACTTGGACGCAAAGCTCCGTGTGCAGATGCGTATTGAGATTTCCAAGCTTCATCAGAAGCTGCAGACCACCATCATCTACGTTACCCATGACCAGACAGAGGCTATGACCCTTGGTACGAGAATCGTAGTTATGAAGGACGGTGTCATCCAGCAGGTAGATACTCCGCAGAATCTCTATGACAGACCGAATAACTTATTTGTTGCCGGTTTCATGGGTTCCCCGCAGATGAACTTTATTACCTGTGATGCGGTAGAAGAAAACGGAGCCGTTCTTTTGAAGTTTGGTACACATTCGATTAAACTTGCCGAAAATAGATCTAAGAAGCTGATTGCCGGTGGATACACCAACGAAGAGCATCCGAAGAAGGTTGTTCTTGGTATCAGACCGGAGGATATTAAGGATGAGCAGATTTTCATCGAGTCTTCCAAGGAAAGCAGTCTGGACGCAACCGTGCGTGTATACGAGCTGCTTGGTGCAGAAGTATTCCTGTACTTTGATGTAGATGAAACCATTCCGATTACTGCAAGAGTGAATCCGCGTACGACCGCAAGACCGGGAGACACGATTCGTATTGCATTTGACCTGACGAAGATACATATCTTCGATAAGGAAACAGAGCAGATTATTTCTCACTAATTTATAAAACCTGACGGGATTGCTGCATAAAGGCAGCCATGGAAAAAGAAGCAGAGGGTATTCCCGAAGCCGGACTCTTATGAACGTAACCGCGTCCTGTACATGCAGGGCGGAAAGAACGCCACAGACGTTTCTGAGGCATTGCATCATAGGAGAGGCTTCCGGAGTTACCCTCTGTTTCTTTTTTACTTTTTAGTGCCGCATTTTAGCGTTCCGGCATCTGAAAGCCTGCAAGCGCTTTGTTCAGATAGTCATTAAAGGGCTTCATGGCTTTAAATACCTTCTGCGCTTCTGCAAGAAATTTCTCCCCATTCTGCAGCGCTTCATCACTAACCGGATATTCCAGATACCAGCTTTTGAATTTCAGATATTCTGCCTGCGGATGCTCCTTTTCGTAGCCACCCGGTACATTTTTTAATGCAGTGCCTTTGACGGTAAAGTATGTTGTAAATTCCGGCGAGTGAATCAGCTTGTCCCATTCATCGGGATGAGAGACAATGTAATCCCGCACCATGGAGGTTGCTTCCTTAAACATATCCGCAAACAGGCCGCCGCCAAGGAACGACTGGTTTCCAGGCTTTATCATAATATAATAGCCCACTGGAACCGGAAGCTTCCCCATAGAAGAAATATGCGCGCGGAAGGCAGGGTTGTAAGGCGACTTGTCGTGACTGAAACGCGTGTCGCGTACAAGCTTAAAGGTAAGGTCTTTCGGGGCGTTGTGTATCACGCTGGGGTCAAAGCTTCCGATGCTAAGAATCAATTCCTGCAGCAACTCCTCAAACCGGGCATTTGCGCTTTTATAATCTTCTTTATGGGCGTGGTACCATTCCCGGCTGTTATTTTGGCTAAGCTCTGATAAATAGTTCAAAATCGGTGTTGTATCCATGTTACATTCCTCCTTATGAGTTTTTCACTACGGCAGCCGGAGCAGAGGCTAAAAAGTCTTTTATCAGCTGTTTCAGGTGCTCCGGTGTCTGATATGTTTTGCAGAAGGCAAACTGCTGTGATAAATCGTCGATTTCCTCCATCGCTTCCTTTACCTGTGAAATGACCTGCCCGCTGATTTCGGAAGCAGCAGTATAGTCTAATTGTGCAGGCTGCAGCCGATGGTTCTGGATGGCATAGTCGATTCTGTCACTGCACCTGCATCTGCCATTGCCGTATTCTCCACAATATTGCCCGAGAAAGTCAGCCATCTTTTTGCGGATGCGGGAAAGCCTCTGCCGGTATGCTTCCGGTGTAATATCCAGAATATCTCCGGCAATGCGGCTGTCAACCCGGAACATAGTCCCCAGTATAAAGATACAGCGGCTCTCCGGGTCAAGACACTGCAGCATAACATTGGTACAGGACATTTTCAGTTCTTCTGCGAGAACTGACCGTTCTACATCCTGTGACAGGTCGGGAATATTTGCCATGTCCGCAGTTTCTATGTCATTCCCGTAAAATTCAAAACTCAGCGGATGACTGGCAAACATATGCTTTTTATAGTTTTTCAAATGGTTGACAGCGATGCGGAATACCCAGGTGGAAAAAGCGCTTTCCCCACGGAAAGAGGAAAGATGGGTGATTACCTTCAGCAAAATCTCCTGCGCGGCGTCCTCTGCGTCCGCAAAGCTGCCGAGCATACGCAGGGAAAGATTGAATACCATGTCCTGTATGCCGGTCAGAATCGTTTCAAGGGATTTCTTATCCCCTGCAGTGGCCTGCGCAAGCAAGACACGTTCTTCTTCGTTTGTTTCTTTATACATTGATTTACACCTCCTGTTTTATTAGACAACCGTGCGGCGTTTGTGTGACAGAAAAAAATAAATTGTTAATCTTCCCGTTTGCGGATATTCAATAATTATTACAGACTATTATAAAATTTGTTGCTAACCCTTGAAGTCACTGAATTTAAGAAAGTTAAATTTATTTTATTCATTACATTATTTTATCTTATTTTCCCCATGATTACAAGTTCTGATAACTTAAGTCTCCGCATTTTTTAGCAACCGCATAAAGTCCCGGAGACTGTTGCACAGTCTTTGGGACATAAGGGGGGACGCAAAATGCGGAGCCACTCACTGCCTTGTACATCTTTATGTCATGCGCCATTTGCTGAAATCAGCAAGAAAAGAAAACGGATGTATTGTACGATAAAAGGTAATCTGTTAGAATGAAACCGGGGTGAGATGTCAGAAAAACACGGATATGGAGGAGATAGCGCAATATGGCGAAAAGTCTTTCGGAAATGAGTTTAGAAGAGCTGTGGGAGCTATTCCCCATTTATCTGACGGAGCATCAGGAGTGCTGGGGCCAATGGTATGAGGAGGAAAGAGATACGCTAAAAAATATCCTGCCTGCTACGTTGGAGTTTCGGATAAATCATATTGGCAGCACCGCTATCCGGGGGATATGGGCAAAACCAATCATCGATATATTGATTGAGGTGCCGGATGCTGCCGCGCTTAAAATGGGAAAAGAGCAGCTGGCTGCAGGTGGATATATCTGCATGTCTGACAGCGGAAACAGGATTTCGTTTAATAAGGGATATACGGAGGAAGGGTTTGCAGAAAGGGTTTTCCATATTCACCTGCATTTGATGAATGATAATGATGAAATTTACTTCAGGGATTACTTAAATGCACATCCTGAGGCAGCAGAGGAGTATGAAAGTTTGAAGTTAGCCCTATGGAAAAGATATGAGCATAACAGGGACAAATATACGATGGAAAAAACAGAACTCGTTGCGAAATATACAAAGCTGGCGAAAGAGCTTCTATGTGAATAACAGCGCACATGTCCGGCACGACGCGTCCCGCAGCGCTGCTTTAATTGCAGGAGCGCAGGCTCCGGATGCGTAGGGACCGTCGGCGGATATAGGCTATGATAGTTTTGGTTATAGTATAATACCGGAATAGGTCAAGGGTTTTACAATTCCGGACTTAAAAACAGAAAATTTTATCCAGGCAATGATTTTTCAGGCTGTACCGGAGCCTTGTTGTGATGTCGGGAACCGCGTATTCCAGATAGTGCAGAAGGGAGCCGTCGCTGTCATCGCAGTGTTCGGTGATAAGCCGCAGGGTTTCCGCAAGAGAAGCTGCAAGCTCTTTTTCGGACTTTCCTGACAGGAGACGTCTGAGCGCTTCATAGTTGTCCTTGTCAAATCCTCCGCTTATGGGCGTTTTGCCTGAAAGCCTGTATCCGAACAGATTCTGCAGCACAACAGGGCAGAGGTTTTCCACTAATAGTTCATACTCCTCATGGTATCTCCGGAGGAGACCGGTAAGATAGCCATAGTCCAGCTTTTTCAGGAACTGCTGCTCCAGAGAAATACATTCCATATACGCTAAAACGGCATCGACACCGGACAAGGAACTGATGTCCTTCAGAACAGGATAATCCAGTGTCAGCAGGGTTTCCTGCGGGGCATAGTTGATATCATAGCGTGAGAGAAACAAAGGGATTCCCCTTATAACGGTATCCCGCAGGCATGCGGAGCCATAATCCTGAAACTCCGGAAGAAGCGTATGATAAAGCTCATGCAGTTTTTTTGCCTTACCCAGTACAATATCATGCCCGCGCCGGTAGGCGTCCTTTGCGGAAACATGATTTGCCAGGGGGAGACTTTCCTGCAGGCCTGCAAATTCGTTGATACAGTACAGAACTGCTTCCATCAGCATCCGGGCTTTCTCATATGGAATGGAGGAATGCTCATAGCTGGTATATCGGGCGGCAAGCTCCGCTACAATAGGAAGAAGCTCTTCCGGCGGATAATCAAAATATTCCATTGCGGACACCTCCATTCAGCTCAGAAAATTATTCAGGGCAGCCAGATACAGCCCCCTGTCCCAGCGTGTTACAATATCAAACTGTTCAAACTCCCCCGTGCCGCCGGAAGCGGTATAACCGGAGTATCCGGCACGGATGGCCTGCGCAAAGATGTCCAGACAGGTCCCCTCCAGATAATCAAAATCCCCATAGCATATCGTTTCAAACTGCTCCTTCATAAATTCCAGCAGTTCCTTATCCGTAATTTCATCCAGCATTTCATTCTTATAGAGATAAAAAATTTCCTGAAGACGAAGCAATGATTCACAATAAGTATCTTGCGTGATATAGGCAGAATCGCAGAACATGTAAATCAGCTCAGGCAGTATGCCCTGCCCGAACTCGGCTCTCTGCTCCTTTTTTAAAACAGAAACACGCTCTCTTGCCAAAAGCTCTGCGTCCTCCTGACGCAGAATAAGGCCATATTTTTCCGTGTACCGGTTTGTTTCAAGCACCTGCGCTATCTGTGTCTGCTCTGTCATTGCCTCTAACCAGTTTTTCTCATCCATAAGCGATACCTCCCTTAGTAAGCTGATTATAGACCCCGCCCGGGAGGTTTACAAGTCTTGAAAAAAATCGGATTTTATGGTATAATAATTACAGGAATTTTAGAGCAGATGACTGGAGAATGAACCGAGGAGAGACTGCAATGAAATTATATTTGTTATTACCGCTTATCTATCTGATCAATACCTTTATCATTATTACCATTATCGATATTGTCTTAATGGGCGCCTTGCATTTCCGGTTTTCTTTTGGCTGCCGCGTAAAGCAGTTCATCATTACCAGAGAAAACAGAATGGATTTTCAGAATGGGAATGAGTGCGCTGCATTTTCGTCAGCGTATGTTTTAAGGCATTGGGGGATAGAGGAGAACGGAACCAGCCTATATGAGAGGATACCGGGCAAAAGGAGGGACGGGACCGTGTATCCGTCAGGAATACAGAAGCTCCTTTCCGGGTACGGTTTTCGTATAAGGTATTGTGCCGGGACGCTAAGCGCGTTGAAGCGTGAGGTCGCAAAGGGGAATCCTGTGATTGTACTGCTGCGGACCTGGGCGGGCAAAAACTGGCTGCATTATGTTCCGGTTATCGGATATGATGAAACACACATTTTTATTGCGGAGTCTTTCCGCGAGCTCGTGAATTGCGAGGAAGAATATTATAACAGGAAGGTAACGACAGAAGAGTTTAAAAGGCTGTGGAATACCGCAGGTTTGAAAATGCCGCTTTACCGGAATACATATATTACTGCAATAAGGCGCTCCGGTAAATGAACCGGGATTTGAAGAGGAAGCTATAAAGGAAGCACTGGAAAGGGGGCTTACATATGAGAAGATATGTTATGTTTGCATAGCGCTGGCTATTGCAATCAAAGTAAATTGTTATAGCCATAGCGCATCCTGAAGAATATAAATTTAGGAGGCAGATATGAGCTATAGAAGAGCAGAAGAGATTTTGCCGGGGGAGGTAATTGAACTGATACAGCAGTATGTTGACGGAGTGAATCTGTATATTCCGAGAAAGCAGGGGAGCAGGCAGAAGTGGGGAGCTAAAACTACCTACAAATGCGAGCTGCAGAGCCGGAACCAGTTGATTTACGAAAGTTATTTGTCCGGCGCGACGGTTGGCGAGCTGGCGGAACGGTGGTATTTATCCGAAAAAAGCATACGGCGTATTGTCAGACGGGAAAAACAAGCAAAAGACACAGTGGCTGTGCGATAAGCACAGCTACTTTTTTCAAAGTGCGGATTTCCTTGCTGTGCAACGGCGCATATTTTTTTATAAAAAAGCACAGGGTATCCGTGGCCCGGAATTTGTGGCAGACTATAGCAGAAAGATATCCGAGCGGATGTGGAATCTGCCGGATAAGGGAGAGCAGGAAAGCAGGCGCGAAGAGATGTTTATAGATGACATCATACAGAAAAGCCATATTGAAAAGGAGCTGCTTTCCAGCCTTGACGGGATAGAGACTGTATTCGACGGTGGTGCAGGCTGCGGGAGATTTTCCATTTTGCTTGCAAGGCATGGCTGTAAAGTGACGCATTTTGATATTTCACAGCCGATGATAGACAAGGCGAAGGAACTGGCACACAAGGAGGGCGTTCTTGATAAAATTACATTTGTTAAGGGCGCGCTGGAGGATTTGCAGGAGTTCGGGGACAAGTCCCACGACCTGGTGATGTCCTTTGATGTGCCAATCTCGTATACCTATCCGAATCAGGAGCAGGTGCGATAGAGGCATTTCGCTTTAATAGGGATGCCGTTGAAAACAGAGCAGCGTTCTGATTTTCTTGAGTTTTGTCACCGCTATGATTCCAATCCATTTGTGTGCGGCATGGGAAAGGATAACCTCTTTGCAAAAGGGGAGCTGTAGCTGAAAAGGCTTAAGAATCCGGCGCGTCCGGAACCGCTTTGCTTAGTGAAACAGCCATAGGAAAGGTTATTTCACTAAGCAGACCGGGGAGATTGGTTCTGCCCGCATTATTTCTTTAAAAAGTCGCTAAATTCTTTTAATTCTTGTTTCTTGCTTTCCGGAAGTTCGTTAAATTCGATATTAGAAATTGCGCCTTCTAGTGCATATAAATGTACGAGGCAGACCTGCGGATAACGCTCCTTTAAGCTTAAGAAAGTCTGCTTGGCGCCTGATGTAATCAGCTTTTCGGAGGAATCAATGCCGATAGCGTTCAGTTTTCTTTCCAGTTCTTTTCCAATATTCTTCATAGAAGTTAATTCTGCCATAGCTTACCTCCTGACCTTTGTCACAGTTATTATAGCATAGCAGCTCCGGGTGTTCAACATAGTTGTTCTTAACCTCCGGAAGTTTGCATGCTATCCCATGCTCCAAAGCCTGCGTGCCATCTGATTTTGCATGTGCAACGCTGCGCCGGGGTTCTCTATGTGCTGTCAGGATGTCCGGATGTGTGAGGTTTTAAGAAATTATTTAGGAATGGGTCGGTTGACTTTTTATGGGGCGAATGATAAACTGATAATGTGGAAGAGTGTTTTTTACTTGTGAAGGAGGAGTTATGATTTCAAATCAGGTGTTACAGAGCACAATTGACGGGCTGAAAGCGATTACAAGGGTGGATTTGTGCGTATTAGGGGCTGATGGTGAGATTTTGGCGGCAACGCTTCTTCCGGGGTTGGAGAGTACTGAGGCGGTGCTTGCTTTTGTGGAATCTCCGGCTGACAGTCAGGCATTAGCCGGATATCAGTTTTTTAAGGTGTATGACGACAGCCATCTGGAGTTTGTCATTTTGGCAAAAGGGGATACGGATGATGTCTATATGATAGGGAAAATGACGGCATTCCAGATTCAGAATCTGATTGTCGCCTATAAGGAACGCTACGATAAGGATAATTTTATTAAGAATCTTTTGCTGGACAATCTTCTTCTTGTGGATATTTACAATCTTGCAAAGAAGCTGCACATCGAAGCCGATGCGCGCCGCGCTGCGTTTTTAATTGAGACAAAGCAGGAAAAGGATATGAATGCACTGGAGACGGTGCGGAGCCTTTTTGCAGGGAAGAGCCGCGATTTTATTACTGCGGTGGATGAGAGGAATATTATTCTTGTCAAAGAGTTGAAGGTAAACGAGGATTATGACAGTCTGATGAAGACGGCAAAGGTGCTTTTAGATACCTTAAATACCGAGGCAATGACAAGAGTGAACATATCTTTCGGGACGATTGTCAATGAAATAAAGGACGTGTCCCGCTCGTATAAGGAGGCAAAGATGGCACTGGAGGTCGGTAAGATTTTTTACAGTGACCGCAATGTCGTGGCTTACTCGAATCTTGGAATCGGCAGACTGGTGTACCAGCTTCCGATGCCGATGTGCAAGGTGTTTATCCGGGAGATTTTTGACGGCAAGTCACCGGACGACTTTGACGAGGAAACGATTGTTACCATCAATAAGTTTTTTGAAAATAATCTGAATGTTTCAGAAACGTCACGTCAGCTTTATATTCACCGGAATACACTGGTGTACCGCCTGGATAAGCTGCAGAAGATGACGAATCTTGACCTCCGCATTTTTGAGGATGCGATAACGTTTAAGATGGCGTTAATGGTGGTAAAATATATGAAATACATGGAAAATATGGAATTTTAGGCTTGCGCAGCCGCACCGTGATGATGCGGCTGTTCTACATGCAAAGGAGGCCGCGCAGGCCGGTACGGGAAGGAAAAAGGAGGAGAGAACCGCATGGCGGGTTCATACGATTTACACAGGGATTTGCAGAATATACAGGCGCCGGTCATTCTCTTTGACCATGTGTCAAAGGCGTATCAGAAGGATGTTCATGCCGTAGATGATATTTGTATCAGTATTAAAAAGGGGGAGTTTGTGTTTATTGTCGGGAGCAGCGGTTCCGGGAAGTCTACCCTGATTCGACTGATGCTGCGTGAGATTTCCCCGACCAAGGGAAAGGTTTTTGTAGCAGGAAGAGAGCTTTCCAGGCTGCGCCGTTTTCAGGTGAGCAAGTACCGCCGCAGTATCGGCGTTGTATTTCAGGATTTCCGTCTGTTAAAGGATCGGAACGCTTATGAGAATGTGGCATTTGCCCAGCGTGTGATTGAGGTTCCGCCGGCAGAGATTAAAAAGAGGGTTCCAAGGATGCTTTCCCTTGTTGGTCTGAATGAGAAGTATAAGGCATTTCCATCGGAGCTTTCCGGCGGAGAACAGCAGCGGGTGGCGTTAGCCAGGGCACTGATTAACAATCCGGTGATTTTGCTTGCGGATGAGCCGACCGGAAATCTGGACCCGAAAAATTCATGGGAGATTATGCACCTGTTAGACGAGGTGAACCGCCGCGGAACGACGGTGGTTGTTGTAACGCATAATCGTGAGGTGGTGGATATGATGCAGAAGCGTGTTATTACGCTGAAAAATGGCAGAGTAATCAGTGACGAGCAAAAGGGCGGATATGTGTATGCAAAGTATTAGAAGTTTCTTTTATTGTTTAAAGCAGGGAATCCGGAGCATCTTCCATAACGGAAAATTTTCGCTGGCTTCCATCGGGACAATTGCGGCAAGTTTATTTTTAATCGGCTTGTTTTATTTTGTTACGGTAAATATCCGCTATGTGATGAAAGAGGCGGAGCAGAATGTGGGTGTGACGGTTTTATTTGAAGAGGGCTGTACGGAGCAGACGGTGCGGGCAATCGGGGATGCAATCCGGAAACGTGCCGAGGCTGCGGACGTTGTTTATATTTCAGCTGAACAGGCATGGGAGAATTATAAAAGGGACCATTTGAGCGAAGAGCTGGCGGCTACGTTCGGAACGGACAATCCGCTTGAAAAGTCGGCGTCGTATAAGGTTTTTCTGAATGATGTATCCATGCAGCCGGTTCTGGTGCGCTATATTGAAGGGCTGGACGGTGTGCGCCAGGTGAATGCGCTGGACGGTGTAGCGGAAAGCCTGAACGGCATTAACCAGATTGCTACGCTGGTTTCCGTTGCGATTATTCTGGTACTGGTTGCAGTCGCTATATTTTTGATTCATATGACGATTTCCATGGGTATTTCGGTGCGTAAGGAAGAGATTTCTATTATGAGCCTGATTGGCGCCACGGATTTCTTTGTGCGGTTTCCGTTCATTGTGGAGGGAATGCTTCTTGGACTGATTGGCGCGTTTGTGCCGCTCGGAATCCTGCATTTACTTTATGTAAGGGTAATCGGCTTTTTATCAGGAGAATTTGAAAGCGTATTTTATACGATGTCATTTTTGAGCGAGGAGCAGATTTTCAGGACGCTTACACCGCTGATTCTTGGAATCGGTGTGCTAATCGGTCTGCTTGGCAGTATGATGACAACCGGAAAGCAGCTGAGGAAAATCAGCTTACGATAGAGAAAAGAAAGGCTACTATGCGGAAAGGAGAAAGCAGATGAAGCGAATCTGGAAAAAGAGACTATGCTATGTGGTAACGGCAGCCGTACTGGCAACGGTGATTCCGGGAAGCAGGGAAGGCGTCGTGTTTGCAGGGGACTCCTATCAGGCTGCAATCGATAAGGCGAAAGAGGAGAAGGAAGCGTTAGAAAAGCTGCGGAAGGAGACGGAGGAGCGTATTGCGGCGTTAGAGGCGGATAAAAAGAGTACGGAAGAGTATATCCAGCGGGTGGATGAGGAGCTTTCCCTTGCCTACGGTAAGATGGAAGAGCTCAAGCAGAGCATTGCGGAGTGCGAGGATGCGCTGAAGGCAGCGGGAGAGGAACTGGAAGAAGCGGTCAAAACGAAAGATAATCAGTATGCAACGATGAAAGCACGGATAAAATATATGTATGAGAACGGCGACACAAGCTTTTGGGAATTGCTTACGGGTTCCAAAAATCTTGAAGATTTGCTGAATCAGGTAGAATACCGCTCCAGAATTGCAGAATATGATGA
Organism: uncultured Lachnospiraceae bacterium; assembly: GCA_910577175.1. Lineage (GTDB taxonomy): Bacteria > Bacillota > Clostridia > Lachnospirales > Lachnospiraceae > SIG307. The sequence continues at coordinate 147,195 of CAJTLU010000005.1, read as the reverse complement.
TAATCTCTTTAAGCGTTATGAGGTTTCCTGCCAGCTGGTGCGCGAGAAGGAGGAAGCATATGAAGTCAGGCTGGTGGAGTTAAATGTCGAAAAAGAGAAGCAGCAGCTGCAGATTGATAATTTAACTAAATTAGTTGCGAATAAAGCGGCATACGTGGAGCAGCTGGCGGCAAGCTTAGGAATATCGGAGGAACAGTATTTTGAGTACTTTGAGGAGATAGAAAGCAAGCAGATTGAAATTTCGGAGCTGGAGGAAAAAGAGCGCATCCGCATTGAGGAGGAGGAGCGGAAAAGACGCGAAGAGGAGGAGCGTTTAAAAAGGGAAGAAGAGGAGCGCAGAAGGCGCGAAGAGGAGTTAAAGAAGCTGGGTCTGACCGACGAAACCTCCATTGATAATATGATATGGCCTTTTCCAGGCGACCCGAATATCTATTCACAATTCGGATATCGAATCAGCCCGATTACAGGAAAGGCCGAGTATCACAGCGGAATTGATATCGGAGGGGCGTATGGTGCAGATATCGTTGCTTCGCTTGCCGGTACGGTAACAAAAGCAACATGGAGCACCATGAACGGAAATCATGTGGTAATCGACCATGGGAACGGGGTTGTTACGTATTATCTGCATGCTTCAAAGCTTCTGGTATCCGTAGGCGATTATGTAAAGCAGGGGCAGGTTATTATGAAATGCGGCTCGACCGGATGGTCAACTGCGCCTCATCTGCATTTTACGTTAAAAATCAACGGAACTTCAGTGGATCCGTGCGATTATGTCAGTCCATAAAATAGAAGATAGAGAAAGGCGGATTTATTAAGAATGAAACAGAGTAGGAAAGAGAGCTTTGCAAAAAGGCTTGCCACAATAGCTCTGGCAGGGGTGCTTTGCTTTACGGGCATTACCGCAGCTGCGGGCTGTAACATCGGAACCGGACGGACGGGCGATGCCAAGGACACACAGAACGAAAACGAAGGTGGCCTTTGGGATATTTTTGACCGCCTGCAGGGAGGGAAAGAAGATAAGAAGGATGCGGAAGCTGCCGACAAGGCGTTTCTTGAAAAGGCGAATTACTTAAAGCTTCTGATTGACATGTATTTTTGGGAAGATACGAAGGAAGAGGATTTGTACGAGGGAATGTACCGCGGTCTTCTGAACGCTCTGGGAGACCCGTATTCCTGCTATTATACGAAGGAGGAATATGCAGAACTGATGGAGTCGGTGGAGGGCGTTTACTGCGGCATCGGTGCGCTGGTAAACCAGAACGCTTCCACAAAGGTCATTACGATTGTGCGGCCGTTTGTCAATGGCCCGGCTTATAAAGCAGGTATTCTTCCGGGAGACATTGTAACCCGTATTAATGGCGAGGATGTTTCGGACTGGGATTTGGACCTTGCAGTAAAGCATATGAAGGGTGAGCAGGGTACAAATGTGGAGGTGGAAGTATGGCGTGCAGCGGAAAGTGAATATTTGACCATGACAGTAGTCCGCGACCTGATTGAAGTAGAAACCGTAACATACCAGATGTTAGATGATTCTATCGGGTATATTTATGTGATGGAGTTTGATGAGGTGACGGCGCAGCAGTTTGAAACGGCGCTGAATGCGTTAAAGAAACAGGGAATGAAGGGACTGGTAATCGATATCCGTGATAATCCGGGCGGACTTTTGACAACGGTCTGTGATATGCTCGATTTGTTTTTAGAGGATGGTCTTATCGTCTATACATTGGATAAGTATGACGACAGAGAAGAAATCCGGGCGACACCGGGCAGCGTCGGAAAGTTTCCAATGGCAGTGTTAGTGAACGGCAACAGTGCCAGTGCATCAGAAATCTTTTCCGGAGCCCTGCAGGATTATGGGCTTGCTACGATTGTCGGAATGCAGAGCTTTGGCAAGGGAATTGTGCAGAGTATCCTGCCGCTGGCGGACGGAAGTGCGGTAAAGATGACAGTGTCAACGTATTATACGCCGAATGGCAGATGCATCCACGGACTCGGAATCACACCGGATATAGAGGTGGAGATGGACGAGGAACTGAAGCATATGGTGGTAGTTCCGTTAGAAAAGGACAATCAGCTGCAGGCAGCAGTACAGGAAGTAAAAGAAGCGTTACAATAATGCTCATGTACGGTAAAGAAGCAAGCAACCGAAAACAAGAGATAGACCGCCAGCACCACACTATTCCGAACCAAAGACCAAAAGACAAGCATTGTGGAAATGTGCATAACAGGCTATGGAATCATGGATAACTCTATTCACAGCACATGGAAAAGCTAAAGAGCAGCTTTCCCACGTCCTGCAAACAGAGTTACCCACAATTCCATAAGATAGCCAGTTATACACATTACCGACAATGCCGACTACTACGGAATCCCACTCACATATCTATCCAATTTTGTTTTATCAAGTGCAAAGAAATCTATTTCATTTTGAAGAATGAAGTGCTATAATAAAGCCATCGACAAAGGGAATCAAGATATTATAACTTCAAGTTTCATAGAAACTAAATATAGAGAATTGTGAGGAGATGTTATTGTATGAATATGTATGACCAGTATGATGCGCGTATTGCTTGTATTATGTCCAAGATAGAAAAACTTCGGGGCAGAAAAGAGAGGTTTGGACAAGGAATTTTTGAGCCAGTATGGGAGCCGCCCTTGACAGAAGAGGAAGTTGCAGCTTTCGAGGCACAAAAAGGTATCCGTCTGCCAGATGACTATCGACGTTTCATTACTACTTATGCCAGTGCTGGGAAACAGCCATTTGGTGAATTGTATCCACTCTGTCAAACGGAAGGTATAGCTGAGAAACCTTTAGTTGAGAAATCCTTTCCATATACATTGAACTCAATTCTCTATTTTCTTTATATGACAGAAGAAGAAATGGACTATTTTTGGGATGAAGGCACACCTTTCATTGCGGATCAAGGATTGTTGACACTATGCCATGAAGGAGATGGAATGTATAGTGTTTTGGTGGTCAATAGTGAAGACACCGATACTTATGGCACAGTTTGGTATTATGATTTGGCGAATGATTTTGGAATTGTTCCCATGTATGACAGGGAAACTGGAAAGCCTTTTCATTTTTTGGATTGGTTAGAGTATTGGGTAGATCGGACAATGTCTTTAGATCAGGATGGGTACTTTGGCTATGTCGAAACAGTACGCCTTCCAGAACCGCCGAATTGTCCTGATATTATGGGACGGAAAATGGGATGGATAGAGTAAACAAGGGGGCTATCGCCAACTTGAGTATTTTACTTAATGCTCAATTAGAATTTTCTTCTATTTATTTAAAAAATTAAATAACCATAGCTCGCGACAGAGCTACACCGAAACAGGAAATCAAGAAAAGATTTCCTGTTTTTTTGTCGGCAAGGTAGAGTTGCCCGACTAAAGCCCGACCCGTCCGGCAGTCAGCCGGATAGGGAACGGCAAAATTTTTTACACTTCTTTTACTTCTTTATCTCACATGAGCAAACGGAAAGGAGCTGCTGCTAAGCCGCTCGGGTGCGTCCTCGCGCCTAAGCAACACTAAGAGGTGATTCCGGCTCCGCTAAGAGCGCGGTCCTTCGGACAAATGCAAAAATAAGGTAGTGACGTTTTCTTTACAGTGGGTCAGTTTATACTCCGCTTGTAAAATCCTCCCCGTCCGGGACTGCTGTGTTTCGTTCCGGCGGCTCCTTTCCGTTATTCCAGCATAATTTCTTTTACGGAGATTTTTTTGATTTTTTCGGAATAGGCATACATTACGATTTCGTAAAACAGCAGGAAGGCGGCAAGGGAAATCAGCATGGCAGGGAAGTCGAATTTGTAAACAGGGACGCCATCCATATCCCGGAAGACAAGGTCGACCATAATCCGGAGCAGGGCATACTGGTAGACGCTTCCAATCAAAAAGCCGAGCCAGGATACCTTTCTGTAGCCGCCAAGAATTGCGTTGCAGCATTCTTTTTGTGAGTATCCGAATACTCGCATCATAGCAATGGTTTTTTTGTTGCCGTTGACTACTGCTGTTATCGCAAGAAACAGGGTAGTGCAGGCGAGGACAATTCCAATCAGCAGAATCATTGCGCCCATCATAACGCTCGCTAAATCGTTCATGCTGAACGACATCTGCGTCATAGAGGAAAAGCAAAAGGAAGCAAACAGAATAAAAAACACCAGCACCTTTTTTTCCCGCAGGGTATTTCTTTTTAAATCATCTAAAAACGGACGGGGATTGTGTTTCTTCTCCTTATGTCGTTTCATTTTTGAACAATTTTGCAAAGTATCCTTTAAGAGCCGCATGACCGGCGTTTTTAGCTGATGAAAGGCATACCAGACTGAGAGTGCGGCAAAAACGGCTGCGGGGAGAAAGACAAGAGAAATAAAAAGCACAGGGTGAAAATGCACTGAAATATCGGGCAGGATGCGTTCCTTGTTCTGCATCTTGTAAAATGACGGCATGATAAGAAACGCTCCGGCAAAGCCAAGTGCGGTTCCTAAAAAGATACTGCTGCCGAATACCCAGAAGCTTCTGGCAATTTTCAGATTGGAATAGCCCAGAGCTTTCAGAATGCCGAGCTCTTTTTTATGGATGTCGATATAATGCTTGATATAAAATAAAAGCATAATCACCGAGGTAATAAGCAGACAGCCTCCGCTGACGGTGCAGACAACCTTTGCCGTGGACACCTGCGCATGGTAGAAAACTATTGCCTGCTCAGAAACGATTTCATTTTCTATGCCGGTAATATCGATATGATAATTCAGAAACATCGTACAGACAAATACCGCGCAGAAGGAGATGATTAAAATTCCGGTCATTCTGGCAGCATCTTTGATTCCTACAAGCATAGTATCACCATCCAATCTCATAAGCGGTTTTTTGCGTTTCATTTGTATAAACTTCGGATATGTTCCCGCTGTTCATCTTAATCACTGTATTTGCCATTTCCGCAATGTTTATATTATGCGTTACCATAAGCATCGTAAAGCCATATTCTTTTTGGAGCCTGCAGATATAGTCGAGCACCTGCCGCCCTGTCTGCTCATCTAATGCCCCGGTCGGCTCGTCAAGGAATAAAACCTTTGGCTGTTTTGCCAAGGCTCTTGCAACAGACACTCTCTGCTGTTCGCCGCCGGACAGCTCGCCCGGATATTTATGTAGCTTTTCTTCCAGCCCGACCGCTTGAATTACTGCCCTGTAATTTTTATTGCCTGCTAAGTCAGCTCCCATTTTCACATTTTTGTCTATGTTCATATTTGGCAGCAAATAATACTGCTGGAAAATAAAGCCGATAGTTGCTTTTCGAAATTCTGTCAAATCTTTATCAGAAAGCGTAGTAATATCCGTTTCATCATACATTACCTTGCCGCCATCCGGACGTTCCAGTCCTGAAATGATATTTAGAAAGGTAGATTTTCCGGAGCCTGAGGCGCCTAAAATAACAGCAAAATCACCATCCTCAATAGTAAGGCTGATTCCCTTTAAGACCTGAAATTCGCTTTTCTTATTTCCGTAGGATTTTGTAATTCCTTTTACTTCAATCATTGACATTCCCTTCTTTCATGGTTTTCAAAAGACCTATAAATACTTCTGTCATCATTTTGCTGATTTCATCGCCTGTAAAGTGGCACATTCTGGTGGCGCACAGGGAGGCAATCCCATGGGTATAAATCCATAAATGCCGGTACAGTCTCTCGGCAGCAGCTCCTTCCATTCCATAGCCTGAAACAATAGACATAAGAATTTTGTCATAGCTTTCGTCAATCAGGGGCAGCACACTGTCAAGACCGGGGACGGCTGTGCGCTCGTGCATAAAGAGTATTTGAAACAACTTTGGTTCCTCTATCGCAAACAGAATATACTGTGTGCCGACACCCTTAAAAGCAGGCGTTTCGGATAGGCCCTTTTCAATATATTCCTTATAAAGTGCTTTGGCGGCTTCAAAAACTTCCTGCTGTACCTCCTCCATATTTTCAAACACGGTAAAAATAGGACATGCCGAGCTTCCAAGTCTTTTCCCTAATGCTCTTGCCGTTAAACTATCAAGAGAGCCTTCCCTTACGATATCTAAAGCAGCTTCAATCACCTGTTCCTTTGTAAATCTTGCTTTTGGCGGCATATGAAATCGTCATTCTCCTTTCTATAACATATATTCTAAAACATATATTCTGTAACACGTGTTCTAATTATAAAACATGTTCGGCAATATGTCAATTAAAATATAATTAATTGGAAAATATTGACAGAGAGAAAAGGACATGATACATTATAAAATAAGGGTAAAGTCAGAAATGTCATGGAGTAGTGTTGTTTTTCCTATCTTTTTTATATTAATAATAAAAGAAAAAATCAAATTATTGTGAGGAGGTTTTTTATGAAAAGAAGACTACTGATTACTTTTTTTATTTTGATGATTGTAAATATATGTAACAAACCGACGGTTGTTGTAGCGGGGCAGGAAGATGAAATTGATATTCAACAAATATTAGGACTGATTGAAGAGCCGGAACCGATTGAAGAAATTCTTAAGGATAATGTGAAATTTAAGTATTGTTATGATGAAAGCAAGCATAGGACGAAAAAAGTGTTTTTAGAAGGTGAAGTGAGTTATTTATATGAGGGAAATTTGCTTGTAAGTGAATCCGGGGAAAATGATATTCAATATTTTTATTCTAATGTAAATGGTGATATGTTATGTACAGAACTCATTATCAATGGTGGGAGATATACATTATTGTATAACGAAATTGGTAATGTTGAATATATTTGCGATGAAAATAATTTGCTTATTTGTAAATATGAATATGTAGGTGCATCGCCCAAAGTATACGAGAATGTTGATGGAGAATTTGTTTTGAATGTCAGGGAAGATTTTATTGGAAATATAAATCCAATCAGGTATCAGGCGTGGTATTATGACAGGGAAAGTAAGCATTATTATATGGGAAAAGGAATTTATTATGATGCTGAAAATAACTTATATGTGAATAATCAATATAAAGTGAAAAATGCCAGAAGTTCTGAACCGGCAATTATCCGGACAATTGTACAAGCATATTCCTAAGAACTATTCCGTCATATATTAGTACACAGACATTCTTTTTGTCAGTGAACTATGTGTATGATAATAAAGCATTTTCAGTTTTTAATAATTCATGGTATTATGGGGGAAGTCCGATACGAAAAGTGGCATTGGCAGGAGTAGCAGAGTTGCAACCTTTGGAGGATATACGGACATTGTTAGCCCCATATTATATAAAAGGATATAATATTTTCTTTGAATATTATTAAATACCACAAATGGCAGATTCATTATGGAATTGATATTTGTCTGGTGACTATTATAAAGAGAGCACTCCAAAAAATTCAGGGAGGTAGATAAGGATGAGGAAGCTGATAGGTTTCTGTGTGTTATGTGGTTTCAGTCTGCTGGGTCTTGGCGGATGCAAAAAGCAGGGGGAACTGCCGGTGGCAGATACGCCAACGAATCCGGTAACGGATAGTCCGACCGATATCCCGACAGTGATTCCGGCGGGCGTGCAGGAAACTGGGAATGGGGAGACCTGGGAGATGGAGGAAGGAAAGGGTTCTTTGGTAGTAGGGACTTACTATGCAGCATATCTGGATGAAGAGGGAAGGCTGCATATTCTTTATGATACGGCAGGGGTGACAAAAGACGTTGACCTGGAGAAAAGGTATACCGGGCTTGGGGTGGACCGTACCCTGCTTGTCGTGATTGATGAGGAAGGAAAGGCATGGGCTTCTTATCCGGAAACGCCGGAGGAGGTAGAAAAGGAACTGGAGGAATCGATAAAAGAAACCATAGAGGCAGGCGGAAACTGGGGGAGCAGCCACAGGGCCCCGGATATGATGCGTTCCCTCGCGGGGCTTTCAGGAATCCGTCAGCTCATCTGCTCTTACTTGTTTGATTACGATGCGGTGCTGGAGGACGGAACCGTAGTAAGCTATAGAAACAACAGGTCGCAGCGTACCCCCGGGGAGCTGCAGGGAGCGAAACAGATTGCCGCCTCCATTGCAGGTGGAATGGCAGGGATAAAGGAAGACGGTACGTTTGTGTTTACGCCGATGTACGAATTGACACGGCAAAGGAAATTAGAGAAATGGCCGAAGCTGAAGCAGCTGTACGGCGGCTCGTATTTTGTCGGGATAAAAGAGGATGGAACGATAATTGCAGAGGACCCGGAGTTAGATTATCTTATCAATACCATAGAGAAGTGGAGCGATATTATAAGGCTGTCAGTGGCAGCGGATACGGTAGTAGGCTTAAGGGCGGACGGAACCGTCGTTGCAGTATGTACCTTGGGAAATGACCGGGGACAGTGTGCAGTAGAGGAATGGCGCGATATTGTCACGGTAGATACAAACGGCAGGGTTACGGTCGGCGTCAGGAAGGATGGGAGCTTTGTGAGGACGGAGGAAAAGGAAAGATAATCGTCTGAATGCTTATAATGCTGTGCAGCAGATTACTTTAAAAGTTTGACATATATAGTTGAATATGCTATAATAGCGAGGATTTCATGATGACAGTTCGTTTGCGCCATCCTGTCAAAAAACAAAACCAGGGCATCCAGTAAAGCGATTTACTGTAATATTGTTATGCAGATGCAACCGGTTTTTATCGGTTGCTTTTTTTGCGCAGACGGAATAGAAAGGAGAGAGGCTATGTATTTTTTGAAAACAGCTGCGTCGTTTGACAGCGCACATTTTTTACGGGGATATAAAGGAAAGTGTGCCAATCTGCACGGGCATCATTGGGTAATCGAGGTGGAAATTTCGGGGGAACATTTGCAAAGCGATGGAAGTGGTAAGGGTATGCTGATAGATTTTGGCGATTTGAAGCAGGCGGTCCGGGAACTTGCTGAAAGCTTTGACCATGCGTTGATTTATGAAAGAAATTCTTTGAAGCCGGACACGGAAGTGGCGCTTTTATCAGAAGATTTTCATCTGATTCCGGTGGAATTTCGTCCTACTGCAGAAAATTTTGCACGCAGCTTTTATGAAAAATTAAATAAGAAAGGACTGCCGGTCTGCAGGGTCACGGTTTACGAAACACCGGATAACTGCGCAGCTTACGGGGTGTGATTATGTGCAGGTTCCCAGTGGCGGAAAGGTTCGTCAGTATCAACGGAGAAGGAAGGCTTGCAGGGGAGCTTGCGGTTTTTTTACGGTTTTGTAAATGTAATCTGAATTGCAGCTTCTGTGATACACGTTGGGCAAATTCTGATGATATAGCTGTGGAGGTAATGACGGGAAAGCAGCTTACGGATTATGTTATGTCTACGGGCATAAAAAATGTTACGCTTACAGGCGGCGAACCTCTTTTACAAAAAGAGATAGGGAGTTTGATTGCTGCGCTGGATGCTCTCGGGCTGAATATTGAAATTGAAACCAACGGGAGCATACCCCTGAAGGATTTAACGCCGTTTCCGGTACATACCAGTGTAACTATGGATTATAAGCTCCCCGGGAGTGGAATGGAAGAATTTATGTGTCTGGAGAATTTTTCTTACCTGACAGAAAAGGATACTGTAAAATTTGTTGTGGGCGACCGTATGGATTTGGAACGCGCGGCGGAGATTATCCGCACCTTTCATCTTACCTCATGCTGCAGCGTATATTTCAGTCCGGTATTCGGAAAGCTTCCTCCGGACGAGATTGTATCTTTTATGAAGGAGAATACATTGAATCAGGTGAGGCTTCAGCTACAGTTACATAAATATATCTGGAATCCGGCACAACGCGGCGTTTAGGTTTCAGTAAAGGAAAGGTACGATTATAAATATGGATACGAAAGCAATTGAATATCATGTGCGTGAAATTTTGAAGGCAATCGGCGAAGACCCGGAACGGGAAGGTCTTCGGGAAACGCCCTGCCGGGTGGCGAAAATGTATGAGGAAATGCTTGCAGGAACAGGGTATTCTAACCATGAAATTGCAGAAATGTTTGGAAAAACCTTTGAAATTCCGGATGGGGAACAGACAGGTTCTGCGATTGTAATGCGGGATATTACCGTGTTCAGCTATTGCGAGCATCATATGGCGCTGATGTACGATATGCAGGTCAGTGTAGCGTATGTTCCACGCGGGCGGGTGCTTGGTCTGAGCAAAATTGCCCGGATTTGCGATATGGCGGCAAGACGGCTCCAGCTACAGGAGCGTTTAGGACATGATATCGCAGAAATCATATCAGAAGCGACGGACTCCCCTGATGTTGGTATTCGAATCAGCGGTTATCATAGTTGTATGACAGCACGTGGAATAAGAAATATTTCGGCGCAGACAGTTACAAAAACATTATGTGGCGCATTCAAAACTGATATAGGCTTACAAGGTTTACTGGAGGAAAAATAAATGAAAGCAGTAGTTCTTTTCAGCGGTGGAGTTGACAGCACGACCTGCCTTGGATTGGCGGTTGAAAAATATGGCGCGGCAGAGGTTCTTGCACTTTCTATTTTTTATGGGCAAATCCATGATAAGGAGCTTGCAGCAGCGGAAAGGATAGGAGAATATTACGGGGTTGTGGTCAAACGGCTTAATCTTGCGCCAATCTTTGCGGATTCCAATTGTGCCCTTCTTTCCGGCTCTACTGATAAAATTCCGGAGGAAAGCTATGCGGATCAGCTGGCACATACGGATGGCAAGCCTGTGTCTACCTATGTTCCCTTCCGGAACGGGCTGTTTCTTGCATCTGCCGCAAGTATTGCACTGTCGCACGGATGTGAGGTGATTTATTATGGCGCGCACAGCGACGATGCGGCAGGCAATGCTTATCCGGATTGCAGCGATGCCTTTCATGACGCCATGAACCGCGCTGTTTATCTGGGAAGCGGGCAGAGCCTTCGGATAGAAGCCCCCTTTGTCGGAATAAATAAAGCGCAGATTATAGAAAAGGGGCTTGCGCTTAAGGTTCCGTATGAATTGACATGGAGCTGCTATGAGGGAGGGGAAACACCATGTGGCGTTTGTGCTACATGCCGTGACCGTGCCGCGGCATTTGCAATAAACGGAATAGAAGATCCCGCGATGGAGGAGAGAGGTATATGAACGGAAGAAATGATTGTGAAAAGGGAAGCATAACCTTGCTTGGAAATCAGCATATACGATATGCGTCAGAGTATACTCCGGAAATTCTTGAGACATTTCCCAACAAGCATCCGGAACGCGACTATTTTGTTAAGTTCAATTGTCCTGAGTTTACCAGCCTTTGCCCGATTACAGGGCAGCCTGATTTTGCGACGTTGTATCTATCTTATGTTCCAAGGGAGCTTATGGTTGAAAGTAAGTCTTTAAAGCTGTATTTGTTCAGCTTCCGGAATCATGGGGATTTTCATGAGGATTGCGTCAATATTATTCTGGATGATTTAATTCAGCTGATGTCGCCTGCTTATATTGAGGTATGGGGAAAATTTCTGCCGAGAGGCGGGATTTCTATTGATCCGTATTGCAATTATGGCAGACCGGGGACTAAGTGGGAACAGGTTGCGTGGGAACGCCTGACGCACCATGATCTTTATCCTGAGACAGTGAATAACAGATGAAAGGATTTAAAATATAAACTTAAGAGGAAAATAGTTGCAATCTCTGACCGGATGTGCTATGATATCTTTTTGATACGGACACTTGTTTTTATGGCACGAACACGAGAGGAGGATACCGTTTGGAAGAGGAGAAATACTATATCGTAAAGAAAAAGGCGGTTCCTGAGGTGTTGCTGCAGGTAGTGGAAGCAAAGCGTCTTTTAGATTCGGAACGTGTGCTGACGGTGCAGGAAGCAGTGGAGGCAGTCGGTATCAGCCGGAGTTCTTTTTATAAGTATAAGGATGATATTTTTCCCTTTCATGAAAATAACCGCGGCAGAACGATTACGTTTATGCTTCAGATGGATGATGAGCCTGGGCTTTTGTCCGTGGTGCTGGGGGAGATAGCAAAGAGCCGGGCGAATATCCTTACGATTCATCAGGCAATTCCGAGCGGGGGCATTGCATCACTTACAATCTCAATCGAGATGCTTCCGCAGACGGAGGAGGCAACGGTACTGATAGAGCGTATGGAGGCTATTCACGGGGTACACTATATTAAAATTCTGGGCAGAGAATAAATAACGGAGGCAGAAAAAATGGAAATTGCAGTATTAGGATATGGAATCGTAGGTTCCGGCGTAGTAGAGGTGTTAAATTTAAATCAGGAGAACATTGCGAGACGTGCGGGGAAGGATATCCATGTAAAATATGTGCTGGATTTGCGGGACTTTCCGGGAGACCCGGTAGAACGTATGCTGGTGCATGACTTTAAAACGATTGCGGAGGACCCGGAGGTGGAAATCGTTGTGGAGGTCATGGGCGGCGTGAATCCGGCATATGGTTATGTAAAGGAATGCCTCGAGCGCGGGAAAAGCGTATGCACGTCCAATAAGGAGCTGGTTGCGAAGCATGGTGCAGAGCTGCTTGAAATCGCAAAGCAGAAAAGAGTGAATTTCTTATTCGAGGCAAGCGTCGGGGGAGGAATTCCGATTATCCGTCCGTTGAACCAGTCTCTGACTGCGGATGAGATTATGGAGATTACCGGGATTCTGAACGGGACGACGAACTATATTCTGAGCCAGATGCATGATTATGGCTATGATTTTGAAACAGTGCTGAAAAAGGCACAGGAGCTTGGCTATGCGGAACGCAATCCGGAGGCGGACGTGGAAGGATACGACGCATGTAGAAAACTTGCCATTCTGACCTCCCTTGCTTACGGAAAGCAGGTGGATTATGAAGATATTTATACCGAGGGTATCACAAAGATTACGACGGAGGATATGAAGTATGCGGATGCCATGGACGCTTCTGTGAAGCTGCTTGGCACAGGCCGCCGTGAGAATGATAAGTTTTTTGCCATGGTGGCACCGCGCATCGTGAAGAAGAGCCATCCGCTGTATAGCGTAAACAATGTGTTTAACGGAATCCTGGTACGCGGAAATGTGCTGGGAGATGTGATGTTTTACGGGAGCGGCGCAGGTAAGCTTCCGACGGCAAGCGCTGTTGTCGCCGATGTTGTGGATGCTGCAAAGCATGTCGGCACGAATATTATGACCCTCTGGAGCAGTAAGAAGCTGGCGCTTTCCTCCAGTGAGGAGGCAGAAAGCGTATTCTTCGTACGGGTACCTGCAGAGGAGAAAGAGGCGGCTGGTAAGGCGTTCGGCGCGGTAAAGGAGATAAAGGCAGAGGGCGTTACAGGGGAATTTGCATTTCTTACAGAAAAGCTGACAGAGGGCGCATTTGCAGAGAAGAGCAGACAGGTTACGGTGAAGAACCGTATCCGTGTGGAGCTATAGAAAGGAAGGCGGATAAAATGAAATATGTTGTAGTATTAGGCGATGGTATGGCAGACGAGCCGATTGCGGAAATCGGCGGAAAAACGCCGTTAATGCAGGCAAAGACGCCTGTTATGGACGAGCTTGCAGGGAAGTCCTTAATCGGACTGGCTGCGACGATTCCGGAGGGGATGAACCCGGGAAGCGACACGGCAAATCTGGCGGTACTCGGGTATAATCCGAAGCAGTATTATACGGGACGTTCTTCGTTGGAAGCGCTGAGCATCGGAGTGCCGATGAAGGATACGGATATTGCGCTCCGATGTAATATTGTCACACTTTCTGAGGAGGATGTGCCATACGGGGAAAGAACCATTATCGACCATAGCTCCGGCGAGATTTCTACGGCGGACGCTGCTGTTTTGCTGGAAGCGGTGAGGAAGGAGCTGGCAGACGACATTTACAGCTATTATGCCGGCACTAGTTACCGTCATCTCTTAATCTGGGATAAGGGCAGGGTAGTACCGCTGACGCCGCCGCATGATATTCTCGGGAAGAAAATCGGTGAGTACCTTCCGGGGGAAGATAAGCTGCGGGAGATGATGGAGAAGAGCTACGATATTTTAAACAATCATCCGTTAAATCTTGCCCGTGCTGAGAAGGGTCTGCATAAAGCAAATTCAATCTGGTTCTGGGGGGCCGGGACAAGACCGGCGTTAGATAACTTTAAAGAGAAGACCGGAAAGCGCGGCGTGATGATTTCTGCGGTCGATTTGTTAAAGGGAATCGCCATCGGCGCCGGAATGAAGGTAATCGAGGTGCCGGGAGCAGACGGAACGCTCCATACGAATTACACGGGAAAGGCACAGGCGGCAGTCGATGCGCTGTTAAAGGACGGTTATGATTTTGCATACATCCATGTGGAGGCGCCGGACGAGATGGGGCACCAGGGAAATCTGGCAAATAAAATCGAAGCGATTGAATCGCTGGATTCCAAGGTGGTGCGTACCGTAGTGGAAGGCATGAGGGCAGCAGGAGAGCCGTACCGTCTGCTGATTATGCCGGATCATCCGACACCAATCCGCTGCCGTACCCATACCTCCGGACCGGTACCGTTCCTTTTGTATGACAGCACAAGGGAGCAGAAGCGCATCGGATTTTATAATGAAGCAGAGGCAGAGGATTCCGGTATCTTTTATCCAGAGGGCTATCGGCTGATTGATACATTGCTTGAAAAGTAAAACGGGAAAAGCGGAATAAGCATAAGCGGACAGGGGCGCATGCCAAACAGGGCAGCGCCCCTTACTTTTGCCGGTTGGATTAGTAATCTTATTTGAAACGAAATAAGTGGAAGGAGCAGGAAAGAGGCAGTCTGTCTTTGTACAAAATCACCAAAAATAATGCCGGAAAAGGAAAAGTTTTTGTGGAAACCGGAAAGGGAATATGATAGAATGGAGAGTGGGGAAGAAAAACGGGTTTACATTTATTTTTTACATAGTGATCAGGAGGTTACAATGGGAAGGAAAAGGGTTTATGCAGGAGTGGCGCTGCTCTCCTGTGCAGTTGCTTTCGGCGGATGTCTTTTGCCGCAGGAGGAAGCCAGACCGTCGATTCTTATCAAAGAGGAAACGGTAAAGACGTATGAAATGACGCAGTTAAAGCGCGGCAGTATCCGGAAGACGAAGACACTGTCTGCAACCTATCAGCAGGTAAAGACGGAAAACCTGAGCTTTGCTGTGGACGGAAGGCGTCTGACCGGCGTTTATGTTTCTGTGGGAGATGCGGTAAAGAAAGGAGAGCTTCTGGCGGAGCTGTATTGTGACGATGAAAAGGACCAGGTACAGCAGCTGGAGTATGAGATAAGAACGCAGAAGTTAGAGGTGGAGCATCTGCAGGAGCAGAAGGAGTTAAAGCTGTTGCAGCTCGGACGCCGCAGGAGCGCGATGTCTGAGACGGAGTATCAGGAGCGTGCCGCAGAAATCGAGGCAGCCTACAAGCTGGAGGCAGAGGATCTTGAGGATGCGATTTATATCAATACCCTGCAGTATGAGAAGCTGCAGGGACAGGTGGCGGGCTGCCGTATTTATGCCGGAATGGACGGAACAGTAACCTATATGGGATATACCGGAAGCGGTTATATTTCATGGGGCGGACGGACGCTGATGACAGTCAGCGACAGCAGTGTATGTGCATTCCAGTGCAGTGATACTGCCTATATCCCGTATTTTACCGTAGGAGAGACCTATACCTTTGCAACAAGTGCAGATGTAGAATATGAAACGGTGCTGGCAGAGGCAGATGCCGATGCAGGTATATTCCGGTTTGAGCTTACTGAGACGCAGTATGGGCTTCCGCTTGGCCTGCGGGTAATGTATACGGTTGTGCTGGAGGAAAAGGAGAACGTGCTGTATCTTCCGAAGTCTGCGGTACATTACGCGGGGGAGAAGGCGTATGTGTATTATATAGATGAAGACGGTATCCGCCAGATGAAGTATATTACGGTCGGAATGGCGGCCGATATGGACATCGAGGTTCTGGACGGACTTGTAGAAGGCGAAGAAGTGATTTTGCGATAACAGGAGGGCAATATGAAAGAGAAGAGACAGGGATTCCGGCTGGCGGTAATCGCTCTTGCTGCCGTTTGCTTTGCCGGATGCGGAACAAAGGAGGAAGCAGGAGAGAGCATTCCCTTGCTTGCACCTGTGGAAGCGGTGGTTGATATTGAAACGGCGCTTTACCGGGACTTTTATACATTGAAAACGCGGGACGCGGAGCTGACGCCGCATACGGAGGAGCTTGCGTTTGAAGCAAGCGGCAGGGTTTCCAAATTGTATGTAGAAATCGGAAGCGAGGTTAAGGCAGGAGATCTGCTTGCGGAGCAGGAAGAGGACGGAGTAAGGACAGCTGCGTCAAATGCGCTTGATAAGTATCTGTCGGAAAAGAAAGCATATCTGGATGCGGTAAAAAGCGCAAGGAAAAAGCTTGCCGGAAGCCTCAGTACAGACGAGAGAGAATGGTATGAGCTGTTGCTTTCACAGGCGGAAGAGATGTGGGCGATGCAGGAGCCAGGGCTGTGGGCAATCTGGGAAGAGGCAAGGGCAAGAGTCGGGAACAGTAAGGTGTATGCACCGTATGACGGCGTAGTGACAGCATGCGTGGCGCAGGGAACGCAGCTTGCCGCGGGACAGCCGGTGCTTGCGCTTGCAGATACGACAAGGCAGTATATTATTGTAAGCGGTTATCTTTCGCCGTCAGAGTACAAAACCTACGAGAGAGTTTATGCAATCATAAATGGGAAAGAGACGGAGCTTACTTATGTAGAGGAGCTGATGCAGGAGGAGGGTCTGCGCACCTATTATACCGCCGGAGAGCTGAATGGCGCAAGGTTCGGAGATTTTATCCTGGTCTGCATGATAGGCGATTTCCGGGAACAGGTGCTTTCCGTTCCTGGAAATGCAATTTATAAAGATAGCAGCGGAAGCTATGTGTATCTGATACAGGACGGCACCAGGGTCCGCCGGAATGTTACGATAGGGCGTAAGAACAATATTTATACGGAGATTGTAGAGGGCCTGGAGGAAGGAGACCGGATTTATGTTAAAAACTAAGGGAAGCAGAAAATGGCTCGGAGCGCTTGCGTTATGTGCGGTTTTTTGTGTCTGTGCGGCACGTCCGGAGGCGGAGTCCGGCGGAGCCCCGGCAGAAGGAACACAGCAGACGGGGACACAGTCAGGAATGACGATAAATAATGACAAAAGTTCAAAGACTCTTTATACAGAGGCGCTTGAACTGGCAGAAAGCGGAATGGGGATACAGAAGTATGCAACGGTAAAGCGCGGGGATTTTATTACAACTGCAACGGCTTCCGGCACGGTAATTTATCCGAAGCAGGAGACCATACGCTATGATTTCCCGTATGGCAATGTTTATTTTCTGGAGGATATCGGCTGGGATTCCCCGGTCAAGGAGGCAGGGGAAGCGATTGCCCGGATTCATGTAGAGATTGACGAAATCGAGCTTGCCGCGCGGGAGCGCCAGCTGCAGCGCATGGAGGAACGCGGGGAAACGGGAGAAACCTATGAGGAATTGAAAAAGGAGCTGGCAGAGATGCTGGAGGCGGTTGAGCAGACGGAAATCGTAATGGAAGAGGACGGACTTTTGCTGGAGCAGGAGTATTGGCGTTACGGAACACAGATTCACTCCTACAGTATTGTCGTAGCAGACCTTGGAGAGCAGCTGATTGAGGTGCCGAATGAGAACAAGCTGTTCCGTTATGGGCAGGAGGTAAAGGTGACAGCGAAAATAAACGGAGAAACAAGGGAAGGAACAGGGACGGTTATCACTGCTTCCGCCAATGTGCTTTCCGAAGAGCTGGCAGGGGATACGGCATATATCCGGCTTTCCGAAGACAGCAGGGAGCTTTATACCGGCTCCATGATTTCGGTGACGGTAGAGACAGTGCATATGGAAAATGTACTGCTGTTAGATGCGGCAGCAACCTATATTGAGGACGGAAACCAGATGGTAAAGATAAAGGATGAGTACGGGCTGCATTCCGTCGGATTCTCCGCCGGCCGCAAGGGTACATCGGCGTACTGGATTGTGGATGGTCTGGAGGAAGGCGCACAGATTTTAATGCAGTAACAGGAGGATAGTATGTTTCGATTTATGATGCAAAAGCTCAGGCACAAAAAGTGGCTTGTGATATGTCTGCTGATTGGCAATATTTTGCTGGTGGCGGTAGCTGCCGGATATCCGATGTATAAGAATGCTTCCCTGCAGAGGATGCTGTCGGATGAGTTTGATGCTTACGCCGAGAAGAACGGGGAACACCCGGGTCTGATTACGATGTCGGCATCTTCCCAGAAGGGAGAGTTTAAGTCGGAATTTCTGGCGTTAGAGGACTACTCTGCGCGCGTCTGTGATGAGATGGAGGTAGCGCTGATTGAGCGTGTGGCACACCAGAACCTGACCGCTTCCGGTGCGCTCCCTATTTCGGACCGGGAGGGTTCGACCCGCAAAATCAAAATTGGTTCTCTGTCTGACCTGAAGGAGCATAGTAAGGTAATTTCCGGTACGATGTATTCCGAGGAGCCTGCAGAGGATGGATGCCTTGAGGCGGTTGTGACCGAGGCAGCCCTGATTGAAAAGAATCTTCTGGTCGGCGAGGAGCTTGAGTTTACGTCGTTAAAGGATGCGGACGGCAATCTGATCCGCGTTCGTATTGTCGGCGTAATAAAAAATTCTGCCGCTGATGACTTATACTGGGTCAAGGGACCGGACGGCTATGACGACGAAATATTCATTGCGCAGGATTTATTTATGAAAAAGTTCCGTGGTGAGAATATGAACCGTTACAGCATCAGAGGAACATGGTATGTATTAAGTGACTGCGGGACGCTGCGCGAGGAGAATGCGGTGCAGGCAAAGGAGCGGATTGACAGTCTGCTGGGTCTGCGCGGCGTCGGCAAGGTAATTCAATGTGACGGCTACGAGCAGGTGCTCCGTGACTTTGTCGGAAAAGAGAAAAAGGTAAATGCGACGCTGATGATTTTACAGGTGCCGGTGCTTGCACTGTTAGCGGCATTTCTGTTTATGATTTCCGGGCAGATGCTTTCCATGGAGCAGAGCGAGATTTCGCTCTTGAAAAGCCGTGGCGCAGGCAAGGGGCAGATTATATGTTTGTATTTTATGCAAAATCTTTTGCTGGCGGCGGTTTCCTTTGTCATCGGTCTGCCGCTCGGTATTTATCTCTGTAAGCTCATCGGCTCTTCTACTGCATTTCTTGAATTTGGCGTAAGAAGAGCATTGCCGGTGGAATTGAACGGTGAAGTGTTTGCCTATGCCGGCGTTGCAATTGCGGTTTCGGTGCTGCTGACCCTGATTCCGGTCGTGAAGTACAGCGGGGTTTCCATTGTGCATGTAAAGCGGAAGAAGGCGCGCTCGGAAAAGAAGCTCTGGCAGAAGATTTATCTTGATGTTGTTCTGATTGCGGTGTCATTGTACGGCTATTACAGTTTTTCGGGGAGAATGGAGGAGCTGAAGGAAAGCGTACTGGCCGGAAAGGCGCTGGACCCGCTGCTTTATCTGAGCGCCTCTCTGTTTATGCTGGGCGTCGGAATGCTGTTTCTGCGTTTGCAGCCGCTTTTGGTAAAGCTTTTGTTCCTGCTCCGGAAAAAGACGTTAAATCCGGCAGGCTATGCTTCGTTTTTGCAGACAATCCGTACCGGCACAAAGCAGCAGTTTATTATGCTGTTCCTGGTGCTGACAGTGGCGCTCGGTATTTTCAATGCGACGGTAGCGCGTACGATTCTTGCCAATGCGGAGCAGAATATGGTGTATCTGTCCGGTACGAATCTGGTAGTGCAGGAGTACTGGGTCAATAATGAAAAGTATCTGGAAATCGAGCCTACCGCAGAGCTTATTTATGTTGAGCCGGAATTCAGCAAGTACAAGGAAATTCCGGAAGTAGAAAGTGCCGCAAGGGTTTACCGTCAAAAGGTCCAGGTAAAGGACGGGAAAACGGTACTGGCAGACGGCGAAGTATTTGCTATCAACACAAAGGAATATGGGGAAACCGTCATCGGACGGAGCGATTTAAATGAATATTATTTAAACGAATACCTGAATGTACTTTCAACGAATGCCGAGGCGGTACTGGTATCGGATAACTTCCGTATCAAGCTCGGAAAGTCCATCGGTGATAGGATTACCTATACGAATGCCGAGGGAAGGAGCATTGAAGGCACGATTTACGGTTTTGTGGATTACTGGTCCGGTTATGTGCCGACAAATCAGGTTGTAACGGATGGGGAGGTTGTAACCACAGACAATTATCTGATTGTTGCGCATCTTTCCCAGGTGCAGGAGGGCTTTGACCTCCGTCCGTATCAGGTATGGCTGAAAACCAATGCGGCGGATCTTGATTTCTTTTATGAGTGGGCAGAGGAGAACAATTATAAGTTTACCTCCGTTGAGAATCTGGACAGCAATCTTGCAGGAATCCGTACCGACACGCTGTTTCAGGGAACCAACGGAATCCTGACCCTGAGCTTTATCATTATTCTCCTTTTGTGCGGCGTCGGCTATCTGATTTACTGGATTCTTTCTATCAGGGAACGGGAGCTTTTGTTCGGCGTATTCCGTGCAATGGGTATGAGAAAGAATGAAATTTTACATATGCTGATTAACGAGCAGATTTTTTCCGGTGTTCTTTCAATTCTGTTCGGCGGAGTGGTTGGTGTCATTTCTGCCAGACTGTTTGTGCCGATGATTCAGATTACCTATGCAGCCGAGAACCAGGTGCTGCCGCAGACCCTGATTACAGATGGCGCCGATACGGTGAAGCTGTTTGCGGTAATTGCAGTCATGCTTTGCATCTGTATCGGAGTGCTTGTCCGGAATATTGCGGCTATGAAGATTACCAATGCGTTAAAGCTCGGTGAGGACTAGGCGGAGAAAGGAGAATACCATGGATTGTATGATTGAAACTCAAAATTTGAACCGTATTTTCCCGGTAACCGGAGGGGAGTTCCATGCGTTAAAGGATATTTCCATTCAGATACCGAAACGCTCGCTGACGATTTTAAAGGGACGTTCTGGTTCAGGAAAGACGACATTACTGAATATTCTCGGGGCGTTAGACCGTCCGACGAGCGGAAGTCTTTTATATGAGGGTACGGATATCTGTGATTACAGCGAGAAAAAGCGTGAGCTTTTACGGCGGAAGGAAATTGGATTTGTGTTCCAGTCGGTATCGCTGATACCGATGATGAACGCATTTGAGAATGTGGAGTTTTCGATGCGGCTTGCAGGAATCAAAGAAGGAAGAAAGGAACGTGTGGAGGAGTGCTTAAAGCTGGTCGGTCTCGGCGGCCGTATGGAGCATATGCCGCAGGAAATGTCCGGCGGTGAGCAGCAGCGTGTGGCGATTGCGAGGGCACTGGCGCACCGCCCGAAGGTTATTTTTGCGGATGAGCCGACGGCAGAGCTTGATACGGCAACCGCAGTGGCGGTGATGAAGCTGTTCCGTGATCTGATTGAGCGTGAGGGCGTTACGATTGTTATGACGACCCATGATGTCGGGCTGATGTCTGCCGGAACACTTTCCTATGAATTGGAAGACGGCGCATTAAAGGACGAGACGGTACGGAACTAACGGAGGGCAGCTATGGCAGAAGAAATTATGATTCAGGCGGATAACCTGGTAAAAATTTATAAGACGAAGGACATTGAAGTGCTGGCGCTCCAAGGGCTGGACCTGACGGTCGAAAAGGGAGAACTGGTCGCCATTATCGGTAACAGCGGCAGCGGTAAGTCCACGTTCCTCAATATGATTGGCGGACTGGATAAGCCGAGTGCCGGGAAGCTGTTTGTGGCAGGCAAGAATCTCTTTACGCTGAATGAAAAGGAACTGGTGGAGTATAAGCGCGACACGGTCGGCTTTGTATGGCAGAACAATGCAAGAAACCTGCTTCCGTACCTGACGGCACTGGAGAATGTAATGACGCCGATGCACCTGACGAACCGTAAGAATAAAAAGGAATGGGCGCTGGAACTTTTGGAGCTTGTGGGGATGTCCCACCGGAAGAATAACCGTTTACAACAGCTTTCCGGCGGTGAGCAGCAGCGTATTGCAATTGCGATTGCGCTTGCAAACGAGCCAAAGCTTCTGCTTGCCGACGAGCCGACGGGCTCGGTTGACCGCAGGACCGCGGATTATATCTATGATTTGTTCGTCCGGTTAAACCGTGATAAAGGTCAGACGATTGTCATTGTCACGCATGATACGACGCTTGCCAAAAAGGTAAAGCGTGTGGTTGCCATCCGCGACGGAAAAATCAGCAGCGAGCGTATTTTAAAGGAGGAATTCAGCGATTTGTCCAAGGCCTCTGCCGTAAACTGGCAGGAGTTAGAGGAAACTCAGGAGGAGTACGCGATTATCGACCGTGCAGGGCGTCTCCAGATTCCGCGGGACTTGTTAGATAAGCTGGAGCTGCCGGGAAATAAGGTAAAGCTTTCGATGCAGGAGGAGAAAATTCTGGTCGAGAAGCCGTAAGGAGGCCTGGGTTTTGCTTTTTTGAGTTGATAGTTTGGAAGTATGGTAATTTCTATGGACAGATTGCTTTTGGCAATCTGTCTATCAGAGTGTAGACAAAGGGGTGAAGATAACTATATGGAAGAAACACTTAGGTCAATTCAAGATAGAATACGAGAGGTTAATTGGGCTGATTATGAAACCGCATATGGAAATGCAGATGAAGATATTCCTTTTTATCAAGATATTGATGATGGGCACGGTTCTACACCCAAAGTATCAAAGTCACTGATTGATTTGTTTTCCGGAGATAAGGCTAATGCGATGAAAGCGACGCATGACTTATGGTGCGGATTATGTCATCAGCATGCCTATGTTTCTTCAGCTGCCTTGCCAGCATATGACTTTTTGCTATTAGGTCTTCAGATTTTGGATGACGAGTTAAAATTCGAGATTATAGACATTTTATATGGATTTGTGATTTGTATTCCCAAAGGAACTTATACAGGCTGGCAGAGTCAGTTAAGGAAAAAAATGGAGGCAGATAAACCGATTTTTGAAGGCTTTTTATCAAATAATAATCATGATATTGCAGAGTATGTAAATGACATAGTAAAAGAATTGTAAAAATTTTTTTTCGCTGATGAAGTATTGAGAAAAGAACGCAACGAAGAAATGGATGATGTTTTGGATGGTATTTTGAAAAATTGATTTGGATGATAGATTCCAATTTAGCAGGTTTTTATAAAATGATAAAGGGGTGTTATATGAACGAAAAACTAAGATGGCAGAATTGAAAAAGCAAATGCAGGCGAAGAGACAGGAACAAATTTTGCAGAATAATGTTCTATAAGAATGTTTAACTGCGTTATGGGACTACCTGATTATTGACGATACTAGTGAGGTAGAGCGTATAACACATATTGCAGGTTCCAAAGATGCAGAGATGCATTCACACGAATTCGATACATTTTTGGTGGCAAGGTCATCTGGAAAAGTAATAGGAATAAGACATTGATATTCCTATTTATGGGCTAAGGAGGGGTGTATGGAAGAACTATTTGTATATTCTTTATTGTGTGTAATAGGGTATGAAAAATATGATGAATATAAAAAGTCTTTAGACTGTCTTTTTCTTAGTGATAGATCCAATGAGGAATTACTTGATTTAGAAGGTAGGGCTTATAAGGATGCGATATTACATACACTTAATTTATTTAATGTAAATGAAAAGAATATTGACGAATTTGGGAAACAATTAATGCGTGCTCTCAAACCAATATATTATGAAAGCGACATTGTTGATTTTGGAAATAGGATGTATGAACTATGGAATAGGCTTCCGGATAATATATCTAAAGTTGAGCCATTTCATACATTTTGCTATGCAGATGACTGTTTATCATATGGGGATGAGAAACAATGTAGAGAATTATATGAAAAAGCGTTCGATTACTATGAATACTAATTAGAAAAGGCAAATTCTTATTTTTTCTTTGTAACGATAAAAAGGGTAGTATAAATTTCTTATGTTTGGAGAGAAAAACAACAAGGTAATACTAGCTATATATGCTTGAGTTTCCGCATTTTTAAATGACCCGGAAAAATTCTTGTTTCTGAACCCGTAGAGATAGACGGGCAGAAAATTCAACGACTTACTATCCATTACAAGCTCATAGGGGCACTGGAATCCCTTGAATAATGGATATTTTCTAAGTCACCTGTTCCAACCATCCAACAGACCCCGTGCCTGCAAAATAAACTACTGCACAGTCGTCGGGATTTTCAGGGTTACTAAAAATTGCGGAAACTCAAGCCTAAAAAGTGCTTGCAATCTCAATAGAGAAGCGTTACAATAAGGTACGAAATAAATAAGTAAGAGAGGCAGGAGACGGATGAAGCTGATTGCAACCGTAGATAACCATTGGGCGATCGGACATCGCGGTGGAAGGCTGGTCCATATTCCGACAGACGAGCGTTTTTTCCGTTTTGAGACGATGTACAAAACGGTCGTTATGGGGCGGTGTACGCTGGAAAATTTTCCGGCAGGGCAGCCGCCGCGGGACCGGAATACGATTATACTGACCCGGCGAACGGATATCAAGCTGAAGGGCGTTACGTTTGTGCACAGCTTTGAAGAGGCATTGAAGACGCTGCAGTCCTACCCGTCGGACGAGGTATATATCATCGGCGGGGCGTCCGTGTTTGAGCAGTTTCTTCCGTACTGTGACGAGGCCTTTATTACGAAAGTAGAGTATAACTATGATGCGGACAAATACCTTCCGAACCTTGATGCGGCTCCGGACTGGGTTTGTGCGGATGTCTCGGAGGAGCAGACCTGCTATGATCTGATTTATGAGCGCCGTCGTTATGTCCGTAAGAAAAAGTGAGCAGGAGGATATTTATGTTAGATATCAGAATTGAGAAGACAACCGCTCCCAAGCCGCTTCCGACTCCGGAGAATCCGTTAAGGTTTGGTACGATTTTTACCGACCATATGTTTATTATGAATTATGAAACCGGAAAGGGCTGGCATGACGCGCGTATTGTACCGTACCAGCCGGTTGTGCTGGATCCGGCAGCGATGGTATTCCATTATGGACAGGAAATGTTCGAGGGGCTGAAGGCATATCGTTCCGACGACGGCAGGGTGCTCCTGTTCCGTCCGGACATGAATGCAAAGCGTACGAACAATACCAATATAAGACTCTGTATTCCGCAGGTTCCGGAGGAGGATTTTGTGGAAGCGGTAAAGGCGATTGTAAAGATGGACGAGGCATGGGTTCCGACAAAGCCGGGCACCTCCCTTTATATCCGTCCGTTTATTATTGCAACCGACCCGTTCCTTGGGGTACGGCCGTCGGATACGTATCAGTTTATTATTATTCTTTCTCCGGTAGGTCCGTACTATCCGGAGGGGCTTGACCCGGTAAAAATCTGGATTGAGGACGACTATGTCAGGGCGGTCCGGGGCGGTATCGGCGAGGCAAAGACCGGCGGCAATTACGTCGCTTCCATGGCGGCACAGATGAAGGCGCATGATGAGGGATACTCCCAGGTGCTCTGGCTGGACGGCGTAGAGCGTAAGTATATCGAGGAAGTCGGCGCAATGAATATTTTCTTCAAAATCAACGGGACCGTGGTAACCCCGATGTTAAACGGAAGCATTCTGCCGGGTATTACAAGAAACTCCGTCATTGCGCTCTGCAAGGAATGGGGACTTCCGGTGGAGGAGCGCCGCATTTCCGCACAGGAGCTGGTTGATGCTTACGAGGCAGGGACGTTAGAGGAGGTATTCGGCACCGGCACCGCGGCGGTCATTTCCCCGGTAGGCGCGCTGCGTCTCGGAGACCGTGTGATGCAGATTCAGGGCGGCGTCATTGGCGAGTACAGCCAGAAGCTCTATGATACGATTACCGGCATCCAGCTTGGCAGGATAGAGGACACCAGAGGATGGGTTGTCGAGGTAAAGTAAAAAAGCAAAGGAAGAAGAGGGGCTGCCGCACGTATGGCAGCTCTTTTCTTATGCGGAATTTATTGAAGGCTAGGAAGAAAATAAATATGGCAGATGGATGAATTATTTTGTACGGCTGGAAGAAAACGATACCATGCAAAATAAAACTGCTGCATAGCCGCTGGGACACAAGGCCGCATACAAAATGCGGAAACGCAAGGACAGGATAGCTTGCAAACATGCCGGCTTTCTGTTATACTACCATTATTATGGGGTTTTGTGCTTTGATGTGTACGGAACCAGACGTGAATCAGGTTACAATTTACAAGACGGGGCAGATGTATTCCGTTATGTTTGAAAGAGAGGATTTTGTATGGCAGCGGACCAGACAAAGATTAGAAATTTTTGTATTATTGCGCATATTGACCACGGGAAGTCTACGCTTGCGGACCGGATTATTGAAAAAACCGGCCTGCTGACAAGCCGTGAGATGCAGGCGCAGGTGTTGGATAATATGGAGCTGGAGCGCGAGCGCGGCATTACGATTAAGGCGCAGACGGTCCGGACCGTGTACCGGGCAAAGGACGGAGAGGAGTATGTATTTAATCTGATTGATACGCCGGGGCATGTGGATTTCAATTACGAGGTATCCCGTTCCCTTGCGGCCTGCGAGGGTGCGATTCTGGTAGTAGATGCGGCACAGGGAATCGAGGCGCAGACACTTGCCAATGTGTATCTTGCGCTGGACCACAATCTGGATATTATGCCGGTCATCAATAAGATTGACCTGCCAAGCGCGGACCCGGAGAGAGTCAAGGCGGAGATTGAAGATGTCATCGGACTGGAGGCGCAGGATGCCCCGCTGATTTCCGCAAAGAACGGCGTTAATATCGAGGATGTGCTGGAGCAGATTGTAGCAAAGATTCCAGCGCCGAAGGGCGACCCGGAGGCTCCGTTAAAGGCGCTGATTTTTGATTCGATTTATGACGCTTACAAGGGAGTCATTATTTTCTGCCGCGTGATGGAGGGGAGCGTTCGCGCAGGTACGCCGATTCTTATGATGGCAACCGGAGCGCAGGCGGAGGTGGTCGAGCTTGGGATTTTCGGACCGGGACGCTTTATTCCGTGCGAGGAGCTTTCTGCCGGTATGGTAGGCTATATCACTGCGAGCTTAAAGAACGTAAAGGACACCCGTGTCGGCGATACGGTAACGAACGCAAAGCTGCCGTGCAGCGAGGCGCTGCCTGGCTATAAAAAGGTAAATCCGATGGTATACTGCGGGATGTATCCGGCGGACGGGGCAAAGTATCCGGACCTGCGGGACGCGTTAGAAAAGCTCCAGCTCAACGATGCGTCGCTGCAGTTTGAGCCGGAGACCTCCGTTGCGCTCGGCTTTGGTTTCCGCTGCGGGTTTCTGGGACTCCTGCATCTGGAAATTATGCAGGAGCGTCTCGAACGGGAATATAACCTTGACCTTGTGACAACCGCGCCGGGAGTTATTTATAAAGTATACAAGACAAACGGCGAGGTAGTGGAGATTACGAATCCGTCCAATCTTCCGGACCCGTCCGAAATCGAGCATATGGAGGAGCCGTTTGTCAGTGCGGAAATTATGGTGACAACCGAGTTTGTGGGCGCGATTATGAAGCTCTGTCAGGAGCGTCGCGGCGTATATCTCGGTATGGAGTATATGGAGCAGACGAGGGCGCTGTTAAAGTACGAGCTGCCGCTCAATGAAATCATTTATGACTTTTTTGATGCCTTAAAGTCCCGTTCCCGCGGGTATGCGTCGTTTGACTATGAGCTGAAGGGCTATGTGCCGAGCGAGCTGGTAAAGTTAGATATTCTTGTGAACCATGAGGAGGTGGACGCGCTTTCCTTTATCGTGCACGGGGAAACCGCATATGAGCGCGGCAGGAGGATGTGCGAGCGCTTAAAGGAGGAAATTCCGAGACAGCTCTTTGAGATTCCGATTCAGGCTGCCATCGGCAGCAGGATTATCGCAAGGGAAACCGTAAAGGCAATGCGGAAGGACGTACTGGCAAAGTGTTACGGCGGCGATATTTCAAGAAAGAAAAAGCTTCTGGAAAAGCAGAAGGAGGGCAAGAAGCGGATGCGCCAGGTTGGCAGCGTAGAGATTCCGCAGAAGGCGTTTATGAGCGTGTTAAAGCTGGATGAGGAATAGGCGGACAGCTTTATGGAATCCGGGTGTCAAAAGATAAGCGCTGGCTGTACAGGGTTGTTGGAATCAGTTCAGAGTATCTTTTGACACCCTGTTTTTTGGGGAGGGCATTTCGGCGCGAGAGTCTGCAAGCGTACCCTTTGTTCTGGTAAGAGGCATTTGGTTGAAAAGGAGAGGGAAAATGAGAGGAAAAGAGGAAGCGGTAAAAAGACCGCTCGGACTATATGTTCATGTCCCGTTTTGTGTAAGGAAATGTGAGTATTGCGATTTCTTATCGTTTTCGTCGGAGACGGAAACAAAAGAACGCTATACGGCGGCGCTTTGCAAGGAAATCCGTGCCAATGCGGAAAATGCGCAGGGCTATCTTGTAGAAACAATCTATTTCGGCGGCGGTACGCCGTCAGTATTGACGGTGGAGCAGCTCGGACAGATTTTTGCGGCAGTGCTGGAAACCTTTGAGGTACGGGGGTTTGAACGTGAGGAGAAAGCAAAGAAAAAGGGGCTGTTCCGGAGAAAGCAGACTGCCAAAGAAACAGAACAGCTGCCGGAAACGCCAGAGGAGCGCGCAGAGCGTGTCAGAAGCGGGGCGCTTGCAGAGGTTACGATTGAGGTAAATCCAGGAACTGCAGGGGAGAAGCAGCTTGCCGCGCTTTACGGGCTTGGCTTTAACCGGCTCAGTATCGGTCTGCAGTCCGCCGTACCCGAGGAATTAAAGGCCCTTGGCAGGATTCATACGAGAGAGGAGTTTTCTGCCTGTATGGAAGCAGCAAGAGCGGCAGGCTTCCGGAATATCAGTGCGGATTTGATGTCCGGGCTTCCGGGACAGACCGAGAGCTCCCTGACCGAGAGCATCCGGTTCCTTTTGGAAAAGCAGCCGGAGCATATTTCGGTCTACAGTCTGCAGCTTGAGGAAGGAACGCCATTTTACCAGCGCTACGGGGAGGGCGGCAGCGAAAGGGAGCTATTGCCGGATGAGGAGACTGACCGGCGGATGTATGAGCTGACCGGAAAGCTTCTGGCAGAGGCAGGCTATGAGCGTTATGAGATTTCCAATTATGCAAGGCCGGGATTTGAGAGCCGGCACAACAGTTCGTACTGGCTTGGAACGGAGTACCTTGGACTTGGGCTTGGAGCGTCTTCCCTGATGTCCAACGCACGCTTTCATAATACCACGGTACTGGAGGAGTACCTTACCAATGCAGGGGAGCCGCATCTGCTCCGCTCGGAGGTAGAACGGCTTGTAGAAAAGGAGCTGATGGAGGAGTTCATGTTTTTAGGGCTCCGGATGTGCCGCGGAATCGAGAAGGCAGAGTTTAAACGGAGGTTCCGCTGTGAGATTGAGACGATTTACGGCGATGTAATGAAGCGTCTTACGGCACAGGGAGTATTGGCAGAAGCGGACGGCAGGGTGTTTCTGACCGGACGCGGCATCGACGTCAGCAATGTGGTGCTGGCGGAGTTTTTGCTGGACGAGTTTGTACGGAGATAGAGGTTAAGAACAGAAGCATTCGTTTTTTACCGTCAGGCGGTGGAAGCGGGTGCTTTTTTGCTGCGTCAGCGCCTGCCTTGCAGATTACAGGCGCTTCTTTCCGGGAAAGATAGCAGGAAATGATAAGACGCCGGAAGAAAGTGTGTGTATACTGGAGACAGGTGCAAAGGAAAGACCGGTCAGGACGAGGAAGGAGGAAAAAATGGATAATCTGCAGCTGATTGAAAAGGTATTACAATATGTAGATGAACATTTAAACGAGGCAATTACGTTTGAAACCCTGGCAGAGGTGTTCGGATATTCGGCATATCACTTTCACAGGCTGTTCTCTTCTGTGGCGGGGCAGACCATAACGGATTATCTGAAGAAACGCAGGCTTACCTTGGCGCATCAACAGCTTTGTGAAAGTAAAAAAACAATTACGGAGATTGCCCTTTGCAGTGGTTTTAACAGCATACAGTCCTTTAACCGCAGCTTTAAGGAGACCTTTGGCATGCCGCCGTCCGGGGTGCGGAAGGAAAAGCGGAGGATTACGTACAGAAGCGTAGAGACGATTGTCAGGGGGTACCGGAAGAGGATTCATTTAAAGGAGGAATTTGCGATGGAACCATATTTTGTGGAAAAGGATGCATTTGTTCTTGTGGGGTATAGAAGGTATACCGGAGACGGCTTTCAGGTAATCGGGGAAGCATGGGAGAAATTGAAGGAAAATATGAACAGGATAAAGAGAAAGAACCCGAATACAATGTATGGCTTTGAGGATTATTCCGAGGATTACAGTGCAGAGCCGTTAAAGTTTTATTACATGGCAGCGGTAGAAGCGGAGGAGGACGCGGAGATACCGGAAGGAATGGATATAAAACGGGTTCCTAAGGCATTGTATGCAGTTTTTACGGTCAATGGCAATAATGCCGACGGGGAGATAGGGAAGGCGTTCCACTATATTTATAACGTATGGCTTCCGCAGTCGGAATATTGTCTTGACGAAAAGCTGTCCGCTGATTTTGAGTATTACGATGAACGGTGGGACTGCCAGTCTGCCTCGGCGCAGATGGAGCTATATATTCCGGTAAGGAAAATGGAAGAATAAAGAGGAATCAGAACAATTCTTATGAGCCGGGGGCTGTCGCACAAAGCGCAGCCTCTTCTTTTTTCTAAATTTTTTGAGGATACTACTTGACAAATCATTCCGGTGGTGCTATTTTATAGTCAAACGATATTAGCACTCCATTCAAATGAGTGCTAACAAAGAGGCGGGACAGCAAGGACAGCCGGGACGGCGGAAAGGAGGGAACCGGTGGAGCTGGATGAGAGAAAGCTTAAGATATTACAGGCGATTATCAGGAACTACCTTGAGACGGGAGAGCCGGTCGGTTCCCGGACAATTTCGAAGTTTACGGACCTGAACCTGAGTTCCGCAACGATACGGAATGAAATGTCGGATTTGGAGGAGTTAGGCTATATTATCCAGCCCTATACCTCGGCAGGCCGCATTCCTTCGGATAAGGGATACCGCCTGTATGTCGATACGATGATGCAGAGCCGGATGCAGGAAGTGGAGCAGATGTGGGATGCCCTGAATGATAAGGCGGACCGGATGGAGTCCCTGCTCCAGCAGGTAGCAAAGCTTCTGGCGGTGAATACGAATTATGCCACGCTGGTGACCGGGCCGCAGTACCGCAGCCGGAAGGTAAAGTTTATCCAGCTGACCGACGTAGACGAGGAGCAGCTGCTTGCTGTTATTGTCCTGGAAGGAAATATCGTAAAGAATAAGATTCTTCCTCTGGCGGCAGGTCTTGGCAAGGAAGACATTTTAAAGTTAAATATAGTGTTAAATACGTATTTGCAGGGACTGGACATGTCCGAGATAAATCTTTCGGTGATTGCAAAGCTGAAGGAACAGTCCGACGGCATGGGAAATGTCATCAGCGACCTTCTGGACGCCATTGCACAGGCAATCAGCGAGGAGGAGGACATCCCGGTTTATACAAGCGGCGCAACCAATATTTTGAAGTACCCGGAGTTAAGCGACAGCCATGTGGCAGGCGACCTGCTTTATGCGCTGGAGGAAAAAAAGACGCTGACCGAGTTTATGAATGAAAACAGTGAAGAGCACGGGATTCAGGTCTATATCGGACAGGAGACATCGGTGGAGTCTATGAAGGACTGTTCGGTTGTGACTGCTACCTATGAGATTGAAGAGGGGATTTACGGGCGTATCGGCATTATTGGTCCGAAGCGTATGGATTATGAGAAGGTTGTCGGAACGCTGCAGACGTTAAAAAGCCAGCTGGACGACATTTTTAAGAAGAATAAAGAGTAGGCAGGAAAGGTGAAGGAAATGGAAGAGAACGAAGTAAAGGACCTGGAAGAGACGATAGAGGAAACAACAGAGCAGGCAGAGGAAGGCATGACAGAGGAAGATGTGGCTGGGGAAGCTGCAGAGGATGAGAATGCTAAGGAAGAGGGAAAGGGAGAAGCAAAGGATGGGAAGGGCTTCTTTAAGAAGAAGGAAAAGAAGGATAAAAGAGATGAGCAGATTGCAGAACTGAACGATAAGGTGCTGCGTCAGATGGCAGAGTTCGAGAATTTCCGGAAGCGTACCGAAAAGGAAAAGTCGCAGATGTTTGAAATTGGTGCAAAAAGTATTGTGGAAAAGCTGCTTCCGGTGTTAGATAATTTTGAGCGCGGGCTTGCTACAGTTTCCGAGGAAGAAAGAAACGGCGCGTTTGCGCAGGGAATCGAAAAGATTTACAAGCAGCTTGTTACAGAGCTTGCAGAGGCAGGTGTGACGCCGATTGAGGCGGTAGGCAAAGAGTTCAATCCGGATTTTCATAATGCGGTGATGCACATAGAAGATGAAAATTTTGGTGAGAATATAGTGGCAGAGGAGTTCCAGAAGGGCTATATGTATAAGGATTCCGTCGTTCGTCACAGTATGGTCAAGGTTGCAAATTAAAATTATTTTATAGGAGGACAAAGACATGGGAAAGATTATCGGAATTGACTTAGGAACAACAAACTCCTGTGTAGCAGTAATGGAAGGCGGTAAGCCGGTAGTGATTACCAATACGGAGGGCGCAAGAACGACTCCGTCCGTGCTGGCATTTACAAAGACCGGAGAGCGTATTGTAGGCGAAGCAGCAAAACGTCAGGCAGTGACAAACTCTGACAAGACCATTTCTTCTATCAAGCGTCACATGGGTACAGATTACAGGGTAGCGATTGACGACAAGAAGTATTCCCCGCAGGAGATTTCGGCAATGATTCTGCAGAAGCTCAAGGCAGATGCAGAGAGTTATCTCGGCGAGAAGGTAACGGAAGCGGTTATCACGGTTCCGGCATATTTTAACGATGCCCAAAGACAGGCGACGAAGGACGCTGGTAAGATTGCGGGTCTTGATGTAAAGCGTATTATTAACGAGCCGACCGCGGCTGCACTGGCTTACGGTCTGGATAATGAAAAAGAGCAGAAGATTATGGTATATGACCTCGGCGGCGGTACGTTCGATGTTTCCATTATTGAAATCGGCGACGGCGTTATTGAGGTACTTGCAACCTCCGGTGATAACAGACTCGGTGGCGACGACTTTGACGAGCGTGTTACCAGATATTTTATTGATGAGTTCAAGAAGGCAGAGGGAGTAGACCTGTCTACGGATAAGATGGCGCTCCAGAGGTTAAAGGAAGCTGCGGAGAAGGCAAAGAAGGAGCTTTCTTCCCAGATGACGACGAACGTCAACCTTCCGTTTATTACAGCAACGGCAGAGGGCCCGAAGCACTTCGATATGAATTTAACCAGAGCGAAGTTTGATGAGCTGACCCATGACCTTGTAGAGAGGACTGCGGTTCCGGTACAAAATGCGTTAAAGGATGCCGGACTTTCCGCTTCAGAGCTTGGCAAGGTGCTTTTAG
Source organism: uncultured Lachnospiraceae bacterium (assembly GCA_910577175.1). Classification (GTDB taxonomy): domain Bacteria; phylum Bacillota; class Clostridia; order Lachnospirales; family Lachnospiraceae; genus SIG307. Next base: position 113,808 of record CAJTLU010000005.1, on the reverse strand, counting down.
TCGGCGGCTCCACCCGTATCCCGGCAGTACAGGATAAGGTAAAACAGCTGACCGGACACGAGCCGGCAAAGACCTTAAACCCGGATGAGTGTGTGGCAATCGGCGCTTCCATCCAGGGCGGAAAGCTGGCAGGCGATGCCGGCGCAGGCGACATCCTTCTTCTGGATGTAACCCCGCTGTCTCTTTCCATTGAGACGATGGGCGGCGTGGCAACCAGACTGATTGAGAGAAATACAACGATTCCGACGAAGAAGAGTCAGATTTTCTCTACTGCAACGGATAACCAGAGCGCAGTAGATATCAATGTCGTACAGGGCGAGCGTCAGTTTGCGAAGGACAATAAGAGTCTCGGACAGTTCCGTCTCGATGGAATTCCGCCGGCAAGAAGAGGCGTTCCGCAGATTGAGGTTACGTTTGATATTGATGCAAACGGTATTGTAAATGTATCTGCAAAGGACCTCGGAACCGGAAGAGAGCAGCATATTACCATTACCGCAGGCTCGAACCTTTCCGATGCCGACATCGATAAGGCGGTAAAGGAAGCTGCCGAGTACGAGGCACAGGATAAGAAGCGTAAGGAAGCAGTAGAAGTCCGCAACGATGCCGATTCCATGGTATTCCAGACAGAAAAGGCATTGAACGAAGTCGGCGATAAGATTGCGGAAAGCGATAAGAGCGCAGTCGAGGCAGACCTTGCACACTTAAAGGAACTTGTAGAAAAGAGCAACCCGGAGGTAATGTCCGAGGGCGAAGTAGAGGATATTAAGGCAGCAAAGGAAAAGCTTATGGCAAGCGCACAGTCCCTGTTCACAAAGGTATATGAGCAGGCACAGGCAGGTGGTGCAGCCGGAGCCGGTCCGGATATGGGCGCGGCAGGCGGAAGCGCAGCGGATGATGTTGTAGATGCAGATTACCGGGAGGTGTAACCCTCCGGGAAGAGAACAGAAAAAAGCTATGGGGCGGCGCTTTTTGCGCCAGCCCCATAAATGTGCTTGAACGGAGGAGTTAAGATGGCTGACAGTAAGCGGGATTATTATGAAGTCCTTGGCGTTTCCAAGAATGCCACAGAGGATGAAATAAAAAAGGCATACCGCCAGACCGCAAAGAAGTATCATCCGGATATGAACCCGGGGGATAAGGAGGCGGAGGCAAAGTTTAAGGAGGCTTCCGAAGCGTATGCAATTCTGAGCGACGCGGAGAAGCGGAGACAGTATGACCAGTTCGGGCATGCCGCATTTGAGCAGGGCGGCGGCGGTGCCGGCGGATTTGATTTTTCCGGTATGGATATGGGGGATTTCTTCGGGGATATTTTCAGCGATTTATTTGGCGGCGGAAGAAGCCGCCGGGCAAATAACGGACCGCAGAAGGGCGCCAATGTGCGTACCGGCATCCGGATTACATTTAATGAGGCGGTTTTTGGGACACAGAAGGAACTGGACCTGAACCTGAAGGAAAAGTGCGATACCTGTGGCGGAAGCGGCGCAAAGCCGGGAACGCAGACAGAAACGTGTAAGAAATGCGACGGCAAGGGGCAGGTGGTCTATACAAAGCAGGCATTGTTCGGCATGATGCGGGAGGTACAGACCTGTCCGGATTGCCGGGGAACCGGAAAAATTATCAAAGAAAAGTGCCAGGATTGTTATGGCAGCGGCTATGTAACGAAGCGTAAGAAAATACAGGTAACGGTGCCTGCCGGGATTGATAACGGGCAAAGTATCCGCGTACGCGGCAAAGGCGAGCCGGGAGTCAACGGAGGAGAGCAGGGTGATTTGCTTGTAGAGGTAGCAGTAAGCAGTCATCCGATTTTCCAGCGTCAGGAATATGATATTTACTCTACCGCGCCGATGTCCTTTACGCAGGCGGCGCTTGGCGGCGATGTACGCATCAGTACGGTGGACGGCGATGTACTTTATACAGTAAAGCCGGGAACGCAGACCGATACGAAGGTTAGACTCCGCGGGAAGGGCGTGCCGACGCTGCGGAATAAAGAGGTCCGGGGCGACCATTATGTAACGCTGGTAGTCCAGGTGCCGTCGAAGCTGACTTCGGAACAGAAGGAGCTGTTAGAGAAATTTGCGGAAGCCTCCGGGGAACGTGACACGGAGACGAGTGAGAAAAGCGGAAAATCCGGGAAAAAGAAATTTTTCGGGAAGTAAAAAGAAAGCAGGTAACCAGAGTTTCCGCATTTTCTGATGTCCTTGGGAAGTCCCAAGTAAGAGCCTCTGTACGGGATTGATTTTTGCATTTGTCCGAAGGACCGCGGTTTTAGCGGAGCCGGAATCGCCTCTTAGTACCGCTTAGGCGCGAGGACGCACCTGAGCGGCTTAGCGGTACTTGGAGGAAGTCTGGCGGAGCGTTGCGCATGCAAAAATCAATCCCGTACAGAGGCTCTTACTTAAGGCAAAAAAGGCATGGAAAAGCGGAAACTCAGGAAGGCAAGGCAGGGCTGAATCAAAAGGAAATGGCAGTCCTGCCTTTTTATGCACACGCCGCGGAAAGGAAGTTATGCCCTTACGGGCATCCGCGGCGGCGCGGCGAGTAGGGGAAGATGGCTTTCCCTACTCGATTGTCAGGAAGCATAACGGAGGGGCATGATGAAGTGGATTAAAATGGAGTTAAAAACGACAACGGAGGCGGTAGACCTTGTCGGCGCAATGTTAGAGGAGCTTGGGGTGGAGGGAATCGAGATTACGGATTTTGTGCCTCTTTCGGAAGAAGATAAAAGGAAGATGTTTATCGATATCCTGCCGGAGCTGCCGCCGGACGACGGAAGTGCGAAGGTAAGCTTTTATCTGGATACCGATACTGATATTGAGGCATTGAAGGCAAAGATTGCGGAAGGGCTTTCGGAGCTTCGCCAGTTTGTAGATACCGGGAGCGGAGAGCTTACCGTATCCGAAACCGAGGATAAGGACTGGATTAATAACTGGAAGGAGTTTTTTAAGCCGTTCCGTGTCGATGAGAGTATTGTCATTAAGCCGACCTGGGAGGAACTTGCCGAAAAAAGACCGGACGACCTGGTGGTAGAGATTGACCCGGGGACTGCATTCGGGACAGGGGCGCACGAGACGACGAAGCTTTGTATCAAAAGTCTGAAGAAGCATGTAAAGCCAGGCATCGCGGTGCTTGACGTAGGCTGTGGCAGCGGGATTCTGTCGATTATTTCCCGGCTGCTTGGCGCGCGCTATGCTGCTGCGGTCGATATTGACCCGGCAGCAACAGGGGTTACAGTGGAAAATGCCGTCGTTAATGGGCTTTCGGTGAGGCTCTGTGATAAAGACGTGAACGGGATTCCGGTATTTACAGGGGCGGCAGACGGGATAGAGGTGGCGGATGGTAATGTGCTTGAGGATGAGGCACTTCGCGCCGCACTTGGCTCTGCTTCCTATGATATTGTCGTAGCAAATATTTTAGCCGATGTGATTATCCCGCTTTCTGGTATCGTAAGGGAGTTTATGAAGCCGGATGCGCTGTTTATCAGTTCGGGTATTATTAATACAAAACGGGAAGCGGTAGAAGCGGCATTACTTGAAAACGGATTTGAGATTTTGGAGGTTAATGTGCAGGGCGACTGGGTATCGATTACAGCAAAGGCGTCAGCACAGGCATAAGGCGCGGCTGTGGTACACGGAGACATAAGATTCATTCCGGAAAGGGGAAGCTATGTATCGTTTTTATATCGGAGCATCACAGAAGCAGGGGGACACGATTGAAATTATAGGCGAGGATGTCAACCATATCAAAAATGTGCTGCGTATCCGAAACGGAGAAAAGTTTATTTTGTGTGACGGGGAAGGAACCGATTACCTGTGTGAGCTTGCAGGGATGCGGGAGCGGAATCTTCTTGCCGCCGTTTTGGAGGAGCGCCCTTCCGAAACGGAGCTTCCGGTGCGGCTTGTACTGTTCCAGGGGCTTCCGAAGAAGGATAAGATGGAGCTGATTATCCAAAAGGCTGTGGAGCTTGGCGCGGCAGAAATTGTGCCGGTAGTGACAAAGCGTACGATTGTAAAAACAGAGGGCGGCAGAGAGGAAAAGAAACTTGCCAGATGGCAGGCGATTGCAGAAAGCGCGGCAAAGCAGTCAGGCCGGGGTGTGATACCGGAGGTTGCTCCGGTCCGCACATGGAAAGAGGCTCTTGCACAGATGGAAAATATAGAGTATAATTTGATTTTGTATGAGAATGCACACGGGATGCATCCGCTGGCAGAGTGTTTAAAGGATGCGCCCCAAAAGAGAAGCATTGGTATTTTTGTAGGACCGGAGGGCGGCTTTACAGAGGAGGAGGCAGCAGAGCTTCTTGCGAAGGGGGCAGCGTGTCTTTCCCTCGGAAGAAGGATTCTGCGGACCGAGACGGCAGGACTTTCCATGCTGTCGGCGCTGATGCTTTCGATTGAGTGTGCAAAGGAACAGGAAACTTCGTCCTGCGGGGCGGAACAGGAATAGAATGCGGAAAAAGGAACAGGAGAGCGCATGGAAGCATATTTGGATAATGCGGCAACGACGCGGATAGACGGGGAAGTGCTTGCCCTGATGAACCGGGTATATCAGGAGGATTTCGGGAATCCGTCTTCCCGCCACAAGAAAGGGATGGAGGCGGAGCGCCACATAAAAACCGCGAAGGAGCGGATTGCGGCTACACTAAAGTGTAAGCCCGAGGAAATTCTGTTTACCTCCGGAGGAACGGAGTCCAACAATATGGCGCTCATTGGTACGGCACTTGCCAATAGGCGCAGGGGAATGCATATTATTACGACTTCCTTTGAACATGCTTCCGTGTATCAGCCACTGTTCTTTTTGGAGGAGCTTGGCTTTCGTGTGACCTACCTTGCGCCGGCTCCGGACGGGAGCGTTTCCGTAGAAGCGCTGCGGGAGGCGCTTTCGCCGGATACGGTGCTGGTTTCGGTAATGGCGGTCAACAACGAGGTGGGAGCGGTACAGGATGTCGCGGCATTCGGCGCGGCAGTAAAGGACTATCATCCGGAGATTGTATTTCATGTGGACGCGATACAGGCTTACGGAAAATACCGGATTTACCCGAAGCGGCAGAATATCGATTTGCTTTCGGTCAGCGCCCATAAGCTTCACGGGCCGAAGGGATGCGGCTTTTTGTACGTCCGGGAAAAAACGAAAATAAAGCCGCTTTTGTACGGCGGCGGGCAGCAGAAGGGAATGCGTTCCGGTACGGAAAACGTGCCAGGAATTGCCGGAACCGGTCTTGCTGCGGCGCTGGCATGCGAACGGATGGAAGAGGTACAGAAGCACTGTTATGCGCTGAAGGAGTATTTTGCGCAGGGCCTGTCGGCATTGGACGGCGTAACGCTGCATCTGGCGGACCAAAGAAACGGAGAAGCGTTTGGTGAAGAAGAGCAGAAAGAACGTCTGCATCGTCTGGCGCCGCATATTATGAGCGTCGGATTTGCCGGGGTGCGGAGCGAGGTGCTGTTGCATGCGTTAGAGGAACGGGGAATTTACGTTTCCTCCGGTTCGGCGTGTTCCTCCAATCATCCTGCGGTAAGCGGTACGTTAAAGGCAATCGGGGTAGAAAAAGAGCTTTTGGATGCAACGGTGCGGTTCAGCTTCTGTAAGGATACCACAAAGGAGGAGTTAGAATATACGCTGACGGTATTAAAGGAGCTGCTGCCGCAGCTCAGGCGCTTTTCACGCCGGTAAGCGGGGAGGGCTTCTGCCAGGGAAAAAGAAGGAGGATTTATGTATCAGGCTTTTTTAGTAAAATACGGTGAAATCGGTTTAAAAGGAAATAACCGTCATATTTTCGAGAATGCGCTGCGGGACCGCGTGCTGGAGAAGTTAAAGCCTTTGGGAGAGTATAAGGTGACCCGTGAGCAGGGAAGGATTTTTGTGGAATGCCCGGAGGGCTATGACTACGAAGATACCGTTGAGGCGCTCGGACGTGTCTTTGGCGTGTCTGGTTTTTGCCCGGTAGAGGTGGTAGAGAGCACCGAATGGGAAACCGTAAAGCAGGCTGTGGTGGATTTTGTGGAAAAGATGTATCCCCGGAAGAATTTTACGTTTAAGGTAGCAGCAAAACGTGCGGACAAGCACTATCCGGTGACTTCTCCGGAGATGTGTGCCGATCTCGGAGGGTATCTGTTAGAGCATTTTCCGGAGCTTTCCGTGGACGTGCACAATCCACAGGAAGTGATTACGGTAGAAATCCGCAACCGGGCGTATCTGTATTCCAAGGTATTGGCAGGACCGGGAGGAATGCCGGTCGGAACCAGCGGAAGGGCAATGCTGCTGCTTTCCGGCGGGATTGACAGTCCGGTGGCGGGCTATATGATTTCCAAGCGCGGCGTGGAGCTGGAAGCCGCCTATTTCCATGCGCCGCCTTATACGAGTGAACGCGCAAAGGAAAAGGTAATAGACCTTGCCCGGCTCGTGAGCCGTTATACCGGGCCGATTCGTTTGCATATTATCAATTTTACGGAAATCCAGCTTGCCATTTATGAGAAGTGCCCGCATGAGGAGCTGACAATTATTATGCGCCGCTATATGATGCGGATTGCGGAGCATTTTGCAAAAAAGGATAACTGCCTTGGTCTGGTGACCGGGGAGAGCATCGGACAGGTAGCGAGCCAGACCATGCAGAGCCTTCTGACGACGAATGCAGTCTGTGAGCTGCCGGTATACCGGCCGTTAATCGGCTTTGACAAGGTGGAAATCGTGGAAATTGCAAAGAAGATTGCTACGTTTGAAACTTCGATTCTGCCGTACGAGGACTGCTGTACGATTTTCGTGGCAAAGCATCCGGTGACAAAGCCGGTGCTGCCGGCGATTGAAAAGTCGGAGGAGATGCTTTCGGGCGTGATGGAAGATTTGGTGAAGACTGCGCTTGAGACGACCGAGACGATATTGGTAGAGCCATAGAGGACGGCTTAGGACGTGTCCCGCTGCATAGCTGCCGGGACAACATGCGGAAATTCAAGGAGGCACCCCTTTGCGGAAAAGAGGGGAGATAAGAAAAGAGACTGCGCTTGATGCGACAGCCTCCCCGTCTGTAACAGATATACCTTTGCTGCTTTATTACTCTACGATATAAGGCGCCAACGCTGCCAGAACATCGTCCAGGTTGTCCTGCGCATGGACATTCAGGTCAATCGGCTTGGAAAGGTCTAAGCTGAAAATACCCATGATAGACTTGGCATCGATGACGTATCTTCCGGAAACTAAATCGAAATCGGAATCAAACTTCGTGATTTCATTTACGAAAGCCTTTACCTTGTCGATGGAGTTTAAAGAAATTTTAACGGTCTTCATAGTAGTGCCTCCTTCTTTATATTTTTGACTATAGATTACTCTTTGTGAGTTAGCCTTATACCTATATAGTACCGTTTGAAGCTGAAAATGTCAATATATAAAACGAATAAAAAATTTAGTTAATTTTGTCGGGAATTATTTAAATGTACGAAAATTTATGGAAGAAAGGAGGGCAGTGATGGAAAAAGAGCACAATGGGCTTATGAAAGGAAAACGGGTTGCCTTTCTGACGCTCGGCTGTAAGGTAAATTCCTATGAAACGGAAGGGATGCGCGAGTTGTTTTTAAAGGCTGGCGCCATAGAGACAGAGTTTGAAGAGGAAGCCGATATTTACATTGTCAATACTTGTTCTGTGACCAATATTGCCGACCGGAAATCCAGACAGATGCTGCACCGCGCAAAAAAAAGAGGAAACGGCGCATTGGTGGTGGCGGCGGGGTGTTATGCGCAGGCGGCAGGAGAGCGTCTGGGAGAAAAGGACGGCGTGGACCTTGTCGTCGGCAATAACCGGAAGGCAGAAATTGTAGAGCTGGTAGAAGCCGTATTCAGGCAAAGGGATACAAAACACAGCCATGCCCTTTTAGATATCGCAAAGGAACAGCGGTTTGAAGAGCTGCCGATTGAGACAGTAACGGAACGCACCAGGGCATATATTAAGATAGAGGACGGCTGCAACCAGTTCTGCAGCTATTGTATTATCCCATATGTGCGCGGGCGGGTACGTTCCCGTGGGATGGAGGAGGTGCTTGCCGAGATAAGGCGGCTGGCAGCGGAGGGCTACCGGGAAGTAGTGCTGACCGGGATTCATCTTTCCTCCTATGGTCTTGACAGAGGAAAAGACGCCGGAGCAGGTGCGGAGACGGCTTCCGGGTTTGATGCGGCGCTAGCCGCAGGGGAAGCGGCAGAAGAAACGGTACTGCCACTGCTTGCCCTGTTAAAAGAGGTGCAGAAGTTCCCGGGAATTGAGAGAATCCGGCTTGGTTCGCTGGAGCCGCGGATTATGACAGAGGCGTTTGCCGCGGAGCTTGCAAAGCTGTCAAAGCTTTGTCCGCACTTTCATCTTTCCCTGCAAAGCGGCTGTGACGCGACGCTAAGACGGATGAACCGGAAGTATACAACCGCGGAGTACCGGGAGGCAGTCGGGCGGCTGCGCCGCCATTTTGAATTGCCTGCGGTGACGACAGATATCATTGTCGGTTTTCCCGGCGAGACAAAAGAGGAATTTGGGGAGACTATACGGTTCGCAAAGGAAATTGGATTTTCTAAGATTCATATTTTCAAGTATTCCAGACGTGCAGGAACTGCAGCGGACCGGATGGAGGCTCAGATACCGGAGCCGGTAAAGGCGCAGCGCAGCGCGGAGCTGTCAGAGTTGGAAAGTGAGCTGGAGGAGGAATACCGGAGAAATTTCTTGGGGGCTGTGGAGCCGGTGCTGTTTGAGGAGGAAATCCGAATAGACGGAAAGCGGTATCTGACGGGGCACACAACACGTTATCTTAAGGTGGCCCTTCCGGTAGACGGGCAGTACGTTCTGCAGCCGAATGAAACAGCGGCGGTACGGCTTTCGGCTGTCAGAATAAAGGATTCCGTCGTGGCGGAACTGGCTGCTCCGAAGGGTTGAAAAGGATGTTCTCTAAAAAATGCGGAAACTCGGGATGGAAATGTATTGAAATTTTTCCAAAAATATATTATCATAAAGTCTAATAGGACAAAAGGTAACAGTAATTTTTGACAGAGGAGCGCAGACTTATGCATGAGGTGAATCATACACAGTTTTTTAAGGTGGAAAAGAATACCGCGCCGAACGTGCGGGAAATATTAGCAGCGGTACATCATGCACTGACAGAGCAGGGGTACAATCCGGTAAATCAGATTGTAGGTTATATTATGTCCGGTGACCCGACGTATATTACCAGCTATGAGAATGCGCGGAGCCTGATTATGAAAGTAGAGCGCGACGAGATTATTGAAGAGCTTTTGTGTAATTATATTAAGCGGGAACTGTAAGGTCTGGCGGTGTGATTTGAGAGGCAGGTAAGGTATGCGGATTATGGGTCTGGATTACGGGGCGGCAACGGTCGGCGTTGCAGTCAGCGATGAGCTTTTGCTTACTGCCCAGGGGATAGAAACTATCCGGAGGGAGCAGGAGCTGCAGCTCCGCAAAACTTACCGGAGAATCGAGGAACTGGTACAGGAATACGAGGTAGAGAGGATTGTAGTGGGCTTACCGAAGCACTTAAACAATTCCATCGGGGAACGCGCAAAAAAGGCGGAGGAGTTTGCGGAGGCACTGAGGCGGAGAACCGGGCTTCCGGTAGAGATGCAGGACGAGCGTCTGACGACGGTCGAGGCGAATCGTACGTTAGAGGCAGGCGGCGCAGGACTGAAAAAGAAAAAGGCAGTGATAGATAAACTGGCAGCAGTTTTAATATTGCAGGGATATTTGGACCGGCTGAATTACGGAAAGGAAGTTTAAATGGAAAGAAAGCAGGATACCGTTACATTTTTAACAGAGGACGGTGACGAGGCAGTATTTCATGTGGTAGAGGAGACCCGTATCAACGGGACGGATTATCTTCTGGTACTGGATGATATTGAAGGTGAGGAGACAGAGGCATTGATTTTAAAAGATGTTTCGGCGGAGGGAGAAGCAGAGGCAGTTTACGAAATTGTAGAGGATGAAAAAGAACTGCAGGCAGTTGCAGATTTGTTCAGTGAGATTTTAGAAGATACGGAACTGGTGATGAGTAAGGAATAAAACCATTCAGGAATCTCTGCTTTGTTACGGGATTTCGGGTTTGTTTAAAAAAAACAGGGAATAATTTATTAAAAGCTGCATTATAAAACAGAATAGAATCCGTAATGCTTTCTCAAAAGCATGCGCGGACTCCGGCCCCGGCCGTCATGGAAAGGACGGCGGAGCCTGGGCTGCCGCGTGTGTCAGGAGGGCATATGGTGTCAGGGCGTGCGTGATAAAAATTTGCGAGGGCTTTTTGAAAGCTTTGTTTTACGATGCACCAAAACAGGAGGTAGCATTTTTGAGAAGAAGAGGAGTCAGGGCAGCAGTGGCTGCACTGGAGGAAGAACAGTTTTTAAAAGAGGATCTGGTAAGTAAGTCAAGGCTGAGGATTATTCCGCTTGGCGGACTGGAACAGATCGGCATGAACATTACGGCGTACGAATATGAGGACAGCATTATTATTGTGGATTGTGGTCTGGCGTTTCCGGAGGATGATATGCTTGGCATCGACCTTGTCATTCCGGATATCACATACCTGAAGGAAAACGTAGAGAAGGTGAAGGGCTTTGTCATTACCCACGGGCACGAGGACCACATCGGTGCGCTTCCGTATGTTTTGAAAGAGCTGAACGTGCCGGTTTACGCAACGAAGCTGACAGTCGGGATTATTGACAATAAGTTAAAGGAGCACAATCTGCTGAAGACGACAAAGCGGAAGGTAATTAAATACGGACAGTCGATTAACCTGGGAGCCTTCCGGATTGAGTTTATCCGTGTAAATCACAGCATTGCGGATGCGGCGGCACTGGCGATTTTTACGCCGGTAGGAACGCTTGTGCATACCGGCGATTTTAAAGTAGATTATACGCCGATGTTTTCTGATACGATTGATTTGCAGCGTCTGGCGGAGCTTGGGAAAAAAGGTGTATTGGCGCTGTTAGCAGATTCTACAAACGTAGAGCGCCCAGGTTTTACGATGTCGGAGCGTACGGTCGCAAAGACGTTTGATACGATTTTTTCGGAAAGCATGAACCATCGTCTGATTGTTGCAACCTTTGCTTCCAATGTGGACCGTGTACAGCAGATTATTTATACGGCAGAGAAATATGACCGCAAGGTTGTAATCGAAGGACGCAGTATGGTCAATATTATCTCAACGGCGGCGGAGCTCGGTTATATCAAAATCCCGGAAAATATTATGATTGATATCGAGCAGATTAAAAATTATCCGGACGAAAAGCTTGTGCTGATTACAACCGGAAGCCAGGGAGAAGCAATGGCTGCGCTTTCCCGTATGGCGAATTCCACCCACAAGAAGGTTTCGATTGTACCGGGCGATGTGGTGATTTTAAGCTCGCATCCGATTCCGGGCAACGAAAAGCAGGTGTCTAAGATTATCAATGAGCTGACAAGAAAAGGTGCAAAGGTGATTACGCAGGACACCCACGTTTCCGGTCACGCCTGTCAGGAGGAAATCAAGCTGATTTATGCGCTGACGAAGCCGAAGTATGCGATTCCGCTGCATGGAGAGTATCACCATCGTGTGACGCACGGACAGCTTGCGCAGAGCATGGGAATCGACAAGGAAAGGGTATTTATTCTCTCTTCCGGGGATGTGTTAGAGCTTGATGAGGAGAACGGCAGCGTCGTAGATAAGGTAGAAGCGCAGGGCATCTTTGTGGACGGTCTCGGGGTCGGCGACGTCGGCAATGTCGTTTTGCGCGACCGTCAGCATTTGTCAGAAAACGGTCTGCTGATTATTGTCCTGACATTGCAGCGGTACACAAACGAGGTTCTGGCAGGACCGGATATTGTTTCCCGTGGCTTTGTCTATGTCAGGGAGTCCGAGAATCTTATGGACGAGGCAAGGGAGGTAGTCATTGAAGCGTTAGACCGGTGTCTGTCAAAAAATATGTCAGACTGGGGCAAAATCAAGAATACAATGAAGGATTCCCTGAGCGATTATCTCTGGAAGAAGATGAAACGTAACCCGATGATTCTGCCGATTATTATGGAGGTGGATGCGTAATCATGGCAAAGCAGACACAGCATTCAAGAGCGGCACTTGATATTATAGGCTATCTTCTCGGAATTTTGCTGAATTTGGTTTTTTATGCCGTTGTTGCATTCGGACTTTATTTTGTTGCGACAAACGTATATGAATTTTCCTATCAGGTGTTCGGGGACCGTGTGTGTGAAGCTGCGCCGGGGCGCGATGTGGAAATCCGCATTACAGAAGGGGAATCGACAATGGAAATTGCCGAAGACCTTTATATGAACAAGGTAATCGTCAACAAGTATACTTTTTATTTGAAAACACGGCTGTTCGATTATACGATTATGTACGGGACGTTCCGGCTGAACACCTCTATGACCTATGATGAGGTGCTGGCGGTAATTACCGATTTATCAAACGCAATACCGGAGGAAGGCACATGATTATCAGTGAACGGCTGTCAGAGTATTTAAAGGCATTGGAATGTGATTTGCCGGAGTATCTGGACCGGCTGGAGCAGCAGGCACTTATGGACGAGGTGCCGATTATCAGAAAGGAAGCGCAGGCATTGCTGCGTTTCCTTTTGTGCTTGTTAAAGCCGGAGAGGATTCTGGAGGTCGGCTGTGCGGTCGGCTTTTCTGCCGCCTTTATGAGTGAATATATGCCGGAGGGAGCGACGCTTACCACGATTGAAAAGGTAGAGCAGCGTATCCGGGAAGCAAGGAAAAACCTTGCCGGGATTCCGAGGGCGGGGCAGGTGACGCTGCTTTGCGGCGATGCGAAAGAAGTATTGCAGGAGCTTTCCGCGAAAGGGGAAACCTATCCGTTTATTTTTATGGATGCGGCAAAGGGGCAGTATATGAACTTTCTGCCGTATCTGTTGGAGCTTTTGCCGGAGGGCGGGCTTCTGATTACGGATAATGTGCTGCAGGAGGGGACGATTGTAGAGTCCAAGTATACTATACCGCGCAGGGAACGCACGATACATATGCGGATGCGGGAGTATGTGTATACGTTAAAGCACATGGAAGAGCTGGAAACCGTGGTGCTGCCGGTCGGAGACGGCATGACATTAAGCGTAAAGAAAGGCATGAAACGATGATGGATGCGAGAAAAAAGCCGGAGCTTCTGCTTCCGGCAGGAAGTCTTGAGGTATTAAAAATTGCGGTGAACTACGGCGCCGATGCGGTTTATATCGGCGGCGGGATGTACGGGCTGCGAGCAAAGGCACGGAATTTTTCCATGGAAGAAATGGCACAGGGGATTGCGTATGCCCATGCGCACGACGTCAGGGTCTATGTGACCGCCAATATTACGGCACACAACCGTGACCTTACAGGCGTCAGGGCATATTTTGGTGAGCTTAGGGAAATCAGGCCGGATGCGCTTATTATTTCAGACCCGGGCGTGTTCGAGCTTGCAAAGGAGTTTTTGCCGGAAACGGAGCTTCATATCAGCACACAGGCGAATAATGTCAATTACATGACCTTCCGTTTCTGGCACCGTCTGGGCGCAAAGCGTGTGGTATCGGCGCGGGAGCTTTCTTTGGAGGAAATCGGGGAGCTGCGCCGGAATATTCCGGAGGACTTAGAAATTGAGACATTTGTGCACGGCGCCATGTGTATTTCCTATTCGGGACGGTGTCTGCTCAGCAATTATTTTACGGGGCGGGATGCCAATCTCGGCGCATGCACACATCCATGCCGTTGGAAATATTATGTCATGGAGGAGACCAGACCGGGCGAATATCTTCCGGTGTTTGAAAACGAACGGGGAACTTACATTTTTAACTCCAGGGACTTGTGCATGATAGAGCATATCCCGGAGCTGGTTGCGGCGGGAATCGACAGCTTTAAGATAGAAGGGCGTATGAAGACTGCACTGTATGTTGCGGCTGCTGCGCGCACCTACCGGCAGGCAATCGACGACTATTTTGAAAGCGAGGAAAAATACAGGGCGCGTCTGCCGTATTACCGGGAAGAAGTGTCCAAGTGTACCAGCCGCAGCTACACGACAGGCTTTTTCTTTGGTGCGCCGGGAAGCGGCGCGCAGGCCTATGAAAGCAATGAATATCAAAAGGAATACACATATCTTGGCTTTCCGCTTACGGTTACAGAGGACGGAAGGCTCTTTATGGAACAGAGGAATAAGTTCTGTGTCGGCGATACCGTGGAGCTGATGGAGCCCGGAGGAGAAAACCATTCTGCGAGAGTGCTTGCCATCACGGATGAGGATGGAAATGCCATGGAGAGCTGCCCGCATCCGCAGCAGATGCTGTATGTGACACTGGACCAGAAGGCGGAGCCGCTTACTATTTTGCGTAAGGAGGGCAGCCGGTCGTAAATTAGTTTATGGTGCGACAGGCACGGGTCATGTTTCCGCGTCATAGTCTGTTAGAAAGAACGGACGGAGGCATGGCGTGTTATCCTTTCCCAAACCGCTTGATGCAAAAGAGGAGGAGGTGCTGTTCGCCGAATTTCGTGCGGGGAAAAAGGAAGCCAGGGATTTGCTGATTGAGCACAATCTTCGTCTGGTGGCACATATTGTGAAAAAGTATACCCAGCCCGAAAAAGACAATGAGGACCTGCTTTCTATCGGCACAGTAGGTCTGATTAAGGCAGTGGACACCTTTGATGAAACTAAGGGCATCCGTCTGGGAACGTATGCCGCACGTTGTATTGAAAATGAACTTCTGATGTATTTCAGGGCAGGGAAGAAATCCGCAAAGGAAGTTTACCTCTACGACCCGATTGGAACGGATAAAGAAGGAAATGCCATCAGTCTGTTGGAGATTATCGAAGCCGAAGAGGAAGACTACACGGACAGGGTAGAGAAAAAAGAAAAGCTTTCCGTGCTGCCGCGGCTGATTGAGGAAACCCTGGAGGAACGGGAACGGGAGATTATTGCGCTGCGCTATGGCCTTCTGGGCGGCAGGGAGATGACGCAGCGGGAAATTGCAAGTCGTCTTTCCATCAGCAGAAGCTATGTATCAAGAATAGAAAAAAAGGCGTTGAAAAAGCTAAAAGAGGAATATGAAAAGCAGGAGCGCTAGAAAAGTGCAACAGGATGTAAGGCAGGAGCAAAAGCCGGGACAGGAAGATACCAAAAGAAGCAAAAGAGAAAGGAAAGGCGCGGGTTGATGGCAGAAGCATTGTATGAAAAGCTGAAAAGGTATGACAAAACCATGCTCCCGATGCATATGCCGGGGCACAAGAGGAACCTTCTGCTCTCCGGAGCCGGGGGATATCTGGAGGCGCTTGGCGCGGACTGTGATATCACGGAGGTTGCGGGCTTTGACAATCTGGCAGAGCCGGAGGGGATTCTGCGCGCCATAGAGGAGCGTGCGGCGGCGCTCTGGCACAGTGAGGAGGCTTACCTTCTGGTCAACGGAAGCACCTGCGGGATTCTTGCGGGCATTTATGCCACAGTGCGGCGAGGCGGGACTGTAATTGCGGCGCGGAACTGCCATAAGTCAGTCTATAACGGTCTCCGCCTGCGGGAGGCAAAGGTAGTGTATCTTTTGCCGGAACAGGATACGGAAACCGGCGCCTGCGGCCCGGTAACGCCTGCAGCAGTGGAAGCGGCACGAAAGCGCCATCCCGAGGCACAGCTTGTCATTCTGACCAGCCCGACCTATGAAGGTGTGGTAAGCGATGTGACGGGCATTTGCGAAGCGGCGCACGCCGGCGGAGTCCCGGTGCTGGTAGACGCTGCACACGGGGCACATTTCGGGTTTGGCGCGTTTCCGGAAAGCGCTGTGTCCTGCGGGGCAGACCTGGTTGTACAAAGCCTGCATAAGACGCTGCCATCCCTGACACAGACGGCAGTCGCACACCGGAACGGAACGCTGGTTTCAGGAGCGGCTTACCGGGAGGCGGTGAACCTGTTCCAGACGAGCAGCCCGTCGTATCTTCTGCTGGCTTCCATCGAAGGCTGTATCAGGCTTTTGGAGGAAAAGGGAGAAGCGCTGTTTGCAGACTGGCAGGCGGCGCTTTCGGAAGCATATGTGCAGGCAGGCGCGCTAAGGCACCTTGCGGTCATCGGAGCGGAAGAAGGTGGGACAGGCACGGCAGGAAGCAAACAGGGAGAAAACGCTTTATCGGGGGGAGGAAAGCCCCGGTTTCTCCGTGACAGGAGCAAGCTCGTGGTGAGCACTGCCGGGACGGAATTTTCCGGGACTGTACTGATGGAGCGGCTGCGAAAGGACTACCATATCGAAGCAGAAATGGCACAGGAGCAGTATCTGGTTGCTATGACCGGGATGGGAGATACCAGAGAGGGACTTTTGCGCTTCATCAGGGCGCTTCTGGAGCTTGATGCCGGCTGTCGTCTGGCGCCGGAACGGAAGGTGTCTTACCCGGCACTGCCGGTCTGCCGTCATAGCATAACGGAGGCGGAAGAACTGCCGTCGGAGGAATGCCGGATTGCGATGTCTGCCCGGAGAACGGCAGCGGAGTATGTCTGGGCGTATCCGCCGGGGATTCCGCTTTTGGTGCCGGGCGAGGAGATTTCAGAGGAAATGGTACGTTTTCTTTTGCACAAGGAGGAAGGCGGTGTACACCTGCACCGGACAAGCGGCGGAGAAGAGGGGTGGCTGCTGGTACACAGCTTACGGTAACAGAAAGAAAAGGGTCATATTTTAAAGGGACTGCTGCATAAAGCACGGTCCTTTCTTGTTTTAACCGCATCAGGGAAGCGGCAATGAGGTTATGAGCAAGAAGCGAAGCGGATTGCGAATATCCGCTTGACTTTTTGGGAACAAACATTAACAAAATAAGATTTACATCCGATATATAGGATAGAGGAAAGCGGCTGCCACAGGAAATACAGCCACATTTCCCAAAGCATTGTGAAAAGGAGGCAGATAACGTGGAAAAGGAGACTACCCCGAGCCAGAGCGAATGGCTGATTATGGAGGTGTTCTGGGCAGGCAGTACCTCTCTGACTGCGAAGGAGGTAATCGGGAAAATACGGGAAAAATCAGATATGTCGCCTAGAATGGTGCGTGTCCTGTTAAACCGGTTATGGCAGAAGGGCGTTTTAAGCTATACCGTGGATGAGCATGATGCAAGGGTTTACCATTATTCGGTTGTAAAGTCAAAGGAGGAGTGTCAGAAGGAAAAGAGCCGGAAGTTTATCGACAGCTATTTTGAGGGAAGCCGGAAAAATGCAATGGCGGCGCTGGTGCAGAGTGCAAAGCTGACAAAGGAGCAGTTCCGGGAATTAGAGGAAATCTTAGAGCAGTGCAAGGAAAAGGATTGTTAAGGTATGACAATACAGGAGATTTGGAATAGCGGAATGCAGTTCTTTACGATATGTATCGTTTATTATGCAATGCAGCTTATAAGATGCGCGCTGATTTCCTTTGCGGTGTCTGCCGTTGTTTTTACCCTGAGGAAAACGGTACTGAAAAACAGGGTATTTCTAAAGGGAGCGGTATGGAGCTTATTTCTTCCTGTTCTGTTCATTGGCAGGCTGAGATTTTTTTATGAAAGCAGAGCAGGCATAACGCTCTTTTCGTGGCTGACTGAAAGCTGCATGAATTATAAATGGCTCTGCGTACTGTATTTCTGCGGTATAGCTTTTTATGCCCTCCTTCTGTTTTGCAGAAGGAGAAAAGCGGCAAAAATGGTGAGGGGCATGGAGAAAAGAAATGTGGAGGGGACTTTTGTCTATGTTACGAAACTTCCCGTTACACCATCAACCATAGGCATATTCCGGCCAAGGATAGTTATGCCGGAAATTATATTGAAGGAATATGACCAGAAGGAAATCCGGACAATCCTGCTCCATGAAAAAACGCATATCCAGCTCGGTCATTTACTGTGCTATTTTTTGTGGGATATATTGCGGGTGTTGTTATGGCCAAATCCGCTGCTTACCATAGGTGCAAGGTATCTCCGGGAGGATATGGAGGAAATCTGTGACCGCGTGACAATCCGGCGAAGCAAGGGGAACGCATACGACTACGGGCAGCTTTTGTTAAAGAGTATGCGGGTTTTGCAGGCAGAAGGGAAGGACTTTAATCTGTATGCGACCTTTGCAGGAGACGGGGAATACCGGAGCGTCCGCCAGAGGATGGCAGGGATTGTAAAATATAGGCCATATAAAAGAAGGACGGCTGCCGGGGCGGTTGCTGCCGCCACGCTGTATGTCGCTGTGGCGGCTGTATGGATACGGGAGGGCTCCTATGGCAGAAATAACCCGGTTACCAGTATTGTCGTTTATGATATGAAGGCAGGGATAGAACTTGTAAGCGACAGTGAAGCGTTAAGAAAGGCAGTCTGCTATGATGAAACCTATATCTATATCAAGGAGGAAGGCTTCCGGGAGCTGTTAAAAAACAGCTCTATAGCAGATTGCGATATCTGTATTTATATCGGTGGCTATTATAAATTGCCGGGAATAGGCGGGGGAGGGAACTTCGGATATCTGGACGAGGCAGCCTTAGAAGAGGATATCCTGAAAATAGAATATAAAAAGCAGAGAGATATGTTTGACTATATTTTTAAATGGATTTAAGGCAGGGACGGAGGAATAATTTTATCGAGGAGGATAAGATCATGGGAATGGAAATTAGCAATGCGTATAGCAGCTATGCCGGCAATTCCGCGTATGCTGCAAAAGTGAATAACCAGAAACAGACAACGGAGAGTCGTAAGACTGGTAAAACCGGTGTGGAAGCACAAACGGCAGCGAGGAAAACAGCAACTGCGAAGAAAGGCAGTCTGTTAAATCAGCTGCAGAAGAAGTATTCTGATTTTGATATTACAGAAGGCTCCTTTTCCCAGAATCAGATTTCATCCCAGGGCAGAGGCTTCAAAGGGGTTATAATCAGCCCAGCATATCTGGCAAAAGCAGAGAACAGTGAAAAAACGGCAAAAGAGCTGGATGAAATGTTAAGCGGGGTCGAATCAGCGCAAAAATGGCTGGAGAGCGCATTTCAAAGGGACGGACTGGAGCTTGTTTCCTGCGGGTATTTTATTAATGAGAACGGGGAAATGGGTTCGTACTCGGTCGTGAAGAAAAAAGACAGCATGTTTGACGGTCTGGCAGAACAGAGTGAAAAAAGTGCTGACAGGTTAAAAGAAAAACAGGGAAAGTCAGAGGAACAGAAAAAGGTGGATGAGAAAAAGGCAGAGAGAAGGGAAGCAGAAAAAAAGCAGGAGAAGCAGGTAAAATCCCCAGGGAATAAGCTGTTTATTGTGGCTTCCTCTAAGGAGGAATTGCTGGAAAAAGCGAAGGCTGCGGCAAATAGTGTAAATGAAAAGGAATCGGCAAAGGAAGAACAGGCATCAGGAAGCCGTTTTGACTACAGCATATAAAATGCGGAAGCCAAAGAATCAAACCCGTTGACAAACGCCTTGTCTTTGAACTATAATAGGGGTATTAGTGCAGTAATATTACATAAAAGGAGTAATGGATGATGAACAGAATCAATACACTGAATACGAGAGATTTAACAGTAAGTCTGACGGACGGCGGATGCGGCGAGTGCCAGACGTCCTGCCAGTCTGCGTGCAAGACCTCCTGCGGCGTGGCAAACCAGCCGTGTGAGAATACCCATATTAAAACACTGAATACCCGCAGCCTTACGGCAAGCCTTGCCGACGGCGGATGCGGCGAGTGCCAGACGTCCTGCCAGTCTGCATGCAAGACTTCCTGCGGCGTGGCAAACCAGCCGTGCGAGCGTTAGGATATGATACACCAGTATAAGATGAACGGCTGCAACATCGTAATTGATGTATACAGCGGCGCGATTCATGTTGTGGATGAGGTGGCATATGATGTCATTGCCATGTATGAGAATACACCGCCGGAAGAGATTGTGGCGGAGCTGACAGAGAAGTACCGTAGCGAGTCCCTGACAGAGCAGGAGATTTGTGCCTGCATTGCAGAGGTAGAGGCGTTAAAGGCGTCCGGGCAGCTGTATTCCGAAGATATTTATGCGGATAAGGCAGGCATGTTGAAAAAGAAGAGCAATGTAGTAAAGGCACTGTGTCTTCATGTGGCGCATACCTGTAATTTGAACTGTAATTACTGCTTTGCCAGTCAGGGGAAGTATCAGGGCGACCGCGCCCTGATGTCGTTTGAGGTAGGAAAGCAGGCGTTGGATTTTCTGATTGCCAATTCCGGAAGCCGCACGAATCTTGAGGTAGACTTTTTCGGCGGGGAACCGCTGATGAACTGGGATGTAGTAAAGCAGCTGGTCGCCTATGCGAGGACACAAGAGGAGCCGCATCATAAGAAGTTCCGTTTTACACTGACGACAAACGGGGTGCTGATTGATGACGATGTGATTGATTTTGCTAACCGCGAGATGCACAATGTGGTACTAAGCCTTGATGGAAGAAAAGAGGTCCATGACCGTCTGCGTAGGAACTATGAGGGAAAGGGCAGCTACGACACGATTGTGCCGAAGTTCCAGAAGCTTGTAGAGAGCAGAGGCGGCAAGGGCTATTATATCCGCGGTACGTTTACCCATAACAATGTGGATTTTACCAATGATTTGTTCCATATGGCGGACCTTGGCTTTACCGAACTCAGCATGGAGCCGGTTGTCTGTGCGCCGGGCGAGCCTTATGCGCTGACAGAGGAAGACCTGCCAGAGCTTTTTGAACAGTATGAGCTTCTGGCAAAGGAAATGATAAGGCGTAAGAAGGAAGGCAGGGGCTTTACATTCTATCATTATATGATTGATTTATCGCATGGCCCGTGTATTTATAAGCGTATTTCCGGTTGTGGTTCGGGAACGGAATATATGGCGGTTACGCCTTGGGGAGACCTCTATCCATGTCATCAGTTTGTTGGTGACGAGGCGTACCGGATGGGCAATGTATGGGACGGCGTCACCAATACGGCGCTGCGGGAAAAGTTCCGGGAATGCAATGCCTACTCCAGAGCGGAGTGTGCAGACTGCTGGGCGAAGCTTTACTGCTCCGGCGGCTGTGCCGCAAACGCTTACCATGCGTCGGGCGATATTTCCGGTGTTTATGAATATGGCTGCAGGCTGTTCCGCAAACGGATAGAATGTGCAATTATGATAAAAGCCGCGGAAGTGGAAGGATAAAGAATAAGAAAAGGAAGAGGGCTGTCATGGCTGCGGAGGAAATGCAGTTGTGGCAGCTTTGAATTTGTATTGGAAATTAGGCAGGGCATTCTTGAGTTTCCGCATTTTGTGTAACCCGTATGTTCCAAAGACTGTGAAACATCGTAGTTTTGCATGCGAGGGCGCTACACCGGACTTCCTCTAAGTGTTAAGCCGCCAGAGAGCATTCTCGCGCCTAACCAGCTCTAAAAGGCGATTCTGGTTTCGTTAACGGAAGTCCTTCGGACAAATGCAAAATTGCGATGTTGCAAAGTCTCCGGGACTTTACGGGGTTGCTAAAAATGCGGAAACTCAAGAAAAAGGCATTATATTGACAAAATTTGAGAAATATGGTATATTTATACGGTTGATATTAGATAAAGAATATAGAAGGGGATGAAAGGACTTTTGCAAAAATCCTAATTTGATACAAGAGCAAGGATGAGATTATAATTAGTCTATATATTTGTTATAATAATGGAAGGAGTGGCATATGGAAAAGAAGATGTATAAACGCAAAATGAAGGGTGATGAGCCGGTATTGGCAATTTGTTATGATTTTGATAAAACATTATCGCCAGATGATATGCAGGCACAAGGCTATATACAATCTGTTGGCTATAATATCCCGGACTTTTGGACAGAATCTAATCAGCTTGCAGAGAATAATGATATGGACCAAAACTTAGCTTATATGTACAAGATGATTCAGGAAGCAGAGGGTAATTTTGTATTTAATAAGAAGGCATTGAATGATTATGGAGCGAAGGTTGAATTATTTCCGGGTGTAGAAGATTGGTTTGAGCGAATCAGACAGTATGGAAAAAGTAAAGGAGTTATTGTTGAACATTACATAATTTCATCAGGGTTAAAGGAAATGATTGAAGGTACAAGTGTTGCCAAACATGGTGCATTTGAAAAGATATATGCAAGTTCATTTTACTATAATGAGCGCGGAGTAGCGGTATGGCCTGCACAGGTTGTTAATTATACGAATAAGACGCAATTTCTATTTAGAATAGAGAAAGGAGTTTTAGATATAAATGATCAGGGAGTGAATGAGTACTTTTCTCCGGAGGATATCAGGATTCCTTTTAGAAATATGGTGTATATCGGAGATAGTGATACGGATATTCCATGTATGAAATTAGTGAATTCATATGGCGGACATTCCATCGGGGTGTATAATACTTCTACAAAGGACAAAACTAAAGTATATAAAATGATGAGAGATAATAGAATCAGATATTTTGCGGAAGCCGATTACTCAGTCGGAAGTGAATTGGATAACCTGGTGAAGACAATTATAGATAGAACTGCATCAAATGAAATTTTGGAATCGAAGTTCTTTGCGTATAAAAAGGAATGCGCGAAAGCGGAGGGAAAGAGTGGTGGAGATGCTCAAAAAAGGAGCGAACTTATATTAGCACTTGAAGACAGCAGAAGTTTTGCCACTACACATGCAGTCGTGGCAGAGTTAGGTAAATATGAAGATTGGAACGAAGCAGAAATCAAAGTCCTTATGAAAGTTGCAGCAAATAATACCCAGGTATTTTATATTTTGAATGATTCTGATGTTACACTGTTTTTCAAGGGACTGTTAGAAAAAATGAAAAAGAGAGATAAAAATGCTGAAAAAGTGGAAGAAAAAATTAATGAAGAGGACTAGAAAATAAGTATATAAAATGAGCTGGGAATTGCAAGGATACGATTGTTGAGTTTTTTGGATTTAGCCGGAATGGTAAAAGGGTTGTGTATTGGATAGAATGCTTATTTTGGAGTAATAACACAGAAAGCGGGTGCCGCAAAGTGCGGTCCCGCTTTTGGGTTTTTAAGGACTTTTTCTGAAAGGCTGTGCCTATTTGTCCATGTCTTCCGAGCCGTTTCCATCAGACTTCTTTTCTTTCCTTTTTTTCATACGCGGCACCTTCCCGGCAGGAGCTGCCGGCTTTGCCGCGGATGTGGAGTTTTCTTCCTGTACGCTTTTGGAGAAGGAGGTCTCCTCCGGCGGGGTGCTCTGGAAGGTCTTTGTATATACCTCCGGTGTACCGGAAAGAGAGCTGGCAGAAGGCGTGCAGTAGTAGAACTCGCCGGTTGCTTCATCAATGGAGGTTAAGTCCACGTAGCTGTCATGTCCCGGAGGAAGTCCTCTTTTCTTTAAGCGGTAGTGGATAAAGCAGCGAATCAGATAGCTGATGACCGCAAAGGTCGGTACGCCAAGGAACATTCCCATGAAGCCGAAAAAGCCGCCGCCCAAAGTGATGGATACGACAACCATCAGTGCGGAAATACCGGTGGAATCGCCAAGAATCTTCGGTCCCAGGATATTGCCGTCAAACTGCTGTAAGCAGAGAATGAAAATGACAAAGATAATGACCGGCTTTAAATTGGTCGGGTCTGCCAGAAGGATAAGGATGGCAGAAGGAATAGCTCCAATGAACGGACCAAAAAAAGGAATGATGTTGGTTACGCCTACAATTACGCTGACAAGCAGGGCATACGGCATTTTGAAAATGCTCAGACCGATAAAGCACATCATACCGATGATGAGGGAGTCAAGAAGCTTTCCGGAAATAAATCCGCTGAAAATATGATTGCTCTCCGACGCCAGATGCAGGACCGTATTGGCAGTCCGCGGCTTGAATAAGACGTATGCAAACCGTTTAGCCTTGGCAGTAAATTTTCGTTTGCTGGATAAAATATAAACCGTGACAATCAGACCTACGACTACGTCAAGGATTACATTAAATATTCCGATAATACGGAAGGTAAGACCGGATACAATTCCGGAAATGCTGTTAAGAAGCGAGGTGCTGAGCCATTCCTCCAGAGAATCCAGCATTTTGTCTAACGTAGTAGAAAGGTTGGCATAAAGCGCGGGATTGTCTTCCGAAATCTTTGTTAAGAATGCGGAATTGGAGAACCAGTTGGTAATGGTAGTGACATAGCCCTCAAAATTTGATACAAAATTTCTGATATTCTGGTACAGCTCCGGTAAAATCAGGGAGATAATAAAGTACACAAAAAAGAGAAAGAATGCCATGGAAAGAAAAATCGAAAGACCGAGGGAAAGCTTTTCTGCCCGTTTCGAAGAAATCCGGATACGCAGGAAAAGCCTTGTTAAAAGCCGGTCGAGAAAACGGACAATCGGATTCAGCAAATAAGCAAGGATGGCGCCAATAATGACTGGAAGCAGTACGTCGCACAATCGTTTGAAAAAAGAAATAAAGTCCCGGAAGCGGAACATCAGGAAAAAGATAAAAAAGCATATGGTAGCGGTGCAGATTACGGTAACTCCCCATTTGATATAGTTTGCGTATTTTTCTTTCATGTAAAACCTCCCGGTACGGATACAAAATCGGCTGTCTTCCACCAGAAGCGTATCCTGCCAGAAGAAGACATGGTTCACCGGACAAAGAAGAAATCTGCCGGGTAAACATAATTTAAGTATAGCACGAAAACAGTTGCTCTGCAATTGATTTCGCCTTGAAATTCTGTATTTTTTGTGAAGTTTTCAGGAAGTCCAGGTGGAAACTGCTCTTGAAAAACACGTAAAAAGCAAAATGCAGATAATTGTGCAAACACTATATATAGTAGTAAAAAAGAAAAAACGGGAAAAAATTTCAATATCTATGAAATGTGTGAAGAAAATGTATAGACCTGGAAGAAAGAATCTGCTATACTTATAGCAGCTGTAATTTTACCGCAAGGGAGAGAAGTACAGAGTAGAAAGGAAAAGTGCAGAAAGGAAACAAGATATGTATGTAGTAAAAAGAGACGGGCGTACAGTAGATTATGACAGGAATAAGATATTGCTTGCGATTCGCAAGGCGAACCGTGTTGTCGGGAAAGACGAGGCTGTAGAGGAAGAGAAGATAGAGCAGATTATCGCGGAAATCGAGGCGCTTGGCAGACACCGGATGCAGGTCGAGGAGATTCAGGATATCATCGAGCAGAAGCTGATGGCGGATGGGAAGTTTGTTCTGGCAAAGGCTTATATTATTTACCGCTATACGAGAGAGCTTGTGCGTAAGGCGAATACGACCGACGATTCCATTATGAGCCTGATTCACCAGAGCAACAAGGACGTCATGGAGGAAAACTCCAACAAAAATGCCTATATTGCGTCTACGCAGCGCGACCTGATTGCGGGCGAGGTATCCAAGGACCTGACGAGGCGTGTGCTTCTGCCGGAGGAGATTTCTAAGGCGCATGAGGAGGGCGTACTGCATTTCCATGATGCGGACTACTTTATCCAGCCGATTTTTAACTGCTGTCTGATTAACATCGGCGATATGTTAGATAACGGTACGGTAATGAATGGGAAGCTGATTGAAAGCCCGAAAAGCTTCCAGGTGGCATGTACGGTAATGACACAGATTATTGCGGCAGTGGCAAGCAGCCAGTATGGCGGACAGTCGGTAGACGTAAGACATCTGGGGAAATATCTCCGTATCAGCCGGGAAAAGTATCAGAGGCGCTATGAGGAGAAGTTCGGTGCTTCGATGAGCGCGGAAGAAATCAGCTATCTGGTGGACGAGCGTCTGCGGGACGAGCTGCGTTCTGGCGTACAGACCATCCAGTACCAGATTAATACATTGATGACAACAAACGGGCAGTCGCCGTTTGTTACCTTATTTCTGAATCTGGATAAGGATGATCCGTACATCAAAGAAAATGCAATTATTATTGAAGAAATCCTGCGGCAGCGGCTGGAGGGAATTAAAAATGAAAAGGGAATCTATGTCACTCCGGCGTTCCCAAAGCTGATTTATGTGCTGGACGAGCATAACTGTCTGCGCGGCGGGGAGTATGATTCGATTACAAAGCTTGCAGTACGGTGTTCGGCAAAGCGGATGTACCCGGACTATATTTCCGCAAAGAAAATGCGCGAAAATTACGAGGGGAACGTATTCAGCTGTATGGGCTGTCGCAGTTTCCTGACGCCGTGGAAGGATGAGAACGGGGAATATAAGTTTGAAGGGCGCTTTAATCAGGGCGTAGTAAGCCTGAATCTCCCGCAAATCGGGATTCTGGCAAAGGGCGATATGGAGCATTTCTGGCAGCTGTTAGAAGAACGTCTCGCACTTTGCTTTGAGGCGCTGATGTGCAGACACCGTGCGTTAGAGGGAACGCTGTCAGATGTGTCGCCGGTGCATTGGCAGTACGGCGCGATTGCAAGACTGAAAAAGGGAGAGAAGATTGACCGCTTCCTGCACGGCGGCTATTCTACGATTTCCCTCGGGTATATCGGGCTTTATGAGGTAACGAAGCTAATGACTGGTGTCAGCCATACGGAGGAGGGTGGAAAGGACTTTGCAATGAAGCTGATGAACCGTCTGCGCAGGGCAACGGATACGTGGAAGGAGACGACAGGAATCGGCTTCGGGCTGTACGGGACGCCTGCGGAGTCCCTGTGTTACCGCTTTGCTAACATTGATAAAAAGCGCTTCGGCGAGATTAAGGACGTTACGGATAAGGGCTACTATACCAATTCCTATCATGTAGACGTGCGTGAGAAAATTGATGCTTTTTCGAAGTTTGACTTTGAAGCAAAGTTCCAGGTTATCTCCTCAGGCGGCGCGATTTCCTATGTGGAAATTCCGAATATGCGTCATAACCTTGAGGCGCTGGAGGAGATGGTACGCTATATTTACGACCATATCCAGTATGCAGAGTTTAACACGAAGTCGGACTACTGCCATGTATGCGGTTTTGACGGAGAAATCAAAATCAACGAGAAGCTGGAATGGGAATGTCCGCAGTGCGGCAATAAGGACCATTCCAAAATGAACGTGACGAGAAGAACCTGCGGGTATCTTGGTGAAAATTTCTGGAATGTTGGAAAGACGAAGGAAATTAATGCAAGAGTATTGCATATTTAGGGCAGTAAAGCGGGAATAAGGCAGTATGCCTGACAGGAGTGCCAGAATGAATTATGCAGATATAAAACAGTATGATATTGCAAACGGACCCGGCGTCCGGGTTTCCCTTTTTGTAAGCGGGTGCACGCATCACTGTAAGAACTGTTTTAACAAAGAGGCGTGGGACTTCTCCTACGGGAAGCCGTTTACAACAGAAACGCAGGAGGAGCTTTTGTCCTATTTGGATAAGCCCTATGTGAGAGGGCTTACGCTGCTTGGAGGAGAGCCGTTTGAGCGGGAGAACCAGGAGGCGCTGCTTCCGTTTCTGCGCAGGGTAAAGGAGCGTCTGCCGGACAAGGATGTCTGGGCATTTTCGGGCTATGACTTTGAAAAGGACATTACGGGTTACATGTACCGTGAGTGGGGGCCGACAAAGGAGCTGCTCTCTATGATTGATGTGCTGGTAGACGGTGAGTTTATCGAGGAGCAGAAAAGCCTGAATCTGCGCTTTAAGGGCTCTGCAAACCAGCGGACGATTCTCGTACAGGAATCGCTTGCCGCCGGAAAACTTGTACTATATGATTTGACGGTGGAATAAGTACGAAAAGAATAAAAGGGGAAAAGAAAGGGGGTTCTATGTTTCAGAAAATCTGGAATACGCTTTTACATGGCGAAAGCCGTACAAAGAGATTTTTGATTTCGGTGATAGGACTTGGACTGGCAACGGTGGGCTGTCTTGTGGCGGCAATCATTACACATTCCCCGCTGTTCTGGATAGCGTCGGTGGCGGCGGGACTGATTACGGCTGCCGTAACAAGGGATACGGTGCTTGTTGTAAGCAAGGATAATACGGTAAAAAAAGTGCCGGGGAAGAAGGCTGCCGCAGGACGGACGGGCGGCGGGAGTCCGCCGGAACAGGAGAAAGAGGAAGAGAAGGAAGGAAAGAGAGGAAAAAAGGAAAAAGAGGCGCCGGACAGAGAGGAAGCGGGCAAAAAGGAAACAGAGAGAAAAGAGTCCGGAAGACAGAAAGAAGACGGGAAAAAACCTGGCAGGCAGGAAACCGGTGAGAAGGAGTCCGGCAGGCAGAAGGCGGATGAGAAAAAGCCTGACAGGCAAAAAGCAGACAGAAAAGAGTCTGGCAGAGAAGAAGCCGGGGAGAAGGAGCCAGACAGGCAGAAGGCAGACAGGAAAAAGGCAGGAAAAAAGAGAACAGACCGAAAAAAGACCAGGAGACAAGAAGCAGAGGAGGTCTTGGAGCGGGAAGAGGCGGACGAGGAAGAGCTTGGCGAGGATGCGTTGGCAAACATGACCGAGAGTAAGCTGAAAAATCTGCTGGTCCGCTATAAGGTAAAGCAGGAGCATGTTCCGGTGATAATCGATTTATGTGTTTCGGAGCGTGTGAAGCAGTGTCCCGGCTTTGCCTGGGTTGTGGGAGGAAGCTTAAAGATTCTGCTCGTGGAGTCGAAGCCGCGTCTGATAGAACGTCCCTGCCATGCGCTTCAGGTACTTGAGGTAGAACGTGGGATAGCAGTGCGCGCATCCAACGAATATACCAGTCTTCGGAAGACCGAGCTGATGAACCTTATGTTTACGCCGTATCTGCCGCGGTATCATCAAAAGACAATCGGCGGCAGGACGGTGCTATTGAAAAATCTTTATGTTTTAGATGGGGATATGAAGTTTTCTTCCGGCTCCGTAAACGGGCTGAGAAAGCTGCTTCCACTGCGGATTGAGATAAACGACCGCAGAATGCAGGAGCAGGAGGCAGGCTCTTATAGCAAGGAGCTGTTTCTTACATCGTTTTTATGGCAGGACAGTATTTTGTCATTAAAGGATTACCAGAAGGAAGTGGAGCAGGTTCTGGAGAGTATGGCAGCTGCCGATATTTCTTATAATGAGTTTGAAAAGGAATTGTCCGAAATGATTCGTTCGGGGCTTCTTCCGGCGGAATACCGGAAGTTTGCGTATGCAAAGCGGGAAGAGCGAAAGGCGGAGAAGGAGGACGGGAAAGGCAAAAAGAAAGGCAGGAAGGAAAGGAGAGCATAAAGAAGGATGGAAGATGTAATCAGGTTTACGATGGGAAAACAGAAGCATATTGCGCTGATTGCGCATGATGGCAAGAAGCAGGAGTTGATTGCGTGGTGCGAGCGGAACAAGGAGATTTTGCAACGGCACTTTCTCTGTGGCACCGGGACGACGGCACGGTTAATTGCAGAAAAGACCGGACTTCCGGTAAAGGGCTACAACAGCGGCCCGCTTGGCGGTGACCAGCAGATAGGCTCCCGCATTGTGGAAGGAAATATTGATTTTGTTATCTTTTTCTGGGACCCGTTGGAGGCGCAGCCGCACGACCCGGATGTAAAGGCGTTGCTGCGGATTGCGCTCGTCTATGATATTCCGATTGCCAATAATCTGGCGACAGCGGACTTCCTGCTTTATTCGCGTTATATGGAAGAAGAGTATGAGCGCAAGGTAAAGAATTATAATAAAACAATTGCAGAACGGCTGGAGAAGCTCGGAGGGAATTGACTGCCTGAGTTTCCAGCTCTCACAGGTGATTCCGGTTCCGCTAAAAACTGCGGTCCTTCGGACAAATGCAAAAATAAGATACCCTGCAATCCGCGGAACTTCTTAAGGTGATTAAAAAATGCTGCAAAAGCTGCGGAAACCGGGCAGCCCGGAAAGGGCTTGACAATACAAGTATAATTGTATACAATTATACGGTAATGTGATTGACAAAAAGGAGCGTATCTGCATGGAGAATCGAAAAGTATACCGAAATCCGCATAATAACCTGCTTTCCCTAGAAGAGCATATGTATGAACTGGTGGATGTTTCTACACCGAATGTTTTCCGCAATCTGTTTCCGTACGACGAAGTGCCGAAGATTGCGTTTAATGACCGGATTGTGCCGCATTGTTTTCCGGATGAAATCTGGATTACGGATACGACGTTCCGTGATGGGCAGCAGTCGAGAGCGCCGTATACGACCGAGCAGATTGTGACCATTTTTGACTATTTGCACCGTCTCGGAGGTCCGAACGGAATTATCCGTCAGAGTGAGTTTTTCCTCTATAGCAAAAAGGACAGGGACGCTGTATATAAGTGTATGGAGCGGGGCTACCAGTTCCCGGAGGTGACTTCGTGGATTCGTGCTAATAAGCAGGATTTTGAACTGGTGAAAGAGATAGGAATGAAAGAAACCGGTATTTTGGTAAGCTGCTCGGATTTCCATATTTTCTATAAGATGAAAATGACAAGGGCACAGGCAATGGAGCATTATCTGAACGTAGTCAGGGAATGTCTGGAGACCGGCGTGGCGCCGCGTTGCCATCTGGAGGATATTACCCGTTCGGATATTTACGGGTTTGTTATTCCGTTCTGCTTTGAGCTGATGAAGCTTGGCGCAGAGTATGGAATCCCGGTAAAAATCCGTGCCTGTGATACGATGGGTTATGGCGTGAATTTCCCGGGAGCCGTGATTCCACGTTCCGTACAGGGAATTATTTATGGTCTGATGACCCATGCCGGTGTGCCATCGGAGCTTTTGGAATGGCACGGACATAACGATTTTTATAAAGCGGTTTCTAATTCGACGACCGCATGGCTCTACGGGGCCTCGGGCGTCAACTGTTCGCTGTTTGGCATCGGGGAGCGGACCGGGAATACGCCGTTAGAGGCAATGGTATTCGAGTACGCGCAGTTAAAGGGAACCTTAGACGGTATGGATACTACGGTGATTACCGAGCTTGCGGAGTATTATAAGAAAGAAATCGGGTATCAGATTCCGCACCGGACGCCGTTTGTCGGAAAGAATTTTAATGTGACGCGTGCCGGAATCCATGCGGACGGGCTTTTGAAGAATGAAGAGATTTATAATATTTTTGATACGGAGAAGTTCCTGAACCGTCCGGTGCTTGTGTCGGTTTCCAATACCTCTGGTCTTGCGGGGATTGCGCACTGGATTAATACCTTTTATCATTTAAAGGGCAGCGCAGCGCTTGACAAGTCCAACCCGTTGGTGCAGAAGCTGAAGGAAATCGTGGACAAGGAGTATGAGGACGGCCGCATTACGGTAATGACCGATGCGGAGCTGGTAGAGCTGATAAACCGGTATAAGGCGGAATGCGGAACGGAGCTTCCGGAGATTTCCGTAGAATAGAAAAGAGAAAGATATAGTTACAACAAATACAAGGAGGATGTTAGAATGCAGGCAAAAATTGAGGCGGCAAAGGAAGCATTTGGAAGGCTTTTAGAGGAGCAGCTTGCCAGAGTCGAAGAGATGAAAAAGCAGGGGGATTTTGTCGATTACAAGTCGTTGGAGCAGATTAAAATCGGCGTCTGCGGCGGAGACGGTATCGGACCTGCTATTACCGGTCAGGCACAGAGGATTCTGGAGTATCTGTTAAAGGATGAGATTACTTCCGGAAAGGTACTGATTAAAAATATCGAGGGACTGACGATTGAGCGCCGTGTAGCGGAGAATGCTGCAATTCCGGCAGAGGTGCTTACGGAGTTAAAGACCTGTGACGTAATTTTGAAGGGACCGACCACGACGCCGCAAAAAGGGGACCCGTGGCCGAATGTCGAGAGTGCGAACGTAGCAATGCGCAAGGCGCTGGACTTATTTGCAAACGTAAGACCGGTCCGCATTCCGGAGCAGGGAATCGACTGGACGTTTTACCGGGAGAATACCGAGGGCGCGTATGCAGTCGGCAGCAAGGGCGTGCATGTTACCGAGGACCTTGGCGTAGACTTTACGGTAGTGACCTCGCAGGGCTGTGAGAGAATTATCCGCGCTGCATTTGAGTTTGCGAAGGCAAACGGAAAGACAAGAGTGAGCGCGGTGACAAAAGCAAACATCATTAAGACTACCGACGGCAAGTTCTTAGAGACATTCCGTGAGATTGCAAAGGACTATCTGGGAATCACTGCGGATGAGTGGTATATCGATATTATGACCGCAAAGCTGGTAGACGAGAAGAGAAGAAGGGACTTCCAGGTAGTGGTGCTGCCGAATCTTTACGGCGATATTATTACCGACGAGGCAGCCGAGTTCCAGGGCGGCGTAGGTACGGCAGGAAGCGCAAATATCGGGAAAAAGTATGCGATGTTCGAGGCAATTCACGGTTCTGCCCCGCGTATGGTAAAAGAGGGAAGAGATATTTATGCGGACCCTTGCAGCGTGATCCGCGCAGCCGCGATGCTTCTTGCGCATATCGGCTATAATGACAAGGCGGATAAGCTCTATAAGGCGCTTGATATCTGTACGATTACCGAGAAAAAGCTGGTGATGACCGGCCGCGATACCGGTGCAACCGGGGCTCAGTTTGCGGATTACATTATGGAAACCATCGAAAAGATGTAAGGAGGTCGCTGCATGAGCGATGCCAAGCTGCAAAACGACGGAGAAGACAGATATTCTCTGCGCGGCAGGGTGTTCGGCCATATCCGGGAAGGAATCCTGTCGGGGCGGTACAATGAAAATGAAGAGTTAAAGGAAAATGCAATCGGGGCAGAGCTTGGCGTCAGCCGCACACCGGTGCGGGAGGCACTGCGCCAGCTCGAGCTGGAGGGACTTGTCACGATTGTTCCGAACAAGGGCGCATATGTGACAGGAATTTCCGAAAAGGATATCCATGATATTTAT
Organism: uncultured Lachnospiraceae bacterium; assembly: GCA_910577175.1. GTDB lineage: Bacteria > Bacillota > Clostridia > Lachnospirales > Lachnospiraceae > SIG307. The sequence continues at coordinate 81,192 of CAJTLU010000005.1, read as the reverse complement.
ACGATACGCTCTTATCTGGAAGGGCTGTGTGCGCGCTGGGCGTGTGAGCATATTACCGAGGAACAGTTAGATGCTATCGAAGAAGTAATTTATCTTTCCGAGTTTCATACCGGCAAGGGGCATTTTGAGCAGGTTGTGGAGCTGGACAGTAAGTTCCATAAGCTGGTGTATGGCGCCTGCGGCAGCAAGATACTGGAGCATGAGCTTTCGGATTTCCACCACTATGTAGAACGGGTGCGCAAGATTACGCTTTCTAAGAAGGAGCGTGCCGTGCGTTCCAACGCGGAGCATACGGCGATTCTTTCCGCAATCCGCGCAAGGGATGGCGCACTGGCAGAAAAGCTGGCACATGAGCATATTATCTGCACGATAGAAAATATTGAAAAGCTAGGACTTTAAAGCAGAGGAACCGCGGTGGGTATGGTAGCGCGGTTCTTCTGCTTTAGGTTTTGTAAAAAAATGGTTGACTACTTGAGCTTCCGCATTTTGTGTACCCCCTTATGTCCCAAAGACTGTGCAACATCGTAATTTTGCATGCGCAACGCTACACCGGACTTCCTCTAAGTGCTGTTAAGCCGCTCGGTGGCGTCCTCGCGTCTAACCAGCTCTAAAAGGCGATTCCGGTTTCGCTAAAACCGCGGTCCTTCGGACAAATGCAAAATTGCGATGTTGCACAGTCTCCGGGACTTTACGGGGTTGCTTAAAAGTGCGGAAACTCAAGGTTGACTAATATTAATAAATGTGATAAAATATAATACGTATTTAATAGCGGTAAACTTTAGGAAACTTTAGGGCACAAAGCATGAAGTCTAAGTAATGGAGGAATCTGTTATAGGATGGTTCGGTTGCAATGTTAATTCATTGCAACCTTTTTTGTTTGGTTATTAGATACAAAAATATAATTATGAGGAGAAAAAGATGAAGAAGATACTGAAAAAAGCAATGGCGTCTATGATGTTGTTGGCAATGTGTATAAGTTTGACGCAAAGCGTAGCTTATGCAGAGGAAACAAAAGATATTGAAAGCATAGTGACAAACGGAGTACAAAACGGTTGGGATGGAGTAACAAACGCGAGTAGTTATGAGGCGGAGAATTATAAAGTTGTATTTACTCTTTTGAGTTATTGGGAAGGTGGTTATAATGCTACTGTGGAAATTGCAAACACCGGGGATAATGTAATTGAAAATTGGTGCGTGGAGTTTGACTTATCTCAGAATATCACTAATATTTGGAATGCAAAGATTGTTGGAAACGAGAATAATTATTATGTGATTAAGAATGCAGACTGGAATCAGGATATTCCGATAGGAGGGAGTGTTTCTTTTGGTCTAAGTGTAAATGAAAATTTTAATGGCTTTCCAGCTGCATATAACTTGGTGGGAGAAAGTATCCAGGTAAAGAGAGAAGCATACTCTGTTGAGTATGTTTTGGATAATGACAGGGGAAACGGTTTTACTGGAAAAATATTGATAACGAACAATACAGAGCAGGTGATTGAAGACTGGACCTTGGAGTTTGAATTTGACCGTGAAATTATCAATATATGGAATGGAGAAGTAGAGAGCTGGGATGGCAGACATTATGTTATCCATAATATGGGATATAATGCAAATATCGTTACTGGAGAAACAGTAAGTATTGGATTTAATGGTGTGGGAGGAACAAAAGAAAATGAACCATATGGATATTCGTTATTTTCATACAGCTGTGTTGACAATGAAAAAGGAAAAGGAGATGACGTAGAGGAAGGCATTAAGAACGGAATTTCATGGGATGAAATGACAGATACAGATTCTGATGGGTTACCGGATGTATATGAAAATGAAAATGGGTTGGACCCGGAAAATCCGGATACAGATGGAGATGGCTTGTTGGATGGATTTGAAGTAATGAAGGCTTCGTCGAATCCGCTTGATAAATATACCCTTGGGAATGGAATTATTGATGCGGAACTTGATCCTGATGAGGATGGTCTGACTTTGGTGGAAGAACAGATGAATGGTACGAATCCGTTGGATGCTGACACAGATGGTGATGGAATTATTGACGGAGAAGAAGTTCATAAGTATAAGACAAATCCTATTATTTTCGATACCGACAATGATGGATTGGGAGATGGAGTAGAGATAGAAATAGGTTTGGATCCATTAAATCCGCAGACATTTGGCTATCCTGATAAAGAATACAGATATGCAATAAAGATTGATTCTTCATCAGACAAATTATCAAAAATCAATAAAGGGAATAGTGATTATGTGATGGACCTTACAATAGAAGGAAAAGGTGATATTTCCGCGGATGTTTTGGTTCGAAATAGTGCATATTCTTATTCCTTGAAATCAGATTTTTCTTTAGGAGTAATGCCTGAAATTATATATAAGGGGGAGGGCACAATTGAATCTGTTACGGTAAGCTTTCAGATTAGTGATAAGAATATATATGATAAATTTTCTTCAGAGGATTTACGAGGAGTAAAAAGATATAGCATTTTTTATTTAGATGAAGAAAATAATATTCTTACTCCTCTAAGCACGGATGTAGATGAAGAGAATAATATGATTAGTGCAGTTTCTTCTAAAATTGGAACATTTATTGTTGTAGATATGGAAAAATGGTTTTCAAGTCTTGGATATGAAATTGTAAATGAATATGATGATAGTCTTGCAGAAGAAGATAATATTGAAGAAAATGTAGAAGTGGACTCCTCTGTTCCACTATTTAATTCAGAGGGAATGCTTTTCGATTACTCTACAGTTACTGATGAAGGTAACGAAGATACAGCGGTAGATATCAATGAAAGTAAAGTAAAAACATTAATTCCTGCTTCTGCAAATTCAAAGAAGGAAGATTGTAAAACTATTATGAATGGTGAGTTTGATCGAGAGGTTAGAATATTTTCTTTCGGTAAGGCTGTTACTTCGGATAGTGCCAACAGTATTCCTGATACAATAGAACCCGGAATTACGCCAGTAGACTTGGTATTTTGGCTAAATAATAGTGTATATGATATTTCGGACACTGAATCTGAAAGTCTCAAACAGAATATTCTGGTGATAGGAAAGACCATATTTCAAAACTGCAGATTACCACGCATATATATTTTAAATCAAAACGGTAGTATTGTCCAATCAAAATATGGTTCAAATTATACTACATATGAAGATGGCTTGGTATATATGCTTGAAACGGTAAAGAATACTCCCCCTCAGGTACAAAATTTTGGAAAACAGTTAGAAACGCTAGTTAATGATGTTCATTTTAGAACGGATTCATACCGCGCAATAGTATTTTTTGGAGATCCTTATTTGCCATCAAATAGTGAGGAATTGAGTCAAGCTGTTGCGGACATGGGAGCGCGCTGCATTATTAATTGTCCGTATACTCAGACAGGGTCATGGTATGATGATTTGTCTGAAAAAACAAATGGAATATTACTTTACAGCTATCTTGATTTTTCAGATGATATTATAGAGTTTATGTTTGGGGAAGCTCTTATAAAAGAACCGACGACTTATAACATGATATCCTCAATGGGACTTAAGAAAATAGTATTAAAAGGACAACTTAATTCACACAGTCTGATTGACACTGATGAGGATTCGCTTAGTGATTGGGCTGAAATAAGAACAGACCGAATCACGGTCAATTCCGGAGGCGGAGTGATTCTTCCCACATATTATGAGTATTTAACCCAATATAGTGCCATTGAATTTATGAAGTAGAAAAAACAATATCGGAATTTGTATGACAGAAATGGGAAAACGCTTGATGATATGCTTAATGAGGTATTAGTGCTTCCTGTATTATCAGACCCTACGATGAAAGATTCAGATGGCGATGGAATTTTGGATAATATTGAGAGAACATATAAAGTAACCGATGAGCACTATGAGTGCCTTGGGGCATTTCATACAGATACGATTGAGACAATTTATCCGGAACTATCGGATAGTGACATTAATAATCCTTCTTATCCTTCATATATTACGGTAAATGGAAATGATGTAGTTGTGCATTTGAAAATAGTATTTAAAGGCGATACAGATGTTAAAGCAAATTCTGCACTAAATACAGTTGTAACTAATGCGAATGTAGTTAATGAAGTAAGGAATATTACTTCCCGCCTCGGCTCTAATCCGACACTGAAAGAACTTGTCATTGATGGAATTGAGAACAGATGGAGTAGTTCATTTATAGGCAATGAGTACGATTTTTGTGAGGGGCTACCAGTTAATTTTTCAGTGGAAGTTACCGAAGATCAAGCAGCGTGGTTTAAGAAGGAGATACAAATAACAATTAGGAGTGGTGTTTGTGGTGTGTGCAATCAGTCTGGCGTTAAATGGAGTACAGGAAGTACTCGAAAAATAACTATATATACAAGTTATTGTGGGGATGATTCTCATGAGGGGAGATATGGAGCGCTTTGTTCGAATTTTGCAGGAAATTTATATCATATGGCACAATTCGAGGGAACTGTTGCACATGAAATAGGGCATAGCATGGGTTTAGATGATCTCTATGCGTCTGCTAATCATGATTATACGATAGTTTCAAACTCAGAGATTGTATATTCTTCATCTGATTTTGCACTTCCCTCTGCGGGAACTATAATGATGTATAATGGACGTGGAACTGAAAATGATATTGAAATGGTAATACTGGCATTTTCAGAAAATAAATGGCAACATTATGTTCCGTACGGAAAAAAACAGAAGATATCAAAGGCAATAAAGTCACCTGTAACATTTGAAAACACAAATAATCCCGGCGTAAAATATCAATGGGATGAGGCATCGCATTCGTTTCAGGAGGAATAGATACTTATGGGAAAAAGTAAATTTTGGATTACGATTCCAATCTATTGGATTGCATTTGTGATATATAACATTTTTTTAGAACCGATATCGTCATGCTTTCGGTTCTATGATATTACACAAGGAAGTGGGAAATATCATTATGGAGCGTGTAGCTTTTCTATTACAATTTCACTCCTGCTTCTGGTTCTGGGGATTGTATATGTTATGAAAGGGATTGCAAAAGATAGCTACCTGAAAGAAGATTACTATTGGAAAAAGGCCAGGAAAAGAGGAATGATAGTAATAAGTATTCTGGTATTGAGTTTTGTAGTACAGTTTTTTTACTATCTGAATCACTTTTCGTATTATTATCTGTTTGGGATAGTGCTATGGTAAAATGTAACTTGCTTCTATTTTCAAGTGATTGGTTTAAAGGGAATTGCCTTATTGCTATTTTGTCTGTTTCAGGGTAAAATAGAGTTCAGGACAGAGCAGAATGCAGGTATTTTGAAAGGAGAACCAGATGGGTAAGATTCGGATTATGGCAGACAGCACCTGTGATTTGTCGGCGGAGCTGATTGAAAGGTATGGGATTTCGATTATTCCTTTGAATATTATGATGGACGACGCGCCTTATCTGGACGGAGTGGAGACCACGCCGGACCAGATTTACGCATGGGCAGATGCGAACAAGACGACGCCGAAGACCGCGGCGCCAGGGCCGGAGGCAGCGATTGAGTTTCTGTGCCCGGCGGCAGAGGCAGGCGAGGAGGTTTTCTTTCTCGGGATCAGCGAGCAGATGAGCTCTACCTGCCAGGTACTTCGTCTGGCGGCAGATGAGTTGGAGTATACGGAACATGTCCATGTGGTGGATTCCATGAACCTCTCTACTGGTATCGGCTTGCAGGTACTGTATGCTGCGGAGCTTGCCACAGAGGGCATTGCGCCGGAGGCTCTGGAGGAGAAGCTTGAGGAGTACCGCACGCGCGTCCGTGCAAGCTTCGTTGTGGATACGCTTACGTATTTGCAGCGCGGAGGCCGCTGTAGCGCAGTGACTGCGCTGGTGGGGAATACGTTAAAGCTGAAGCCGCGTATTGAGGTGGCGGACGGGAAAATGGGTGTATCGAAGAAGTACCGCGGGAACCGGGAAAAGACGGTGCTTGCGTATGTAAAGGATATGGAGGAAGCGCTGTTAAAGGCAGAGCCAAAGCGCGTGTTTATTACCCATTCTGGCATCAATCAGGAAATTATCGATGCGGTAAAGAGTTATCTGGCCTCTTTGAAGCATTTTGAAGAAATTTATGTGACGCGGGCAGGCGGCGTAATATCCAGTCATTGCGGCGCCGGGACCTTAGGCGTGCTGTTCGTAGAGGAGGAAGGTGCCAGATGAATGACCTGATAGAAAATATAGATAAGCTCCATACGACCGAGATGGGGGTAGAACGCATAAAAAGAAACTTAGCGATTGAAGCAGACGATGCTGTTTCGTGGTGCAAGGAAAGGATTTTAGACAAAAATGCGAGTATGGAGCGGGTCGGAAAAAACTGGTATGTCGTGATAGAGAATCAAAGGATAACAGTAAATGCGCATAGCTATACCATAATTACGGCGCATAAGGTTAAGGGATAGTTTCTCTTGAGTTTCCGCATTTTGTATGTCATGTTATGTCCCGGCCGTCGTCTGTTATCCTGATTTTGCAAGCGCGAACGCTTCACAGGACTTCCTCTAAGAGCTGTTAAGCCGCTCGGTGGCGTCCTCGCGCCTAAACATCTCTAAGAGGTGATTCCGGCTACGCTAAAAGCCGCGGTCCTTCGGACAAATGCAAAATTAGAACAACAGGCGGCGGCCGGGACGTGCTCAGGCTTATGCAAAAAATGCGGAAACTCAAGGAGTTTCTAGCTTGACAAACCTGGTTAGTTATTGTATGATAATAGCACCAAATAGGTAACATATTACATATTTGGTTTAACACCTGTGTTATGAGAAAAGGAGCACACAAGGAATGGAAAAGATTCAGCTAAAAACGGAGCGCCTGCTGCTCCGCCCGTTAGGGAAGGAGGATTTGGAGGCGTTTTATGAGTATGCGTCAGATGCAGAGAATACAAGCTATATGATTTATTTTCCGCACCGTGACAGGGAGCAGACGAGAGAGTTTCTGGAGGCGGTAGAAGCGGAATGGGGAAGGCTGCGGCGAGCTTGCATGGATGCTGCATAAGGCGTACTGGCATCACGGGTATGCGACGGAGGCGGCAACGGCAGTCAGGGAGTTTGCGTTTGCGTCCCTTGGATTAAAAAAGCTGTGCGCGCACTGCGACTGCAGAAATCTTGCTTCTGCCCGCGTCATGGAGCGGCTCGGTATGGTGCGGGAGTGCGAACAGGAGCGGGTGTATTCTGATGAAAGGGGCGCCGCAAGGGAGTACAGGTATTCCCTGCCGAGGTAGCAGGCAGGAAGCTCCCAGGTACGGCAGAGAAAGGAGAAGCTATGGTATCAAAGGACGTGCTGAAGCAGATGGATGCCAGATATGCGCTGTTCGGACTGCTGTTCGCGTTTCAGAACCGTCTGCAGGCGGTGGGCGATGCCTTTTATGAGGAAATCACGTGCAAGCAGTTTTTTCTGCTGGCATGTATGTATCTGTTTCAGGAGGAAGCCCCGACGGTGCAGGAGCTGGCGCAGCTGATGGGGAGCTCCCACCAGAATGTGAAGCAGATTGTCAATAAGTTAGAAAAGAAGGGGTATGTCCGGGTGGGGGAGGATACGGAGGACCGGAGAAAACTCCGGATTTCCCTTACGGATTATGCAAAAAGAACTGCGGAGCGTTACCAGGAAAAGGAGGAGCAGTTTATGGGACGGCTGTTTGAAGGAGTGTCGGAGGAGCAGGCGGCGCAGCTGTTTTATGGCTTATCCAAAATGGAAAAAAATCTGATAAAAATGAGAGAAATGTTCACGGAAAGAAAGGAGCTTTTATGAAGACAGCGATTTTATATTATTCCCAGACGGGTTTCACAGAGCAGTACGCAAAGTGGTTGGCTGCTGAAACGAAAGGGGAATGTATTTCGTTTCAGCAGGCGGCAGGACGGGATTTTTCAGGCTACGATACAATTGTGTTCGGCAGCTGGTGCCACGCGGGGCTGATTCGGAAGCTGGGCTGGTTCAAGAAGAGAATGCCGGAGTGGAAGGATAAGAAAAAGATAATCTTTGCAGTAGGGGCAAGCCCTGCCGGGGGCGCGGAAATCGAGGAGGCATTGCGGAAAAACTTTACGGCGGAGGAATGGGAGCAGCTTTCAGTTTTTTATTGCCCGGGCGGGCTCCGCTATGAAAGGATGAAGCCTGCTTCCAAGATGATGATGAAGCTGTTCTCTAAGATGATGGCAGGGAAAAAGAACAAATCCGAAAAGGAAAAAGTTATGGCAGAGATGATTGCGCACTCGTATGACATTTCGGACCGCAAGTATGTTATGCCGATAGTAGCATGTATCAAGGATGTTTAAGTTTACTAATAGTTGACAAAAAGAACGAGGTTTGATATATTGGAACTATAGCAGGGTAAGTTCAGAAATGATAAGGGAGTAGTTTTGTTTTTCCTATCTTTTTTTATTGTTTAAAGATAGAGGATGCGTTTTCAAAGGGTGGTGTTTATTGTTATTGCTCCGCGTTTTGTATAAAAGATTTCAAATGTTGCATTGTTTTTTTTGGAGGATAGCTTTTATATAGGGCAGGGAGTTAAAATAATGCTAAGGAAGCGCTGATTAAATCATCGCTTCCTCAGAGCCTCCGGCGGATACGCACGGATTTGCAGGGGTGAATGTTGCTTCGCAACGCAAATCCGGCGCGGGAAACGCTTTAATCAGCGTTTCCCTAAGAAATTAAATAAGAAAAATGAATTTGAAAGAGGATTTTTATGAAAAAAGGAATATTGGCTGCTTTTCTGATTTTAATGATTGCAGGTATGTGTAACAGACCAGTAGCTGCTGTGGCAGGGCAGAAGGATGAAATAGATGTCAAAAGGATATTAGAATTGATTGAAGAGCCGGAGCCGATTGAACAAATTTTAAACGGAAATGGGAGCCTTTGTTTTTCTTATGATGAAAATAAGCGTAGAACAAAGAAATTATTATTGGAAAGAATAGTGGAATATTTTTATGAAGATGATGTACTTATAAATGAAACCGGGGAACATAATATTCAATACTTTTATTCTGATATAGATGGCAATTTTTTATGTACAGAAATCATTGCTGACGATGAGAGATATATATTGTTATATAATGAGAGCGGCGATGTGGAATATATTTGCGATGAAGCGAATGCTGTTATCTGCAAATATGAATACTTAAATACATTGCCGCAGGTATATGAAAATGTTGATGGAAGTTTTGTTTCAAATGCCGAAGAAGATTTTATTGGAAATATAAATCCAATCAGATATCAGGGCTGGTATTATGACAGGGAAAGCAGCCATTATTATATGGGAAAGGGAATCTATTATAATGCTGTGAGTAATCGGTATGTCAATAACCAATATAAGATAAAAGGTACCAGAAGTTCCGAACCGGTTATTGTCCGGACGATTTTGGAGGCGTATTCCTATTATATGTCTTCTGAAACATTTGGTGCGGCTGACTTTGAAGATTCTTGTGTGACAGAAGGCCAATGGAATAATGGGAAGCGCTGGTATGACGGTCTGAATCAGACAGAGGTTATAGCGCGCTGCGTTTTTGCAGAAAATAATGGTGAAAAAGGAAAAGGAGAACATAACGGTTATAATGACCGGGTAGCTGTCGCAGCAGTCATTATAAATAGAATCAATTCGGGCATGGATACTTCGGCTTATAGTGCGGTTACCAGAAGTGCACAATTTTCTCCTATTAACCCGGGAAATTATAAAGCATACCTTGAAGAGACAATCTGGGCAAGAAAGGCAAAGTCTAAGACAAACACTGCGTGGCAGGAGGCTACATTGTTAGCATGCACGCTGACTTATGCAACAAGCATGACAGAATTAGCGTATATGAGAACTATTCCGGCATATATTAGTACGCAAAAATTCTTTTTAGGAGTAAATTATGTATATGATAATATATGCAAGAATGAAAACTTTTTTAATATTTCTAATGGTTCTTGGTATTATAATGGAAGTCCGATTAAAGATGTGGCTTTAGCAGGAGTAACATCGTTAGAGCCTATTGGAAATGCAAAAAAAATATTTGAACAGTACTATCTGAAAGGTTATAATGTGTTTTTTAATTATCAATAGGAATGACAGAAATATGAAAATATCATGTCTGGAAAGGAGACCGGCGATGAAAAAGAAGAGATGTTTTTGTGTTTTGTGTGGCCTGGGCTTTCTGCTTCTGGCGGGCTGCAGGGCACGGACGGAAGAACCGTTTGTGGATGTGCCGACGGAAAAACCGACGGGTGTGCCGGCAGTTACAGGCACGACAGAAAGGCTGCCGGAGGAAAAGCGGATTTCCATAGCTGTAGGAGACAATTATGCTGCCTATTTAGACGAGGAGGGAGGACTGCATATTCTTTATGCGCCGGAGGAAATCATGGAAAACTTGGATCTGGAGAAGAAGTACGCCGCTTTGGGAAAGGATTCTTCCACGCTTGTTACCATTGACGAGGAAGGAAAGCTCTGGGCTTATTATCCCTTTACGGCGGAGGAAGTAGAAGACATTAACAGACAGACGGCAGAGGAAGCAGCAAAATATGGAGGAAATTATGGGCTGTCCTCTCCGAATCCGGGAATAATACGTTCCTTTGCGGAGCTTTCCGGAGTCCGGCAGGTCATCAGTAACTATCCTTTTGAGAGTGCCGTATTACTGGAGGACGGGACCTTGCTCCACGAAAGCTACTCAAAAGGCACTTATTCATGGGAGGGAGTAACCTTAAAGGAGTTTGCAGATGCCGAAGGTACGGCAGGAATCACGGAGGACGGGACATTTGTTTTTCAATCGACGGGCTGGGAGCGTGAAAAAAAGCTGAAGGAATGGCCGGAAAAGCTGAAACAAATCTGTGCCGGAAACTGTATTGTCGGTCTTACAGAGGAAGGGACGGTCATTGCCGAGGAGGCCGAGTTGGATTATATCATCAATACGGTTGAGAAGTGGAGCGGGATAAGCATGGTAGCGGCGCGGGGCGGCACTGTGATAGGCTTAAAAACGGACGGTACCGTTGTCGCAGTCTGTACCTTAGGCAATGACAGAGGCCAGTGCGCCGTAGAGGAATGGCGTGATATCGTTGCAGTAGATACAAACGGCAGGGTCACGGTCGGCGTCAGGAAGGATGGGAGCTTTGTGAAAACGGAGGAAAGAATCCGGTGAAAACTCAAAGGCATCTGCTTGAGTTTCCGCAATTTGTATGTACTTTTATGTCCCGCTGGCTGTGTAGTAGTTTGATTTTGTAAGCGCGAACGCTATACCGGACTTCCTCTAAGAGCTGTTAAGCCGCTCGGTAGCGTCCTCGCGCCTAACCAGATCTAAGAGGTGATTCCGGCTTCGCTAAGCCTGGGTCCTTCGGACAAATACAAAATCAAACTACGACACAGCCGTTGGGACTTCTAAGGTAGCTTAAAAATTGCGGAAACTCGAGAAAGGCATCTGTGATTGACTTTATCGGAAAAACGTTTTATAATGTTAAGAAAAGATAAGTAGAAAAAAGAAAGGGAGAAAAATGGGCTTACTGGATAATTTGTTAGATAAGGCAAAAGAACAGATTGAGGATGGCGCGGCAGAGAAAGTGATGGACGCAATTTCCGATAATCTGGACGATCTGGTGGAGAAGATTCCGGAGGATAAGCGGAAGGAAGTCTTAAAGCTTCTGGAGGCAGGAAAGAAGATTGCTGCGGTAGAGAAGGTATGTGAGTTTACAGGTCTGGATAAGACAGGGGCGGAGAGGCTGCTGGAAAAGCTTAAGAGCTGTCTCGAATAGAGCAGAAGCGGCAAGAGTTCCTTATCGAAAAAGCTGCGTCCGTATGAAAGCGGAGCTTCTTTGGCGGATAAGGAGCTCTTTTTATTCGCGCGAAGGCAAAGTGAGGATCGTGTAAATATATTTGCACTATCCGGGAGCAGGAGAGGCTACGATGAAGATAAGCCGTTTAATCGGAATTATTACAATTTTGCAGCAGAAGGGGAAGGTGACGGCGCCGTATCTTGCGGAAAAGTTTGAGGTATCGTGCCGTACTATCCAACGGGATGTTGAGGAACTTTGCCGGGCGGGGATTCCGCTTGTTACAGCCCGTGGGGCGGACGGTGGTATCCGGATTATGGAGGGGTTCCATCTTGATACCACTGTTTTTACGAAGGAGGAGCTGGAGGCGGTTTTGGTCGGCTTAAAGTCACTGGATAGTGTTTCCGGGAGTCACAGGCATATGCTTCTTAGTGAAAAACTCGGCGCTGTTTCCGGAACCGAGCATATGATGATTGATCTGTCTTCGTTTTATAAGGACAGCCTTTCCCGGAAAATAGAACTGCTGAACGATGCAATCCGGGAGAACCGATGCGTCCGCTTTCACTATTATTACAAACGGGGCGAGGAGGACAAGCTGGTGGAGCCGATGCGTCTGGTTTTCCAGTGGTCGGCATGGTATATATTCGGATATTGTCCCGCAAGGGAGGATTTTCGTCTGTATAAGCTGAACCGTCTCTGGGAGCTGCAGCTGACAGAGGCAGAGTTTAAGCCGCGGGAGATTCCTGCCGGAAAGCTCCGGTTCGGGCAGAATATGACAGATGACATCGTGATAACTGCGCTCTATGAGCCGGGCGAGGCATACCGGCTTGTAGAGGAGTACGGTCCGGGCAGCTATCAGGTGAAGGAGGACGGACGGCTTTCTGCTGAATGGGGATTTTCCTCCTATGAAAAGGCAATGGACTGGTTCCTTAGCTTCGGCAGCAGGGTGCAGGTTATTGCACCAGAGGAGTTCCGGGCGCTGTTTGCAGCGGAGCTGAAAAAGGCGCTCAGGCAGTATGAGGGAGAGGAGAAGGAAAGGTAAATCAATGTGAATTAATCCGGTCAATATGACATACAGATGTCGTGTTTTGTTTGTTATGATAAAAACGAAAAAAGAAAGGCAGGAGTTCCCTGCGGAAAGGAAGGTATTCGTATGATTGATTCGCGTTGCGGACTACATTGTACAGGATGTGAATTTAAGGAGCCATGTAACTGCGGAGGCTGTATTGAGACAAGCGGCGTACCGTTTCATGGAGAATGCCCGGTAGCGGGATGCTGCCAGAAGAAGGGCTTCGGTCACTGTGGAGAGTGTTCGGAGTTTCCCTGTAAGCTTTTGAAAGACTATTCGGAAGACCCGGAGCATGGGGATAACCCGCCGGGAAAGAGAATCGAGCAGTGCAGGAAATGGAGAGAAGAATCGTAGAAGGAGGAATGTCTGTGGAGCCGGAGAAGATAGTTTCCCTGCGTATGGAGCGGCAGTTTTTTACACGTAAGGCAGACGAGGCGGAATACATAGAGCTGTACCGGGATACACAGCCGGGGCAGAACATTTACTGGAACGGGTTCGGCGAGCCGCCGGTGCTTGTGTTCCGTGCGGCGTTTGACGATAAGGAGTTTAACCGCGTGCGGCAGGTGGAGAGGAAATTGATAAAAGGAAGGTTCGCGGGAGGAAACTTAGGCTGGATTATGCCGTCCGAGCTGGAGCTTTTTGCCGGACTTTACCGGAAGCCCCTGACAAGGCCGACAGAAACGAGCCAGCGGATTCTTGACCTGATTGAACATGCCGGGCCGCTTACCATCCAGCAAATCAAAGAAGAAACAGGGCTGCTTGTAAAGGAGATTACCCCGGTGCTTCACCGGCTGCAGGAGGCATTCCTGATTTACGAGGACCAGTACGACGGGGAATGGGACAGGGGCTGGTATACCTTCCCGGAGATGTTTCCGGAGTGTAATCTGGAGCGTTATAGCCGTAAGGCGGCTTTGAAGGAGGTACTGCAAAGGTTTGCGTACCGCCATGTGCTGTTTGATACGGCAATGGCAAAATCGTTTTACCGGCTGCCGGAAAAGGAGATAAAGGCAGCGGCGGCAGAGCTTGTTGCAGAGGGCGCTTTTGTGGAGCATGAGGGCGGATTTCTCTTGAAAAGCGATGCGGCGCTTCTGGAAACCTATGTACCGGTTCCGCTTCATTTTGTATATGCGCTGCACCAGAATGATTTTTTAGCGAAGTCAAATGAGCATATATTGAAAGAGAAGTTTAAGCCGCTTTACGAGAACCTGCCGTATGACCATGCGCTTTTGCACTATCTGTTGATTGATGGGGAGTTCTACGGCGCCAGCGTAGGGCATGTCAGAAACGGCCCGTTTGATATCAACGATATTGTATGCGACCTGCCGGGGGCAGAGACAAGGAAAGAGGAAATTGCCCAGGCGGTACGGGAGCTGAACTTCGGGAAGGGAGCGGAGCGGTTTATGGGAGCTACGCTTGAAGAAAAGCAATAAGACATTGAAAAATTGCATAGAGAAAATAATTAGTGCCAAAATGCAATTTATATATTGCACTTTGGCAAAACGTGTGCTATACTGTACCTGTAATAAAAAGTCAAATACCCTGCAGCGAAAGCTACGAGGTATGACTTAGCTTCTCTTTCGCTTGTCCGCCCCAGAGGGGCGGGGTATTTGACTCCGCGGGCACGCTTGGATAGTGCCAATATATTTGCACTATCCTCACTTTGCCTTCGCGCGAATAAATTCTCTTGGAGGTGCAGGAGCATGATTAGAAAAAAGGAAAGAAGAAGGCCGGATGAGAGGATTGAGAAAGAAAGTAATGTATTGGCTGCGAAAATGTTTTATGTGATTACGCCGCTGCTTGTGATATCCTTAATCGTCAAGCTTGTCTGCCGGCTGCCGTTTCAGGTATACGTGCTGGAGCTGTTGTGTCTTCTGGCAAGCGGGGGCTATTTCTTTGTGCAGGAAATCGGGAAAGGAATTCTTTTGGTGCGGAAAAAGGACGAGGCGCTTTTGGAGATACACCGGGCGGTGCTGTCAAAGGCTTTTATGATTGATTTCTGGCTGCTGATTGTAGGCGAGCTGCTTTATATTTACGCAGTGAAGGACTACTTCTGGTGGGCGCTTCCTTATATGGCGGCATGGCTGCTTCCGGGGCTTGTCATAACGATTGCCTCCATAAGGCAGGGCTGGCTGGTCCGGAGCGTCAAGAAGCAGGAAAAGGGAGGAAAGAAGAACTTTCTTGTTTCGGTTATTATAGGAGCTGCCATGTTTGGTATTCTGTCGGGGTTTCCTGAGTTTTACCATGGCGGCGCGTTCCATGCGGAAGGGCTTCTGTATATGCTCGGAATGGGGGCAGGCTGGGGTATTCTCTACTATTTTGCTATGAGCAGTTTCATCAGGAAATCAGAAAAGCGCGCAGATAAGCGTCTGGAAGGTGCGGATGGCGATGAAGAATAAGCGGATGAAGATAGCACGTGTGGAGTGCGACTTAACGCAGGAGCAGCTTGCGGAGAAAATCGGTGTTGCGAGGCAGACCATCGGACTGATTGAGGCAGGAAACTATAATCCGAGCATCAGCCTGTGCATCGATATCTGTAAGGCATTAAACAAAACATTAGACGAACTGTTCTGGCCGGTGGAGTGAGCTGCCGCACAGCCGCGTCATCTTAAGTTTCTGTATGTTGTATACCCTTTGTATTCAGGAGTCTGTGCAGTAGCTTATTTTGCAGGCGCAACGCTGCGCCGGACTTAAGATTTCATTGATTTACGCAGTTGTTGACGGTATAATGGAATATATAGACAAAGGTTGTCATGTAATCCGGTTCAGAGGAGGGAGTATAGCATGATGGAAGAGGATTTTATGGAAAAGCAGGAAAGAGCGGCACGGAGGAAGTTTTTATGGATTGCGGTGCCAGTCTGGTTCGCTTTGGTGGTAATCAGCAGTCTGCTTTATCTGAGAAAAGGAATCTATGTGGGCGATGACTTTCTGTACCGGAGCGCTTCTGACTGCTATCAAGGCGGGGGGACGGAAATCAGCATGGTAAGAGAGGGCGATACCGTGAGCTTTCAGGCGCTCCGGGACGGCAGGGAGACGAATGCCGTACTGACCTGGACTGCTCCGGCTGTTGCCGGGAAGTACCGGCCGGTAAGCATTGCCTTTCAGAGCGGGACGGTAATCGAAGCCGGCTGGAATGGAGAGCAGTTGGTGAGTGCAGATGGCAGCCCTCTTTTGGGTGGACCGCAGGTGACGGTTAGTATAAACGGGAAACGGCCTCCGCTTTCGGAGGACGCATGGAGCGCTGTTTTCTGCCGTCTTGCCTCGGGAGAAACGGAGACAAGAGGCTCCATGCTGTTTCTTTTCCTTGGAACGATAGGCTATGTTTTGGGGGCGGCAGGTTTCCTGTTTCCGGACAAAGCCCATTTCTTCTTAAGACGCTGGCAGTATGCGAAGCCGGAGCTGTCGGACGAGGGGCGTTTTGTTGCAAAGATATGTGCGATTGTGACGATGATTCTGGGCGGGGTTCTGCTGCTGCAGCTCTTTTTCCTTCTGGTGTAGAGGATGTTGGATTGTGCGGAGGTGACAAACAAATGTCGTTAGAAAAAGTTTATGATTATTTCCATAATTATGATAAGCAGACTTATCAAGTTGTAGCTTGTATGGGAAATGAACCATCAGAGCAG
The DNA here is from genome assembly GCA_910577175.1 of uncultured Lachnospiraceae bacterium. Taxonomy (GTDB): domain Bacteria; phylum Bacillota; class Clostridia; order Lachnospirales; family Lachnospiraceae; genus SIG307. Next base: position 64,757 of record CAJTLU010000005.1, on the reverse strand, counting down.
GATATAAAGAATTTTGAAAATCAGTATCAGATAATTCTTCCTGCTGATTTTAGAGAATTTACCATGTCCCCATTAGGGGGGCTTTATATGGAAGTGCGGGAAGAGATATGGCCGAGAGCCAAACAGTATGATGTAGGTCCATTCTGGTCGTTTTGCCGTGGAATTATAGTCTATGGAATTGCAAATGGAATCCCCGATTTTTTGGATATTCGTGAGAAAACAAAAGAGTTGCACAAGGAAGGCTTTACCGGCTTTATTCCGTTTTTGTCTATCATAGGAAATGGTGATGAAATATTCTGTTTTAATAAGGATAATAAGATTGTTCTCCTTGATTATGATACAACAGGAGAAGCTACGCCGATTGAGGGAACTTTTTCAGACTGTTTACTGAACCAAATTGCAGAACTGGAAGAACGGAAAAATAAGAAAATAAGGGGAGAGGATAAAATCAGCTACTCTTGATTTATGTACAAAGGTAATGGGTTCTCTTTGTATTGCGGCGGTATTCGGGAGGGAAAGTTCCGCCTTGAGTTTCCGTATTTTGTATGTCATGTTATGTTCCGGTCGCCGTCTGTTATCCTGATTTTGCAAGCGCGAACGCTTCACCAGACTTCCTCTGAGAGCTGTTAAGCCGCTCGGTGGCGTCCTCGCGCCTAAACAGCTCTAAGAGGTGATTCCGGTTCCGCTAAAAGCCGCGGTCCTTCGGACAAATGCAAAATCAGAACAACAGGCGGCGGCCGGGACGTGCTCAGGCTTATGCAAAAAATGCGGAAACTCAAGAAAGCTCCGCTTCTTGACATCCCGTCCCTCCTGCGGTATCATAGGCTTATGCGGGGCGGCAAAGGTCCGGCTCCGGGAAAGGAGAAGGTATGGGAATTACGACAAAAAGTTTTGGAAAGACCGCAAAAGGAGAAGAGGCGACGCTCTATACGCTGGAGAATAAGAACGGCATGAAGGCTGTGTTTTCCGATTTCGGTGCAGTGCTTGTACAGCTCTGGGTGCCGGATAAGGACGGGAAGCTTGAGGATGTTGTGCTTGGCTTTGATACCCTGCAGGAGTATGAGGTGAATCCGACGTTTTTCGGCTCGTTTATCGGGCGGTGCGGCAACCGTATCGGCGGCGCAAGGTTTGAGATTAACGGGAAAGAGTACCGCGTGGAGGACAATGACAACGGGAACTGTCTGCACGGCGGCTCCGTAAGCTATGACAAGTATATGTACGAGGCGGAGACCTTTACGGAGGAGGGAGGACTCAGCATTGAGTTTTCGCGTCTCAGCCCGGATATGGAACAGGGCTTTCCGGGAAATTTAGACATTACGGTTACGTATACACTGACAGACGAAAATGAGCTGGTCATCGAGTATCTGGCAGTTTCTGATAAGGATACGATTGTGAATTTTACGAACCATTCGTATTTTAATCTTGCAGGGCATGACAGTGGTACGATTTATGACCAGGAGGTTATGATAGATGCCGATGCGTTTACGATTACGGATGCGAAGCTGATTCCGACCGGCGAGCTGACCGATGTGACCGGTACGCCGATGGATTTCAGGGTGCGCAAGCCGTTAGGAGAGGGAATCGATGCGGATTATGCCCCGATTCGTCAGGCAGGCGGCTATGACCACAATTATGCGTTAAATAATACCAGAGAGGAAGCGGAGTTTGCCGCGGAGCTTTATGATAAAAAGAGCGGTCGCGTTATGGAGGTGTATACGAGTCTGCCGGGAATGCAGCTGTATACCGGCAATTTTATCCGGGACGGTTTAAAGGGAAAGGACGGATGTGCCTACGGCAGGCGTGCGGGCGTCTGCTTTGAAACGCAGTTTTTCCCGGATGCAGTGAATATCAAGGGCTTCCAGTCCCCGGTCGTGAAGGCGTACCAGGAGGCGGAGTCGATTACCGTATATAAGTTTACGGTAGAGTAGGAGAGCGCCGGGAAGGGCGTGAGATAAGGCAGGCTTTTAGTCAGACGGGGCGCCGACGGCGGCAGCCCCGGTCAGATTGCAGACAAAGTCCGAGGTATACGCCTCGGATTTTGTTTACAGTCTGGTTGTAGCCTGGAGGAAAACTAGCTGTCTGCGCTTCATTCCTCCACCGGCATATATTTATCGAGATATTCCTCCACCGCATTCATATACTGCCCGTATATCTTGTCGTCATTTTGCAGTCCGTGTCCCGAATGCGGCATTTCAAAATACTGATAATCCACATTATTTTCTTTCAAAGCATTTACCAAATGTGCAGCGCTCCCAAACGGACATACACGGTCGTGGGCGCCGTAGGCAATCACACTCGGCACGCTGTTTTCATCAATCCACATAAATGCGGAAATCGGCTTGATGAGCTTATCATAGTCCGGCGTATCAAGAATATCCGCATCTAGTTCCTCCCCGAGCATAATACCAAACAATCCTGCTGCTGCTTTTTTGCTTTCGTCGGTGTCCCGGTCCAGTCCGTAAACGCCCCAATCTGCTCTGTAAAAGCTTGAGGGACCGACTGCCTCAAACATCATTTTTACCGGCACGGGAGAATCTGCCGCATCTCTGTAGGCATAGAGCATAGCGAGCGTACCGCCTGCCGAGCCGCCGGATATTGCCATCCTGTTAATATGGTATCCGAGATTTTGGGCTTCCTCCACGACCTTTGGCATAGCTGCTTTGATTTCCATGGACTGCGAATAAACGCTTTTGTCGTTTTTGGCGGTGCGCAGGGTGTAATTGATTCCCGCCGCAACATAGCCTTTGGAACACAGCCAGGTGAGCATTTCGGCATCGCCTGCTTTATCTCCTGATGTAAATCCGCCTGCATGAAGATAGACCACCAGACCGTAGCTTTCCTTGCTCCCGTCTGCAGGAACATACAGGTCAAACTTATTGGCTTCGCCATCCCCGTAAGAAAGGTCTTTATAAACTTTTCCTAGTTCTTCCGTCATTTGTACGGAATATTTTTTTGCCCATGAGGGTTTAATGAAAAACTTGGAAGCAACCCCTGCTCCAAAGGAAATAATAAACGTCATAATACAGATAAATACAAACATTCCTCCGCCTCTCTTTTTTTCAGTTTTCATAAGAAATTACCTCCGAACATCGTACCTCCGAGCAGAAGATTCATAATCCACCGGACTGCCAAGCGTCCTAAAACAAGGGCAATTATGACGATTACCAATAAGATAATTAACCGTTTTTGTGTAAGTGCCATTTCTCTTCGATTCCTTTCTGTCATTTACTATTGACTTTTGGTTTCTGTCGCGCTATGATTAATATTGATGAAACAATTGTCTCGTTGATATGAGTGTATCATCGAATTTTTTTAGTGTCAATAGGAGGCGGTAAAATGAAACAAATCTCAAAAAATGTATCACCGATGAGCAACGAAGGGCGGAACGCCTATGTCATAGAGCATATTACGGATGCACTTTTGAAATTGTTGCGGGATAAGCCTATCGGAGAGATATCCATCAGCGAATTGTGCGATTTCGCCGGAATCGGCAGAGCTTCTTTTTATCGTAATTTTGAGAGCAAAGAGGATATTCTGCGGGGATATATCAATAAAATATTCAAAGAATGGACAGACGTGGCAGATAAAAAAGAAAATAAACCATTAAACGAATTGATCAGCTTAATGTTTGGACACTTCGAAAAATACAGAGGTTTTTACAGCTTGCTAAATGAAAGAAATCTTATCTGTCTTTTGAAAGATGTCATTATCGGGCTTTGCGGACCAAAACCGGAACATTCAAAGGTAGAGGCATATGCGAGAGCATATGTTGCTTATTCTCTGTACGGCTGGATTGAAGTATGGTTTCAAAGAGGAATGCAAGAATCGGCAGAGGAAATCGCAGGTATGTTCAAAGAGCAGGGACTTTAATTTCTTTCTTTACCCGTATGAGAATAAATGGCTGCGGTGCGGAGCTTCTGCTTCTGGATGAGTTTCCATGTGAGCCATAAACGGCAGGAAGCCGTGTTTTGTTTGGAAAAGTTATTTTTCATTTGTTTTCACCACATCCTTTACAATTTTTCCGTCTGTCATTTGAATGTTCCGTTTTGCACTTTCTGCCACAAAGCTGTCATGGAGAGGGGCTGTTCAAGCCTCCCATGATATGCAGCAGCGTGGATTTGCCGCAGCCGGAGGGACCCATGACAGCAATAAATTCTCCCCGTTCTATGGTAAAAGAAACATCGGATACTGCGGGAACGATTTCGGTCCCCATGGTATAGACCTTTGAAATATGACTTACTGTAATGTAGCACACGCTTGTATGCCTCCTGTCTGAAATTGGATACCAGCGTTTCAACGGGCGTCTGTTTTTCTGGTTCTATACATAGGAGAGGGAAGCAGGGGATTCGTTACACATTTCCGGATCAAAATTTAAAGAGTATTTGCACTCTATTCCATTTCTTTCCAATAATCAGAGAAAGACGGTTTTGTGGTACACTAAAGGTGTCTTCCTTTGTCAGCGGGTAAAAAGAAAATAGCAGGAAAATGAAATTTTTGTGTGAGATTTGCGCCGGAAAGTTGTGTATATAGGTAGGCGGAATAAAAGAAGAAAGAAGGTGAGTTTGTTGGAGGATAACAGAATCGTACAGCTGTACTGGGAGAGAAGTAAGGAAGCGGTTCCGGCTACCGCGTCGAAATATGGAAAATACTGTACTTCGATTGCGATGAACATAACAGGCAGCAGGGAGGATGCGGAGGAATGTGTCAATGATGTATACCTGAATGCATGGAACTCCATGCCGCCGCACAGGCCGGAAGTGTTGTCTGCCTTTCTTGGCAAGCTTACGAGAAATATTTCCTTTAACCGGTATAAGTACAATGCCGCGGAAAAACGGGGAGGCGGCGAGCTGCCGCTGGTGTTTGACGAGCTTGCCGGGTGCGTATCCGGAAAAGAGAACGTAGAATGCGAGCTTGACCGGAAGGAGTTAGTGAAGGCGATTGATGCTTTCCTTGCGGCGCTTCCTCCGGTGAAAAGAAGCATTTTTGTCTGTCGCTACTGGTACACGGACAGTATTTCTTCGATTGCTGTCCGTCATGGGATGAAAGAGGGCGCCGTTTCCATGACCTTGAACCGCCTGAGAGCGAAGCTGCGCAAATATCTTTCGGAAAGGGGATTTGAATTATGACAAACGAAACATTGTATGAAATCTTTGGTGAAATCAACGATACCTATGTAAAAGAGGCACGGGACATCAGGGCAAAAAAGAAAATGCCTGTCTGGTTCCCGTGGGCTGCCGCCGCCTGCTTCCTGTTTACGCTTCTTTTTGGCGGCAGGGCGCTGTTCGGGGGAATGTTTGGAAACGGAAGGGAGATTGTAACTCTTGAGAACGGCGACAGAATAAGCTTTGTGAAAGCGGATGTCTCTGCGGGGTCAATCATGCAGATGCCAGATATGGATGTTTTTTTCAGGGAACTGACAAAAGAGGAATGTAACAGCCTGTTTGCCGGGCTTTCTGCTGCGGGTCAGGCGGCGTTTACCGGAAAGGGGCGTCAGGCTGTCGGTTTCGAGGGGAAAATAGGAAATGTAAAGGTAGTAATCTCCACGCCGGGTTTTTGTCTCCGCGATACCATAATAGAGGGCAGGGAGGAAAGTACACAGGTAGAAGGGACAGCCGTAACGGCGGGATGTTTTGTAACCAGACCGAACAGCAGGGGAGAAAAAAATGTGATTTATTATGCCTCCTTTGCGCTCGGGAACACCAGCATCTATGTGGAAGGCGGCGGGACGCAGGCACAGGGTGCGGCGGTCAGGGAAGAGGTGGCATCGGTTGTCTGGAAGCTAATCAATAACGGGGAACCGGATTTTTCCGGTATTTCAAAATAGCAGAACAATAAGGCAGGTTCAGTTCATAGGAGGATTAAAACGGGGCGCCGCAGAAGGCGGCAGCCCCGTTTTTCTGTCTTTATTTTGTTCCGTAAATGCGGTCGCCGGCGTCACCGAGTCCCGGGAGGATGTAGCCATGCTCGTTCAGACACTCGTCCTTTGCACCAATGAAGATATTGACGTCCGGGTGTGCGGCCTGCAGCCGTTCAATTCCTTCCGGCGCTGCGATCAGGCAAAGAAAGCGGATTTTCCGAATGCCGCGCTTTTTTAAAAGGTCGATTGCCGCGATTGCGGAGCCTCCGGTTGCTAACATCGGGTCAACGACAAAAATCTCGCGCTCTGTCGCGTCAGACGGAAGCTTGCAGAAGTATTCCACCGGCTCTAAGGTCTCTTCGTTGCGGTAAAGACCGATGTGGCCGACCTTTGCGTTCGGAGTCAGCGTTAAGATGCCGTCAGCCATATGCATGCCTGCGCGTAAAATAGGAACGACGCAAAGCTTTTTTCCGGCAATTTCCTTTACGGTGGCTTTTACTAACGGCGTTTCTATTTCTTTGTCTGCCAGAGGAAGGTTGCGGCTTGCCTCGTAATAAATCAGCATGGCAATCTCGGATACCAGGGCGCGGAACTCCTTTGTAGACGTATTTTTGTCCCGCATAATACCAATCTTGTGCTGGATTAACGGGTGATCCATAATCATAATCGTGGACATAGTAATCTCCTTTCCGTGGGGCGGCTGTATCATAAGCTCTTAGCCGGTACAGAGTAATACCGACCTGTTTTGTTACAGTATAACAAATTTTGTCGATAATGAAAAGAGAAGATTTTTGGAGCCTTTGCATTTTGTACGCCCCTTTGTGTCCCGGTTGCTATATGGTAGTTTTATTTTGCAAGCGCGAACGCTTTGCCGGACTTCCTCTAAGAGCTGTTAAGCCGCTCGGTGGCGTCCTCGCGCCTAAACAGCGCTAAGAGGTGATTCCGGTTCCGCTAAAAGCCGCGGTCCTCCGGACAGATGCAAAATAAAACTACCATACAGCAACCGGGACTTCCAAGGTTGCTAAAAAATGCGGAAACTCAGGATTTTGTAAATATTGCAATTTTTTTGTAAGTCTGCTAGAATAAGCAGATAATAAGAAAAGAACAGACTTAAAACAGCGTCCGCAAAGCAGACAAAAATATACCTCCGTTGTAAAACGGAGGTATTCAGAGGAGAAGTCCGGTGTAAGTGGGGGAGGGTAACCGCCGGACTCAAATCATATGAAAAAGTAGTAATTAGTAACCTTGATTCACTTTACAATAGTTACTATATCGGTCATATATGAGTTAGGTGTGGATAGTTTATGAACAAATTGTAAATTCAGGTAGATAACGGAATCTCAGAAAATTCAGATATTGTAATTATGCCATAAAAGATTTAAAATGGAATCAGTGGAAGTTATTGTTTGGGAAGGATAAGTCCAGACTGCATATACTTTTATCAGATATCGTAACAAAGAAAGAGAGCGAAAGCGGGGAAACCATGAATATTTTTAGAAAACTTCTGCGTAGTGAATTTGGAGAGAAAAGATATAACGGTTTTGCAAATTTTGTTTATCATAACTGCGGACCGGAGGATAGAGAGTGTAAAGAGCTATTTGATGAAATGTACGAGTACTGCAGCCGCTTTGATTCGGAGCGGATTTTCAGTATGCATGTGCGTTTAAACGAAGCGCTGCATAATGCGTTCCGGGTAGGAAAAACCTATTCTCTGGTGTTTATTATTTATCTGGTTGCCTGGTTCTTTTTGATGAGCCTGAATCTGCAGACGGTAGTTCTGTTATCTGCTATCGGTGCAGTTACGGTCTGCTTTGCCTTAAAGACCTTTCAGTTTCTGGCAAGCCGCTGTGCTTATGTGGACGCTAAGATTATTGAAACGTACCGTGTTGTATTGGAGCAGCTGATTATCATGCGGACAAGAGAATAAAGGCAGGAACAAAATACGGAGGACTTTGCATGGCAGAGGAAAAAAAGTTTTTGTTAAGTGAAATCGAGGGACTACGGGTATTAGGAAGGACAACAAAAGACAGGGAGCCGTTAGTGCTGTTCTGGACCGGCTCCGGGTTTGAAACGGAGTATGACGGGACAGAGCTGTGGTGTGAGTTTGAAACGGATTATGTTTGTTTTGAACAGTGGATTGCGGTTATGATAAACGGAGTGCAGGTTTCCAGGCAGATGCTGCCAAGGGGAAGGCAGAGAGTCTGCCTGTTCCGCAATCTTCAGATAAAAAAGAGGAATCATATTAAGGTAATAAAGGAAGTACAGGCGATGCCGGAGGATGACGCGGCATTTTTGGGCGTACATGCCTTTTACGGGGATGGTGCATTTTTTGCCCCAAAGGAGCCTTCCTGCCGGATTGAGTTTATCGGCGACAGTATTACGTCAGGCGAGGGAAGCTATGGCTCTGCCGTAGAAGAGGACTGGATTCCGATGTGGTTTTCAGCGACGCATACCTATCCGTATCTGCTGTCGGAGCGGCTTCGTGCCGAGTACCGCGTGGTTTCCCAGAGCGGCTATGGCGTGTGTTGCGCCTGGAACAATAATCCGCAGAATGTGATACCGGCATTTTACGGGCAGATTTGCGGCGTATTGGGCGGAGAGCGCAACAGACGTCTGGGCGCGGGGCAGCCATATGACTTTACGGAATGGCAGCCGGACTATATTGTAATTAACCTCGGGACAAACGACGCCGCTGCATTTGACCAGCCGGAATGGTACGACGAGGCGTCCGGTCTGAGAAAAAAGATGCGGCGGGAGGAAAACGGACAGCCGTGTCAGGAATGTCTGGAGGAAATCAGGCATGGCGTTTCAGCCTTTCTTTCCGAGATACGGCGGCACAATGCGGCTGCAAAGCTTCTCTGGTGCTATGGAATGATGGGAGACGTCGTGGGAAGCGCGATTGCAGGCGGTGTTGCGGACTACAAGGAGCAGGGCGGGGATAACGAGGCGTATTACATAAGGCTGAATGAGATTACCGGCAGCCAGATTGGCGCCAGAAGACATCCAGGGCTTTTGGGACATCAGGCAGCTGCGGAGGCGCTTTATCAGAAGCTTTGTGAGCTAGTGTACTGACCGGTTCATTTGGTCAGCACACCAGGATACGGGAAAAAGGAAAAGGAGGATGGACAATGAGCAGGGTGTATGTGTTTTTGGCAGACGGCTTTGAAGAAATCGAGGGATTAACCGTGGTGGACATGCTCCGCCGTGCCGGGGTGGAAACGGTGATGGTTTCCGTGGCTTCCGGAAAGCGCGTTGAAGGAGCGCATGGAATCGTGGTAGAAGCTGACGGAACGTTTCCAGAGTATTCCTACGAGGACGGCGTGATGGCGGTGCTTCCGGGAGGAATGCCGGGGACGGAGCATTTAATGGCGCACGAGGGTTTAAAAGAGGTATTGCATTCCTATTGTGATGCGAAAAAATATCTTGCAGCAATCTGTGCGGCGCCGTCTGTTCTAGGAAGGAACGGGCTTCTGCGCGGCAGACATGCGACCTGCTATCCGGGCTTTGAGGAGAAGCTTTTGGAAGCGGAGGTAGTCCCGGACGCAGTGGTAATCGATGGAAACGTTATTACAAGCCGCGGGATGGGAACGGCGATTGCCTTTGGCGCAGCATTAGTATCGCTGCTTTGTGATGAGGAAACGGCGGAAAAGCTGCTTTCCGCCATCCAGTATGTATAGAAACGGGCGCCTGCGTCTTAATCCGCAGGCGCTTTTACGCTGCGGCGCAGAAGGAAAAGCGCAAGGACGTTAGGAAGCACCATGCAGGCGTTAATAAAGTCAGTCAGCTCCCAGATTAACGGCATGGAAAGGACAGAACCGGCAAAAATCATGCCAAGATAGCAAAGCCGGTAGGTTTTCATAGCGTTTTCACCGAACAGGTAGGTAACAGCCTGTGAGCCGAAGTAGGACCAGCCGATTAAGGTGGCATAGGCAAAGGCAATTAAGGAAATGCCAAGCAGAAGCTCCCCGTAAGGCAGTAACGAAAAGGCGGCGCTTGTCAGAGTGGTTGCCGTGTATTCTCCGGCAAGGGACGGGACGCGCAGCAAGGAGCTGATAATGACAATTCCGGTCAGGGCACACAGGACAACCGTGTCCCAGAAGACCGCAGACATGGAGAGAAGAGCAGCCTTTTCGGGGCTGCTTTCTTCACTTTCCGTAAAGGCGAGCGGCGCTGTGCCAAGTCCTGCTTCATTGGTGAAAAGACCTCTGGCGATACCGTAGCGTGCGGAAAGCAGAAAGGAGCCTCCGGCAATGCCGCCAAGCGCGGCGGTCGGTGAAAAGGCAGAGGACATAATCAGGCGGAGCGCCGGAAGCACATGCGCCGAGTTAAAAAAGAGCAGGATAACACAGGCAGCGAGATAAAGCACTGCCATCAGCGGGACTAAAACGCTGCAGAGTTTTGTAATTGCCAGGGAGCCGTGAAGAATGACATAGCCGACAAAAAATACGAGAATCAGACCGGTGATGGCAGGCGCGGTCCCGACAAGGGAAGAAACCGTTTCCGTAACGGTTCCGGCCTGTGTGGAGCAGCCGATGCCAAACGAGGCAATTAAAAGAAGATAGGCAAACCACCGGCCAGCCTGTTTGCTGCCAAGCGCATGCTCCAGCACGTACATGATACCGCCGCGGACCTTTCCGGCGGCATCTTTTTTCCGGCAGGTCATACTCAGGTAACATTCGGCATAAGCGGTCGCCATGCCGAGCACACCGGTCAGCCAGCACCAGAAGACGGCGCCGGGACCGCCAAGCGCAATGGCGGAGGAAACTCCCACAATATTTCCCGTACCAAGCGTTGCGGCAAGCGCGGTCGTAAGAGAGCGGAAACCGTGCTTTTTCCTGCCGCCGCCGGAAAGACGGATGGCATCCGGCAGACGGCGCTGCACAAAGTGCAGACGCACGGTAAACAGACAATGGATTCCTAATAACAGAAAAAGGAGCGGACCGTTCCAAAGAAAACGGTTGAGAGCAGATAAGGCTTCATAGAAAAAAGACATGGCAGACTCTTTTTTTTATTACTATATGAGGGAAGGGCGGAGGCTATTCCATTCTTATCCGGACGATAAGAAGGAGGAGGCTACAGATAGAAAGCATAGTCCTTTTTGAACGACTTGGAAAAGTTCCGGAGGCTTTGCAACATCTGATTTTTGAATTTGTCCGAAGGACCGCGTATTTAGCGGAGCCGGAATCGCCTCTTAGTAACGCTTAGGCGCGAGGACGCTCCCGAGCGGCTTGGCGGTACTTAGAGGAAGTCCGGTGGAGCGTTGCGCTTGAAAAAATCAAATGTTGCAAAGTTTCCGGAACATAAGATGCCGGATAAAATGCAGAAACTCAAGCTTGCATTTCATTTCCATGTATGTTAAAGTATACCATATGTGAATAATCGGAAAGTTTGGAGGCACTATGGGCAAATATTTTGGTACGGACGGGTTCCGCGGCGAAGCAAACGTAACTCTGACCGTAGAGCACGCATTCCGTGTAGGACGATTTGTCGGGCATTATTATGGGAAGGAGCACAGACCAAGGGTTGTCATCGGAAAAGATACCAGACGTTCCAGTTATATGCTGGAGTATGCGCTGGTTTCCGGACTTACGGCAAGCGGGGCAGATGTGTACCTGCTTCATGTTACCCCGACGCCGGGGGTATCGTATGTTGTAAAAAGAGAAGGCTTTGACTGCGGCATTATGATAACGGCAAGCCATAATCCTTATTATGATAATGGTATTAAAATTATCAACGGAGAAGGCTATAAGCTGGAGGCAGAGGTCGAGCAGCAGATAGAAGATTATATTGATGGCAAAACGGAAGAAGTACCGTATGCCATGCGGGAAAACATCGGCAGGACGGTTGACTATTCCATCGGAAGGCACCGCTACATCGGCTATCTGGTTTCTCTGGCTACCCGTTCCTATGAAGGAATGCGGGTGGGGCTGGATTTGGCAAACGGTTCTGCTACTGCGGTTGCAAAAGGAGTGTTTGACGCGCTGGGAGCGAAGACCTATGTGATTAACGCGGAACCGGACGGCTTAAATATCAATACCGGGTGCGGCTCGACGCATATCGAAGGGCTGAGGGAGCTTGTCCTCCGGGAAAAGTTAGACGTCGGGTTTGCATATGACGGGGACGCGGACCGCTGTATTGCAGTGGACGGGAAAGGGAATATTGTAGACGGAGACCGTATCATGTATCTGTGCGGAAGATATATGAAAGAACGCGGGGAGCTGGAAAAGGATACGGTAGTGACGACGGTTATGTCAAATCTGGGTCTGTACCGTGCGCTGGACGAACTGGGAATCCGTTACGAAAAGACAGCAGTCGGCGATAAATATGTGCATGAGAATATGCTGGAAAACGGGTATTCCATCGGCGGGGAAAACTCCGGTCATATTATATTTTTGAAGCATGCCACGACGGGAGACGGGGTACTGACCTCATTAAAGGTAATGGAGGTCATACTGGAGTCAAAGAAATCCCTTGCAGAGCTTACTGCCGGCATGAAGGTTTACCCGCAGCGTCTGGTAAATGTCCGGGTAACGGACAAACGGAAAGCACAGGATGACGCGGCAGTACAGAAAAAGACGGAAGAGATTGCTGCGTTACTTGGAAACGAGGGACGTATCCTGGTGCGCGAGAGTGGTACGGAGCCGCTGCTGCGGATTATGGTAGAGGCGGAAACCGACGAGCTTTGCATGAAATACACCGGGGCAATAGTTGATACTTTACAGGAACAGGGCTTTGTGCTATAATTAAACGATACGATTTTAAGGAGGAAATTTTGAAATGGGTTTCAAGGTTGATGATTTGGGTAAAAGCATGGTAAAATTCACCATCGAGGTTGCGGCAGACGAGTTTGAAAAGGCAATGGAAAAGGCGTACCAGAAAAATAAAAATAAATTATCCGTACAGGGCTTCCGAAAGGGAAAGGCGCCGAGAAGCGTAGTGGAAAAGATGTACGGACCGGGCGTGTTTTATGAGGATGCAGCAAACGAAATTATGCCGGAGGCATATGAGAAGACGGCAGAGGAAAGCGGACTTGATATTGTTTCCAGACCGGAAATCGATATTGTACAGATAGAAAAAGGAAAAGAGTTTATTTTCACCGCGACGGTTGCGGTAAAGCCGGAGGTTACGCTTGGCAGCTATAAGGGCGTACAGATAGAGAAGCCGGAGGTTTCTGTTTCCGATGAAGAGATTGCAACCGAATTAAACCGCGTCAGAGAGCAGAATGCCAGAATTATTACCGTAGAGGACAGACCGGCGGCAGACGGCGATGAAGTCGTAATTGACTTTGACGGCTATGTTGACGGTACGCCGTTTGCAGGCGGCAAGGGAGAGGATTACAAGCTGGTGCTTGGTTCCCATTCCTTCATCGATACATTTGAGGAGCAGTTAGTCGGAAAGAGCATCGGCGAGGATGTTGATGTGAATGTAACCTTTCCGGCAGAATATCATGCACCGGAGCTTGCCGGGAAGCCTGCTTTATTTAAGGTAAAGATGAAGGGCATCACGGCAAAGGAGCTTCCGGAGTTAGATGATGAGTTTGCTGTGGATGTTTCTGAGTTTGATACGCTTGCCGAGTACAAAGAGGATATCAGGAAGAACCTTCTTGAGAGAAAAGAAAAGGAAGCGAAGTATGCAAAGGAAGATGCCGTAGTGGAAAAGATTATTGAAGGCTCTTCCATGGAGATTCCGGATGCAATGGTAGATACCCAGACCAGACAGATGGCAGAGGAGTATGCGCAGAGACTGCAGATGCAGGGTCTGAACTTAGAGCAGTATTTTAAGTTTACCGGCATGAATGCGAACAGCTTTATGGAGAACTTAAAGCCGCAGGCATTGAAGCGAATCCAGTGCAGACTGGTGTTAGAGGCTGTTGTAAAGGCAGAGAACATCGAGGTTTCCGAGGAAGAGTTAGACAAGGAATACGAAACGATGGCGCAGAACTACCGTATGGAAAAGGAGAAGCTGACCGAGCTAATCAACGAAAAGGAAAGAGAACAGATTAAGATGGATATCGCAGTGCAGAAGGCAGTTGACCTTGTACGCGACGCAGCAGAGGAAAAGTAAGAGACCAGCATAAGGGATGTTCCACTCGGGCATCCCTTCGTTGACAGAGAGGAGTTTTTCAATATGAGTTTAGTACCTTATGTGCTTGAACAGACGGCGAAGGGAGAGCGTTCCTATGACATCTACTCCAGATTGTTAAAGGACCGTATTATTTTCCTTGGGGAAGAAGTCAATGATGTGACAGCAAGTCTGATAGTTGCCCAGCTTTTGTTTTTGGAGAGCGAGGACCCGAAGCGGGATATCAGCCTTTATATTAACAGCCCGGGCGGTTCTGTGACTGCGGGTATGGCAATCTACGATACGATGCAGTATATTAAGTGCGACGTTTCTACCATATGTATCGGCATGGCAGCCAGTATGGGAGCATTCCTGCTTGCAGGCGGCGCAAAGGGAAAGCGCATGGCGCTTCCGAATGCGGAGGTAATGATTCACCAGCCTTCCGGCGGCGCAAAGGGGCAGGCAACCGAGATTGAGATTGTGGCGAAGAATATTTTAAGAACCAGAAAGAAGTTAAATGAGATTCTGGCGGCAAATACCGGAAAGCCGGTAGAAGTAATTGAAGTAGATACGGAGCGTGACAATTATATGTCCGCCGAAGAGGCGGTAGCATACGGTTTGATTGACAGTGTCATTACAAGCCGTTAGGAATGATTGAGGTGAACCGAGGTGGCAAATAAGTCAGATAATAGATCAACATTTTTCTGCTCGTTCTGCGGAAAGGACCAGTCGCAGGTAAGGAAAATGGTTTCCGGTCCGGACAATATTTATATTTGTGATGAGTGTATCGGGTTATGCGCCGAGCTGGTAGAGGAACTGCAGGGAGGAAATGAAGCTGTATTTCCAGAGGCGGAGGATGTCGGGATTAATTTATTAAAGCCGGTAGAAATCAAAGCATTTCTTGATGAGTATGTGATTGGCCAGGAGGATGCAAAGAAGGTACTTGCAGTTTCCGTTTACAATCACTATAAGCGTGTGCTGGTGCAGCCGTCGTTTTCCGACGTAGAGCTGCAAAAGTCCAATATCCTGATGATCGGGCCGACGGGCAGCGGTAAGACGTATCTGGCCCAGACATTAGCAAAGCTTTTGAATGTACCGTTTGCGATTGCAGATGCAACAGCGCTTACGGAGGCCGGATATGTCGGTGAAGATGTGGAAAATATCCTTTTGAAGCTGATTCAGGCGGCGGATTATGATATTGAGCGTGCTGAGCATGGGATTATTTATATTGATGAAATCGACAAGATTACCAGAAAGTCGGAAAATACCTCGATTACGCGGGATGTTTCCGGCGAGGGCGTACAGCAGGCGCTCTTAAAGATATTGGAAGGAACGGTTGCCTCGGTGCCGCCGCAGGGCGGAAGGAAGCATCCGCATCAGGAGTTTATCCAGATTAACACAACCAATATTTTGTTTATCTGCGGCGGGGCATTTGACGGTCTGGAGAAGATTGTCGAGGCGCGTACCGGACATAAGTCGATGGGCTTTAATGCGGAAATCGGAGATGGTATGGAGCTGCGTATCGGGGAAATGTTCCGGCAGGTAATGCCGCAGGATTTGGTAAAGTTCGGTATGATTCCGGAGTTTATCGGCCGTGTGCCGGTAACGGTTGCGCTGGATATTCTGGACGAGGAGGCGCTGGTGCGCATCCTGCAGGAGCCAAGAAATGCTTTAACGAAGCAGTACCGCCGTATTTTCGAAATAGACGGGGTGGAGCTTGAGTTTGAGAAGGAGGCTCTCCAGGTCATTGCAAAACGTGCGGTAGAGCAGAAGACCGGTGCAAGAGGTCTGCGCTCCATTATGGAAAATATTATGATGGACGCAATGTACCGTGTGCCTTCCGATGAGAGCATTTTAAAGTGTATTGTAACCAAGGAGGCGGCAGAGGGAACAGAAGAGCCGGAGCTTGTTCTTACCGGACAGAGAAGGAAGCCGCTTTCGGGAAAGGCGGGACAGAGGAACGCGGACGAAAGTGCGTAGCCTGTAAAGTAAAGGTGATAATATGAGTGACGAAACAAGAATTATGCCGATGATAGCACTGCGGAATATCGCAGTGCTGCCCGGCATATTGGTGCATTTTGATGTAAACCGGAAGATAAGTATTCAGGCAGTGGAGCAGGCAATGCGGTCGGACCAGATGATTTTTGCGGTAACGCAGAAAGACGCATCTGTGGAGGAGCCGACGGTTGAGGATTTGTATTCGGTCGGTTGCATTGCGCGGATTAAGCAGATTATTAAGCTGCCGGGGAATTTAATCCGTGTCCTGATTATAGGCGAAGAGCGAGGAGAGCTTGACTATTTGGTAAGTGTCTCCCCTTATTTTTCTGCGCAGGTGACAGTCGCCGGACAGGAACACCCGGACGGATTTTCAGCGACGGAACGCCGCGCCATGGCGGGGACGCTGCGGGATTTGCTGGAGGTTTATTTCTCCGTGAATACGAAGGTCGGGAAGGATACGGCAGGACAGCTGCTTTTGTTAAAGGAGCCGGAGCAGCTGATGGAGCAGGCGGTAGCGACGGTGCCGCTTACGACCGAGCAGAAACAGGCGCTTTTGGAGGAACGGGAGTTTTTTCCGCGCTTTGAGCTTTTTGCGCATATTCTGGCAGCCGAAATTGAGGAGCTCCGTATCCGGAAAGATTTGCAGAATAAAGTAAAAGCGAAGGTGGAGAAAAACCAGAAAGAGTACATTCTCCGGGAACAGTTAAAAGTAATCCGTGAGGAGTTAGGGGAAACCGGAGAGGCAGAGGAGTTCGCGGAACGCTTAAAAAAGCTGCAGGCGCCGGAGGAAATTAAGAAGGCAATTGCAAAGGAGATTGAGCGTTATAAGCGTCTTGGCGGAGCCGCGTCAGAGAGTGCCGTGGCCCGCGTTTATATCGAAACGCTTTTGGATATGCCGTGGGATAAGACGACAGAGGAAAACTACGACCTTCTGCATGCCAAAGATGTACTGGAAGCGGATCATTATGGCATGGAAAAGGTAAAGGAGCGCATCCTGCAGTATCTGGCGGTAAGAAAGCGTACCGGGACTGCGGGCGGCACGATTTTATGTCTGGCAGGACCTCCGGGGACCGGAAAGACCTCGATTGCCCGCTCTGTTGCGGAGGCGCTCGGGAAGAAATATATCCGGGTGTGTCTTGGCGGAATCCGGGACGAAGCGGAAATCAGGGGGCACCGGCGTACCTATATCGGGGCGATGCCGGGAAGGATTGCTGCCGGAATAAGACAGGCAGGAGTGAAAAATCCGCTGCTGCTTCTGGATGAGATTGATAAGGTTTCAAGTGATTATAAAGGGGACCCGAGCTCTGCGTTGTTAGAGGTGCTGGATCCGGAGCAGAATGTTCATTTTCTGGATCATTATCTGGATATGCCGTTAGATTTGTCCGAGGTGCTGTTTATTGCTACCGCAAATACGTTGCAGACGATACCGAAGCCGCTTTTGGACCGTATGGAGGTAATCGAGCTTTCCGGCTATACGGAGACAGAGAAGTTCTTTATTGCAAAGAAGCATCTCTGGAAAAAGCAGTTGAAGAAAAATGGTCTGACGGCGAAAGAGATAAAGGTAACGGACGGGGCGTTTCGTGCCGTTATCAGCGGCTATACAAAGGAGGCCGGTGTCCGTAAGCTTGAGCAGAAGCTCGATGAGCTGTGCCGGAAGGCAGTGTGGAACATCGACACTGCAAAAGAAGAGGAAACCGTATTGCCGCTGAGAATAAGAGAGAAGGAGCTGTTTTCCTATCTTGGGAAACAGAAGTACCGCAAGGATAGCGTTGCAAAAGAAGCACAGACCGGCATTGTACGCGGACTTGCATGGACGAGCGTAGGCGGTGATACGTTGGAAATCGAAGTGAATGTAATGCCGGGAAAGGGCGGGATTACACTAACCGGACAGCTTGGCGACGTGATGAAGGAGTCTGCACAGACGGCTCTGTCGTTTGTAAGGGGATTTTGCGGCGAGACTCTGCCAGAGGACTATTTTGAGAAGCATCAGATTCATGTCCATGTACCGGAGGGGGCGGTGCCGAAGGACGGGCCTTCCGCCGGAATTACAATGGCATCTGCAATTTACTCCGCAGTAACCGGGAGGAAGGCTGCGGCAGATGTGGCGATGACCGGCGAGGTGACGCTGCGAGGACGTGTCCTTCCGATTGGCGGTCTGAAGGAGAAGCTTCTGGCGGCAAAGCAGGCAGGTGTGAAGAAGGTTCTGGTTCCTGTAAAAAATGAAGCAGATGTTCTGGAGCTTTCGGAGGAAGTTACGAAAGGTCTGGATATCGTGTTTGTTGAGACTATGGAGCAGGTGTTTCCGGAGATTTTACTGCAGTGACCGGAAAAGCACCGGAGATGAAAGGAATTTTAATGAATGTTGTAAAAGTAAATTTGGAAACAGTTTGCGGGATTACGAGTAAGCTGCCGGAGAATCTCCTGCCAGAGTTTGCATTTGCCGGAAAGTCGAATGTAGGAAAGTCTTCGTTAATTAATACGTTGATGAACCGGAAGTCTTATGCGAGGACTTCCGGACAGCCGGGAAAGACCCAGACAATCAATTTCTATAACATCGACGAGCGCCTCTATTTTGTGGACCTGCCGGGGTATGGCTATGCAAAGGTTTCGCAGGAGCTGCGGGCGAAGTGGGGCAAGATGATTGAGCGCTACCTGAAGGGCTCGGCACAGCTAAAAATAATTTTCCTTTTGGTGGATATACGGCATGCGCCGTCGGAAAATGACTGCGATATGTATAACTGGATTGTGTATCACGGCTTTCTTCCGGTGGTAATTGCGACAAAGGCAGATAAAATCAAACGGAGCCAGGTGGCAAAGCAGTGCGTGCTTGTGCGAACGACCTTGGGGATGCCAAAGGAAGGGCTTCTGATTCCGTTTTCGGCGGAAACCAAGCAGGGACGGGAGGAAGTCTGGCAGAGAATGGAAGAAGAGCTTCGGGAAGAGGCGTAACAAAGAGACCTGTATCCGCGGGTCTTTTGTGTGGAAAGCGAAAAGCGGAGGAAAAGGGAGGCAGAGGGAAGGATTGTCTCCCGGGCAGATAAGGAGGCTGTACTATGGCATTGTATCAATCAGCAGATGAAATCATCGGGAGAACCCCGCTGCTTGAGCTGACGAATCTTGAGAAGAAGCTCGGCTTAAAGGCAAGAGTGCTTGCCAAATTGGAATATTTTAACCCTGCGGGTTCTGTGAAGGACCGCGTCGCAAAGGCAATGTTAGATGAGGCTGAGGCGGACGGCAGGCTGACAAAGGACTCTGTGATTATTGAGCCGACGTCCGGAAATACGGGAATCGGGCTTGCTTCTGTTGCTGCTGCAAGAGGATACCGTATTATGATCGTAATGCCGGAGACTATGTCTGTAGAACGCAGGCAGCTGATGAAAGCATATGGTGCGGAATTGGTGCTGACAGAGGGTGCAAAGGGAATGACAGGTGCCATTGCAAAGGCAGAAGAGCTGGTAAAGGAAATTCCGGGCGGCTTTCTGGCAGGCCAGTTTGTCAACCCTGCGAATCCGAAGGTGCATTTTGAGACGACAGGACCAGAGATTTATGCGGATACGGAAGGAAAGGTCGATATTTTTGTCGCAGGCGTCGGAACCGGCGGAACGATTACGGGCGTCGGAGCATATTTAAAGTCAAAGAATCCGGAGATTCGGGTGGTTGCCGTGGAGCCTGCGGCATCGGCAGTGCTTTCTACAGGTGTAGCGGGCGCTCACAAGATTCAGGGAATCGGCGCAGGCTTTATTCCGGAGACGTTGAATACCGGGGTTTATGACGAGATTATCCCGGTAACGGACGAGGATGCCTTTGAAACGGGAAGGCTGGTTGGAAGAAACGAGGGGATTCTGGTCGGGATTTCCTCTGGTGCGGCGCTCTGGGCTGCCGCGGAGCTTGCAAGACGTCCGGAAAACGAAGGAAAGACGATAGTCGTTTTATTTCCGGATACCGGGGACCGGTATCTGTCTACGCCGTTGTTTGAGGGTTAGTTTTATATTTTGTGGACAGCTTCTGAAAATTCCAGGGGCAGTGCCGCCCCGAACTTTCAGAAGCTTTCGTTCAAAAGGTAGAAATTCAGCTTTCCTTTTCCTTCACCGCCAGAAGCCGGTTGATAATGTAGGTATAGATGTCCGTGCTGTTTTCTTTCCAGTTGTTGCAGAGCTTTTCTGCCTCTGCTTCGCCGGAGACCGTAATCTGGAGATTTAGGAGGACGGAATCCCGGTCTAATATTTTGCATTCCGCAAGGTATTCGGAATGTTTCACTTCATAATAGTCCGCAGGGGTAGACTGTTCCTCTTTCAGATGGTAGCGCTGTGCCGAGAGATACTGGTCGATATCGGCACGGGCTGCCGGGGAAATGTCCTTAAAGAAAAAGGAAAGCGCCTCTCCGCCGGCTTCCGTAATGTGGTAGAGGGTCTTATTCCGGATGACTTCTTTGGCAATAAAGCCGTCTTCTGTCAGGTCATTCATTGTTTCATGTAAGGTGAAATAGTCCGTGTAGTTTTTCCCGATGAAAAAGTCTGTGAGCTGGGAATCGGTCAGAGGAAAGTCAATCCGGTCCAGGATATAAAGAATCATAAGTTTGTAAAGCATCAGCATTTCAGATTGCATGAAAACTCCTTTCCATCTGCCGGTGAAGGGCATTAAGTACATTTTTTTTGTCTGCGCTCCAGACGGGCGCGAGTAAGGTTTTCTTCGGTCCGTCGCCGGTAATGCGGTAGACG
Organism: uncultured Lachnospiraceae bacterium; assembly: GCA_910577175.1. Taxonomy (GTDB): domain Bacteria; phylum Bacillota; class Clostridia; order Lachnospirales; family Lachnospiraceae; genus SIG307. The sequence goes on along the minus strand of CAJTLU010000005.1, from coordinate 44,123 downwards.
ACCGTTCCTTCCGGAATCAGCGGAAGCAGGGAACAGAGGATTTTTGTATAGGAATCCAGTGTCATGCAGCCAAACTCAGAGACGGGAGCGCTCCGGTAATACTCCGCAAGGTCCGTATCCTCCAGAATGTGCAGAAGCTGCAGCTTGATGCCGTGTACCTTGCTGTTTACGACATAGCTTACGGTTTGCGCCATATCCGCCGGCGATTCCTTCGGAAGCCCCAGAATAATGTGGGTAATGACGGGAAGACCTGCAGCATGCAGACGGGAAACTGCATCGTCGTAAACCGGAAGAGGGTAGCCGCGCCGGAGAAAGCGCGCCGTTTCCTCGTGGATGGTCTGCAGTCCCAGTTCGACATAAACCGGCTTTTTCTGGTTTAATTCCGCAAGAAGCGCGATACATTCCGCCGAAAGACAGTCCGGTCTGGTGGCAACGGACAGTCCGACGGTTTCCGGGTCGGAAAGCGCCTCAGAAAAAATCCGGCGCAGATAGGGAACCGGGGCGTAGGTATTGGTAAACGCCTGAAAGTAGGTCAGATAGCCGGCAAAGTTCTCTTTTTGCTTCGGGAGCTTGGCAGCTATTTTTTTCTTTGCGGCTGCAAGCTGCGCTGGAACCGGAAGCAGGGCGGAAGCGGCAAACTCGCCGGAGCCGCCCCGGCTGCAGAAGATACAGCCGCCGGTACCGATGGTGCCGTCCCGGTTCGGGCAGGTCATGCCGCCGTTTAACGAAATACGGTAGACCTTTCCGCCAAACCGGGCGCGGTAATATTCATTTGCGGTAAGCATAAGACGCCTCTACTGAATGTGTGCTTTTACGGCGGCGCTGACGACGTCGCAGACCCTTGGGTCAAACGGCTGCGGCATGATGTTGTCCTCCGAAAGCTCTGAATCGTCTACAAGCTCTGCGATGGCAAGCGCAGCAGCAAGCTTCATTTCCTCGGTAATCTGCGCGGCACGGCCTTCAAGGGCGCCGCGGAAGATACCTGGAAAGGCGACGACATTGTTGACCTGGTTCGGGAAGTCGGAGCGGCCCGTCCCGATGACACGGGCGCCTGCCTTTTTTGCCAGGTCCGGCATAATTTCCGGTACAGGATTTGCCATGGCAAAGAGAATTGCGTCAGCATTCATAGAAGCAACCATTTCCTCTGTCACAATGCCCGGCGCGGAAACGCCGATGAAGATATCCGCGCCCTTCATGGCATCTGCAAGGGTGCCTTCGCGCTCTTCTAAGTTTGTCAGCTCCACCATTTCTTTCTGCATCCAGTTCAGGTCCTTTGTCTTTTTTGAAAGCATGCCTGCCTTATCGCAGAGAATCAGCTTTGAAAAGCCGTAGTTTAAAAGAAGCTTTGCAATCGCGATACCGGCGGAGCCTGCTCCGTTTATGACAACCTGACAGTCCTCTTTTTTCTTTCCAACAACCTTTAAGGCATTGATAACGCCTGCAAGTACCACAATGGCAGTGCCGTGCTGGTCGTCATGGAAAACCGGAATTGGAAGGAGCTTTTTCAGGCGCTCTTCGATTTCAAAGCAGCGTGGTGCAGAAATATCCTCTAAATTGATGCCGCCGAACGCCGGAGCGATATGGACAATGGTTTTAATGATTTCTTCGGTATCCTGCGTATCAAGACAAATCGGAAACGCATTGACGCCGCCGAACTCCTTAAACAGCACACATTTCCCTTCCATAACCGGCATCGCTGCCGCGGCTCCGATGTTACCAAGACCCAGTACGGCGCTGCCGTCCGAGATAACAGCAACGGTATTTGCTTTGATGGTGTAGCGGTAGACCTCGTCCGGGTGTTCCGCGATTACTTTGCATGGCTCTGCAACGCCCGGCGTATAGGCAAGCGCAAGTGCTTCGCGGGAATTTACGTTACATTTGGATTCGGTAGTGAGTTTGCCGTTCCACGTTGCATGGAGGGCAAGGGATTGTTCGTTGATGGTCATAGGGTCTCCTTCCGCAGAGAAAACATTCTCCGTTATCTTAAGATTATTTTTATAAATTTTTTATGCCTCTGCATTTACTCTAAAACAACATTATACAATATCGGGCCGAAATGCACAAGGCGTCAGGTAAGTAAAAAAACATTTGACGAAAAGGAAGAAAAAGGAGTATAATAAAAAAAATATGTTTGAAAGCGAAAGATGCTTGGAAGGAGTAAGCCGATGGAAAAGCACAAGCTTGCGTTGCTTGCCGCAGTATGGGATGGTGAGATTCTCGAGACAGTAATCGACGGAATCAGAGAACGTCTTGCCGAAATGGGCTGGGATCTGCATGTTTTTTTGTGCTTTCCTGTGTTTGGTCTGGATAACCCGGACAATTTTGGAAATTATAATATTTATTCTTTGGTAAATTATGAGGAGTATGAAGGCTTTCTCTTTTCTGTCAATGTAGTACAGGGCTATGAACTTTTGAAAAAGTATCATCCGGAGCTGATTTCCTGCGGGAAACCGATGGTTTCTTTAGAAACGGAGATGGATGGCGTTCCTACGATTATTCCGGACGGCTACAAGGCGATGTACCAGATAGTAGAGCATCTGATTACGGAGCATGGCTGCCGTACGTTAAACTATGTCGGCGGTGGTGCGGAGCACCAGGACAATATTATCAGGAAAAAAGCATATATGGATGCTTTGACAGCGCACGGGATTCCGGTTGAGGAAAGAAGAATGCGGGAGTATCATTTTGTTACTTCCGAGGGCAGGCAGGCGTATCGTGATTTTAAGGAGCTGGGAATCGAGCTGCCGGATGCGGTTGTCTGTGCAAATGATGCAATGGCGCTCGGATATTGCCAGGAGGCGGAAGAGGACGGGAAGTATCCGCCGGAGGATTTTCTGATTACCGGGTATGACAACGACGAGAACGCCCGGACATTTACGCCAAAGATTACCACGATAGACAAAAAGGTCCGGATGCTGGGCTATGTAGGCTGTGATATCCTGCTTCAGATAATTCGTGGGGAAAAGGTGCCGGAGCGCGTTTTGTATGAGCCGGAGCTTGTCCTGCGGGGGAGCTGCGGGTGCTATGCACCGGAGGAGCGGGAGGCCGAGAAGGCGGATGCAAGACAGCTTCAGCGACAGAGCTATTACAGGCAGAGAAAAGAGAGCGAATATTACGATAAGGTTATCCGGATTCGTCAGGAGCTTGCACTCGCAACGTCGGAGGATTTATTTAAGTGGGTGTTGCGGGATTTCTTAAAGATGTATGATGATATATACGGTTTTGCAATGTGCGTGAATCAGGATGTCTATTACAGTACGCAGCCGCTTGAGATTACCTGGAAGCCGGGTTACTGTAAGACGCAGTATGTAATGATGAGCGTAAAAAGAAATAAAGAAATGGATGGACCGTTACTGATAAAAAAGAGCCAGCTTCTTCCGAACGATTTGAAGATAGAGGAAGAAGGCTCCCATGTCTATATGTTTATGCCGGTGCAGAAGACCGGCGCGGTAATCGGGTATTTTGTTGTGGTGGACGGGTGTTGCCTTTTGCGGCGGCGCTGGATATACTATCTTTCTAATTCAATCAACGGCGCATATGGTAACCTGCGCGACCTGGAAAATCTGCGCAAGATTAACAAGAGACTTGACAGCATCTACATGAAGGATGCGTTGACTGATTTATACAACCGTTTCGGCTATCTGCGTGACGGATATGAGATGTATGAAAAGAACAAGGGCTGCGGCAAACGGCTTTTAGTGATGTTTATGGACATGAACTATTTAAAGTACATCAATGATACGTTCGGGCATTCCCAGGGTGACAATGCCTTGGTTCTCTTTGCCGGTGTTTTAAAGAAATGTGCGGGGAAGGAAAAAATCGTAGTGCGTTACGGCGGCGATGAGTTTTTAATTATCGGTCCGGTAGAAAATGCAGAAGCGGCGGAGGCGTTTAAGCTTACACTGCTGCAGGAGCTGGAGCAGTTGAACGGGAGGGAAAAGCTTCCGTACCGTGTGGAGGCCAGCATTGGCTATATCCTGACCGACCCGAAGAGCGACAAGGAGCTGGATGATTATGTGGAAGAGGCAGACGACTTGATGTACAAAGAGAAGATACGCAGTAAGAAAGGCAGGGAAAATGCCATTCCAAGATAAAGCATGGGGCTGTCGCACGAAGCGCGGCCCTTTCTACTTCATAGGAACTACCGTGTTGCGTCAGTACGTTAAAATACATCCCCATGAAGTAAAAAACGCTCCGCGGGATGCGCACTCGCGTGAGTAGAAGATGTCGCAAACGGCCGCGCCCGGCGCGGGAGTCCGTAAGCGGACTCGTTATTTTAGGCGGAGAAAAGCTTTATATTATAATGGGAAGGCAGTGGCTCTGCTCTATCGTACTGGAGGGAATATGAAGAAGAAAGTCAGATTTACAACAACGAGAATCATTATGCTCGGTTTTTTTATTGGGTTATTGCTTGGAGCCGTGCTTTTAACCTTGCCTATTGCTTCTGCAGACGGGAAGTCGGCCGGATTTTCGGACGCGCTGTTTGTATCGACGAGCGCCATCTGTGTGACAGGGCTTTCTACGGTTGTAACGGCAGAGCAGTGGAGTCTGTTCGGACAGGTAGTCATTCTGCTGCTGGTACAGTTTGGCGGTCTTGGTATCGTTACAGTTACGACAACTATGCTGCTTGTTTTCGGAAGGCGGGTAACGCTTTCCGAACGTCTGCTGATACAGGAAGCATATAATCTGGATACACTGGGAGGACTGGTCCGTGTGACAAAGAGCGTTGTAAAGGGGACGCTGCTTGTTGAAGGAATCGGAGCTGTATTTTATTTTTTCTGCTTTGTCGGAGAGTATGGGGCAAAGGCGGTATGGTATGCGGTGTTTCATTCTGTATCCGCATTCTGCAATGCCGGTCTGGACTTATTTGGCAGCGCAAGCCTGGTTCCTTACCAGACGAACGTGCCGGTCAATCTGGTGACAATGGCACTGATTATTACCGGAGGAATCGGCTTTCCGGTCTGGAGGGATATCCTGCATCAGGCAAAGCTGGTAAGGGAGAAGGAAATCTCGTGGCGCCGCTCGAGACAATGCCTTTCCCTGCACACAAAGATTGCAATTACAGTAACCGTCGGACTGATTCTTGGCGGGGCGCTGTTCTATTTCCTGTTTGAATACCGGAATCCGGCGACATTTGGGGAGCTGGCGCCAGGGCAGAAGGTAATGGCAGCCTTTTTCCAGTCGGTAACGACAAGAACTGCCGGATTTCAGACGGTTGCACAGGAAAACCTTACGTCTGCGTCCGGTTTCCTGACACTTTTATTGATGTTTATCGGCGGTTCCCCATCCAGTACCGCCGGCGGCATTAAAACGGTAACTGTGGCGGTGATTGTGCTTTCCGTAATTTCGGTCATCCGCGGAAAAAATAATATTGAGGCGTTCGGGCGCAGTATTCCGGGTTTTTATCTGAAAAAGGCGCTGGCAGTTGTGTCTGTAAGCTTCTGTTGTATGGTGGCAGGGACGTTGCTTATCTGCGTAACACAGGGCTTCCAGCTTCTGGAGTCCTTATATGAAGTAGTTTCAGCGCTGGCTACGGTCGGGCTTTCTCAAGGGAAGACGGCGGAGTTAAACGGCGTCGGAAAGTATATTATTGTGTTTTGCATGTATCTTGGGCGTATCGGTCCGATTACGCTGGCCCTGTCCCTGCAGTCAGGACAGGGGAAAAGCGGAAAGGAGCTGCCGGAGAGCAAGGTGTTGATCGGCTAGGGAAACGGAACGCATGCGGCCGCAGGGTGCGGCAGAAGGAGAAGTATGTCGAAAAGAGGAAAAAAGAAAGAATTTGTGGTATTTGGCCTGGGAAGGTTCGGGAGAAGTGTAGCGACCTCACTTGCCGACGGCGGCTGCGAGGTTATGGCAGTGGATAACAATGCAGAGAAGGTAAAGGATATTGCAGACAGCGTAACCTATGCCGTGACTTGTGACATTGTGGATGCGGAGGCACTGGAGTCGCTCGGGGTCGGGAATTTTGACGGCGCCGTCGTCGCAATCGGCGAGGATATCGAGGCGAGCGTACTGGTGACAATTCTTGCGAAGGAGTGCGGAATCCCGTATGTGCTGGCAAAGGCGCAAAACGAGCTGCATGCAAAGATTCTCAGGAAGGTCGGCGCGGATTTGGTTGTATTTCCGGAAAAGGAAACCGGAATCCGCATTGCAAATAATTTAATCGAAGGGAACTTTTTTGATGCCATCGAGCTTTCTTCGGTCTTTAGTCTGGTGGAGCTTGCAACGCCGCCGGACTGGGTTGGGAAAAGCCTGATTGATCTGAATCTGCGTGCAAAGCGGAAATTGAATGTAATCGGAATCCGCCGGAATGGAAAGCTGAATATTACGCCAGAGGCGACAGAGCCGTTGAGCGAGGAGGATATCCTGATTGTTATCGGGAAAAATGAGGAGCTAAATAAGTTACGGGAATCTGGGAAATAATGCGCCGGAAAGGAACGGAAGGAATGATAAGCAGTACGGCAAACCCGCGGGTAAAACATATTGTACAGCTGCAGAAAAAGGCGCGGGAGCGAAGAGAGCAGGGGCTGTTTGTAATAGAGGGAAGGAAGATGCTTGAGGAGGTGCTGCGCGACGCGCCCGAAGCAGTGGCAGAGCTTTATGTTACGGAGGAGTATGCGGCGTTTCCGGAGCAGGAGAAGGCAATTTCCGGCATTGGTTATGAGATTGTCTCGGATGAAGTAATGAAGGTCATGGCGGATACTATGGAGCCGCAGGGGGTTCTGGCAGCAGTACGGATGCCACAGTATGACAAGCAGAGGCTTTTGGAACGGGAGGATGCGGTCTGGCTTGCACTGGAGGATTTGCGCGACCCCGGGAATCTTGGTACGATACTCCGTACTGCGGAGGCTGCCGGTGTGACCGGGGTGATTTTAAGCCGGAATTCAGTTGATATGTATAATCCGAAGGTAGTCCGTTCCACAATGGGGGCAATTTTCCGTGTCCCTCATTTTTATACGGAGAATTTTCTTGCAGAGCTTTCGGAACTAAAGCGGGGCGGCGCATGTCTTTATGCGGCGCATCTTGCCGGAACGCAGGAGTATGATATGCCCGCATATGCAGGAAAAACAGTTATCCTGATAGGAAATGAAGCAGGTGGTTTGAGCAGTGCTGCGGCAGAAGCGGCGGACTGTCTTGTGAAAATCCCGATGGAAGGAAAAGCAGAGTCGCTGAATGCGGCGGTGGCAGCGGCACTCCTCGTTTATGAGACCTACCGCAGAAGGAGAGGTGTCTGACCGTGGCAGGGAGAATTTTGATGCACGTTGTCGGATATTCTGAAATAAAGTGGGAAAATTTGTAATTTTTGTCTTCCAAAAAAAGTAAAATGAGATATACTTAGTTCCGTAAAGTACAAGCGATGCAGCTATGGCGTACGGAAAGGAGTATATATGAAGGAATTACTGGAACAAGGTGGCGGACTGGCTCTGACGGGAGTAATACTGGGAATCAGTCTGATTGCGCGGCTGGTGCTTTGGACATATTACAGTCTGCTTGGAGCCGCATGTAAGAATCCGGATACGACAAACCACAGGACGGTTTGTGAGATCAGGGAGGAATTACTTCGGCGTCTGCAGGACGGAACCCGGATAAGAAACGTAATGGTTTATCTGGAATACCGTCTGGCAAGGTGTAAGGCTTTGGGAATCCGGACAGGAATCTGGGAAGGCATTGCAGAACGCTCGGTGCTGCTTGTGCTGCTTGCAGGAGCGCTCTCCGCGTTAGGCGGGGTTCTGTGGGAATGTGATGGCAGGATGATTCTTGCGATGTTGTTTTTCAGCGTGATGTCGGCAGGAGTGCTGTTATTGCTGGATGTATTTGCCGGGTTGCGGGAAAAGCGTGAAAGGATAAGGCTTTGCATCGGAGACTATATTGAAAACCGTTGTTTCATGGAATGGGACAGGCAGTATGGTAAGGGGCAGGCGGCCTGTGCGGTGGAGGAAGCAGAAGCAGTACGCAGAAAGCGCAGCAAGGAGAAGCAGCTACATAACGATAAGAAGGAAGTAAAAAAAGAAAAAGCCCTGCAGAAGCGGGCAGTGCGGATAGCAAAAAAGGCAGTAAAAAAGGAAGAAAAGGCAAGAAAGCGTTATCTCCACAACAGCAGAATCCGCGCAGGGAGGGAGCGCCGGAAGGAAAAAAGACTGATTATGCAGCTGAGCAAGGAGCAGAAGCAGAGACAATGTAAGGCGCAGATGGAAAAGCGGAGACTTACCGAGGAACTGCTGCGGGAACGCAGGCAGATGGAGGCAAGACAGCTTGCAGAGCAGAAGAGCCGTGAGCGTGTCAGGGAAGCAGCTTCCGTAAGGGAGAGCAAAGTCGTGGCAGAGGAAGGACCTGAGGAGGCGCTGGCATTTAGGGAAGAAACTATGACACTGTCGGAGGAAACTGTAACACTGCAGGAAGAAGTCTTGAAGCCACAGGAAGAAACTGCAGCAGAAGCAGCAGAGGCAGAGGCGGCAGCAGCGACGGAAACTTCCTATGAAGTGCTGCTAAGAGAGGTTTTGGCGGAGTATTTGAAATAATCTTAAGTTTCCGCATTTTGCATGTCTTTTTGCGTTCCGCAGGCTGCGCAGTAGCCTGCGGAACTTTTCCGGGTTATTTAAAAAATGAGGAAACTCAAGAAAGATAATTGATTGAAAAAAACTCAGGAAGGTGGTATAATAAGACAGATTTATCAGGGAAAGCGGCTCCGGCAGGCCCTGCCGGAGAGGTTTGAGGCTGCCGTGCTGAGCGCGGCAGCTTTTTCTGCTTCGTAGGAAATATCGTGTGATACCGGTGTGAGAGTCCGCGGAAGGCCTATTTATTCCATAAATATACATTTTTTATTCACAGATTACACACATCTATCTTATATGATAGATAGCAGGAGCAAAGGAGGGGGACGTATGGCAATTGAGGTATTTAACCGGTATGAGAAAAAATACCGTATTAATGATGCATGTTATCAAAGGCTCAGGGAACGTCTTCCGGAATATATGGAGGCGGATGCCTACAGCCGGGACGGCGGGCTTTATACAATCTGTAATATTTATTATGATACGCCGCAGAACGATTTAATCCGGCATTCTACAGAGGAGACCTTTTACAAGGAAAAGCTGCGGCTCAGAAGCTACGGGTTGGCGGCGCCGGAGGACAAGGTGTTTCTGGAAATCAAGAAAAAGTATAACGGACTGGTCAATAAGCGGAGAACCAGGCTGACATTAACGGAGGCGTATTCGTTTGTAAAAACCGGCAGGCTGCCGGAGTATAAGCCTTACATGAATGCACAGGTTTTAAATGAGCTGTATTACCTTATACACAGGATGGAGCTGGTTCCGGCGGTGTTTTTATCCTACCGGCGGGCAGCAATGTTCGGAAAAGAGGATAAGGACTTCAGAATCACCTTTGACCGTGACATTACGACCAGACGGTATGACCTCGGGCTTCATTATGGCGTATACGGGGAGAAGCTTCTTCCGGAAGATGAGTGGGTTATGGAAATTAAAATTGATAAGGCAATGCCGCTGTGGATGACAAGACTCCTTTCAGAGCTTCACATTTATCCGGCCTCCTTTTCCAAATATGGAACGGAATATAAGCATTACCTTGCAGGAGAGGCGCCGATGCAGCGTGAGGCGGCTCCGACAGAGGAGGAATGCCGGGACGGATTTGAGCGCATGGCATGAGATAACAAGAGAAAGATAAAAGGAGAAGGAAAGTTATGTTGGAGAAATTATTCGGAGTACCGGAGCAGGAGGCTGCAATCAGTGTGACGGACACGCTTTCGTATATGCTGGCGGCAGTGTTAATCGGGGTGATTATTGCGGCGGTTTATATCCTGATTACGGAAAGAAGCAGGCGTTCGTTCAGCTTTATTGTCAGTATGCTGATGCTTCCGGCGATTGTGACGCTTGTCATTATCCTGGTCGGCAGCAACGTGGCGCGGGCGTTTTCCATTGCGGGCGTATTTGCGCTTGTCAGATTCCGGAGCGCGCCGGGGGAGTCAAAGGACATTTCCCTCGTGTTTATGGCAATGGCGGCGGGACTTTCTTGCGGACTCGGCTATATTACGCTTGCCTTCAGTGTCCTGGCAGTATTATGTGTCATTGTCCTGGTTGCGTTCAAGGTCGTGGCAGTCTGCTTTAAGGATACGACGAAGCAGCTGAGCATCCTGATTCCGGAGGATATGAGCTATAACGGGGCGTTCGACGATATTTTTGAAAAGTATACGAAAGCGGCATCCTTAGAGCGTGTCAGAACAACGAACATGGGGACGCTGTTCGAGCTGACCTACCGGGTACAGATGAAGCAGAAGGCGGATGAGAAGGCGTTTATCGACGAAATCCGCTGCAGGAACGGAAACTTAAAAATCAGCCTGTGCATAAAGGAGTATAATACGGAGAAGCTGTAGGGAAATGCCATACGATTGCTGTTTCATTTAAAAATCATCAAAGCATAGTCGGGATTTTACGAGGAGACATAAATGGATATCGCTTTATATTATCAGGAAAAAGGAAATGGAGAGCCGCTTCTCTTTTTACACGGGAACGGAGGGGATGGCTCCTATTTCAAGAATCAGATAGATTATTTTAGCGACAGATACAGGGTGATTGCTTTGGACACACGGGGGCACGGTAAATCGCCAAGAGGTACAAAACCTTTTACGATAGAACAGTTTTCCCGTGACCTGTATGATTTTATGGAAGACCTTGGAATTTCAAAAGCAGTTATTCTGGGGTTTTCAGACGGGGCAAATATAGCAATGAAATTTGCAATAAAATATCCAAACAAGGTAAAGGCATTGATATTAAACGGAGGAAACCTGAATCCGGAGGGGGTAAAAAGAACGACACAAATCCCGATTGAAATAGGATACAAAATAGCAAAACGATTTGCTGCAAAGTCGCCCGGTGCGAAAAAGAATGCCGAATTGCTCGGCTTAATGGTAAATGAGCCGAATATCCGGTTAAATGAATTATCAAAAATAACAGCTCCCACGCTCGTAATCTGTGGAAGAAGGGATATGATTAAGGAGTCCCATACAAAGAAGATTGCGGAAAATATACCTGATGCCAAATTATCGATTATAAAAGGGAATCACTTTATTGCAAATAAAAGATACGTTACCTTCAATAAAGAGGTGGAAGAGTTTTTACAGACAATCCGGTAACTTTTTTCTTGTTTTTGTCTTAGCGCCTCTTCTGGCTATGTGAAAAGTCTGTTCCTTCGGGCAAATACGAAATCAGCTTGTCATACAGCACCAGGACCTTTAAAATTACTTAAAATACGTGGAAACCCGGACAGGGAAATAATTGACAGAAAAGGGAAATTATGCTAATATAAAAGGGTAGAATAAAGCAGATTTATGGAATTTTGTAGAATCGTAAAAATGCAAGGTACGGGAGTGAAAAAGAAATTTATCGGAAAACAGGTTTTCTGATTTCAGGAGTTTCTCCCCCGGCTGCAGATGCTTTGACTGCAGCCGGGGGAATTTTTTTATTTGCGCGAAGGCAAAGGGAGGATGGTACAAATATAGTTGCACTATCCGAGCGCACCTGCGGGGTCAAATACCCAGCCCCTCTGGGCGGACAGGCGAAAGAGAAGCTAAGTCATGCCCTGTAGCTTTCGCTGCAGCGTATTTGACTACAGGGTCGTTGCGGAAAGGGGGAGACAGACAGCAGGAAAGTCAAAATAGCGTTGGAAAAGACTTACAGGAGAGCATGGACATACTATAAAAAAGGAGTGTATGGATATGAAAAAAGAGAGTAAATGGTTAAAAAGAAGAAGCATTCAAAAAATTACTGTATTGTTGCTGGCATTGTGCATCAGTGTGAGCGGTCTGCCTGTATCAGGGTATGCCGTTGCAGGAAGCATCAGGGCGGCAGACGGGAAGCCCAAAGCATATACAGATACAGGAGCCGGGATGGCAGGCGGGAAGCCGGGAGCATATACAGATACAGGGAACCTCGGAAGCAACCCGTCCGGGGAAAGTCAGGATATTGTCCGCGGCTTCGGGAACAAAATCAAGGACAAGAAGCAGAAGGAAATAAAGGTCAAGGTAAACCACGGGAATCAGGGAAACCAAAACGGCAAGTCATGGAATCAGCAGATGATACAGGCGGGAAACATAAATACAGGGGAAGCGGAAGAATCCGGCAGGAAAATAAAGATTGCAGTCATTGACTCCGGCATTAATTTCAGTACCGACCTCCCGGTTGCCGTACGGAAAAATTTCATCCTAGAAGATGAACGAAATGTGCTCTATGAGGACCCGAGCGGGCACGGGACCGCGGTTGCAGGGATTATCGCGGCACTGGATAATGATGAGGGGATTACCGGTATCAATCCGCGTGTGGAGCTTTATTCGGCACGCGTGCTGGATGGGAACCTGGAAGCGCCAGTGGGACGGATTGCGGAGGCAATCGACTGGGCGGTAGGGCAGGATGTGGACATCATTAACATGAGCTTTGGGATTGCAAAGAACGTAAAAGAGCTGGAGGAAGCGGTTGAGAGAGCCGCCGCGGCAGGCATCCTTTTGGTAGCGGCGGCAGGGAATGGGGAGACTGTTGCCTATCCCGCGGCATATGATGAGGTAATTGCGGTCGGCTCTGTTACGGCGGCAGGACTTGCGGCAGAAGACAGTGCCGGAGGGGAGGCACTGGAGTTGATGGCGCCGGGCGAGGATATTCTCTCCAGTGGTATCTTCGGCGGCGTTACCGGGATGTCCGGTACAAGCATGGCAGCGCCGCACGTGGCAGGGGTGGCGTCCATCCTGATGGAGTTAAACCCGGAAATGCCTGTGGATTACATACGGATGCTGTTAAACTACAGTGCCAACCTGTACGGTTCCCCGGACGAATACGGGAACGGGGTACTTGACCTGGGGTATGCGCTTGAGATAAACGATAAGTTTAAAAAGCTTTATGAGAAGCATATTGATAAAGCGGAAAAGAACCAAAAGAAAAAGGAGAAGCAGAAAGAGAAGTTCTGGGGCGAGGTCCTGAAAACGATACCGGAAAACGAAAAGGCGGTGGAAACCTTTACGGGGGTGGAGGTTGTCGAGGGGATGTGGGAGGCACCAGGACATCAGTATTTAGTTGATACAGGGGTAATAGAGTTAAAATTGAGCTTTACAGCAGAACAAATGAAAATTCTATCCTATGCATGTAATTATCCTGACAAAGGTGGCTCTGGTCTTGAAGATATGGATGATAACCCGTATCATGGATTTCTGTGGCAGAGGCAATACAAAGAAAGAGTAGTTAATAATAAAAAGATAAGAGAGGATTATAAACCTTTATATAATTCGAATTATATTTCAAATTATATTTTTATGACAAAGCTGGCTTTAAAAAATGGTAAGGTGGAAGAATTAAGTCAAGGGAATATGTTGCAAAATGACTATAACCGGATTTATGAAGATTTTAAAGAAGGAAAAATTGGGACATCTGGCTGGAGCAATGTATTTCAAAATGTAGGAGCTCAGGATACCAATGAAAATAGAAAGTTATTTCTTTATGGCATTGCAATACATCTGATAACAGATGTTTATGCACATAGTACATGGTATTGGTCTGAAAAGGAGCAGAAGTGGAACAGAGTGACACATAATAGAAATGATAAAAGTTTAGACGCAGATAATACAGATCGTTTTCCAAAGAGGTATGTGGCGGCAAAGGAAGCGGCAAATAAAGTTTTGATGAGGGCATATTATGGACAGATAGGAAGTTTAAATGATTTTGTAAACGCCCCATCGGCGTATAGCGGATATTATGTCGGTAACTTTGCTGCTTATGCACAGACAGCAGATTCCAAAAGCTATACGAATCTAAAGGCTTATTTCAGGTATGGTGATTTATGGTTTAATGTATTAGATGAGAGTAAAATAAATTTTCAAGAGCATTCGATTCTGAAAGCGGGGGAATAGTATGAATTTAAAAAAGATAATTGTTCTTTTTCTTCTGACAGGTATATTGACAGGTGTATTCTGTGCCTGCCGCCGCTATCAGGAGGGCAATCCTGATACAGGTGGAACGCTGACTCCGGCTGGGGAGACTGGCACACCGATGCTGACAAAGGAACCGGTTCCGACATTGGTACCAGAACATAAGGAATTGCTCCCGATTGACGAGGAGCATTTTGCAAGTGAGGTATTCCGGAACTATATTACGGAGCATTACGACTGTGACGGGGACGGTTATCTTTCAAATCCGGAGCAGTCTGCCATAACGGAGATTTGTATTGATTATAGTGAGGATGTGTTTGCAGCGGAACGTTTGGACGGCTTTAAATATTTTCCTGCCCTGGAGAGACTGGATATTAGTTCGGCAGGAGAAATCGTACTTCAGAATCACCCTGGTATAAAATATTTCGGAGGAGAGGAGGGACATGTTGGTAAGGTTTTTATTGAAGACTGCCCTGCTTTAACTAATATAGGGTTTTATCATCATGGAATCGATTCCCTATATATTTCAAGGGTGTCCCCCGAAGCAAGACTTGTTGTGACGGGATGTTATTTGAAGGAGCTTGCAATTGATGCTGATCTTACACTGGGAGTTGGTTCGGAGCATGGTTCCGGATTACTTCCTATTTCCGGAGAAGATTTTAACGGGATTGGGAATATTGAGTTCCTTTCGCAGAATGAAACAGCAGTTCCTTTTTCTGAGGAGTATTGGAAAGATTATTTTGAGCATTTTGATAAAAATGATTTTTCCTATATGGAGGTACAGGTTTTGGAAAAAATAGAGGACTGCTATGATGAACGGGGAAGAAAGGGCTGGAATGTCTGTATTAACCGGAAGGTGGATGCCTATAGTAAGACGGTATTTTCCCTCTATACGGAGAACGTTCTGGAGAAGGAACAGATTTTTATCCGCCCGGCAGGGGTGGAGGAGCTCGAAATGTTAGAGTATTCGCCAAACCGTGGAGGCAGCTTTCATGTTATCTGGGAGTTGGAAGCAGTGTATGCAGATGTTTCCGGAGAAATCGTGCTGGGGACGATGAAGGAGGACCAGTATTGGACGATTTCGGCTGATGGGACAAAGGTCAGGTACAGGTCAGAAGGAGAATGGGAAAGAAGAAAAAATGCAAAGCATTAAGAGGATAAGGAGAAATAAATGAGAAAAAAGAAAGCTTTGACAAGATTTGTTTTTTGCCTTTTTGCAGGCATACTCTGCGCCTGCCACCGGGGACAGGAAGCCGGCATGACGGTGACGCCGGTGCCTGACCTGACTGCGCCTCCGGAGAATACAAAGGTGCCTTCCGTGACGGAAGAGCCGGGGAATCATCCGACCGTAGTCCCGACAAGGGAGCCGTCTCCGACGCCGTTATCGGGAATGGAAGCCGGACTGCTTCCAATTGATGCAGGACATTTTACAAGTGAGGCGTTCCGGGAATATATTTCCCGATGTTATGACAGCAATAAGGATGGTGTTCTTTCCAAAGAAGAGCTGGATAATATAACGGAAATCGAAATCCGGTACTATGAAAAAGAGTTTGATAAGGAACGTTTGGACGGTTTTGAGTTTTTTCCTGAGTTAGTCAGCTTAAGTGTGAGTAATGCAAAAGAGGTAGTTCTTCAAAATCATCCTGATATACAGTACTTTGGAGGAGAGGAGGGCGGTATTGGTACGGTAAGAATTGAAAATTGTCCTTCCCTGTCCAGTATAGGATTTTATTCTTTTGGGATTTCTTCCTTGTATATTTCGAATGTTTCGCCAAAAGCTTCTTTCGGGCTGGCAGGTAATTGTCCGGTGCGTGATATGGTCTTAGATGCTGATATCATGCTTGAAATTGAAGATTATAGCAGTGCGGAGCCGGTATTTACTGCTATGGAGGACGGGACTTTATGCTATACGTTTTTTCAGTATGACCATGTAGATGGAAAAGAGGTTATGTGTCCGGAGAAGGTTCCGATAAAGTTTCTTCATCAGAAGGAAGTAATTGTTCCATTTTCCGAAGAATATTGGAAGGAGTGCCTGCAGAAAACCAGACCGGATTTTTATCAGGTGCAGATTCTTGAAAAGGAGGGAGAGGCCCGAAACACAGAGGATGGTAAAGAATATGAGGTCTGCTTTGAATTGAGGAAGTATCAGCGGAATCCGGTGATTTTATCGGACCAGCCCTGGGTGCTTTATTCAGAAAAAATGAGATTTCCTTTGGATACGGATGCCCTTCCTGCAGCGGAGCAGATTGTATTTCGCCCTGCCCGGATTCATAAAGTAAGGGCACTGGAGTATTCCCCGAACCGGGGAGCTTCTTTGCTTGTAACATGGGATATAAGCATAATTTTTCAGAACGGGACAGAGGAGCAGGTTCTCGGGGTACTGGAGAAGCAGGAGCAGTATTGCTTTCTTGATGCAGGGGGAGGGGTAAGGGTGTACCCTTGCCAGATGGCATGGGAAAAATGGAAGGGAGAGGAGACGGGACCAGAGGCGCCTGTTGTTTTGATTGATGAAGCGCATTTTTCCAGCCCGGTTTTCCGGCGTTACATTGAAGGAAATTATAATACGGATTATTATGAAGGATTGACTGCCAAAGAGCAGGAAGCAGTAGAAATAATGGACTTTTCCGACTCTGTGCGGTTTTATGGGGAAATATTAGATGGCTTTGAATATTTTCCGTGTCTCTCAGAGCTTTATCTTGGTGATGCAGAAACCCTGATTGTGGAGAATCATCCCTCATTAAAAGTGATTGGCGGGCATTCCCGTGGATTAAAAAAAGTAGTAATACGGAACTGCCCGGAGCTGGAACAGATTGACCTTGAACTGGCCGGGGTGGAAGAGGTCATAGTAGAGGGATGTGAAAAACTGAAGTAAGAGGTAAAAGGGAGATGATTTTGTGAAAGGAATCTGCAGGATTACCGGTTGGACGATAGTAAGATTGGTTTGTTCTGAAAGCGGGGGAATCATATGAATTTAAAAAAGATAATTGCTTTTTTTCTTCTGGCAGGCACACTCTGCGCCTGTAGCCAGAGCAAAGAAACAGGGATAACAGCAACCCCGGCAGGGCTTTTGACAATGCCACTTTCTACCCCGGAAGCAACTGTGACCGGGCTTCCGGAGAACAGGGACACCCCATCTCTTACGCCGGAAGTAACTATAACCATGCTGCCGGAAATGACAGGGACGCCTTCTATAACGGAAGCACCCGGAAACAGTCCAGTGCCTTCCGTAACGGAGACGCCGACTATGAAGCCGGATAAAGAGTTGATTCCGATTGATGAGGCGCATTTTACGAGTGTGGATTTTCGTAAAATAATTTCAGCAAAATATGATACGGATGGAGATGGTTGTCTTTCACGAACAGAGAGGGAAGCGGTATGTCTGATTCATTGGGATTATTTTGATTTGCTGCAGGAAGGGTTTATTCTTGAGGAAGAGGCTCCGGATTTAGACGGATTGGGGTATTTCCCTAATCTGAGGTTTCTGACAGTACGGAAGGCAGGCAAGATATTACTTCAGGACCATCCATCTGTCCGGGGGCTGCAGGTGGAAGAGGGAGGAGCGGTAGCTTATGTGCAGATAGAACGATGCCCGTTATTTCAGTTTATTTCCAATCCTTTTTCCATTAAATCCTGCTACATTGCGGATGCAGCGCCGGAGATTCTGCTAGAGGCTATCTATGGAAATTCAGTGCTATATAAATCTATATTGTATGGCGGGCTGAATATTTACAATCCGGAGCGTTTTCCGGGTCTGACAGCAGAGGAAGAGAACCGTATTTTTGGCAGGGAACCTTTGAAGGAATGGGTGGGGAAGACCGAGAACGGCAGGGCTTTTTCAAAAGAATTATGGGAACGATATCTTTTAGGACAGGAGATTAATTTTTATGAGGTCAGCGTTGCTGAAAATACAGAGGAACCTTCTGATATGCATGGGAAAAAGGGCTGGCTGGCTGTTGTGGATCATTATGATGCGTCTGATATGGGAGTCAGCTGTTTCCCTTTTTATACAGATGAAATACCGGACGCAGACAGCATCCGTATTTCCATCGGGGAAATCAGTAAAATAATCCAGTTGAATTATGAGGCTGACCGTGGCTGTATCCTGTCAGCCGAGTGTAGTTTGAAGGTGGTATATCAGGGGAAGGAAGGGGAGGAACTGCTTGGCATAATTCAGGAAAAACTGTATCAGTGCGTGATTGAGGAGGATACGGTAAGAATAACTCCGTACCGGTGTCAGGGTCTGGAGGTTACGCCCGATTCGGATGGGGAAAGGATTCCGATTGACGGAGAGCATTTCTCAAGTAAAGTATTTCAGCGTTACCTTGAAGAAAAGTATCCTGCAAATGCTGCAGAAGGTTTATCGACAGATATCAGGGAGGATATCATGGTTATGGATTTCTCAGGTTCGGTACGTTTTGCCGGGGAAACGATAGACGGGTTAGAATACTTTCCGAATCTTACGGATCTCTATCTTGGACATACCGGGACGCTGGTTGTGGAAAACCATCCGTCGTTAGAGGTTATCGGCGGGGATGCGCCGGGCTTAAAAAAGCTGGTGGTACGGAACTGTCCGGAGCTTCGGCGGATTGACCTTGATTTATCAAAGATAGAGGAGGTCGTGATAGAGGGCTGCGGGAAGCTGGATGAGTTGATCCCAATTGATGAGGCGCATTTTACAAGTGAAGCTTTCCGGGAATATATCTATGAAACTTATGATAAGGACCGGGACGGGATGCTTTCTGCAAAAGAGAGGGAGGCAGTAAAGGAAATCGATTTGCAATCCTTTGGCGAGATGCGCTTTCTTAACGAAACGCTTGACGGTTTTGAGCAGTTTCCCTGTCTTGAGGCAGTATTAATCGGACTTACGGGGAAGGTCATAATTCAGGGACATCCGGCAATAAAGTTTTTCGGAGGAACGGAAAATGCCGTGCAGGAGGTAATAATTGCAGACTGTCCTGCATTAGAAAGAATAGGCTTTTATCTGAGTGATTTGGGAAATATCTCAGTAAAAAATTGTCCGGAGCTTAAGGAATTTTCCGTGGAGAACGGGGATGTTGACAATGCGGATACGGTATGGGAGTTTTTAGGGACACCCCGGCTTATATTTGATTCAGATACAGCGCCGGGCAGGCTGGTACTGGATGCGGACGCGGCTTTAAGGGCATATTACGGAACCTATCAGCCGGAGTTTTTTATGTTTGATGAGGAGCGGCAGTTATGCTATTGCGGGACAAGGGTGGAATGGGTAAATCGTTCGGAAATCAATATGCCTGCGTCTGTTTCACCGGAAATGGAACAGCAGTTGGAAGAGAAGGCATTACAAATTTATAGACTGGTTTCCATAGTAGAAGGAAGAAAAAACAACAGGCTGGCTGTCCTGAAAAAGCTTTCGGAGGCTGCTCCTGTTTATGTCCGTTTTTACAGTGAAAAGGAGCAGCCGGAGTTTAAGGATTTCAGTTTTTCCTGCGACGGGAAGGCGGTCATTGACGTGTATTCCCCGAATCGCGCGGTTACGCAGCACTGGGAGGGCTGGATATCCCTTGTCTATGAAGAGGACGGAGAAAAACAGGAACTGTTCCATTGGAAAGAAAAAACGGCACCGATTACCCTTTTTGCCGACGGAAGTACAATGGAGTATGATTCGTGGAATCAGTGGATGGGAATGTCTACAGGCACGGCAGAAAGGCTGCCGGAGGAAAAGCGGATTTCCATAGCCGTAGGAGACAATTATGCCGCCTATCTGGACGAGGCGGGAGGATTGCATATTCTTTATGCGCCCGAAGAAATCATGGAAAGCGTGGATTTGGAGAAGAAGTACACCGCTTTGGGAACAGACGCTTCCACGCTTGTTACCATTGATGAGGAAGGAAAGCTCTGGGCTTATTTTCCTTTTACGGCGGAAGAGGTAGAAGAGGGTATCCGTCAGGGACTGGAGGATGCGGCAAAGTATGGAGGGAATTTTGGACTTGGTTCCCCAAGCCCGGAAATAATACGTTCCTTTGCGGAGCTTTCCGGAGTCCGTCAGGTAGTCAGTGACTATCCTTTTGAATATACCGTATTACTAGAGGACGGAACTATGTCTTCCCAGAGCCATTTAAACGGTGAAGCAAGGTTTTCATGGGATGGAGCAGTGTTAAAGGAGATTGCAGTTCCCGAAACCGCAGGCGCAGCGGCAGGAATTACAGAAGACGGGACATTTGTCTTTCAGCCGACGGGCTGGGAGCGTGAGAAAAAGTTGAAGGAATGGCCGGAAAAGCTGAAACAAATCTGTGCAGGGAACGGTCTTGTCGGTCTTACAGAGGACGGGATGGTCATTGCCGAGGAGGCAGAGTTAGATTATATCATCAATATGGTTGAAAAGTGGAGCGGGATAAGCCAGGTGGCGGCGCAGGGAGGTACTGTGGTCGGCATGAAGGAGGACGGAACCGTCGTAGCTGTCTGTACGCTTGGCAATGACAAGGGGCAGTGCGCTGTAGGAGAATGGTGCGATATTGTTGCAGTCGGCACAAACGGCAGGGTTACGGTCGGTGTCAGGAAGGATGGAAGCTTTGTGACGACGGAAGAAGAAAACATCCCGAAATAGCTTTAGTTTAGCCACAAAAGAATTCAGCCGGAGCGGGAACGTGATTATGGACAGGCAGGGAAGCTTTTTTGTAAAAAGGAGCCCTGCCTTATTTTTGTATCAGTCGGTCAAATTACTTGCACATGAAGAAAGAATGAGTTATAATACAAATAACGACGGTATAATCAGTGCCGTGTGTACTGCTTATGAGAAAGGAGGAGGCCATGCCGGATTTTGCAGCAATATTTGCGGATAATTTAATTGTTGTATGGTTAGTCGTGTTAGCGCTTTGTCTGGTGATTGAGGTCATTACCTTGGATCTGGTTACCATTTGGTTCGCCGGAGGTGCACTTGTTACGTTTTTTGTAGCAATGGTTACAGACAATTTAGTGATTCAGCTTTTTATTTTTCTGGCAGTTTCACTGCTTCTGTTGTTTTTTACACGTCCGGTCGCTGTCAGGTATTACAACAGCAGACGGACTAAGACGAATGCGGAAGGACTTGTGGGGGAACAATGCAAGGTAACGGAAGGAATTGATAATTTTAATGAGACCGGAACGGTTTTGTTAAACGGCCTGGAATGGACCGCACGCAGTAAAAACGGGAACCTGATTGCCGAAGGCGCGCGCGTGAGGGTATGTTCCATCGATGGCGTAAAGGTAATCGTAGAAGAAGTAGGGAGTGAAAATTAAAAAGGAGTGCCGTCAGAAAAGGCGGAAGAAGGAGGAAATATGGAGCCGATTATAGCAATTATTATTTTGTTTGCAGTAATCATCATTATTCTGGCATCCTGCGTAAAGATTGTACCACAGGCGCAGGCATACGTTATTGAGCGTCTGGGCGGTTACCAGACAACCTGGTCGGTAGGCGTTCATTTAAAGCTGCCGATTCTGGACCGGATTGCCAAGCGGATTGTGTTAAAGGAGCAGGTGGTTGATTTTGCACCGCAGCCAGTAATCACGAAGGATAACGTAACGATGCGTATCGATACCGTCGTATTCTATCAGATTACGGACCCGAAGCTGTTTGCCTACGGTGTAGAGAATCCGATTATGGCGATTGAGAACCTGACCGCTACCACCCTGCGTAACATCATCGGTGATCTTGAGTTAGACCAGACGCTGACCTCCCGTGAGACCATTAACACGAAGATGAGAGCGTCCCTGGACGTAGCAACCGACCCGTGGGGAATCAAGGTAAACCGCGTCGAGTTAAAGAATATTATTACGCCGGCTGCAATCCAGGATGCGATGGAGAAGCAGATGAAGGCGGAGCGTGAGAGCCGTGAGGCCATCCTGATTGCAGAAGGTGAAAAGAAGTCGACTATTCTTGTTGCAGAAGGTAAGAAGGGGGCGGCAATCCTTGAGGCAGAGGCTGAGAAGGAAGCTGCAATTCTCCGTGCAGAGGCAAGAAAGGAAGCTATGATCCGTGAGGCAGAAGGTCAGGCTGAGGCAATCTTAAAGGTACAGCAGGCAAATGCCGACGGTATCCGTTACTTAAACGAGGCATCTCCAAACGCGCAGGTAATCCAGTTAAAGAGTCTGGAGGCATTTGCAAAGGCAGCAGACGGCAAGGCAACCAAGATTATCATTCCGTCCGAGATTCAGGGAATGGCAGGTATGGTAAAGGCGCTGACGGAGGTTGGTGCAAAGGACGCATAATACCAGCGTCCGTGCATTGAACGGGGGCAGGGAAAGACAGGGGAGTCCGGTGATCCGGAATACGTTTTGCAAAAGAGGGAAAGAAAGAGCAGCGCAGATGCGCTTTGAGAGATCAGGCAACTTCGCAGGGGTAAGGGAAAAGAATGCGGGGTTGCCTGTTGCATTTTCCGGGCGGATAAGGAGGTGCTGGGAAATATTTCCCGTGCTGGAGGTTCTAAAGGGGGCTGCGCGTTCTGTAACAGCTTTCTTTTAGAAAACAGGAAGGAGGAGGTTTTTATGGAGCAGAAAAGGGGTATGAAACTGGGGTTAGGAAAAAAGATCATCGCAGGGATACTAATCATCCAGATTATTGTTCTGGCGGCATTTACGGGAATTGTCAGTATGGTAGTTTCCAGAGATACGCGGCAGGCAGCCATCGGGAAGATGAAAACCATTGCGGATGACAGGAACCGCTTGATTGAAAGCTACATAGATAATGTTGAGTCAGTTCTGCTGATGTACAGTCAGGCAGATGAAGTAATTCAGCTGGCGCAGCATCCGGATAGTCCGGATGCAATCCGGGCCGCACAAAGCTATACGGAGCGGTACGTGAAGGCCGCAGATTATTTTGAGGGGTTATATACGAGCGCATGGGATACGACCACCTGGGTACATTCCAATATACAGACCGTAGGCGTGCAACCAAGAACGGGGGACAGGCTGGATGCATTGTGGGAGGCGTTGGATGCAATGGGAGAAGGCGTTTATACCTCTGGTGTTCTGAAATCCCCGTCGAGCGGGAAGCAGATTGTTTCCTTTTATTGTCCTCTTCGGGATTCTGACGGAAAAGGGATTGCTATGACGGGCATGGGTGTTCTTACAGAGGAGTTAAAGGAAATTCTGGATTCTCTTCAAAGCGGCGAGATGGGAAATGCCGAATATTATCTGATTGATGGGAACAACAATAATTATATTTTTGCAAAAGACCCGGAGGTGGTCGGGACAGCGGTAGAAGATGAAGCGATTGCTACATTGCTCCGGGAAAGACCTGCGGAGAATTATCTGGAGACAGATGATGCGATTTATGCCTGCAGCATGATTGAGGACAGGGGCTGGATGTTTGTCCTGGCGGATAGTACCGACGAGGTATTTGCCTCCACACGGACACTCAGGAATATGCTGATTTTGTTCAGCGTATGTGCGATGGTGCTGCTTTGCGTGGTATCGTTCTGTATCGTCGGCTATATGCTGAAACCGATGGGAGCCATAAATTCCGGGATTGTCGCCCTGCAGAATTTTGATATCTCGGATAACGGCGCTCTGGTCCGGTACGGCGGCAGGAGCGATGAGCTGGGCAGCATTTCGGCGGCGTCTCTGGATTTGATAAAATCCCTTCAGGGGATTGCCGGTGCCCTGCGGGAATGCACAGGTTCCCTTAAGTCGAAGGCGGATAATCTTAATTCCTATTCGCAGAAGCTGATAGACGGCGCCGGGGACAGCATTGCAACAACGGAAGAGCTTTCGGCATCCCTTGAAAATACAAATTCAATTATCATCGGGGTAAACGGCGAAATTGAAAGTATAGAAAGCCTGGTAGGCGATATCCTGAAAAAGACACGGGATGCAGCCGGGGTAAGCGATGAGGTAATGAAGAGCGCATGGAGGATGAAAGAGGAAGCAAACGGCGCTTACCAGAACGGACAGGATACCCTGGCCTCGAAAAAGGCGGATATCCGGGTAGCAGTAGAGAAGCTGAACAGCCTTTCCCGGATTAATAACCTTACAGATGAAATTTTAAGCATATCGGACCAGACAACACTTCTTTCCTTGAATGCTTCTATTGAGGCGGCAAGAGCAGGGGAAGCCGGGAAGGGATTTGCCGTGGTGGCAAATGAGATTTCCAAGCTTGCCGGGATGTCAAAGGATACGGTGACCTCTATCCAGGAAATATGCGGGGAGGCAAACAACAGCATCGGCATCGTAGAGGAGTGCTTTGATTCCATTCTGGCTCTGATGGAGGATGTGATGATTGCCCGGTTCAAGGAATTTGCAGACAGCTCGGCGGAATATAACGAGATGGTTGGCAGGATTAAAGCCGGGATGGACGACATTAACCAGGTATTACGGCAGTTAGAGGATTCTGTGACGCAGATTTCGCAGAATATGGAAAATGTAAACCGTATTACGGAGGAAAACAGCAAGGCGATTGCTATCATTGTGGACAAAAATGAGAATACCGCACAGGTGGCGGAAGGAATTCAGGAGCAGTCGGCACAGAATCAGGAGCTGTCAGGGAGCCTTGGCAGACTGGTGGACAGGTTCCATGTCTGATACCAGACTCTGATACTCAAATGCCATTACATTGTGACGAAACTCACAGTGTAATGGCATTTTTTAGTTTCCGGCGTCGAAAAGAGAGAGACGGCGTCATAAAAAAAGTTGTCATAAGAACTTGACAACTTGACATAAATGTGATAATATGAAAAATGCACTATTGTGGTGTGGTGTGCCTATTTATACTAATTATAGCACATCCGGACGGAAAAGAAAAGTCTTTTTCGTTTTGTCATACCTAAAATTTTTCAAGGGGTGAAAACGTCCATGGATAAAAACAGAATTAAGCCGATGCGGGTAGGTAAAGGTGTCCGTATGAGCTATTCCAGGCAGAAAGAAGTGCTTGAAATGCCAAACCTCATTGAGGTACAGAAGGACTCTTATCGGTGGTTTTTGGAAGAGGGATTGGATGAAGTATTTGATGATATTTCACCGATTTCGGACTACAGCAACCATCTGAACCTTGAGTTTGTCAGTTTTCAGCTTTGCGAGGACGATGTGAAGTACAGCATCGAAGAGTGCAAAGAGCGTGACGCTACCTACGCTGCGCCGTTAAAGGTGAGAGTCAGACTCCATAACAAGGAAACCGACGATATCAAAGAGCATGACATTTTTATGGGTGACTTGCCTTTGATGACGGAGACGGGTACTTTTGTGATTAACGGTGCGGAACGTGTCATTGTAAGCCAGCTGGTACGCTCCCCTGGAATTTATTATGCCATCAGCCACGATAAAATCGGAAAGAGGCTTTATTCTTGTACCGTGATTCCGAACCGCGGTGCGTGGCTGGAATATGAAACAGATTCCAACGACGTATTTTATGTGCGTGTGGATAGAAACCGCAAGGTTCCGATTACGGTGTTAATCCGCGCCCTTGGTATCAGCACCAATCAGCAGATTCTGGATTTATTCGGCGAAGAGCCGAAGATTCTGGCAAGCTTTGCAAAGGACCCGTCCGAGAACTATCAGGATGGTTTATTAGAGTTATATAAAAAGCTCCGTCCGGGCGAGCCGCTTTCCATAGAGAGCGCCGAGCCGCTGATAAACGGCATGTTTTTTGACTCCAGACGTTATGATCTGGCAAAGGTAGGACGTTATAAGTTTAATAAGAAGCTGGCGTTTAAGAACCGTATTGTAGGTTTTACGCTGGCGCAGGACGTTGTGGATACTACGACCGGCGAGGTGCTTGCAGAGGCAGGCACGGCGATTACCGAGGAACTGGCAGTGCGCATGCAGAATGCTGCAGTGCCGTCGCTTTTCGTGCAGACGGAGGAGAGGAACGTAAAGATTCTCTCGAACCTCATGGTAGATTTGAATACCTATGTAGACTGCGATAAGGCAGAGCTCGGGATTACCGAGGACGTATATTATCCGGTATTAAAGGAGTTAATGGATACTTATTCCGGAGAAGAGCTGCTTACTGAAATCAAGCGCAGTGTCCATGAACTGATTCCGAAGCATATTACAAAGGAAGATATTCTGGCTTCCATTAATTATAATATTCATTTAGAGTACGGCATCGGCAATTCCGATGATATCGACCATCTTGGAAACCGCCGCATCCGTGCCGTAGGCGAGCTTTTGCAGAACCAGTACCGTATCGGTCTTTCCCGTATGGAGCGCGTGGTTCGTGAGCGTATGTCAACGCAGGATCTGGAAAACATCAGCCCGCAGTCCCTGATTAATATTAAGCCGGTAACGGCGGCTGTGAAGGAGTTCTTCGGAAGCTCCCAGCTGTCGCAGTTTATGGACCAGCATAACCCGCTTGGTGAGCTGACGCATAAGCGCCGTCTTTCCGCACTTGGCCCGGGCGGTCTTTCGAGAGACCGTGCAGGCTTTGAAGTCCGTGACGTACATTACTCCCATTACGGAAGAATGTGTCCGATAGAGACGCCGGAAGGTCCGAACATCGGTCTGATTAACTCTCTGGCATCCTATGCCCGTATCAATGAGTACGGTTTTGTTGAGGCGCCGTACCGGAAGTTAGATAAGACGGATCCGAAGAACCCGCGTGTTACCAATGAGGTTGTGTACCTGACTGCGGACGAGGAGGATAAGTACGTTGTCGCACAGGCAAACGAGCCGCTTGATGAGAACGGCTATTTTGTCAATTCCAATATTTCCGGACGTTATAAGGAAGAAACCTCTCTTTTTGAGAGACGTAAGGTAGATTTGATGGACGTGTCGCCGAAGATGGTATTCTCCGTAGCGACGGCAATGATTCCGTTCCTTGAAAACGACGATGCGAACCGTGCGCTGATGGGCTCCAACATGCAGCGTCAGGCAGTGCCGCTTCTGATTACAGAGGCTCCGGCGGTCGGCACAGGAATGGAAATGAAGACGGCGATTGACTCCGGTGTCTGCGTTGTAGCAAGAAATGCAGGTGTCGTTGAGCGTGCAGCCGCAAATGAAATCGTAATTAAGAATGATGATAACACAAGAGACACGTATAAGCTTTTAAAGTTTACGAGAAGTAACCAGGGCACCTGTATTAACCAGCGCCCGATTGTAACGAAGGGGGAGCGGGTAGAGGCCGGTCAGGTCATTGCAGACGGTCCGTCTACCTCGAAGGGAGAGCTTGCTCTTGGTAAGAACCCGCTAATCGGCTTTATGACCTGGGAGGGCTACAATTACGAGGATGCGGTTCTTTTAAGCGAACGGCTTGTACAGGAGGATGTATACACCTCCGTTCATATTGAGGAATATGAGATTGAGTCCCGTGATACGAAGCTTGGTCCGGAGGAAATTACCCGTGACGTGCCGGGTGTCGGCGATGATGCGTTAAAGGATTTGGACGAACACGGAATTATCCGCGTCGGCGCAGAGGTTCGTGCAACCGATATTCTGGTTGGTAAGGTAACGCCGAAGGGAGAAACGGAGCTGACTGCAGAGGAGCGGCTTCTCCGTGCGATTTTCGGCGAAAAGGCAAGGGAGGTAAGAGATACTTCCTTACGTGTTCCACACGGCGAGTACGGTATTATCGTAGATGCGAAGGTATTTACCAGGGAGAATGGCGACGAGCTTCCTCCGGGAGTAAACCAGACCGTCCGCGTTTATATTGCGCAGAAGAGAAAGATACAGGTCGGTGATAAGATGGCAGGCCGTCACGGAAACAAGGGTGTTGTTTCCCGTGTGCTTCCGGTAGAGGATATGCCGTTCCTGCCGAACGGCCGCCCATTAGATATCGTATTAAATCCGCTCGGCGTGCCGTCCCGAATGAATATCGGACAGGTGCTTGAAATCCACCTTTCCCTTGCGGCTAAGGTACTCGGCTTTAATGTGGCAACGCCGGTGTTTGACGGTGCAAACGAGAATGACATCATGGATACCCTGGAGATGGCAAACGATTATGCCAATACTTCATGGGAGGAGTTCCAGGAAAAGTATAAGGATATTCTGTTGCCGGAGGTGATGGAGTATCTGGGAAGCCATCTGGAGTACAGGGAGCAGTGGAAGGGCGTACCGATTAACCGTGACGGTAAAGTAAGGCTCCGTGACGGACGTACCGGCGAGTATTTTGACGGCGCGGTTACGGTCGGCTTCATGCATTATCTGAAGCTCCACCATCTGGTAGACGATAAGATTCACGCGCGTGCGACCGGACCTTATTCCCTGGTAACGCAGCAGCCGCTCGGCGGTAAGGCGCAGTTCGGCGGACAGCGTTTCGGTGAGATGGAGGTATGGGCATTAGAGGCGTATGGCGCCGCGCATATTCTGCAGGAGATTCTTACCGTGAAGTCCGATGATGTGACTGGACGTGGCAAGACCTATGAGGCAATTATCAAGGGTGACAATATTCCTGAGCCGGGAATACCGGAGTCCTTTAAGGTATTGTTAAAGGAGCTCCAGTCATTGGCGTTAGACGTTACCGTACTGGATGAGAACGGGGAAGAAGTCATTATGACCGAGGATATCGATTACGGCGATACGGATATTACGCCGTTAATGGAGGGCGACAACGGCTTCCGTTACGACGAGGGCTATGAAGAAGCAGGATTCAGCCAGGTGACTCCGGACGAGGACGGTTCGTTCTCCTATGATGAGGATGACATGGACGATGAGGACGAAGAACCGGACGACTATGAAGACCTTGGCGATGAAGATTATGAATAAATGAAGGGAGAGCAAAGTAATGCCGATGGACATGATGAATGACAGCATAAAGGATATTACCTACGATGCGATAAAGATAGGCTTAGCTTCTCCGGAAAAGATCAGAGAGTGGTCCCGTGGTGAGGTCAAAAAGCCGGAAACCATCAATTACAGAACCCTGAAGCCGGAAAAGGACGGTCTGTTCTGCGAAAAGATTTTCGGACCGAGCAAGGACTGGGAGTGTCACTGTGGAAAGTACAAGAAAATCCGTCACAAGGGGATTGTCTGCGACCGTTGCGGCGTAGAGGTGACCAAGTCCAGTGTGCGCCGTGAGCGTATGGGACACATCGAGCTTGCAGCGCCGGTTTCCCATATCTGGTACTTTAAGGGGATTCCGAGCCGGATGGGTCTGATTCTGGACCTTTCGCCGAGGACGTTGGAAAAGGTACTTTATTTTGTCTCCTACATTGTACTGGATGCGGGTACAACCGACTTACAGTATAAGCAGGTGTTAAATGAGAAGGAATACCGCGAGGCGTATGAAAAGTACGGCGATACGTTCCGTGTCGGAATGGGCGCCGAGGCAATCAAGGAGCTGTTAGAGGCAATCGACCTGGAAAAGGATTCCGCTGAGTTAAAGAAGGGGCTCCGTGAGTCGACCGGCCAGAAGCGCGCAAGGATTATCAAGCGTCTTGAGGTCGTAGAGGCGTTCCGTGAGTCAGGAAATAAGCCGGAGTGGATGATTATGACCGTAATTCCGGTCATTCCGCCGGATTTGCGTCCGATGGTACAGCTGGATGGCGGACGTTTTGCAACTTCCGATATGAACGATTTGTACCGCAGAATTATTAACCGTAACAACCGTCTGAGAAGACTTCAGGATTTGTCCGCACCGGATATTATTGTGCGGAATGAAAAGAGAATGCTGCAGGAGGCTGTCGATGCGCTGATTGATAACGGCCGCCGCGGCAGACCGGTTACCGGTCCGGGAAACCGTGCGTTAAAGTCCCTGTCCGATATGTTAAAGGGAAAGCAGGGCCGCTTCCGTCAGAACCTGCTCGGAAAGCGTGTTGACTACTCCGGCCGTTCCGTTATCGTGGTAGGACCGGAATTAAAGATTTACCAGTGCGGTCTTCCGAAGGAAATGGCAATCGAGCTGTTTAAGCCGTTCGTTATGAAGGAGCTTGTTTCCAGAGGAATCACCCATAACATCAAGTCTGCCAAGAACATGGTAGAAAGCCTGCAGCGCGAGGTATGGGATGTGTTAGAGGAGGTTATCCGCGAGCATCCGGTCATGTTAAACCGTGCCCCTACGCTACACAGACTCGGTATCCAGGCGTTTGAGCCGATTCTGGTAGAGGGTAAGGCAATCAAGCTTCATCCGCTCGTTTGTACCGCATTTAACGCGGACTTCGACGGCGACCAGATGGCAGTGCATCTTCCGCTTTCGGTAGAGGCACAGGCAGAGTGCCGGTTCCTCCTGCTTTCTCCGAACAACCTCTTAAAGCCGTCCGACGGCGGTCCGGTTGCGGTTCCGTCGCAGGATATGGTACTTGGTATTTATTACCTGACGCTGCATAAGCCGGGGGACCTCGGAGAAGGGAAGTTCTTTAAGAGCGTTAATGAGGCGATTCTTGCCTATGAAAACGGCGAGATTACGCTGCATGCGATGATTAAGGTGCGCAGAAGCGGAATCAATGCAGACGGCGTAGAGGAAAGCAAGATTATCGAGTCTACGCTCGGCCGCTTTATCTTTAACGAGATTATTCCGCAGGACCTTGGCTTTTTGGACCGGACAAAGCCGGAGAATTTCCTGTTGCCGGAGATTGACTTCCTGGTCGGCAAGAAGCAGCTAAAGCCGATTCTGGAGAAGTGTATCAACATCCACAGCGCGACAAAGACAGCAGAGACATTGGATGCGATAAAATCCCTCGGTTATAAGTATTCGACCAGAGCTGCAATGACCGTATCCATTTCCGATATGACCGTTCCGCCGCAGAAGAAGCAGATTATCGCAGATGCGGAAGCAACGGTAGAGCAGATTACAAAGAATTTCCGCAGAGGTCTTCTTTCTGAGGAGGAGCGTTATAAGGAAGTCATTGATACCTGGAAGCGTGCTGACGCTGAAATCACTACCACGCTGTTAGACGGGCTCGACCCTTATAACAATATTTCCATGATGGCAAAGTCCGGTGCGCGAGGCTCCGATAAGCAGATTAAGCAGCTTGCCGGTATGCGTGGTCTTATGTCAGATACGTCAGGACGTACGATTGAGCTTCCGATTAAGTCCAATTTCCGTGAAGGTCTTGACGTACTTGAGTATTTCATTTCCGCACACGGCGCAAGAAAGGGACTTTCCGATACCGCGCTCCGTACCGCGGACTCCGGTTATCTGACCCGTCGTCTGGTAGACGTTTCGCAGGAGCTGATTATCCACGAGGTGGACTGCCGCAGCGGGGACGAAGAGATTCCGGGTATGTGGATTAAGGCGTTTAACGATGGCAAGGAAGTTATTGAAAGTCTGGAAGAACGTATTACGGGACGCTGCTCCTGTGAGACGATTTATGATGATAACGGCGATATGATTGTAAAAGCAAATCATATGATTACGCCGGGACGTGCCGCAAGAATCGTAGCAACAAAGAAGATTCAGGAAGCGGGCGCAAATGCAACCGTAAAGATTCGTAACGTGCTTACCTGTCGTTCCCATATCGGGGTCTGTGCAAAGTGCTACGGTGCGAACATGGCAACCGGCGAGGCAGTCCAGGTCGGCGAGGCAGTCGGTATTATTGCGGCGCAGTCCATTGGTGAGCCGGGTACACAGCTGACGATGCGTACCTTCCACACCGGCGGTGTTGCGGGCGACGATATTACGATGGGTCTTCCGCGTGTCGAGGAGCTGTTCGAAGCAAGAAAGCCGAAGGGGCTTGCAATTATTGCCGAGTTCGGCGGCACGGTTACCGTAAAGGATACCAAGAAGAAGCGCGAGGTAGTCATTACCAATCCGGAAACCGCGGAAAGCAAGGCATATCTGATTCCGTACGGTTCCAGAATCAAGGTATATGACGGACAGGTGTTAGAGGCCGGCGACGAGCTGACCGAAGGTAGCGTAAATCCGCACGATATCTTAAAGATTAAGGGCGTACGCGCAGTACAGGATTATATGCTGCAGGAGGTACAGCGTGTTTACCGTTTACAGGGTGTAGAAATCAACGATAAGCACGTTGAGGTGATTGTACGTCAGATGTTAAAGAAAATCCGCGTAGAAACCAACGGCGATACGGAGTTCCTTCCGGGTACGATGGTAGACATTCTGGATTTCGAGGACGCAAATGCAAAGGTAATCGCAGAGGGCGGCGAACCGGCAGAAGGAAAGCAGGTAATGCTCGGTATTACGAAGGCATCGTTAGCAACCAATTCTTTCTTGTCCGCGGCTTCCTTCCAGGAGACCACCAAGGTTCTTACCGAGGCGGCAATCCACGGAAAGGTGGACCCGTTAATCGGTCTGAAGGAAAACGTAATTATCGGTAAGCTGATTCCGGCGGGAACCGGTATGAAGCGCTACCGTAACGTAAAGCTGGACAGCGACCTGCAGGAGCAGTTTAATACTTCTGAAACTTACGGAGAGTTTGAAGAGTTCGGAGAGCTTGAGGAAATAGAAGACTTCGGACTGGAAGAGGATTTTGAAGAGTTTGACGAGGCGGATTCCGAGATGGAAGATGAAATCGCAGCCGAGTTTGCAGAAAGCGAAGAGTAATGTCTAAGTACGCAAATGCGTATGAAATAACCGGGCTGCCTGCTTTGGCGGGCAGTGCGGAAAAAAGGTGCAAAAGCACAAAAGGAGGACAATATGTTAGTATCAGCAAAGGAAATGCTTCAAAAGGCAAAGGCAGGAAAGTATGCGGTAGGTCAGTTCAATATCAACAATCTTGAGTGGACGAAGGCAATCCTTCTGACCGCACAGGAAATGAACTCTCCGGTGATTCTCGGTGTGTCCGAGGGTGCAGGAAAGTATATGACCGGTTATAAGACCGTAGTAGGGATGGTAAACGGAATGCTGGAAGAGTTAAAGATTACCGTTCCGGTAGCGCTTCACCTTGACCATGGCAGCTACGAAGGCTGCTTAAAGTGCATCGAGGCAGGCTTTTCTTCCATTATGTTCGACGGTTCCCATTATCCGATTGAGGAGAATGTTGCAAAGACCAGCGAGCTTGTTAAAATCTGTAACGAGAAGGGAATGTCCTTAGAGGCAGAGGTTGGCTCCATCGGCGGCGAGGAAGACGGCGTAGTCGGCGCTGGAGAGTGCGCAGACCCGCAGGAGTGTAAGGCAATTGCAGACCTTGGTGTGACCATGCTTGCAGCAGGTATCGGCAACATCCATGGAAAGTATCCGGAAAACTGGAAGGGCCTCAGCTTTGATACGCTGGCAGCCGTTCAGGAGTTAACCGGTGAGATGCCGCTTGTACTGCACGGCGGAACCGGTATCCCGGAGGATATGATTAAGAAGGCAATTTCCCTTGGTGTAGCTAAGATTAACGTAAATACAGAGTGCCAGCTTTCCTTTGCGGCGGCGACCAGAGAGTACATCGAGGCAGGCAAGGATTTGCAGGGGAAGGGCTTTGACCCGAGAAAGCTTCTTGCACCGGGCTTTGAAGCAATCAAGGCTACCGTACGTGAGAAGATTGCACTGTTCGGTTCTGAGAATAAGGCGTGAGAAAATAAAGGAAAAGGGGGCTGTTGAAAGAGCAGCCTGATAAGAAAGTATTTTGTGCGGAAGGCGGTGCAACCCTGAAAACAGGCTGCACCGTTTTTCCTTAATTTCAATGTCGTTGACAGCGACAAACTGGAATTGCAAAGCAGGAGGTTATTATGAGCTATAATCTGAATTTTTGGAAATACAAAGAAGAAGCCGCTCACGACGATCAGAAAATCTATGAGTTGGCATGCTGTGATGGTGAGACTGCAGAAACATTGGAAAATCTTCCGATAGAAGAAATACTCAAAAAAATTTCCGATACCTTTTCAGACTGGACGAAGTTAAGCAATAATCAGTATGAGAAAGAAGGAAAAGGCGCTTTTGAAATTTTTACCACTTCCCAAATTGTAAGGTTTGACTGCTATGGCATGCAGGAAAGTGATATGAATGCTCTGATGGACATTTTAATCGACTTTGGATGCCCGCTCTATGATTCTCAGATATCGGAGAGATTTGATAGTTGGATAGACAGATAACTTCCGGTTTGTCTAGTTCAAAACTAAATAATTGCAACAAATGAAACGGCGGTAACTCTATCTATAAAACAATGGTCAGCATATGCCGGGAAGTGGACATAAAAGAAGGTATGTCCGGGATTTATGGCAGCGCTGAAAGATAGATACCGTCAAGGCCCTCTGTTTTTCCGTTTAGCGCCATATAGTAAATGCGGTTTGCGATAATGTCGGAGGCACGAATCAGCGTTACCTTGTCAGAGGCGCAGAAATACAAGTCAATTCTGTTCAAGTCATTAAAAATCGGGGGAAAGAAATTGTCATACTGTATATTATATGTACCAAGCTTAAATTCCTGTTCGAGCGCCTGTTCCAGCTCATATCTGCCGTTTGTGGCGGTGGAATGCTCATCATTATAGACATGAATTCCTTTGACTTTATCCGGCTCTATGGTTCCCTCCCGGATAAGCTGTTCAAATGCCCGTTTTAACCCTATTTTGTAGGCATAATCAAGATAGCGCTGTTTGTCCTTCTTGCTCAGGAAAATTCTATCCAGAATGCTTTTTTGATGAATCACGACACCAAATTTAATGGTCTGGTTCAGGGAGCGGTACAGTTTCCCCTTTTCCTTATTTGTTATTCTGCAGGCCTTTAACTCTTCGCCTGCTCCATAGATACCCTTCCGGATAGCGGACTCTGCGGCCAGATACTTTCTGGCACAGTCTGCTGCATCTTGTTTTTTGAGAAAAATCAGACCGCCATAGGCAAAGACATCATTGTGCTTTTTATCAAAAACACCCGATTCGTCAGAATAAACGTAAATCTCCATAACCCTCCTAAAATGAACTTTTTACTTCATAGGGATGTATTTGTACGGATAGAACGCGATGCTTCCTATGAAGTAAAAAACCGCCTTACGGCGGCCCCGTGGCCGGTGCCATTCCATGACACTTAAACGCAAATTCGGTTTCACGGGTATACAGCGCATCTCTGCCTGCAACCTCATTCTATACGAAATATGAGAAAAAATCAAGTACTTTTACCAGTTAAGTTTCGTATTTCCCTGATATTTTATTTTGCATTTGTCCGAAGAAGTGCTCTTTTAGCGCGACCGGAATACGAAGGGACGTATAAAATGCGAAAACTTAAGTGCGCATTACCTTGTCTTGCGCATCACAGTGCCTGAATGGATAGACTATATCTGTAGAATAGAAAAACGGCAAAGAAATGCAACAACCAACAGGAAGTAACAGGAACTAACAGAAACTAACGGAAAGTGCTTCTGGCATTGTAGGATAGTAAGGAAGGATATGGTATGGTTTGTAACTTACAAAGTGATAAAAATAAACAAAATAGTAAAGATTGCCTGCATTGGTGTGTGAAAAAGCATAGTACTGATTTGCAATCCCTTTCCGTATCATTTGAGGCGCTCGCATTTGATGACTGTCTGATGGGAAACGCCGCTACATGCAAAATGCGAAATACGAAACCCAGGCAGGATAAATCTATCTTGCCATATTGTAAAAATGTGTTATGATAAATATGTAGCTTTTGGGCTTCTGGGATTGTAGGATGTAAGCGAGGTTAACATGAAATTTGTAATTCAGAGAGTGACAAGAGCAAGCGTAACGGTGGACGGAGTCTGTATTGGTGCGATTGACCGCGGGTTTGTGGTTCTGATTGGAGTAGGGGCGGAGGATACGAAAGAGACCGCTGATAAGTATGTAAAGAAGCTTCTCGGACTCCGCATTTTTGAGGACGCGCAGGGAAAGACCAACCTTTCCTTAAAGGAGGTAAACGGCGGGCTGCTGCTGATTTCCCAGTTTACGCTGTATGCCGACTGCCGGAAGGGAAACCGTCCGTCCTTTCTCCAGGCGGGAGCGCCGGCACTGGCGGAGGAACTCTACGAGTATATTATTGCCTGCTGTAGGCGGGAGGGGTATCCGGTACAGACCGGTAAGTTTGGCGCAGATATGAAGGTGGAGCTGTTAAATGACGGCCCGTTTACGGTCGTGTTAGATAATTTGTAAGAGCCCTGGGTTTTCGGATTTTTGAATGACTGTAAAAATTCCGGAGGTTGTGCGCTTGCAAACATAAGACAGCGCACAACCTCCGGAATACAAACAGGCAGTAAAATCCGAAAGCCCGAGGCAGGAGCTGCCATGCCGGTTTCCGGCTGTGGTACTGGAAAGGAGTCCTTATGATTTATCTTAATTCATTTACATTTCCGGACGGAGACGAGGAGTTCGATGTTCTTTCGGGCGAGCAGCGTACCTGCTACGATTCCTATTACCCGTTCGGGCAGGTTTCGGGAAAGGAGATTTCCATTCTCAATTTTGAGGATATCACGATATTGTACGGCGGGAACGGTTCCGGAAAGACGACGATTTTAAATATTCTGGCGGAGAAGCTTTCGCTAAAGCGGGAGTCGCTGTATAACCGCTCTGATTTTTTTGGAAAGTATCTGAAGCTGTGCGACTTTTCCCTTGCCAGAGACCTGCCAGAGAGCGGAAGGATTATTACAAGTGACGACGTATTTGACTATATGTTAAATGTCCGCACCTTAAATGAGGGCATCAATACAAAGCGGGAGGCATTGTTCCAGGAATATCTTGACGCCAAGTATGCCGATTTCCACTACCGCACAATGGAGGATTTTGAGCAGCTAAAACGGGTCAATCAGGCACGCAGGAAAACGCAGTCGAAGTATGTCCGGGCAAATCTGATGGACAATATCAGGGAGCATTCCAACGGAGAAAACGCATTCCGCTATTTTCAGGAAAAGGTGGAGGAGAGTGCCCTTTATCTTTTGGACGAGCCGGAAAACAGTCTTTCGCCGGAGCGGCAGCTGGAGCTGGTGGAGTTTATCGGAAACGCGGCGGGAAGCTTAAACTGCCAGTTCGTGATTTCCACGCATTCGCCGTTCCTGTTGGCAATGAAAGGCGCAAAGATTTATGATTTGGACACACTTCCGGTCCGGCCAAAAAAGTGGACACAACTAAAGAATGTGCAGCTGTACCACCGTTTTTTTGAGGAACACCGGGAGGAGTTTAAATAAAAAGTAACAAAAACCAATAGAAAAAACAAAAGAAAACAGGCAATACAAAGTGACGAGAAGAAATAGGTAACGAGAAGTAACAAAAACAAACAAAACAGGAAAGGAAGAAATCAGATGAGAAAGACAATTCATGCAGAAAATGCACCGGCAGCCGTAGGACCATATGTTCATGCAGTGGAAGCAGGAGACTTCGTTTACACCTCGGGGCAGATTGGACTTATCCCGGCAACCGGTGTACTCGCAGAGGGCGTGGAGGCACAGGCAGAGCAGGCGCTGCAGAACATTCAGGCGGTGCTGGCAGCAGCAGGCTGTACGCTTGCCGATGTGATTAAAACTACCGTATTTTTGGCGGATATCGGAGATTTTGCGAAAATCAATGAAATCTATGCAACGTATTTTACCGGCGAGACTCCGGCGCGTTCCTGTGTGCAGGCAGGGGCATTGCCAAAGGGGGCCTTGTTTGAAATCGAAGTAGTAGCATACAAGGGCTGACGTTTCGTCTGGGTACAGGAAAAGAAATGCGTGGAAACGGTTATTATGTTTATATTCTCCGTTGTGCAGGAGGTTCTTTATATACCGGAATTACGACCGATGTGGCGCGGAGGTTTGCAGAGCATGTGGGCGGCGGAAAAAAGGGCGCAAAGTACACAAAAAACCACACGCCGGAGGAAGTAGCGGCACTCTGGCGTGTGGAAAACCGTTCTGCGGCATCAAAGCTGGAATGGTATATCAAGCATCTTGTCAGACGGGAGAAGCTTTTGCTGTGCGAAAAGCCCGCGCAGCTTTCTGTACAGACCGGAATAGCAGCAGAGGCTATAGTGCTGTCTGCGCTGTCATATCCTGCTTCGGAAACTTCCTGCGCATTATCAGAAAGCATAGCAGATGCGCAAGAAACGTAATTGTCCAGGAGACCGGATAGGAGAAAAACAGTGCCTCCGGCGTGTGGTATTGTGGAAGCCGGAAGATTGTCGCAATCCAGAGGATACGGAGCCCACAGGCGCCAAGCATAGAGACGATGGTCGGCGTAACCCCGTAGCCCATACCGCGGATGGAGCCGACAATGGCGTCCATCATGCCGCAGAGGAAATAGATGCGGCAGATAATGCCAAGGCGTACCATACCGGCGGCAATGGAGGGCTCTGTATTCGAATAGATGCTAAGCAATGTCGGACCGAAGAAAACGGCAAGGTTTCCAAACAGCAGACCTGCCGTAATGGCGCAGAGCTGGGAGCAGATAAAGATTTTATTGATGCGGGAATACTTTCCCGCTCCGATGTTCTGGCTTGTAAAGGTGAGCGCCGCCTGATGGAAGCAGTTCATGGATACCCAGACAAAGCCCTCGATATTGGCGGCTGCCGAGCTGCCCGCAATCATGGTATCGCCAAGCGTGTTGATGGATGACTGGATTACGACGTTGGAAAGCGAGAATACGACGCCCTGGAACCCTGCCGGGACGCCGATTTTTATGAGCATCCAGAGGGTTGGACGGTCGATGCCAAGACGGCGCAGTACCAGCCGGAAGGCATCGTTCTCCTTCATCAGGCAGCGGAAAATCATTGCCGCGGAAAGATACTGGGAGAGAATGGTGGCAAGGGCGACGCCGGCAACGTCCATATGAAATACGATAACGAATAAAAGGTTTAACATGACATTCAGCAGTCCGGCGGCAGAAAGATAATAGAGCGGCCGTTTCGTGTCGCCCTTGGAGCGGAGCAGGGAGCTGCCGAAGTTATAAAGCATCATGGCAGGCATGCCAAGAAAATATACGCGCAGATACAGCGAGGCGAGATTAATGACGCTGTCCGGGGATTTCATCAGAACCAGAATCTGCGGGGCAAACATAATACCGACGACCGTTAAAAACAAGCCGCTGATTAAGC
Source organism: uncultured Lachnospiraceae bacterium (assembly GCA_910577175.1). Lineage (GTDB taxonomy): Bacteria > Bacillota > Clostridia > Lachnospirales > Lachnospiraceae > SIG307. Next base: position 5,428 of record CAJTLU010000005.1, on the reverse strand, counting down.
TTACAGTAATCGAGGTATGTACTACCTTTGAGGTACGCGATTGGTCCCCTGCGCCGGTATACTTGGCGGAAAGCACGTTAGCGCCGATGGAAAGCCCCAGAAAGAGGTTGGTCATCAGGTTAATCAGGGAGGCAGTCGAGCCGACTGCGGCAAGGGAGTTATCTCCCGCAAACTTTCCGACGACAGCAATATCCGCAGCGTTAAACAGAAGCTGCAGCAGGCTGGACGCCATGAGCGGCAGGGCAAACCGGAGCATCTTCGGAAGCAGCGCCCCAGTCGTCATATCTAATTGATAAGCAGTTTTTTTCATGACAATCCTCCAATTCATACAGCAGAATGTGGCACATGCCTCTGCCGTCATAGTTACCTTTTTGAATACATATTACAATATAGTACAGATATTACAGCGTATCTGCTTCAAAGCGTCCCGAAGCGCCGCATGGAAGAATCAGACCGCTTTCCCGTACCGGCAGACCGATTTCGGAGGATGTGATAGAGCCGTGGAAGCGGCGCAGCTCCGTACCGAGCAGATAGGAGAGAAGAGCGGGCTGTAAGCCGGTCGTATAGGAATTTAACAGGAAAAACAGCGGCTCTTCTTTTAATACCTGTGTCGTAAGCTGTACAAGGGAATGAATTTGTTCCTCGATTTTCCAGATTTCTCCCTTCGGACCGCGTCCGTAGGACGGCGGGTCCATAATCACCGCATCATAGCGGTTTCCGCGGCGGATTTCCCGTTCCACAAACTTTAAGCAGTCGTCGACAATATAGCGGATTGGCGCGTCGGCAAGCCCGGAGAGTGCCGCATTTTCTTTCGCCCATGTCACCATGCCCTTGGAAGCGTCTACATGGGTAACCGCAGCGCCTGCCGAAGCGGCGGCAAGGGTAGCGCCTCCGGTATAGGCAAATAAGTTTAACACTTTAATTTCACGCTCCGGCTGCGCCTTTTTAGCAGCGCGGATTTTGTCGCCGAACCAGTCCCAGTTTACTGCCTGTTCCGGGAAGACGCCGGTGTGCTTAAAGGCAAAGGGCTGCAAGCGGAAGGTAAGCTCCTTGTAATGCAGCAGCCAGTTCTGCGGCAGATCAAAAAACTCCCATTCCCCGCCGCCTTTGTTGCTGCGGTGGTAATGTGCGTTTAAAGTGTTCCATTCCGGCGCGGACTTTTCTGTATTCCAAAGCACCTGTGGGTCAGGGCGCAGTAAAATGTAGCTGCCCCAGCGCTCCAGCTTTTCTCCGCCGGAGGCATCCAATACCTCGTATTCCTTCCAATCCTTCGCAATCCACATAGAAATCCTTTCTATTCCGCAAGCCACAGGGCAAGCGGAAATAACGGTACAAACGTTGTTTTTTATAGCTTCTTATTATTTTAGCACTATCTATTGGAACGGTCAATGTGGAAACTCAGGCAAGAAAAATTTTGTTGACGTGGGTAGAACGGCATGATTAAATTAACTTAATAGTAATTTTTTGGTAAATTGGTGGTAAGGCAGACTTATGGAAACGTAAGGACACAAAGCCGGGAGTCTGAGAGATGGGTGGAGTTTTGATTTATACCGATATTTTTGAGAATTGTCCGGCGCCAGGTGCTTATCTGCCGCCGTAGTTCTTTATTTGAATTATTGTTATAAAATGCTTGTCTGTATCGTGGGTGTATCCTGTTAAATGATGCGGGTGTACGATAAAAAGAACAGAAAAGGAGAAAATGAACATGGGAAAGTATGTGAAAAGGACATTAGGCTTTTTGTCAAGAGGAACTTTTCAAGGGATGGGAAAAATCATGCGGGAAAAGCCCCGTGGACAGTTAAAAGCCCTTTTCGGGGGTGGGTAGTATAAAACATTTGCCCTTATCCTGTTCTTTGGGAAAGGCCGGGGGCGCGGGGGCAGAGCCACCGCAAAACCTACCGTCAGCCGCCGCAGTGCAGACGGTTTTGCCGTTAAAATGGAACGGACATATGGCGGGGATTGTTTTCAGCGGGGAGATGTGCTATACTTCTAACCAACAATCGGAATTTGTGAGGAATGATATATCATGGACGAAACTAATATAACTAAAAAGGAAGCCGTCAAGTTGGTGCGGAAACGCTTGAGGGAATTGCTCAAACCATTAGGATTTCAACCGTATCCCAAAAGCAGTAACTGTCTAATGCGCATCAGAGATGAATTTATTGATGAAGTCAGTTTGCGGACAGACGGTACACATTTGTCACCGTGTTTTCATATCTATTATAGAAAAGCTCCCTTTGAGAGTGCGTATGTGGATTTGGTCAATGGCTCATTGTGGCGTGTCATGAAAAAGCAGGAACCAATTGAAACAAATCTCTGGTGGAATGTGACTATTCCACAGAACGGGCCTTATTATTACAAAACAGAACATTTTGAAGAAGTGTGGAAGGATGTGGTGCTCGCATTAGAGCGATATATTCTGCCGTATATGAACGCTATGAGCGTGGAGAAATTGCTCTCACTTATGGTGAAGCGGCAACTGCGGGAGGATGGGGAGCAAGAAATCTTTCAGGTGCGTCCAACTGTATATTTTAGCGATAAATATTTTGCCTGTATGAATCAGGCTGCGGTATATGGCGTTGGAATGTGGATAGCCGAACGTTATGCGGAAGGACTGCCATATATCATTTTTGCACAGAATAAATATCGTGAGCATATCAGACCGCGCGAACTGGAAAAAGAGCAGTTTAATGAGGGACGTGCTTTAGGGGTGTTGGACACGCTGATTGACATTTATGAAAGAACACCGGAAGAACTAAAAGATACCGTTCAACAGTTATCGAGTATGATTTCTGCAAATTGGATGGATTATATCATGTGATTTGGTACTATTATCAAGCCTCAAGCCTATCGGGCAAACAAAACACTAAAATAGTGTGGCGGTAATAGGCATTAACTATCCCACCGCCCTGCCTGTTACCGCTCCATATCCTGCGCCCTGCGGGGCTGCTGCTCCCGCTGTTCCTGCCGCAAGATATTGTAAACGCTCCTGCGGATTTGCTCGGCCTCGGTCAGCGGCTTTTTCCCCTTGTACTTGAAATAAATGTCGGCTTGCTCGATGTGCTTTTTCAGAGTGCCTAATCGCCGTTCAATGGGTTTCAGTTTATGCTGAATGTCAAGCTGTTCCCCTATCATAGACTTGATGCTTGATTTCTTCCTCAATGCTTGCGATTTTCTCAATTTTGGTCTTTGCCATTTGTCAAACTCTCCTTTCATTTTTTCGGTCTGGAATGGATGGGAATGGAAAAGCCGCCACGCTCTTTTAGGATGGCTATCTTTCGTATCCGGAACGGACAGAATTCCGGTATTGAATATTATGAGCATGAGTTTGAGGAGGAGTGTCTGGACGGCTTTGAATACTTCCCGGACCTGAAAGAACTGGATATCAGCTGCGCGGAAAAGGTAGTGCTCCGGAATTGCCCGTCGTTGGTAAAGGTTTCCGGGAAGGAAGGGCATATCGGGACGCTCATCATAGAAGACTGTCCTGTGCTAGAAAGGATGTATTTTTTTGACTTCTGGATGGATACCCTGTGTATTACCGGGGCTCCTGCTCTGGAATTGGAGACGGATCGCCTTTATTTTCAAACCGTGGAGGATTATGTGCAGACGCTTGGCGTGGAATGGGTGAACACAGGGGAAAAAATAGCGCCTCTTGGAGAAGAGGCAGTGAGGGAATGTGTAGAAAAAGGTAAACTTGACTTTTTTGATTTTCTCCTTAACTCCCCTTATTACATGGTGCTAGCACCATGTAATAAGAACATTAACAGGGAAAATATCAATTCGTTGTTCTCTACCACTCTAATCAACAAATCGGGATTTGTAATGGTATCAAATTTTCAAGAATTACAATCTGTTTCAATCCAGTACCGTTGTATAATGTCATGTCTGTTGGGAGGACTGAACTCGTGAACCACTTCATTTTCAAGCGCACCACCGCACTTTTGTATCACTCTGGCGGATTGAACATTTGCTTTGTTGCAACACACAAGAACTTTTTTATAACCAAAATTTTCAGCCTTTTTTAGTACAAGAAACAACATCTGACAGGCATAACCTTTTTTGCGCTCTGATGGTCGGACACTGTAGCCAATTTGACCGTTATATTTCAGCAAAAAGCCAGAAAGTTCGTGTCTCAAATCTATCATTCCAATAAGTTTACCATCGGAAATACGAATACCAAGATATATAGCAGACGGACTCCAACCAAGACATTTAAATCTCCCCTCAAAGTCTAGCCAATCATCATAGCTAGACACACTATTTAAACCAGAACACCCATAAAAACCCTCGCCGTTTTTCAGCATTTCTTCACGGAATTCCATTACTTGCGATTCATGCTCTTTTGTTGGAGTTATTAATATCAAATTATTCATGTTCTTACGCATTCGTCATCCCAAACCTGCACTTCTATATAATGATATTGTTTTTGAATATTGGTCATAAATTCCTCTGTAGTACCATTATAATCATACATCACCTTTAAAAGCATATCCTTTGTAAGCATAGTAAACCCACTATGCTTTTTAAGGGAAGCCATACTATCACCATATGTAAAACTAATATGGTTAGAAGAAATACTATTTAGCGGTATTTTTGTAACAATTCCATTATCAAACCAATCGTTCAGATAAGCACTTCCTTGTAGAACAAACGAAAGAGGGTGTTCCTGCAAAGGTTTACCGCCGAGTTCTACAAATCGTGCGTATAATAGCTTGTCCGTTTGCAAGCGCCTTGGATAATAATTCTCAAAATCTGCAAATCTGTAGAACGCAGTAGTATCCTTGTTCTGTCCAGCCATTTTATATGCCAGCGCAAACGCCTCGTCTTTTGGCAAGCGCATGATGTTCAGCAAAGGCGTGCAACTAGGGTGACAGTAATTAACAATATATAAATCATCAATCGTCATAGACAACTCCTTAGACTTCCATAAATTTAATTTTACTGGTCGACAAAACGAAGTTTATTTATGTCGTGGATATTCGGGCAGCAAATCAATCAATTTAATTGTCCGTCCTTCTTTATCCAGTAGAATTTCAATATTTTCCACATCTCCGCCTAAATGCATCATAAATTCTCTGCAAATACCGCAAGACGGAATGATATTTCCATCTTTATATACTGAAACCACTTTTTTAATCTCACTTTCGCCATATGTAAGCATTGTTGATAAAGCATTTCTTTCAGCACACATTCCTATAGAGCCATCTGTGTCAATGCATATACCCTTGTAAATATTACCTTTTTTTGTGAGTACGGCAGATGCCACACTTCCTACCCACATTTTATTTGAAACATCATGGGGGTTCAAAACGCTCATTGCTTCTTCATATAATTTTTCCCACGCTTTATCCATCGTTTTACCTTCCTTAACAAATTGGTATTTGTCACTCTTTCAAACTGAATTTGTAAACTTAATATTTTTTGATTG